>NZ_CP117267.1:0-668750 GCF_007000325.2 Rhizobium rhododendri | reverse complement strand
CCAGTTGCGCCTTGTTGGTGATGGCAGTTTCGCCCGTGCCGGCCACGGCGCTGGTGCCGAAGACATAGGTTCCAAGCGAGGTCCAACCGGCGATCGCATCGTCGGCGGGAGCGGCCCGGGCAGCCGACTGCCCGAGAAGGATTGCGGTTGATAGGGCTAGAGCGGAGAGGAGCTTTTGCATGGCTTTTCCTTTTTGCCTGATCGACCGAGCCCGGAGATGGGCTCATAGTGCACTGCAATATGTGGAGCGCCCAAGCGTCTGGAATAGTCTGCTATCTCAAGGGTCGTTAGTTGCCATTGACCGGAAATTACTCGGTTCAACCCATGCAGAAAAACCGATACTGGTGTTGCAATCCTCGATTTTGCGAACCGTTTCGTAAATCTCCCGCGTGTGTTGATAAACGAAACCGATATTTCGCGTCGGCATCCGGGAAGCCCCGGCGTAGAGGCTTTCGAGACAGCTCGCGGGTTGCCGTCCGGGTGAGGCTCAATACCGGCGAATCGATTCCCGTCTTCAGTTTTTTAGGGCGACGATCCGTCTGGCCATGAGAATTTCGTCGATCTCCCTGCCCTGGTGCAACAATGCGCAGGGTATTCGACCGATCTCGGTTAAGCTCCGGCGACGGTAAAAGCGGATCGCAACATCATTTTCGGCACTGACCGCGAGCTCCAGCTGGCGAATGCCCTGGCCACGGGCAAATTCCACCAATGCTTCCAGAAGCGCTTCCGCAAGCCCCCTGCCGCGGGCATTCTCGCGCAGATAGACCATCTGGATCATGGCGCGGTGCGCCTTCTTGGCTGGGCGCTGCCGCGCAAGCGCCATGATCCCAACCGGCAGGTGGTTTTCGACTGCGATGAAGACATCATTGTCCACCAGACGGCGGCGCCATTCCTGATCTGGAAGGTCCTGCCAATCCTCGACACTACTGGCGTAACTTTCCGGCGAGGCTCGCAAGGCTTCGAGGCGAATGGACCGAAACAGATCTACATCGTCGGGTGACAGCAGCCGGATCATTGCGTGTCCTTTGCAAGAACGAAATTTCCGGCAATGTGCCACATTCGCCGAAGCTTTGGCAGGGGCGCGCTCGGCCCACGGACCATCCCGCCCTTCCCCCTCCCGGCAGAATCAGGAATAAGCTTGACGCTTGAGTTCTCACAAGGACGCCGCTGTGTTTCGGGTTCCTCTTCTGGTCGCGCTGTCGCTGGCCATTGCGTTTGGCGGCGGCATCCTGTTCACGCTCTATGCGCTCGATGCCAGCGCCGGTTTCGGCGCGATCCGGCTTGGCGCCTGGCAGGCCTTTCCGGCGCTGCATACCGTGGACGCCGACCCCTATGCCAAATCCCACCGCGCCCGCGACGGACGGCTGCTCTACGGCACCGCTGAGGGGCTGGAATTCACCGCTGGCGACGACGATGGGCATGACCGGCTGTCGGCCGGATGCCGCTACCGCATCAGCGGCCAGACGCCGCCGGCGCGGCTCTGGACGCTGTTCTCCGTCGCCCCGGACGGCAAGCCGCTGGCAGCCCAACCCGGCCGCCCGGCAGCAATCAACTCTTGGAACGTGCTACGCGACAGCGATTCCAGCTTTTCGATCGTCGTCTCGAAGGATGCCTCCGCCGGCAACTGGCTGGCGCTGCCGCCGGCTGGCAATTTCAAGCTGGTGCTGACGCTGCTGGACACGCCGGCGGCTGGCAGCGCGGGGCTGATCGACCTCTCGATGCCGAAGGTCGAGAAGATCGGCTGCGACCATGCTTAAGGTGCTGTTTGCCATCGTCGTCGGCGTGCTCGGTGCGGCCCTGCTGCATCTGGTGATCATCTTGGCGCTGCCCGCCTACAGCGATCGCGATGCCTTCCAGCGGGTCGAGGCGCTCGGCGAGGAAGATGCCTTTCACGTGCTGGACCCCACCACCAGTGCGGGCAGTCTCTCGAACGGCGATCCCTACATGCATACCGCCGTTTGCGCCTTCGACCTTGCCGACATGCCGGTGCACCTGATGGCGGCGGGCCATGTGCCATTCTGGTCCCTGGGGATCTACGACAGCGCTTCGAACGAAGTTTTCAGCATGAGCGACCGGACCTCGGTCGGGGGTGCGCTCGACGTGCTCGTGGCAGCGCCGGTGCAGCTTGCCGCGATCCGCAAGGCGTTGCCTGCAGAGCTGGCGCAATCCATTCTCGTGGAGATGACAGAGGGTCAGGGCTACGTGGTGTTGCGGACCATGGCGCCGCAGCCGAGTTTCAAAGAGGGCGCCAGTGATTTTCTCGCCAAGGCGCGATGCGACGCCTTCGACGCAAGCTAGATCGGCTATATCAGGACAAGGCCTGTCAGCCCTGTTTTCTCGTCTTCGTTTTCGGCCGCTTGGCGCCAGGCGCCGTGCGGCGCTTGGGCGGCTCGAGCCGCTCGTAGCGTACGCCGGTAAACAGCAGGATGCGGGCCGCCGTGCCATCATGGGCCGGAGGTGGCGGCTTGTGGTTTCGTCGGTCTTCCAGTCTTATGATATCAGCCATGTCTCGTCTCCATTGCAATCTTGAGACGGATGAACTTGCGATCGATTTCACCCTGTCCGCCTTTTTGGCGGACCGGCGCTCCCTCGGGAAAAGTCTTGCTGGCAAGAGCATGTCCGAAGGGCATTCGCGCCTTTCCAATAGCAGTGCGGTACGTGTCTGACGGTTTGCCGGGGCGCCCGAAGGGACGGTTTGCGGCGGTAGCGATTCGAACAGACGCCGGGTCGCGGTGTGCTTGCGCGGATTGAGACAGGGGATCGTTAACAAGACCTTAACGGCACGGGACGCCCTGCAACGCGTTTTGGTCCGCCGCCGTGCCAACAGGTCGGAACGGGAGCTTCGGATTGGCATGAGAAACCACCAATGGTTGAGGCGCAAAATTCTAAAATAGAATGGATTCATATTGTTAGCACCAGTGCCCGCCTGTCGGCGAGCCCTGCTGCGAGCGTGTGTGACACGAAAACGTCATGCAAATATTATTTGCGACTTTGGCCGTTTGGCGTATGGTTCCCCTACTGGCCGGCCCTGCAAACACCGGCAGTTCATGACATACAGTGTTTTCATCCCACAGCTTGGGAGATGTGCAATGACGCTTCTGCTCAACTCAGCCTTCACAACCGACGATGTAGACGTGCTTCGCGGCGCTCTCGACTGCTGGTATGCGGAAAAACGCATCGACCTGAAGAGCACGGAAGCGCAGTTTGCGGCTGCGGCCGCGCTCGACCTGTTTCAATCGGGCTACGATACCCGCGACAGGCTGCTGGTCGCCCTGCGCAGCCACAGTGCCCGCCAGGGCGTTTCCTACGCGTAACCTGTTGAAAGTAACCGGCGGCATGCTTGCTGCAACCTCGCTGCCGCAATCGCCTCCCCGCTTTTCACGAGCGTACCTTTTCGTGACACCTCCGTCGCATTTTTATTAAAGTTTTCACTGCCTATTAACCCTGATCGCGCTAACGTCACGGCATAGCCAGATCCGGACGCGAGCGTCCGCCGGGTCCTATCGTTTTCCGCGCGACGTTTTCGCCGGAGCGCGTTTGCCCGGCTGCCCCGCGTGCTGATCTCCGGCTCCCCTCTTTGTTCTGTGTGTGGGTGGTAGCGTGCGTGATCGGTTTCGAGACCTGGAAGGACCGCTTGGCGAGCGCAAGAAGGATGTGGTCCTGATGGCGACGGTTACCAGCTTCGAGGAACGGCCCCATCCCGGAAAATCCGAACTGCGGCAGTTTGCCGAATTGTTCATGCCGCTGTTTCTCGCCTCCAGCGACGAGGCCAAGCGACAGGCGGTCGCTGCTTTGTCGCAATGCCCGCATGTGCCGCCGGCCGTGGCGCTGTTCATCGGCTGCCAGCCGATCGCGATTGCCGCTCCGTTCATCGCCGGTGCCGCAACAATCGACGACGACACGCTGATCACCATAGCCCGCACGCAAGGAACGGAACACGCCAAGGCCATCGTCAAGCGCGACAATCTCTCGCCTGCGGTCGTCGATGCGCTGGTCGGCCTGCGCCATGCCGACACCGGTCGCGGCAAGACGAAGGCGCTGGAAACGCCACAGACCGAGCGTATCCCCTTGCTCGAGGCACCCGACAGCGCGATTGCCGAAAGACTGGCCCGCGAGGAGGCACTGCGCCAGCAATTGCGCCAGATTGCCCGCCACCTCTCCCACGACGATACCGATCGCCTCGGCCTGCGCAGCCTGACAGATGTCCAGGAAGCGCTGCTGGTGCGCTTTGCCCGCGAGCGCGAGGCCCAGAATTTTGCAACGGCGCTGGCCGACGCACTGTCGTCGAGCCGCTGGCTTGCCGAGCGCATCCTGCTCGATCTCTCCGGCCAACAGCTGGCGGTCACGCTGACCAGCCTCGGCATGAACTTCGCCGACGGGGTCTTCGTGCTGGAGCGCTTCTATCCGCATCTGAGCGAGGGTACCGGCAGCATCAGCCGCGCCTGGCGGATCATGGATTCGGTCGACCCGGTGGACAGCCAGGCGCGCGTCGAAACCTGGCGCCGCGCCGACCGCTACACCTACGTCACCCCGGACCAGGCAAGGCCCGCCAGCCAATTCAAGGCGCGCAATCCCGAGGCGGAAAACGACGTCTTACCGGCCCGGGCGCGCGGCGGAGCGCGCTAAAGGCCCCAGGTGTCAGAGCGGATTTTGCCGCTGGTCTGCGACAGGCACGATGTCGGCGATGTCGTCGGTCTCGAGTTCGAGTATCCAGAGATCGGCATCGAATTTCTGTTCGCGCTCGAGCATCTGACGCACCGTCTCGGCATCCTGACGCTCGAGGCGGACTTCGAACATCCGGCCGTTTGAACCATCCTCGTCGAACAGGCTTTGCGGCGCCGGACCGAACAGTGTTTCCAGCCCGTCGCGAAACCGCTGGCGTATGAAGATCGCCCCCGAAGCTTCCGCCCCCTTGCGCTCGACCGCGGCAAAATCCCCCCGGCCAAACAGCCGGCGGATCAGGGCGGATACAAAGATGTCGCTGCGCAGCCTCATGGATCCGGTGTATCTGGTGGCGCATCGACGAACAAGAGCGACGGTCCGGTAACGCTTCCACCGGCGTGCAGGTCGCGTGGCCGCGCCATGCGCCCCATGCCTTGCAATTCTCCGTTAAAAAACTGCGCGAAACATACGCCTTGCAAGACGCGAGCAATGGGCGCAGTGTGTACTTATAGTAGCATTCATTTCAGATTTACCTCTAAAATTGCAACCTTCTTTGAAAAGGAGACGTGCATATGACGATGTCTGTTGTCTACAGAAGCCTGCAGGGGCTTGGACTTGCCCTGACGATACTGGTGGGGCTGACGGGGCTGGCGCCGTCGGGCGTTGCAGCCGAAAGCAGGCGGCCCCTCAGCGCAGCGGCCGCCGCGAGGCCGATCCCGATGCTTTCCGCCAGGCAATTTCGCCGCCAGGAAGACTGGCGCGCTACCATCGCCACCGTTCCGCAGCCGAAGAAGGGCTGCTTTACGGCCAAGTATCCTTCGACCCACTGGCAGGAAGTGCAGTGCGTGGCGGCGCCGAAACAACCGATGCCACCGCGCTCCGGCATCGTGCCGCAGACTGTGGGCAACGGCAACGACATCGCGGCGCAGGCACCCGGCGGCTTTATCATCAGCGCCTCGGGATCGTTCGATACGTTGACCAATGTCACCAGCGAAAGCGGCCAGATCGGCGCCGCCGGGCCGATGATCCCCAACACCTACACGCTGCAGATCAACACCGATTTCTTCAAGACCGGCGTCTGTGCGCCGTCTCCGAACCCGAACTGCCGCGGATGGGAGCAGTTCGTTTTTGAAAACAACAATGCTTCGCACCGTGCCTTCATCCAATACTGGCTGATCAGCTACAACACGACATGCCCGGTCGGCTGGACGCAGTTTGCCGCCGGTGCCGAAATCTATTGCGTGATCATCAGCAACTCCAGCGGCGCTGTTTCCACCCCGGCGGTGCCGGTGACCAGTCTTGGACAGGTAACGCTCACGGGTATGGCGGGGCCAAGCGGCGACAGCGTGATCATGACCATCAGTGGCACCGCATTTTTGCGGGTTGGCGACAACGCCGTCAATGCATCCGGCGGCTGGACGATTGCCGAATTCAATGTGCTCGGTGATGGCGGCAGCGCTGTCGGCGTCGGCAGCCAGGCAACCTTCAATGCAGGAGCATCGCTGCAGACGAGGACGCGGATCACCTATGGCGGCACTGCGCCCCCGAACTGCGTCGCGCAAGGGTTCACCGCCGAGACCAACAACCTGAGTTTCGGGCCGAATGCGCCGGCAAGCTCCGGACCGGGACCGGCAATCGCCTTCAACGAAAGCACAGCCGGCGGCAGTCCGTCGAATTGTGCCGCCTCGACTGCAGTCGGCGATACCCACCTGACGACGCTCAGCGGCCTCCTCTACGATTTCCAGGCTTCCGGCGATTTCCTGCTGCTGCAGACGGGGTCCGGTTTCGACGTGCAGAACAGGCAGGTATCGGGTGCTCCGAACTGGCCAAATGCCGCTGTCAGCTCGGCCGTCGCCGCGCGGTTCGGAAAGACGCAGGTTGCTGTCTGCACCAAGCCGCAGGCCGTGTTCATCGACGGAAAGTTCGTCAATGTCAGCGAAAAGACGCCGGTTTCGCTGGCCGATGGAACGCAGGTTACCCGGAGCGGCGACATCTACATTGTTCGCGGTGCCTCCGGCGACTGGCTGCAGGCCGGCATCAATCCGGCCAATGGCACCGACTACATCAACGTCAAGGTCGGTCTCGGCCAGTGGCCGGTGGAGGCTCACGGCCTGCTTGCCAACGTCAAGGAAGACCCGAACCTGCTCGCCACGCGGGAGGGGGAAGTTCTGAAAAATCCGTTCTCGTTCAAGGAACTCTACAGTTCCTACGCCAATAGCTGGCGTCTGAAATCGGGGGAATCGATGCTGAATGTCTGCGGCGAACGGACCATGGCCGATATCCCGAAGGCGCCCTTCTCCTCCCGGGATCTGGACCCGAAAACGGCGAAGAACGCACAGAACGCCTGTGCACGGGCTGGCGTCAAGGAAGGCCCGCTGCTGGAAGCCTGCCTCATCGACGTGGCAATGATCGGTAACCCAGCCGCCGCCAATATCCACGCGGAAACCGAAGCGCCTAAGGCCCTGGGGCGGCTGAGGTAAGCAACCAGGCATTCGTTGGGCATCGCAAGCCCTATGCCCTCCCCGTTGCCGGCCGCCCATCACGGGCGGCCGGCTTTACTTTGTGCGGTTGCCAAGATCTTGCTTCAGCAAGCCCTAACATACAACCGATGCACGATCATCGATCTGTTATATCGCAGTGCTAAATTTGACCCTGGTGCGACGAAATTCGGTTTCGCAGCACCTGTTTTGAAGGACGCGGGCGTTCTTTATCGACAACGCACCGCCGACCTTCGCTATTGCTAGTTAAGGGTCTGATTATGAAACGTTTCCTTCCCGTACTTCTTCTGGCTGCCCAGCCACTGGCAGCAAGTGCTGCTCCATCGGGCGGCCACTCCATGTCTCTCCCCGCCGTCGAAAATGCGCTGGTCAAAGGCAGATCGGTCGCTGTGTCTCTCGACCTCGGTCGTTGCACCTCCAGCAGCGGCGATGAGAAGCCAAGCAAGACACGCGGCGGACTGAAGATCGAAGCCTTCCGGATTATGGACGACGGAACGCTGGCTTTTGCAGATGAGCATATGACGCTGGATCTCGAGGGAAAGCCCATCGTCCAGCTTTTACGATACAGGGTCCACCCGGATAAAAATGCCGAATTCACGATGACGGTGTTCAGCCTTCCCGGCTACACGCAGGTCGGCACTCCCCGCAGTTTCACCTGCAAGATCGACGACGGGATGAGCTTTTTCACCGCCCGCTGAATTGCGGGGCGTGATCCTGATCCGCCTGTTGCACAGCCGCTGCGGCTGGCAACAGTTTTGGCGCGCCTTGCGCAAGCGTTGCCCCGATGCGGACTGCCAGAAGTCAACATGACAGGAATTCGATGACCGGTTTCAAATCATCCAGCGGATCCGATGCCAGCAACGTCCCGACGCTGTCGATGCAAACCCTCGCCAGCAATCCACACGAGGTTTATCGCCACTTTCGAGGCGAACTGCCGTTCATCCGGTCGGAAGCCGGCGTGTATCTGGTCCTGCGCGCCGATGATGTTCTCAACCTCCACAGCGATGCCAAGACGCGGCAGGTGGAAACAGAGCTGATCACTCTGCGGGGCGTCAAGGACGGGCCGATCTGGGATTTCATGACAAACGGCATGCTGACCTCGAATGGCGATGCTCATATGCGGCGGCGTTCGCCGATGGCAAAGACATTCGCATTCCGGATGATTGCCGCGCTGCGCCCGCATATCAGGCAGACGATTTCCGAGATTGCGGATGCCGCAACGCCCAAGGGCGGCATGGACATGCTCGACGACTTCTCCACGGTTATTCCGGCGAGGGTGATTGCGTCGATCCTCGGTCTGCCGCGAGATGACGTGGGCAGATTTTCAGAGATCGTCTACCGGTTCAGCCCGCTGCTGGGCGGCTCCTGGCTTACGCAGGACGTGCCCGAATTGCAGCAGGCAGCGGGCGATCTTCGGCGCTATGTCGGGGAGATCGTGACCAGGCGCAGCCGTGACAAGGCGAATGATTTCGTCAGCGAGTTTATGTCCAACGTCGAAGAAGAGGGATCGCTGACGGCCGAGGAAGCCATCACCCAGATCATGACCCTGATCGTCGGCGGCAGCGACACGACCCGCTCGGCGATGGTCATCCAGCTCTCCCTGCTCCTCCAGAATCCGGATCAATGGCACGCGGTCGTCAAAAATCGCGATCTGGTGCCGAACGCGGTTCTCGAGTGCCTTCGCTACGAGCCGGCAATCGGCTCGGTGCCCCGCGTCACCACGATGGATATTGAACTCGACGGGCGGGTTCTGCCAGCGCATAAAGCGTGTTCGCTGGTCACCATGTCCGCCCTCAGGGACGAAAAGCTATATCCGGAACCGGAGCGCTTCGACATCACCCGCGAGCAGCTGAAATGGCATCCGGTTTTCGGCGGAGGCGCGCATCGTTGTCTCGGTGAAGCGCTGGCGAGGGCAGAGCTGGAGGAAGCCCTCACCGTGCTCGCCGAGCGCTTTCCCGACATCGAAGCCGCCGGTGAGTTTCCGAAGGTCAGGGGCTTCTCGGGCATACGCCAGGTCCAGAACTTCGCCGTCAATTTGAATGCGTAAGGCCGGTGTTTCTTCCATGCGGAACAGGTGGCCGGCGTGGCAGGGTCACGAAGCGGGATCGCTGCCGAGCGCTGCGAGTGCTTCACCATCCAGACGGTAGTAAATCCTGTCCGTTTTGCGCGTGCCGCCTGTTTCGTCGTAGAAGGCGAGAAGCCGTTCGTTGGCAGCGTCTGCCGTCCAGTCTATGCGGACGAGGCCCCTCTCGCCTGCGAGCATGGCCAGCGTCCGCATCAGCGAGCGTCCGACGCCCTGCCCCCGACAGGCGGCACCGACGTAGAGTTCCTTCAGGAATATGCCGGGCTTGAGGCCGGCTCCGGGATAGGTCGAACTGAAAGCGCAGAGGCCGACGACCTTGCCGCCGTCTTCGGCAACCAGAATTTCTGAGCCTGCCGGCCGGGCGCGCAATTGCTGCAGAATGTCCGACGTCGGCGGGCAGAAGACTTTATAGTGCGCCTGCATTTCCTCCATGAGCGCGACCAGACCTGCTTCGGCGGGATCGTTTGCTTCGAGCAGGCGGATTTCGACAGCCACCTCATATCCTCCAAAAGACACTCATTGGGGTTCTGCAAGGCTGATCCATTCAGCGGCAGCAACGTTACCACCGCAACCCGATCACAGGGCGCCGATCTCGCGGAGTTTTTTCAAGACGGTGCCGTCGGGTTCGCCGGTTTCCGGCAGACGGTAGTGTTTCTGGAAATGGAGGATGGCAGTGCGGGTGCTCTCGCCGGCCACGCCGTCGATGCTGACATTGCTGTAGGCGATGTTGCTCAGGCCCTTCTGGATCTGCATCACCATCGTCGCATTGGCCACCGGATCGGGCACCGGCTTTTTGGCCGGCGTCGCGGAGGCGGTCCTGACCGATGCAGTCTTGACGTCCTTTTCCGAGCTCATAATGGCGGCGGCAACCGGATCGGCGGCAGCAGCATTCGATGAGATGTCCGCCGGCGGCTTCTCGGCTGGCACGGCGACGCCTGGCTTGGCATCCGCCTTCAGCGCGGCCAGCAATTGCTCGCTCGCCTCGCCCGTCTGTTTCAGCCCGGCGGATTGCTCGAAGGAGAGGATGGCAGCCGTGGTGCGCGGTCCGATGATGCCGTCAGCCGCGCCGTTGTAGAGGCCACGGCGGACCAGTTCGGCCTGCACCTGCGAGACAACGTTGCCCGGCTCGGCGACGGGAGCCTGCGCCGTTGCGACAGGTGCTGCCGCGGCTGGTACCGGCGGCGCGGATGTCGCCGTGTCGTCCGGGCGTTCGATGCGGAACGTGGTGGTATCGGCGGGGTCGTGGCGGGCGCTGCTAAACGGCTTGCGTCCGGCCAGCTGGTAGGGCGATGACGCGTCGCGGGTGCGGAAGAACGGCGACGGGTGGTTGCCGGGCTGGTACCAGAGCGCGTTGGTGGCGATAAAGCTGAAGATCACGGCGAAGGCCATGGTGCCGCCTGCGGTCGCGGGATAGCGGGCGATGACGCCGCCGAGGTGGCCGGCGCCGCGCAGGGTAGCGCCACCGACGAGGCCGGCACCGCGCAGACCGAGACTGCCAACGGCCACCGCACTGCGGGACGCGAGCCCGGACTGCTGCCGTTTGCCCTTTCCCTTAGGCGATTTTCGCTTTCGCGTGGCCATAGACTGCTTCCTTGCTCTGTGTTTCCAAATGCTCCACGGAACGGAGACGCGGCGGGAATTCCACCGGCTGCTGATCTTCTGCCGTCTGCACCAGCGTGCCGTCAAGCGGTACCAGCACGGTGACCACAGTTCCATGACCGGGCGTACTGGCGATACCGAAGCTGCCGCCATGCAACGCCACCAGTCCCTTGACCAGCGACAGGCCAAGGCCCGTGCCCTCGTAGCGGCGGGAATGTTCGCTATCGATCTGCACGAAAGGCTGGCCGAGCGAGGCGAGCCGTTCGGGCGCAATACCGATGCCGGTGTCGCTGACGCAGATCTTCAGCATGTCGCCGGCCCGCGTCGCGTCGACCGTGACGGCGCCGCCGGCATCGGTGAACTTGATGGCATTGCCAACGAGGTTGATCAGCACCTGCTGGATGGCCCGCTGGTCGGCAACGACCTCGCCGAGATCGCGCTGGATACGGCTTGCCAGTTTCAGGCCCTTGTTCTTTGCCTGCAGCGACAGCATCGCCTCGCAGGACTTGATGGCGGAGGCAATCGGGAACGGCTCGACGATCAGCTCGTAGCGGCCGGACTCGATCTTGCTCATGTCGAGCATGGCATTGACGACGGAGAGCAGGTGGGCACCGGAATCCCGGATCAGGCCGACATATTCGCGCTGACGGTCGTTTTCCAGCCGACCGACATATTCGCCGGCCAGCATGTCGGAAAAGCCGAGGATGGCGTTCAGCGGCGTACGCAACTCGTGGCTGACGGCGGCAAGGAAGCGCGACTTGGCGTCGTTCGCCGATTCCGCCTCTGCCGCCTTGCGGGTCTCGGCGTCGCGCTGCTGCTGTTCGCGGCCGATGTCGCGGGCCTGGGCGACGATGTCCGTCAACAGGCCATCGGCATCGCGACGGGCTGTCATGTCCATGCTGATATGGGCGAACTGGTCGCCATCGATGGCGCCGGCCGGGCGGTCGAGCCGGAGACGGATGGCAACGGCGTCGGAGCCCTGGCGGATGGCATCAAGTGCCTGCAGGAAGACGATCCGGTCGGAAACGTGGACCTGCTCGAAGAAGCCGCGGCCAAGGACCGGACGCATCCAGCCGAGGAACGCGGCACGGTCGCGTCCGCCGACAGTGGTGACGACACCCTGTGCGTCAAGCAGCAGGACAAGACCGGCGGCGGCCTCGAGCATCAACTCCTGGCGCTGGATAATGACGGGTGCTTCGATTGGCAGCGGTCTCTGGCGCGAAAGGGCGATGCTGCCGACTGCGGAAAACAGGAAGGCGGCGCAGACGGTGGCAACGCCGACCGGCAAGGCGACGGCTGGCGTGGTGAGGAAAGACAGGCCGCACGGCACCACAATCAGCGCCAGCGACGACAGCAGCGCAACGCGCCGCAGGATCGCCAGCTCTTCGCCGCGCACCTGCCCGTCGCCCGACGTCCGGGAGAGCCAGCTTCCGCCGGCCCTGTCGACAAGGGCGATCGCCTTTTCAGCCATTTTACTCAATACGCGCACACCAAAATCCGCACAAAAGGCGTCTATTTCTGTCCCGATAATAGGCGTTGCGCGCTTAAGGAAAGGATAAGCCGAAAGGCCCAATCCACCGCTGAAAAGCCGGAAAATCCCGTTTTGACGCATCGAAAGGATGCATCGGTTTTTGTAGTTAACAGGGGGTAAGCGATGGATTTCGCTGCTTTTTCGTGTTTTCGTTAAGGTTTGTGGCAGGCGATGGGAGCGCAACCCCCGGCATTCTCTGGAGATGGCCTGCAACATGCTTAACGGCGGCCACGACAATTTGACTTAAATGTGCATAAAATGCCGATAGCTCGCATTTGAACTAAATTGGCCTCAAATGCCTTCTAGTTTTGAAAAGCGATGTCAGCATCTGCGGACTAGGTTTGTTTCAACCGGGAAGACCGGATCGATTCGGCTCCAAGACCGAACGAAAAACAGGATGGGCAACACGATGTGGTTTCTGATCAAGACAGCCTTCTGGTTCTCGCTGGTACTGGTGCTTCTGCCGGTTTTCTCCTCGCAGAGCACGACCCGGACCCAGAACAACCCGCAGGTCCAGATGTCCGACGCCGTTACGGCAGCAACGGGCGCCTTTCAATATGTAACGTCGCTGTGCAGCGAGAAGCCCGAGATTTGCGTCAAGGGCGGCGAGACTTTCACGGCGCTCGGCTATAGAGCCCGCGAAGGCGCACTGGTCGCCTATGAGATGATCGACCATCAGCTTTCCGGCAAGCCGGCCGATAAGACTGCCAGCAACGCCGGTACAACAGATACGTCCCGCCAGCAGGTCGCCGTCGCCGCACCGCAGGCAGAGCCCGATATGCAGCCGATGCCGCCGAAACTCGGCAGCGACGCCAACGACAGCGTTTTCACCGGCACCATCATCCACGTTCCGGTGCCGATGCGCCGCCCGGTCCTCTGAGCCGACATCAATTCCGCGACGCCGGGCAAGTCTCCGGTGGCGCCTCCCCTTTACCCTGACGTGCCGTGCCTGCCCTGTTAAACTCCCAGCATGTTGCTGCGCCGTGTGGACTTGCTCCGCACGGCGTTCTTTTTTCCGCGCGGGTTCAAATCGCCGTTGCTTTCGCCTATATGCCAGTCTCAGAGACAGTGGACGTATGCGATGACCAGCCTTGACAAAATCATGGACGATTTCACCTTCCTCGAGGACTGGGAGGATCGCTATCGCTATGTGATCGAGCTCGGCAAGGCGCTGCCGGACCTGCCGGAAGAACAACGCACGGCTGCCAACAAGGTACAAGGCTGTGCCAGCCAGGTCTGGCTCGTCAGCCACACCGAAGACGGGGCCAAGGATCCGGTCATGACCTTCGAGGGTGAATCCGACGCGCATATCGTCCGGGGGCTGGTCGCCATCGTGCTCGCCACCTATTCCGGCAAGCGCGCCTCCGATATCGCCGATCTCGATGCCATCGAGGTGTTCAGCAAGATCGGGCTGGTCGAACACCTGTCGTCGCAACGCGCCAACGGCCTGCGCTCGATGGTCAAGCGCATCCGCGAGGAAGCGCGCGACAAGGTCGCCGCCTAGGTTTTCCGTCCCGGATAGTACGATCGCATGGCCTGATCGCTTTCAGCCGGCCAGCTGCTGCAGCAGGGCTGCCGAGAGCCCCTGTTGCTGGCCGGGCAATCCGCGGCGCCGGGCCGTTTCTTCCAGCGCCCTTGTCGCGAATTCATAGAGACGGTAGCGCGCCGGGTTTTGATCGACACCGCCGCCATCCGGGTTGTCCCCGAACACTACTTGCTGGCAGCGCGGCAGGGAGGTCGAGGTGAAGCTTCGACAGGAAAGCGGGCGAACCGCATAGACCGTGCAACTGCCGCCGTCGTCGAGCAGTGCACAGGGCGTCCGCAACAGCTGCGGTGTCGGCGAGGCCGCATCGGCTGCAACTTTCGCCTCCAGCCGCAAAACCAGCTTTTCGCGCTCGATGACCGTGAAGTTACTCTCGACATGAGCAGCGATCACCTCGGCCACGCCGGGCGGCACCGCGACGAACAGGTGACAGCAGGGGCTGCATCCTTTCGAACAGGCAAAGTGCGGCTGGCCGGCGAAATTGCTCCGAACGGTGTCGACAGCAGCGTCCGCCACCGACATGGCGGTCAACGCCGCATCGGCCATGTCGGAGGCGCTGTCGAGCGTCTCAAGGAGCACCGCGTAGAACTCCGCGAACATCGCATCGTAGCGCTGCGTCACCATCCGCGTCAGCTCGCCGACGGTGGCGATATCCTCCATGATGCGCAGCCGGGCCTCGTCGTGATCCATCGATGTCTTGACCTGTCATGGAGACCGCAGCAAAGCGCAAAATGCGGGCTGCGGGATCTGGCCTATCCCTCGCCCGACGATTCGTCGAGTCGCGCAGGGATTGCTTTCCGGTTGCGTTATCCAGCTATCAGAATCGTGATGGCACTCCCTTGCGTTTCAGCAAAACACTGCGCTTCACCTCGCTCAAACGATTAACCATGCCTTTAACCATAGATTGAGATCGGACGGATGAATGATCGCAAGCGAGCCCAACGCGCAAACGCATAAATATGTAACCTAGACGCGAACGTTACGAACGCATCATCGCCCTCGTTCGAGCTCAAAACATCCCCAAAAAAACGTCATTTCACTGAACGAAAAGTCAACGGGAGACATTCGCTATCTCCTCGAACGCCTGAAACTGGACATGACATTGCGAATCCCGGACAGAAAAGCGGAAGCCGAAAGCTCGATTTCCGGCTCAACGAGCGGGCCGGCTTGAGTAGATCCGGTCGATATCCTTCCGCTCCCCAGTGCTGCGTGGTGGAATTCTTCTGAGATCGAGGTGGCGTATAGTGTCGCGAAAGCGTCAGCAGCGCGGTACGCAGCATCAGCTTGGCAGAGCGCGCAGGCCATTGCCTTTCGCGCTCGACGGTCGTCAGGCCTTTCGTGAAACAGCAGATATCGAGCGCGACACCGCTGAGTTCTGGACCCATCGCGGCGATGGCGCGGTTGACGGCAAGACGGGCCGCCATGGCGCTGTCTGCGACGTCAGCCATGCCGCCGCGCCCGCCCTTGGCCGAAGTCGCAAGGCGCGGCTCCCACGAGGCAGTGACGCGCGGCTGCAACTGTCCACGATTGAAATCGGACGCAAGCTTTTCCCCGGCAGCGAGAGCCGCCTCCGGCAGGAAAGGCGCGCCATTGCGGTCTTTTAACCGGGAAAGCGCGGCAAGCGGCGATTCCGCCTGATCGAAACGCACTCTCTGCCTGGCGCCGTCGACCTCTGCAGTCGTGGAAACGATTTCGGCGTGCTGGGCCAGGAACTCCTCTTCCGTATCGGCGGCTGCGCGACGCAGGAAGCTACGTGCCGGCGGCAACAACATCAGGTACTTGGCCGTCTCCAAAGGCCCCGCTGGCGCGTCAGCCGCCGATAATGGTGGGGTCGAGGGGCTGTCGGTGACGAGGCCTGCAGCCATAGCCCAGTCGATCAGCCCGGTGGCGCTGAACTGCCGGCGTCCGTCCACACTTTGGAGCACCACGCCGCCGGGCTCGGGTATCATACCCGCACCGGCGCCGATGAAACGCAGCAATCTGACCAGCGACTTACGGGATGGGGTGTCCTAGTGCTCATCTGCAGCCGCCTCCGAAGCTGCAAACACCGAGCCGGCCAGACGTTCGACGGACTCGACGAAAGCGTCATAGGCCTGGTCGTCGCGCCTGCCCTCCACGATCCTCAGGGAATAGGCCACTGTGCTGCGGTCGCGCCCGAAGGCGTCGGCGATATCGGCGATGGGGATCTGCAGCGCGACGTGGCAGACATACATGGAGATCTGGCGGATATGCCACATCGTCCGGCGCCGGTCTCGCCGGTGCAGAGTGCGCTCGCTGACCAGCGCCGACATCTCGCCGGCCATACGGTTGACGATACCGCAGGTGGCGTCGACCGAGAGAAAGCCGCGGCGAACGGGCACGAGCGCCGTGCCCGACAGCACCGTTGGCAGCGGAATGATCGCAGGAAGAGAGACGGGAACGAGGGGATCGATGGACATGCGCAAACTCCTTTTTCGGAATTTATTCACACATCGACGAAGATAGCAAGAACCAACAATTGATAGACGCCAGCATTATTTTGCTGAATTAAATGATTAAATTGAAAATCACCCTCAATATTAATGGGATTATTTTCCTTAAATGTCGAAACTTTCCCACAAAAAAACCGGGCTCGAGGCCCGGTTCCGTGTTGCTGTGTATCTTTGATGGTCAGCGGGCGCGCTTGCGGCGCTGGCCGAGACCCATTTCCTTGGCGAGGCGCGAACGCGCTTCGGCATAGGCTGGCGCGACCATGGGGTAGTCCGCCTGCAGGTCCCACTTTTCGCGATAATCTTCCGGCGACAGGGAATGATGCGTCATCAGGTGGCGCTTCAGCGACTTGAAACTGCCGCCGCATTCCAGGCAAGTGATCTGGTCGTCCTGTACGGACTTGCGTACGGAGACGGCAGGCTTCTGCTTTTCAACAACAGCCACGGCGGCGACCGGTGCCGAGGTGCCGCTGAGCGCGGAATGCACGTCGGAAATCAGGTGTGCGAGGTCGCTTACGGGAACAACGTGATTGCTCACGTAGGCGGCCACGATGTCGGCCGTCAGTTCAACCAGCAAGTCAGCGCCGGCACCAAGAACCGCGTCTGTCATTCAAATTCTCCTATTCACATTTTTTCAGAGACAAGCCGCTCTGGCTCGCCTCAGTTCCGGTCAGCGTCGCGGCGACATAGTCTTTCGCGACACAACTGCATGTGACTTCAAGACACCCCCAAGTCTTGTCCCCGCATAAACAGCAAATTGTCTACCAACGAATCGGCGTGCCGACTTTGAACGCCCAAAGATGGACCAACGACCCCTTGGGTAAAACCCGTTGCAATAAGCTTCAAGCATCAATGGCGTAATCGAGAGTTCAAAAGCACGTCAAATTCGACTTGCAATGAATTATCACTGTCGGCGTGAAAGTCCAGTCACCACAGAGAACAATTCGTGTGCTAAATTCAGACACATTGGGAAATGTAAATGTAATTATACTTCGAATTTTCAACTTGAAGGAAAATTAACAGATTATGAAATAGGATCTCGGTTGCAATGTTTCAGACGGTCGAATCCGTTATTCTATGCAGGAACAGACACCCAAAATAACAAAGCAAACCTACCTATTTGCGTACGAACAAATGATCCCTGAAAGAACGCCGCGTCAAGTTGTAAATGCTTGAGCCCCGGAAATCGCCGGTGCAGGGTCCAGTGTTGTCTCGCGACGTATTCAACCGGCAGTTAAGCTGCCAGATACTGCAGGGTGCACTTCTCCCTGCACTCGCGGGACAGCAGATGTAGCGACGGGACCTTGTCGCCCTGCCCCGGCTTGTTGGCCAATGGCTGGCTGCAAGCACATGGACAGCAAGCCGGAGCATGGCCCCACGGTCAGGACAGTATCCGCAACTCCATGCAGGTCAGATCGAGCCAACGACCGAACTTGATGCCGACTTCCGAAAACGTCCCGACGACGCGAAATCCGAGTTTTTCGTGCAGGCGGATGGACGCTGCATTCTCGGCCTCGATGCCAGCGATCATGACATGGACATTGCCGGCAGCGGCTCGCTCGATCAGGGCTCGCATCAGTTGCTCGCCGATCCCCGCGCCACGCGCCTCCCGGTCGACATAGACCGAATGCTCGACGGTGTGGCGGTAACCGTCGAAGGCGCGCCAGTCACCGTATGACGCGTAGCCGGCGACCTTGCCGGCGACAATCGCGACCAGCACCGGATAGCCCTTGGCGACGCGTGCGTTCCACCACTGGCGGCGGTTGTCGACATCGACCAGCACCTCGTTCCAGATCGCCGTGCTATGCTCGACGGCGTGGTTGTAGATGTCGCGGATTGAGGCCAGATCGGCGTCGACGGCATCGCGCAAAAGGATGGGGGCGGTCACGGCACACTCCGTTTTAGGACGATCGACGGCATACGCCGCGCCATGACCAAAGTAAATCTGCCGCTCTTGCATGGCTGCCGCCGCGATGACTTATCCTTGGGCAATTCGCCATATTAATTTTTCAAGACTACGAGATTCTTGGCTCGAAATAGGCTAAACAATAGACATCCTTTGTTCTCGCCATCCGGAAAACGCATGTTGTCGCGCCTTGCCGCCTGTCTGCTCCTGTCTGCAGTGTCTGCGCTCTCGACCGGGCAGGCTCATGCAAGCGAATGGTGGCCCTACGACAACAGCCGTTTCGGCTACAGCATCGAACTGCCGCCCGGTTTCGGGCTTACCCTTCTTGCCAATCACGGCGACGGACTTTCCCTGGCGCCGGCCGACAAATCCGCCCGCTTGCTGGTATTTGCCACCCCCGCCTTCAGCAGCGATTTTCAGAGCGAGGCGAAGACGCGTCTGGTGCTGGCGAGGCAGGATGGCTGGCAAGTGTCTTTTTCGAAAACGACCTCGCAAGGCTTCAGCTTCACCGGCATCAAGCGCGACAGGCTGGTCTACGGACGCGGCGTTGCGCTCTGCAACGGGGCTTCGGCCTTTTTCCAGATGGACTATGCCAAGGCGGAAATGCAGCGCTACGATGCCGTGCTGATGCGGCTGGTGCGCAGCCTCAAGGCAACCGAAAAATGCAATGCCGGCAGCCAGAAGCCGCCGTTCAAAGGCTCGCTGGCGGCGACAGGGTGAAGCAGGTCATGACCGCCGCATAGTGGATGCCGGCGGCCGTCAGCACGAAAGCGTGCCATATGGCGTTCTGGAACCGCAGCTTTTCCCAGACGTGAAAGATCACGCCCAGCGAATAGACGACACCGCCGACGACGATCAGCAGCATCGAGACGGACGGGATCCGGGCTGCCACAGGTCCTGCCACCAGCACGCCGCTCCAGCCCATGGCGAGATAGAGCAGGATCGCCAGCCTGTCGTAGCGACCGGGAAATCCGCATTTCAGCACGATGCCGATCGCAGCGAACACCCACAGGGCGATCAAAGTCGACAGCAGCAGCGGATCGCCGGATCCGCGCTCGAGAAACGGCGTATAGGTGGCAGCGATCAGCACGAAGATTGCCGAATGATCGAACCGCCGCAGGATCCACTTGGTCGGCGAGACCGGCCAGATGTTGTAGGAAAACGACATGGTGAGCGTCAGCACGAGGCCGAGGCCATAGATCCAGGCAGCGGCGATTTCGCCCCCGGATCGCCACATCTCATGGATTTCGGGGCAAGCGTTGGGAGGCGGAGAATAGGGTTGCATCCGCTGTTATCAGGCTTGCGTGATATCATATACGATATTACCTTGAACCATGGTCGTTGCAGATGCCAATGTCATTCTACGCGGAATTCGTTCGCGGGACGGAGCATCCGGCTTCGTTCTAAGAGAGATGCTTTTGCGGTCCATTCCGTTTGCAATGTCACCAGCGGTTGTGTTGGAATACGAGGATGTTCTCAAAAGGCCCGGACTAGCCGGATTGTATACATCGGCAGTAGAGATCGATGTCATTCTTGACGCACTATGTGCCATGGCAACTTTGATACGGCCGTGGTTCCGCTTTCGGCCATTCCTGGATGATCCGAAAGACGACCTGATTGTCGAATGCGCCTTGGCAGCTGGAGCGAATTTGATCGTCACGGATGATCGCCATTTTCGACATCCGTCAGTTTCGGTATTCGGCCTGACAGCTCTTTCGGCAAAAGATTTTGTCCGCCTGTACAAACGAGAAAGGAAAGTCACATGAGCCAATATCCGTTGCGGCTGCCAGACTATCTGATGGAGCAGGCCAAGGAAGCCGCCGCCGAGGAAAATGTCTCGGTGAACCAGATGCTTTTGTCGCTGATATCCGAGGGCATGGGAAACCGCCGGGCTTTCAAAAGTCTGAAGCGGAGGGCGGCGCGTGGCGATCCGGCGCAGGCACTGGCGATTCTCGACCGGCTTGAAAGCCAGCCCCCGGAGAAGGGCGACGAAATGCCCGAAGACGCGGGCTGAGGCCAACTCACCCCCACTCAGCCACGCCCTCCCCATCGTCACCCCCGTCAAGCGCGCGGCGGAAGATGAAGTTTTCGTGGCGCTCGCCGTCCAGTTCGAAGTCTGTGGAACCGGCGCTTTGGAAGCCATGTCTTTCGTAGAAGGCGATGGCATCGGCGTTTTCGTGGTTGACGGACAGCCAGGCGGCATCGGCACCGCGGCGATGCAACGTTTGGAGCGCCCGGTTCAGCAGTTGCGTCCCGATGCCCCGGCGCAGGAAGTGTTCCTGGACGTAGAGCGTGGCAATTTCCGACTGCAGCCGGTCGTCGGACGGACACGGCGCGCTGAAGGCGAGGCGCACATAGCCGACGAGATGGGCGCCTTCGCAGCAGACTACGAATATCTGCTGCTTGTCCTCGAGGGCCTGAAGGAACTTGTCTGCCGTGAACTCCGATAGGACATAGGTCGAAAGTGCGGTCCGGACGCCGCGCTTGGCATAGGTATGGAGAAAAACCTGTGTCGTCAGCGCTGCCAGATTGGCGGCATCGTCTGCTACAGCCTCACGAAACTCCATTCCGCCTTCCCCTACCCTCGGTGCTTTCCGGCGGTAGCCGATAGCATACTCCGACAGAGAAAGAGAGAGAGAGCCGTATTTCCTCCTTCGCTCCCCTATCCACGTTCGACGAGGACGGAGCATTTGGCGTGGCGGACGACGCGGTCGGCGGTTGCGCCGAGAAAGTAGTTCGACAGGTCGGGTATGTGAGATGAGACGATGAGGAGGTCTGCCTCATGTTTCTCGGCAGCTTTCAGGATCGCTGCTGCCGGCGAGCCGGTGCGGACTTCGACGAGAGCCGGAACAGCGAGGCGCTTGCAGAGATCCTGGAGCTTCAGGTCGGCGTCGCCGATAGCGTCGGTGACGAAATCCTGCGGCAGGTCGAGGATGAGAGAGCTCGGTATATCCTCCACGACATTCAACGCGACGATCTCGCCGCCGGCATCGAGCAGTTCCATCGCGCGCCGCAGCGCTGGCTCACCCTTCGCAAGGGTTCCGATATCGATGGCCACGATGATCTTCTTGTACATGCTTCTGCCCCTTTGGACGCCCCGTTGCTTTCCATGACCACCCTAACGGCGCGGACCCGACAATCCCTTGATCGAGGTCAAAGGCTGCCAGCGTCAACAAGGCCAGCGTCAACAAGGGATGCACGCTTCATCGTCAAAAACACATCTTCTGCGAACGACGGTTATCGGCCATATAAGATGGCGAAGGCGGTGGCGGGACCTCGGGTCCTGCCAGCCGTCCCATCGATGCCGCCTCGCGCGACGGATATAATACCCGGACACCGGGCAGGAGATTTCATGACCGAGACCGCACCGTCCTATGCGCTGACGCGCCCAGCCTATGTCGGCCAGTCGCATCTGGTCGTCAGCGACCTGCCACTGGTTTCCGGCTTCTACCAGTCTATGCTCGGCCTGAAATCGATGGAAAAAAGCGCCAGCGGCGAATTGCTCGGCGTTGGCGGAAAGCCGCTGCTGTCGCTTACCACCGACAAAGCAGCCAGGCGCGCGCCACAGAATACCGCTGGCCTGTTTCACACCGCCTTCCTGCTGCCCAACAGGACCGAGCTGGCCCGCTGGCTGCGCCATGCTGCCCACAACAACGTCCAGCTGCAGGGCGCTTCCGACCATCTCGTCAGCGAGGCCATCTATCTCGCCGATCCGGAAGGCAACGGTATCGAGATCTATGCCGACCGCGCCCACGACCTTTGGAAGTTGCAGACCGACGGCATGATCGAAATGGCGACACTGGCGCTGGACCTGCAGAAGCTCTACGAAAGTGCGCCACAGGACAGCTGGAACGGCATGGCGGACGGCTCGGCCATCGGCCATATCCATCTGCAGGTCGGCAATATCCCGGAAGCGGATGCTTTCTATCGCGACGTCCTCGGCCTGAAGATCATGGCGCGCTATCCCGGCGCCAGCTTCTTTGCCAGCGGCGGCTATCACCACCATGTCGCGGCCAACATCTGGAACAGCCGTGGCGCCGGCGTCCGAACGGAGAACATGACCGGGCTGTCCGACTACACGCTTCGCTTCAACGACAGCGCCGCTTTGGACGCAGCCGTCAGCAAGCTCGATGGCCTCGAAATCCGCCACGAAAAACGCGACGGCGGGGTGTCGCTGAGAGACCCCTGGGGTATCGGCCTGACGCTCACCGCATAGGGCGTTCCGCCCTCCCGGCGGGCAGTTGGCGGCGCTGTAGAAATCGCTGCCGATGCCGCGGAAGCGGCTACAACCTTTAGCTTACCGCTCTCGGGAACCCGCAGTGCGTTTGCGCGTTATGGCTGCGAGGCGCTGGGGCTTCCGGAACGTTCACAAAAATGGGCATTGCCAACGGTATACGTAAGCAGACACGCAAGATTGCCATAGAACGCGAGATGCGATTGAGCAGCTGGGCCAACTCGCTGAAACAGGCGACCGAGCAGATGGATGGTGGGGCACCCATGCGCCGGGTCGAGAAAGACGGGCTCGATGTCGCGTCCGCCTGGGCCATCATCGGCATTTTCCTGATCATGGCGGGAGCCGGCATCTACTTCATGTCGGTCATCCTCATTCCGGTGACGCTGGCAATCGTCGTCGGCATGATCCTCGGTCTGGTCGCCGAAAAGCTGAGCAAGCTCGGTGTCCCGCGCATTCTCAATGCGGTCCTTCTCTCGAGCTCCGTGGCGCTGATCATCTTCCTGATCATCAACAGCGTCGCCGGGCCGCTGGCAGCACTGGCAAGCCAGGGGCCCGACATGGTGCAGAACTCTATCGACCGCATCATGCCGTTCCTGCAGAAAATCCACTGGCTGCACATCACGCCGAAGACATTCGAGAGCGGGCCGATGTCGGCAGGGGCCCTGATCGAGCATACCGGCAGCATACTGCATGTCGTCACTGCGAACCTGACCCCGGCCATCGTCCAGGGGCTGGTGTTCTTTGCGGCGCTGCTGCTTTTTCTGGTCGGCCGGGTCACTCTGCGCAAGGCGATCATCATGGCGTTCAAGGGCCGGCCTGAACGGCTGGCGGCAATCCGCGTCATTAATGCTGTCGAGCAGGTGCTGGGCTATTATTTCGCCACGGCCTCGCTGATCTATATGGGGCTCGGCGTGATCATGACGGCCATCGCCTATTTCGGCGGGCTCAGCATGCCGGCGTTGTGGGGTGTGTTCGCGTTCCTGTCGAGCTTCGTACCGTTCCTCGGCATTACGCTCATGACCGTCGCGGTCGCCATTGCCGGTGTCCTCACCCATGACAGCATCCTTATCGGCCTTATACCCGCAGCGATTTTCTTCTCGGTCCACCTGACTATGGAAAACCTCGTCTTCCCGGCGGTGATGGGTCGCCAGCTCGAGCTCAACCCCTTCGTCGTGTTCGTCGCCATCATCTTCTGGACCTGGATGTGGGGCGCTGTCGGCGCGATGCTCGCCCTTCCCCTGTCGCTGATCGTCATGACCGTCATCAACGAAGTGTTCATCGAGGAAAAGCCGCAGCCGCAGCTTCCCTGACTGTCCTGCGCGCACGCCTTTTCCTGGAGCCAGAGACGAAATGCCGACCGACCTGCAGATGAACGCCACCGAACAGTCCGACCTCGTCACCGGCCGCGCCCCCTGGGGCCGGCTGGCTTTGCATCCGTGGTACAGCCCGTTGCGCGAAAACCTCTCGGTCGACGTGGCCATCGTCGGCGGCGGGATCACGGGATCGCTGATTGCCGAACACCTGACAGCGCGTGGCTATTCCGTCGGTGTGATCGACCGCGAAGAGCCGGGGCTCGGCAGCACTTCGGCAAGCACCGCGATGCTGATGTGGGAGCTCGATACATCGCTCTCCGATCTGTCGCTCTCCTACGGCTATGACAAGGCGGCCGCGATATACCGGCGCAGCGTCGTTGCTGTCTCGGGGCTCGGCAAGCTGATCGAGCGGCTGCAAATCCCCTGTGGCTACCGTCAGCGCTCGAGCCTGTATCTCACAAACAGCATCGGCGGCGCGCGTGAACTGCAGCAGGAACTGGCGCTCCGCAAGCGTGCCGGGTTGCCGGGCGAGTATCTGTCGCATCCCTACCTGATGACCGAATTCGAGATTGAACGCGACGGTGCGATCCTCTCGTCCGGCGCTGCGGAAGTCGATCCGCTGATGCTGGCCTGGGGACTGCTCGCAGTTGCCGTCAAGCGCGGCGCACAGCTGGTCAAAGCATCCGCCACGCGCATCCGCACGGAAGGCCGCTCCGCCGTCATCGAGACCGATGGCAGCCACGTGATCGAAGCCCGGAACGTGGTGCTCGCAACCGGCTATGCGATGCCCGGCATTCCGATGCCGAAGCTGCATCGCGCCACCTCGAGCTGGGCGATGGCGACAGTGCCGCAGGACCCGAACAGGCTGTGGCGCGACCGCGCGCTGATCTGGGAGGACAGCCACCCCTACCTCTACATGCGGACCTCGGCGGACAATCGCATCATCATCGGCGGCGAAGACGATGCGACGGTGCTGCCCGCCCTGCGCGATGCCAAGATGGCCGACAAGATCGACACCCTCAGCGAGAAGCTGAAGCGGCTCTGGCCACAGGCAGACACAACCGCCGAATACCGCTGGTGCGGCACGTTTGGCGAAACGGTGGACGGTCTGCCGCTGATCGGCCCTGTTCCCGACATGCCGAACGTAATTGCCGCCTACGGTTACGGCGGCAACGGCATAACCTTCTCGTTCATGGCCTCGCTGATGATCGGCGCACTGGTCGCAGACGAACGGCGCGACTGGTTCGACGATTTCGCGCTGGACCGCGAAGGCCCGACCTATCGGGGCTTTGCAAATGGCAACCCGATACCGGAGCGCGGGTTGCCGCTTTAGCGCGATGCCTGCTGGGTGGTGTTGTCGTCGCCCTGTACGGCGAAATCCTCCAGCCGGACGAACTGGACGCCGCGCGCCTTGAGGTCGAGGATGCCTTTGACGACGCCTTCGCCGGAGGAATGGGTCGGCTGGTTGATGTGCGAGATCAGCACGTCGCCGTCTTTGGCGCTGAGATACTGCTTCTCCACCACGGCAGCCGGCAGGGAGGCGCCGGCATCGCCGTTGATCGAATAGCCTGCCACCTCGAAGCCGAGCGCGCGGATCTGGGCGATGGCCGACAGGTCGTATTTGGCGGTTGCGCCGCGAAACCAGTGGGCCTGCGGGATGCCATGGGCCAGCATGGCATCGGAGCCGCCCTGCACTTCCTGGGCCACGGCTGCCGGCGAACCGGCAGCGGCGATGCCATAGACCAGCGTCGGGCGATCGACCGTCGGGATGTGGTTGAGGCCGTGGTTTTCAAGCTCGAACAGGTCCGAATGGGACATCATCAGCGCCAACGCATCCGGATTGGTGCGCAGCCAGCGGGCAGTGACGAAGATCGTCGCCGGTACATTCTGGTCGATCAGCGTGTTCAGAATCCGCATGTCGGTCTTGCCCATGCAGGCGTCGAAAGTCAGCGCCACGCGCGTTGCCGGCTTGCCGGCGCGCGCCACGTGCAGATGCGGTTCGACGAGTTTGACGCCCGGTGTGGAGGGGTTCGGCTTCGGGGCGAGCGGCGGGGAGACCAGCGCGGTTTGGACCGGGGCCGCCGGAAATGCGGAATTGGCGGACATGGCCGCGGGGATGGCGACAAGCAGGGCTGCGGAGGTCAGGAGCAGTCGGATCATGGGGCAGCCACCGTGTCAGGGACATCTGATTTCAAAGGGCGCCGGGGCACCAGTCCCTGCAATCCCATGGCAAGGCGACCGATCTGTGGCGCGACGGCATTGCTTTACTGCCAAACCCGGCAGAAGCAACAGCTTTCGGCTTCGAACAGGCGTCAAATGCCTCAGTCGTAGAGATAATGCTTCTGCCAATCGTCCCTTGGCACTTTCTCGCCGATCTGGAAACTCAGCGATTTCACGTCGATCTGCTCCGGGCCCGTCACGCAGTCGTATGTCAGGTGGTACCATTCGCCCTTGCTGCGAAAGACCGCGCCGGGTGCCTTGATCGTGTCTGCGGTCATCGACGGGTCGCCGAAGGTGTAGGCGATGACCTTGTCGGGATGGTAGTCCTTCTCGGCGGCGATGCGTTTCATCGCCTCGGTATCGCAACTCTGTTCCAGGCGCTCGGCAGGATCGAGCTTTTCCAACTGCTTCTTGATGGCGGCATCGACGGCGTAGGAGGTCGTGGCGAGGCAAACGGCGGGTACGAGGACGCCGATGAATTTCAGCATGAAAAGCACTTCCTTGGTTCAAGTCAGACTGAACTGACAATCGTTCGCGCAAACGCACGGTCGACTGCCGATTCAGATGTTTGTAACACTTCGTGAGTTTCGGAAATAATGTGGTGACATCATGGCGGGTGCGGCTGAACCTTGCCGTCATCCGCAGCCAACTGCCCGATCTTCGCACCGCGCCGCGGCGCTTATCGGCGACAAGTCGCTTGATCCGACACCGGCCGGTGTCTATCTCTCTGTCACCTCAGATCACCAGAAAGCGAACATACGTGTCGATATTCAAGCCTCTTCCGACCGCCCCCGTCGCGCCGAAGCGTCCGGTATCCGACACCCGCCACGGCATCACCCGGACGGACGATTATGCCTGGCTGAGAGCCGACAACTGGCAGGCGATGTTCAAGGATCCGTCCATCCTCGATGCCGACATTCGCAAGCATCTGGAGGCGGAAAACGCCTACATGAACGCGGCGATGGAAGACACCAAGGATATCCAGAAGGTACTGTTCGCCGAGATGAAGGGCCGCATCAAGGAGGATGATTCCTCGGTGCCGGTGAAGGACGGCCCCTTTGCCTACGGCACGCTGTTCGTCACCGGCGGCGAGCAACCGCGCTATTTCCGCGAGGCACGCGATGGCGGCGAACGCCAGCTGATGCTGGATGGCGACAAGGAGGCATCAGGCAAGGGTTACTTCCGACTGGCTGGGCTCGACCATTCCTCCGATCACAGTTTCGGCATCTGGGGCTATGACGACAAGGGGTCGGAGTATTTCACGCTCAAGGTCCGCGACCTTTCAACCGGCGAGGACTTGGCCGATGTTGTCGAGAACACCGGTGGCGGCGGCGTCTGGGCGCCCGACGGCAAGAGCTTCTTCTATTCGGCACTCGACGAGAACCACCGCCCGTCGAAAGTCTTCCACCACATCGTCGGCACACCGCAGGCAAGCGACCGGCTGGTCTATGAGGAGAAGGATCCGGGCTTCTTCATGGGCGTCGGCGGATCTCTGCTCGACGACTACATCTTCATCGACATCCACGACCACGAGACATCGGAATATCGCATCCTCTCGACCAAGGACCTGATGGCCGAGCCGAAGCTGGTGGCAGCCCGCGAGGAAGGTATCGAATACGAGATCGCCGAGGGCGGCGACGTGTTCTACATCCTCACCAATGACGGCGACGCGCTCGATTTCAAGATCATGCAGGCACCGGCAGCAACGCCGGAAAAGGAACACTGGACCGAGGTTGTCGCCCACAAGCCGGGCACGCTGATCCTGTCGCACATGGCCTATGCCCGCCATCTCATCTGGCTGGAGCGCAAGGACGGCCTGCCGCAGATCATCGTGCGCGACCGCGAGACCGGCGAGGAACATGCCATCGGCTTCGAGGAAGAGGCCTATTCGCTGGGCCTTCAGGGGGCGGCCGAATACGACACCGACACCATCCGCTTCTCCTATTCGTCGATGACCACGCCAAGCCAGCTCTACGACTACAACATGGTGACGCGCGAGCGCACGCTCCTGAAGACGCAGGAAGTGCCATCGGGCCACGACGCCAACGACTACATCACGCGCCGCGTCTTTGCGCCCGGCTGGGATGGCGTCGAGGTGCCGGTCTCGCTGCTTTACCGCGCAGACACGTTGCTCGACGGCACCGCCCCCTGCCTGCTCTATGGATACGGCGCCTACGGCATGGCCATTCCCGCCAGCTTCAGCACCAATGCGCTGTCGCTCGCCGACCGGGGCTTCATCTATGCCATCGCCCATGTCCGGGGCGGCAAGGACAAGGGCTTTGCCTGGTATGAAGACGGCAAGATGGACAAGAAGACCAACACCTTCAAGGACTTCATCTCGGCGGCGGATTATCTGAGCGAGAAGAAGTTCACCTCCTACACGAAGATCATCGCCGAAGGTGGCTCTGCTGGCGGCATGCTGATGGGCGCCATCGCCAACATGGCACCGGAAAAATTCGCCGGCATCATCGCCGCCGTGCCCTTCGTCGACGTGCTCAACACCATGCTTGACGACACGCTGCCGCTGACCCCGCCGGAATGGCCGGAATGGGGCAATCCGATCGATTCAAAGGACGACTACGACCACATCGCCAGCTACTCGCCCTATGACAATGTCGGCGAGAAGCCCTACCCGCCGATCCTGGCGCTGGGCGGCCTCACCGACCCCCGCGTCACCTACTGGGAGCCCGCCAAATGGGTCGCGCGCCTGCGCGAAAAGACCACCGGCGACGCCCCGATCCTGCTCAAGACCAACATGGACGCCGGCCACGGCGGCGCCTCGGGGCGCTTCCAGCGGCTGGAAGAAATCGCATTCGAGTATGCGTTTGCCCTGAAGGTCGTGGGGAGGATGTGAGGGGGCGGCTACCCTCACAGCAACGTGGCGCGGTCGTAAAAGGTCTGACTCGCGTCAGGCACAGGCGCCATTGCCAGCATGTCAGCCCGCAAACATCGCTCCCAGCTCTTCAGCTGTGCCGTTCGGGAAGGTGGCATGGAGATGGGCGATGAAGGCGGAGACCTTGCTGCTCAGCAGGCGACGCGAGCTGTAGAGTACCCAGATGGCGGTTTCTGACGGGCTGACACTGCCCCAGGAGACGAGACGGCCACTGGCGAGGTCGCCTGAAATCAGCGACTTTGGCAGCAGTCCGGCGCCGGCGCCGGCCAGCACGGCATCGCGCACCATGATCATAGTCCCGAGCCGAAGGACCGGATCGGGCGCAAAGGTCCGGCCGCCGACCGGATCGACGGTCGTCCAGGCCGCTCGTAGGCCGAACGATTCCAGCACGACGGCGGCAAGCGGTGGCGGCTGCTCGCCCTTGTCCGCCATCGGTGGCAACAGCGTCGGCACGGCTGCAAGCAGAAGGTCGTCGTGGAGGAAGCGGCGGCCTACCAACAACTCATCCGGCGCGGGATTGACCCGGATCGCCACGTCGTACCCCTCTTCGACCATGTCGACATCGCGGTCTTCCGCCGTTACCTCCAGCCGGACCTCCGGATAGGCTTTGGCAAAGCCGGCAGCGATCCGGCCCATCGCCATATGCGAAAACAATACCGGCGCGCTGACCCGCAGGCGGCCCCGCGGCTGCGCCGAGCCGTTGCTGACCTCGTCGGCAGCCTCGGATATTTCCGCAAGCAGCCCACCGGTCTTTTCGTGCAGACGACGACCCTCGTCGGTCAGCCGCAGGGTCTTGGCTCCCCGTTCGAACAGCCGCACGCCAAGGCCCAGTTCCAGCTCGGCAACCCGCCGCGACAGCGTCGCCTTCGGCCGGCCGCTTGCCCGGCTGGCAAGCCCAAAACCGCCATGGGCGGCGACGAGATTAAAATCCGCAATCGCAAGCAGGTCCATCGGCATCGTTCCATCAGTGAGACACCCCATCTATATTCTCGGACTACTTGCATGGCAATGGATCGATTAACTTCAGGTCGACATCACGGCGGCGCACTCACGCGACCGGCGATGATCTCGAAAAGGAGTATGAGCATGACGATCTTTGTTGTTGGAAGCACCGGAAACATCGGCAGGCAGGTAGTGGCTGGATTGGCCGCCAGAGGCGCGGATGTGCATGCGCTGGCCCGCGATCCGGCAAAGGCGAAATTCCCGGCCGGCGTAACTGTCATCAAGGGTGACCTGACGGATATCGATACGATGCGCGCCGCGCTGGCAGGCGTCTCGACGCTGTTTCTGCTCAACGCAGTGACGCCGGACGAAGTCACGCAGGCACTGATCACCCTCAACCTTGCCCGCGATGCCGGCATCGAGCGGATCGTCTACCTCTCGGTTATTCACAGCGACCTCTATACCAACGTGCCGCATTTCACCGGCAAATTCACCGTCGAGCGAATGATCGAGCAATTCGACATGGCGGCCACCATCCTGCGTCCGGCCTATTTCATCGACAATGACGGGCAACAGAAGACGGCGCTGATCGAGCACGGCGTCTACGGCATGCCGATTGGCAGTCGTGGCCTGTCGATGGTGGCGACCCGCGATATCGCCGATCTGGCGGTCATCGAACTACTGCGCCGCGAGCGCGCCCCAGATCCGCTACCGCGCACGACAGTCAACGTCGTCGGCCCGGACAGCCTGACGGGCGAGCGGGTCGCGGCGATCTGGTCGGATGTACTTGGCAAGCCGATTGCCTATGGTGGCGACGATACCGGAGCGTTCGAAGCGATGTTGAAGCAATTTTCGCCAAGCTGGGCCGCCTACGATCTCGCCCTGATGGCCCGCCGCTTTCAAAGCGACGGCATGATCCCTGACGCCGGCGACGTCGAACGGTTGGAGGCCATGCTCGGCCGGCCGCTGACATCCTATCGTGCCTTTGCAACCGAGACAGCCGCTGTCTGGGCAAAGGCCTGAGCAAGCTGCAGCACCCCATCAAGGAGTTGATCCCATGAAAATTCTCGTCGTCGGCGCCACCGGGGGAACCGGCCAGGCCATCGTTCGTACCGCACAAGCGCAGGGCCACAGCGTCGTCGCCCTGGTGCGCTCAAGACAGAAGGCAGCGCAGCTTGAAGGAGTGGTGCTCTTCGACGGCGATGCCCGCGATGAGGCAGCGCATTTTGCCGCACTCGACGGCTGCGACGGGGTGATCAGCGCACTCGGCACCGGCATCGGGCCAGTCAAGGAAATCACGCTGCTGTCGCAATCGACAGCAGCGCTGATCGCGGCGATGAAACGCCGCGGCGTGCGGCGTCTTGTCTGCATCACCGGCATGGGTGCCGGCGACAGCAAGGGTCACGGCGGCTTCGTCTATGACCGGCTGATCCAGCCGATCCTGCTGAGAAAGGTCTATCAGGACAAGGACCGGCAGGAAGCCGTGATCCGCGAGAGCGGCCTCGACTGGGTGATCCTCCGGCCGGCCGTGCTCAACGACAAGCAGGAAGCGCAGACGGTGCGGGCACTGACCGATCTGTCCGGTTTCCACGGCGGATCGATTTCACGGCAAAGCGTGGCGACGTTCGCTGTGGCACAATTGACGGAGGATCGGTGGTTGCGAAAGGCGCCGGTGATTTTCGCTTAGCGACGGCAGCAGATTTGCGCGCCTCTGGCCCCACGCCGTATTGCCCTACGCCCGCTCCTCCCAGACCCGGGCCAGTTCCACCAACGTCTTCACCGCTTTTTCCATGTCCTGCCGGCTCACCCATTCCAAGGGTGAGTGGAAGGCGTGGCCGCCGGCGAAGATGTTGGGGCATGGGAGGCCCATGAAGGACAGGCGGGAGCCGTCGGTGCCGCCGCGGATGCTGCCGCGTACCGGCTCCATGCCGGCCCGGCGGATCGCTTCGACGGCGTTTTCCATGATCTCGGGGTGGCGATCGAGCACCTGCTTCATGTTGCGGTATTGCTGCTTGACCGTGAACGTGTGGGTCGAGCCCGGATAGTCTCTCATGACGTTTTCAACCCGGGTTTTCAGCATCTCTTCCTTGGCAGCAAGGCCGGCATCGTCGAAATCGCGGACGATCAGGCTGATGGTCGCTTTTTCCATCGAACCGGTGACGGCAACGGGGTGGACGAAGCCATTCCTGCCCGATGTTGTCTCCGGTGCCTGGTCCTTCGGCAGGCCGGCCACGATGGCGCTGGCGATCTTGATGGCGTTTTCCATGCGCCCCTTGGCAAAACCCGGATGGATGGCAACGCCGGCAATGGTGATCTCGACGCCATCGGCGGAGAAGGTCTCGTCCTCGATATGGCCGGCGGTCTCGCCATCCACCGTGTAGGCGAAGGCGGCTCCGAGCTTTTCGAGATCGACCTTGTCGGCGCCCCGGCCGACTTCCTCGTCGGGCGTGAACAGCAGCTTGATCGTGCCGTGGCGGATGTCGGGGTTGTCGATCAGCGTCTGCGCCGCCGTCATGATTTCAGCTAGCCCCGCCTTGTCGTCGGCGCCGAGCAGCGTTGTACCGTCTGTCGTGATGATGTCGTTGCCGATCTGGTCGGCCAGCGCCTTGTGCTCGCTGACGCGGATAACGCGCGCGGGATCGCCGACGAGCGTGATATCGCCGCCCTGGTAGTTCTCGATCAGCTGCGGCTTGACGTCGGTGCCTGTAAAATCCGGTGCGGTATCCATGTGCGAGCAGAAGCAGATGACCGGCACATCCTTGTCGGTGTTGGCAGGCACCGTCGCGTAGACATAGCCGTGCTCGTCGAGATGGGCATCCTCAATGCCCATGGCCAGCAGTTCCGTCACCAGCAGTCGACCGAGCGTCTTCTGCTTTTCGGTGGTCGGCTGGGTCGAGGAACTTGCGTCCGACTGGGTGTCGATGACGACGTATCGGAGGAAGCGGTCGGTGACGGTATCGGTCATGGGATCCAGTCCAGTGAATGTTTTCGGGCTGGAACATAACCTGCGTCGTCGGCGCGGTGAATGCGTTTTTCGCCTCTCCCAAGGCGGTTTATGGAAATCCCCGGTTTATTACGGAAATGTTGAGATACCGCGCCAACATAACGGGGCCGCTTCGCCGCGCTAGTCATCAAGCTTGACGTCGATTGCGGCGGAGGCAGGGGATTGCAGGGATTGGCATCGCAATCGGCACAGCGCCGGATAAGGTTCGGACAGGCGTGCATTCTTGCACTCGCCTGCCTGGCGATGCTCACCGGCTGCGTCGGCAACGCGCGCGTCACCTATGTCAGGCAAGACGCGGTGCAGGCGCAGGTGGCGGGGTTCAACAATATCCGCACCTATCTCGATGCCAGTCCGACCGAGCTTGCCGGCGTGAAAGGCTGGGAGCCGCCGGCGACGGCAAAGAAGCTGAATTACCTTGTTATTTCAGGCGGCGGATCGGGCGGCGCCTTCAGCGTCGGCGTGCTCGATGCCTGGACGAAGCTTGGGACACGGCCGAAATTCGACATCGTCAGCGGCGTCAGCACCGGCGCCCTGATCGCGCCTTTCGCCTTCCTCGGATCGTCCTACGACCCGCCGCTGGTCAAACTCTATACCAGCGGTGTCGCCAGCGACCTGGTGGACCGGCGCTGGCTGCCCAACGCCATACTCGGCAAAAGCCTGCTGAAGCAGGAGCCGCTGCGACGCATGGTCGAGGAATACATCACGGCGGATGTCATGCGGGCCGTAGCCACGGAGCATAAGGCCGGCCGGCGACTGCTGGTGCTGACGTCGAACCTCGATTCGCAGCGTCCGGTGGTCTGGAACATGGGGGCGATTGCGGCCAGTGGCCAGCCGGATGCCCTGAAGCTGTTCCAGGATGTGCTGATCGCCTCGGCCAGCGTGCCGGGTGTCTATCCCGCCGTGATGATCAAGACCCATGTCGGCAACCGCTCTTTTCAGGAAATGCACTCGGATGGCGGCTCGGCATCGCAGGTGCTGACGATCCCCGATGCCGTGCTTGCCGAAGCCGACGGCCATCCGCCCAAAAAGCCCCGCGATTTCAACGTCTATGTGCTGATCAACAATACGCTGATGCCGGAATTTTCAAATACGGCCGACAGCACGTTGCCGATCATGGCGCGCGCCTATGCGATGCTGATAAAATCGCAGACGCGGGCCTCGGTGATGGCTTTTTATGAATACGCCATGCGGACGGGTATCAATTTTCACCTGGCCTCGATCGACAGGCAATATGCCTATAGCATGTCGGACCCGCTCAACGCGACCTACATGCGGTCGATCTTCAAACTCGGCTCTTCCGAGATGCTCGCCGGCGAACTGTGGAAGCAGAAACCGATATTCTCGGTAGAGCAGCCGACCGTCGTGGCGACAAACTAGCGGATGGCATCAGCTGGCTGACCCGATCCACGATTCCGCTTGATCGAAGCCGGGATTTGCGGCCTGTAGGCACCGACCTCGAAATGCGACGGAGCAAGTTTGGTGAGAGCAGGCATTCTGACGGGCATCTGGGCCCTGGCCCTGACGCTGGTACCCATCGCCGCGATGGCGGACTGGCAGGCCGTCGAGACGACAAGGCCCTATGCGATCTCCGGCAAGACGACGCCCGAGCTTTACGCCTCGATCGGCGCTCGAGGCCCGGAGTTGGGCGGCAGCCGCGTGATCGCGCATACGACGTTCAAGCTGACCTGGACACGCAACTACCAGCCACAGGCGTCGTCCTGCGTGCTGGTCTCGGCCGTACCGAAGCTGACGATCATCTACACGTTGCCAAAACCGTCTTCGCCTCTGCCGTCCGACGTCAATGCCAAATGGCAGACCTTCATTGCCGGCGTCGCCGCGCACGAAAAGGTGCATGGCGGCTTCATTCGCGACATGGTGCACGAGATCGAGACGACCAGCATCGGCTTTACCGTCGCCAACGATCCCGACTGCCGCAAGATCCGCGTCGAGCTTACGAAGCGCCTGGGAGAGATCTCCGCCCGCGAACGCCAGCGCAACCGCGATTTCGACAAGATGGAAATGGGCCAGGGCGGCAAGATGCAGCAGCTGATCCTGGCGCTGGTGAACGATTAGGCGGGACCCTCGGGGTCCGGGCGGCGGTCCGTGAACAAGGTCTCGTAGTCGCGCCCCCCGGAGACGATGTTGGTGATCCAGACGATATCTGCCTCGACGCGGTAGAGGATGACGACGCGCCGTTCGAAGACTGCCATCCGGATACCGGCACCGAGGTCTTCGCGCAGTACTCCCGCGTTCGGGGCGTGTCCTATCCGTTCGCATCGGGCATAGAGACGGTCGATATATGCGCGTGCCGTCTCGATATTCTGGCTTCGATCGAGAATGTAAGCGGCAATGTCGAGCAAATCCTCATCGGCCTGAGGGCGGTATCTGACAATCAGGCGATCCATAAATCACCGGACTTTCGAAGAACGCCTCGATGTGCGCCTTGACTTCCTCCCCCGTCAAATCGGGTCGTGGATCGTCGATCGAAGCCTGGACCCGGGCGCGGAGGGAAGCGATGCGCGCGGCGTAATCTTCGTCCTGCTCGACAAGCGCCTTTATCGCCGCTTGGACCAAGTCGCTGGCCGAACCATAGGTCCCGGCCTCGACCCGCGCATTGATGGCCTCGACCATCTCGGCGGGAAGCGTGATGCTGAGTTTCTGGTTCATGGCTGGAGCGCCTTCCGATTGAGACGTTAACGTAAGACCAAACAGCGGGCCGAACAAGCGCCTTGCAGCCGCCTGGGCGGCGCCCTACCTTTCCCTCATGAGCTCATCCATTCAAGACAGCGCGGCGCCTGCTGCAACATTTCCGTTCGACAACAGCTACGCAAGGCTGCCGGAGCACTTTTTTGCGCGGCAGCTGCCGTCAGCGGCGGCGGCGCCTTTGTTGCTGATGCTGAACGAGCCGCTGGCTATCGAGCTCGGGCTCGATGTGGCGGCGTTGCAGCGGGACGGTGCCGAGATCTTTTCCGGCAACATCGTGCCTGATGGCGCCGATCCGCTGGCTATGGCCTATGCGGCGCACCAGTTCGGCGGCTTCGTGCCGCAGCTCGGCGACGGGCGGGCGATCCTGCTCGGCGAGGTCATCGACATCAATGGCAGACGCCGCGACATACAGTTGAAGGGTGCCGGCCAGACGCCTTTTTCGCGGCGTGGCGATGGACGTGCTGCACTCGGACCGGCCCTGCGCGAATATGTGGTCAGCGAGGCCATGCATGCGCTCGGCCTGCCGACCACGAGGGCCTTGGCACTGGTATCCACCGGCCAGCCGGTCTACCGCGAGACGGCATTGCCAGGCGCTGTTTTCACCCGGGTGGCCGGAAGTCATGTCCGCGTCGGCACGTTCCAGTTCTTTGCCGCGCGCGGCGATGTAGACGGCACGCGGGCGCTGGCGGATTACGTCATCGAGCGGCATTATCCCCTTGTGCGTGACAGCATACGGCCCTATCTGGCGCTGTTCGAGGCGATCATCGAGCGGCAGGCGGCGCTGATTGCCGGCTGGCTGAGGGTTGGGTTCATCCATGGGGTGATGAATACCGACAACATGACGATCTCTGGCGAGACCATCGATTTCGGCCCCTGCGCCTTCATGGATACCTACGATCCGGCCACGGTCTTCTCGTCGATCGATAGCAATGGCCGGTATGCCTATGCCAACCAGTCGGCCATCGGCCAATGGAACCTGGCGCGGCTCGGCGAGACGATGCTGCCCCTGTTCGATGACGACCCGGATACGGCGGTGGAACTTGCCAACGACGTCATCAAGGGATTCGGCCCTCGTTTCCAGGCCCATTGGCTTGACGGCATGGGCCGCAAGATCGGCCTCTCCGCCGAGGAAGATGGCGATCTGGATCTCATTCAGGCGTTGCTGGCCCTGATGCAGGCGGAGAAAGCCGACTTCACGCTCACCTTTCGCCGGCTTGCTGCTGTCGCCGAGGACGACGCCGCCACCGCGGCGTTTGCGGCAACATTCGAGAACCCGGATGCTGCCCTGCCCTGGCTCCACCGCTGGCGGGAGCGCCTCTCACGCGATCCGCAGACGGCTGCACAGCGTGCCAAGGCCATGCGCTCGGTCAATCCCGCCTTCATCCCGCGCAACCACCGAATAGAGCAGGCAATCGTCGCTGCCGTAGAGGAAGGCGACCTCTCCTTGTTTCATGCGCTGCTGGATGTGCTCGCGAAGCCCTACGAGGACCAGCCTGACTTCGCAGCCTACGCCGAGCCACCGAAGCCGGCAGAGCGGGTTATGCAGACGTTCTGTGGGACCTGAGGTAGGGGCAGAGGACCGTCAAACGCACTGGCCCCCTGCTTGCTTGAGCGCCTACATACCGAATTTTGTGAAAGTAATTGCGGGATAGACGTCCGGCATGGCGCTTCTCATAAGGTCGCGCTCGGCGGATGTGGCTTCCATTCCCACCACACGGGGATCGCTGCGCGTTCCTGTCAGCCGAACATACCCCGCGTCAACAATCTGACCCTGGCCAATCGTGATTGCGCTCTCACCTCCAAAAGGAGCGACATAGCTCAATGCTCGACCGAAGACGCCATCGGTGTCACCTCCCGCTTCGATGGTCATGTCTCCATAGCTGCAATTTGCGTACGTAATGGCGTAGCGACCAGGCTCCACGGGCACGAACCATCTCTCATATCTTTGTGCGGTCGCGGCGAACAACTGACCGAGAGACAGTTTGTTTGGATTTGGCAACCGATACGCGGCCGCAGAACTGACGGACACAGGCGGCTCCGTTTCGTCCGGCTTACCCGCCTTGATCTTCCGTAGAGTGATGTAACCGCCACAATTCACATCGCCCAACAACGGGGAATCGATCAATCGGACGAGAAGGAGAGAGCCCTTTTGTTTCTTTTTTGCGAGAATCTGGGCCGATCCTTGCTGTTGCTGGGCGGCAACCTTGGCTGGGTCGGGAGTCCCAGCGCAACCGGCCAAAAACCCGAGACCCACCCATAGGCCAACAGTTCTTAATCGCATCTCCGGGTTCTCTTTCTCTGGTCCCGGTAGGGACGATGGTTGCCCATCGCCCCCCGGCCAGATCCGTACGTGCGGCACTACCGCATACGGCTCCTATCGGATGTTGTGACGGTGAACCGAGCATCTGGATGCGGGTGCAGCAGACGACATGGCGGCAGGTACTTGCGAAGCAGCCTTTGGAAACGATCCCAAGACAGCCGGTGTCGCTGGCTTCGACGCATCAAAGCGTGTCGCCAGGCGCGACCAACTTCCCAGCGGAACCCTCCCAATCTTCTCAGATTGTCGGGCACCGCATGGTAGTTCAAATACCCCTGTAACATTTGCCTTAGCCACCGACCTACTACAGCCACGGGTTCATGGCGCCGTCGCATTAGCGTTTCCCGAATGGCCGCCAGCGTCGTGCGCATTCGCTTCTTAATTGTCAGACGGACAATCTTGAAGCCTCCATCATTGCGCCGCCTGCCGCAGCAGTGCGTGAATCCCAGAAAGTCGAAAGTCTCTGGCTTGCGGATACCACGTTCCCGGCATTGTCGCGCAGCATACCGCCCAAAGCGTATCAGCCGCGTCTTTCCCGGGTGTAGTTGCAAGCCGAACTGAGCGAGACGCTCCCGCAATGCTTGCAGAAAGCGCTGCGCCTCTCCTTCGTACTGGAACCCAATCACGCTGTCGTCGGCATAACGTACAATGATCACGTCGCCTTTAGCGTATCGAGTACGCCACTGCTGGACCCATAAATCCAATGCGTAATGCAGATAGATATTCGATAGCACGGGGCTAATTACAGATCCTTGGGGAGTTCCTCGCGTCGATGCCACGCGGCGGCCATCCTCAATCGTGCCCGCTTTCAACCATTTGTAGATCAGACGTATCAGCCGGCGGTCACCAACTCGATGCGACAGGAAACGGAGCATCCACTCGTGATCGATTTCATCGTAAAACGAGCGAATATCCGCGTCCAATATCCAGTTGATCTTCCGCTTGTCGATCCCAACCCACAAGGCGTCCAGCGCGTCATGCTGTCCCCTTCCTTGTCGGAACCCGTATGAGAAGCCGAGGAAGTCTTGCTCATAGATCGCGTTCAGAACCGTGGACACGGCCATCTGCACGACTTTTTCTTCCAACGCTGCAATACCGAGTGGACGGAGTCTTCCGTCATTCTTCGGAATGTAGACCCGTCGGGACGGTTGTGCACGATACGCACCGGACTGAATCTCCCGATGTAGTTCGTGCACGCGCCCTTCGAGTGTCTTCTCATAGTCGTACCACGTCACGCCGTCCACTCCACTCGCCGCCTGCTTGCGAAGCGCATGAAAGCTCTTCACCAATAGCGTCGGAGTGATGTGGTGCATCAGCGCCGTGAAACGCATCTTCGGGTTCCGTTTGGCGGCTTCCCGTACACCTTCGATCCCCATCGAAGCGTGTTTTATCCGGCTCTGCGTCCGGCACGCTGGAGTCTCGACGGCGTTCCCTCCGATTACACCCCTTCCCTCCATTGCCTCCGCGAGATCATCTCCTTTGTTCGGCAACTTCTGCAGTACTATGGGCGTATCCGACTTCTCATCAGCGTCGATGACTGGCTTGTGGTCAACGACCTTCCCAGTCCCGTCCAGTCCATTCGCACTGGACACTGATGAGATCTCGCTGCTTCCGTATGAAAGACTTCCCGGCATGCACAGGGTCTCCGACCGCGCGGGATCGGGACATGGCTTGCGATTGACGCCATGCACCGTGTTGCCTTCCGCTTCGCTTAACAGCGTCGGCATCCCGAATTGATCATTTCGCGGCTCAATGGCCGGCCTGCCGGTTTCCCCTGTCAACGCTTCGACGCACACCTCGCGATGTGCCCCGCATGACTCGGGGTCAGAGTGATTCGCCACTTCTTCTCCGTGTTGAACTTTCATCAACTATCTTTCATCGGCTTTGCAGCCGCACTAAGCGCCAATTTCCGACACGTTTTCGCATAAAGACCTCTGGCACATGACGTGCCGATTTCAAACAGGTGGACAGCAAAATACATAGCCAGGCTACCTTATTTTGATTGTGGCTATTGAAAGGCACGGATGACACGCTATCTGCGTCGCTGACAGGGCCGGCTTTCGGCCCCACATGCCGTGCGCGCTCTCCGGCGGCGCGGCTCCCTCTCAGCGGAGATTGCTCGATGGCGGTCACGATTACCTCCCTTCTTTTCATTTTGATCGGGCTTGCGCTCGGTGGCGGCGGAGGCTGGCTGGTTGCCCTTGGCGGCAGTCCCTTCTACCTGTTTGCCGGTGTGATGTTCATCGTCACCGGCGTCCTGCTGTGGATGCGCCGTTCGTCCGCTCTCTGGGTCTATGCCGTCCTCGTTCTGGCAGCACTTGGCTGGGCGGTCTGGGAAGTCGGCTTCGACTGGTGGCAACTCGGGCCGCGCGGCGGACTGATCATCGTGCTTGGCCTCTGGCTGCTGACACCCTGGATCCGGAAGCCGCTTGGCTTCCGCAGCCCAACCGGCCATACCTATGGCGCCAACCCCTGGCCTCTTGCCATTCCGGTCATTATCGCCGTGCTCGTCGCCGGCTATTCGATGACCACAGATCCGCATGATCTGGCAGGCAGCCTGCCGACAGAAGTTGCCGCCACGGCTCCGACGGGTGGCGACATGCCCGATGGCGAATGGCACCAGTACGGCCGCACGCCATACGGCCAGCGCTACTCTCCGCTTGCCCAGATCACGCCGGCCAATGTCGCCGACCTGAAGCTCGCCTGGCAGTACCAGACCGGCGATGTGAAGCGCCCGGACGACGTCGGCGAAACCACCTATCAGGTGACGCCACTGAAAGTCGGCGACAGCCTCTATCTCTGCACGCCGCACAATCTGGCCATCGCGCTGGATGCCGCCTCGGGCAAGGAGAAATGGCGCTACGACCCCAATTCCGGCATGAACCCGAACCGCCAGCACCAGACCTGCCGCGGCGTCAGCTATTATCACGACGTGGCCGCCCAGCCCGGCTCGGCCTGCGCCGAGCGCGTCTACCTGCCGACCTCGGATGCCCGCCTGATCGCGCTGGATGCCGCCAACGGCAAGGTCTGCGAGACGTTCGCCAACAAGGGTACGCTCGATCTCGGCCAGGGCATGAAGTACAATCCGGCCGGCTACTACTACTCGACTTCGCCGCCTGTCGTCGCCAAGGGCATGATCATCGTCGGTGGTGCCGTCAACGACAACTACTCGACGCAGGAGCCATCCGGCGTCATCCGCGCGTTCGACATCAACACCGGCGCCCTGGTGTGGAATTTCGACAGCGGCAATCCTGACGTGACGACGCCCCTGCCTGCCGGCCAGACCTACACCACGAACTCTCCGAACAGCTGGTCGGTCTCCAGCGCCGACGAAGCCCTCGGCCTCATCTACGTGCCGCTCGGCAACAAGGTGCCGGACCAGCTCGGCATGGGCCGCAGCCCGAGCGTCGAGAAGTTCTCGTCGTCGATCGCAGCCCTCGATCTTGCCACCGGCCAGGTCAAATGGGTCCAGCAGTTCGTCCACCACGACCTCTGGGACATGGACGTGCCGGCTCAACCGTCGCTGATCGATATCACCCAGAAGGATGGCACCACCGTTCCGGCGCTCGTCGGCGCGACCAAGCAGGGCGATATCTACGTGCTCGACCGGCGCACCGGCGCGCCCGTCATCCCGTTCAAGGAGATCCCTGCTCCGGGCGGCACGATCCCCGAGGATCATGCATCGCCGACGCAGCCGATTTCCGACCTGACGTTCAGCCCGCCGCCACTGCAGGAGAAGGACATGTGGGGGGTCTCGCTGTTCGACCAGCTCGCCTGCCGCATCAAGTTCCACGAACTGCGCTATGAAGGCCGCTATACGCCGCCATCGCTGCAGGGATCGCTGATCTATCCCGGCAACTTCGGTACCTTTAACTGGGGCAGCGTTGCCGTCGATCCGGAACGCCAGGTGATGTTCGGCATGCCGACCTACCTCGCCTTCACCTCGCAGCTCGTTCCGGCCAGCCAGATCCCGCCGAAGGGTCAGGACCAGAAAGGCAGCGAACAGGGTCTCAACCGCAACGACGGCGCGCCTTACGGCGTCTTCATGGGTCCGTTCCTCGGCCCGCTGAAGATCCCCTGCCAGGCTCCGCCATGGGGCTATGTCGCCGGCGTCGACCTGAAGACCGGCAAGACCGTCTACAAGCACAAGAACGGCACGACGCGCGACATGACGCCACTGCCGCTGGCCTTCAATGTCGGCGTTCCCGGCATCGGCGGCCCGATGATTACCAAGGGTGGCGTCGTGTTCATGGGAGCAGCGGTTGACAACTATATCCGCGGCTACGACCTGACCACCGGCAAGGTGCTCTGGAAGGGCCGCCTTCCCGCCGGCGGCCAGTCGACGCCGATGACCTACACGGCAGGCGACAACAAGCAGTATGTGCTGATCGTCGCCGGGGGCCATGGATCCATCGGCACCAAGCCCGGCGACTACGTCATGGCCTATACGCTGCCATAACGCAGGCGTCGCTATCGCCAGAAATCATCGACTCCTCGTTGGCAACGACGGGGAGTTTTTTGTGGCGGGACGCCCTGAGCCACAAGGCCCGGACAGGTTTGCCGTGGCAGGGTGGACATCAGATTTCAGGAGATACGATCATGAAGGTACACAGCAGCCAAAGCAGTTACAGTGCGCCGCTCCTCAGCCAGTCCTATACGGACTCCGACGACGACACGCCCTTCGTGTTGCCCGACGACGAAGACAGCAGCGAGAAGAAGACCGCACCGTCAATCAGCAGCGCCGGCGTTGCCAACTCGATTTCATCCTTCTTCTGGCAGAGCCAGTCGGGCGGATCGACCACCGATGCGACCACTGCGGCAACCGCCGACGGCACGGATGCGACGGACAGCGGCAGCGCTGCCGGTTCTGACGATGACGACGATATCCTGTCGCAGTTCTCCAGATGGGCGGACATGACGCCGGCGGACAAGATCCGCTCGCAATATCTGGAACAGCAGAACATGACGGAAGAGCAGTTCTCGCAACTGCCGGCCGACCAGCAGAAGGCCATCAACGACCAGATCGCCAGCCAGATAAAGCAGCAGGCAGGCGCCAGCACGTCCGCTGCAGGCGAGGACGAAAGCGACGGCGGAAGCGCTGCGGTTTCACTCGGCTGATTGCCGCATTCATCAGGTGAAGTCGCTACGGGAGAGATTCGCATCTCTCCCGTAGCGCTTTGAATTTACAGTACTTACTGCTCTTCGGCCGAACTGCCGACCATGCCGGCGACCATTTTTCCGATCTCCGCAAACACGGCGTTGATCTCGGCCGTCGGTGCCGTTGCATCAGCGATGTAGGCGGCCACCAGGATGGGGCCGCGCTCGGGCGGCCAGACGATGGCGATGTCTGCGGCCATGCCTTGAGCCCCGGTGCCGGTCTTGTCGCCTACCTTCCATTCCGCCGGCAGGCCGGCGCGCAGGCGATCCTTGCCCGTGGTGGCAGCGACCAGCCAGCCCGTCAGCATCGTACTCGAGGCATCCGACAGCGTGTTGCCGAGGGTCAAGAGGCCGAGCGTGTCGAGCATCGCATCCGGTGTCGTGGTGTCGCGCGGATCGTCCTTCTTCGCCTCGTTCAATTCCGGCTCGCGGCGGTCCAGGCGGGTTTCGGTATCGCCGGTCGTGCGCAGCCAGTCGGTGAGCGCCGCCGGGCCGCCGAAGCTGTCGAGGAGAAGATTGGCGGCAGTGTTGTCGCTGACGGTGATTGCCGCCTCGCACAATTCCGCAATGGTCATGCCATCGGTGCCCGCGTGCTTTTCAGCGACCGGCGAATAGGCAACGAGCGCCTCCTTGCCGAAGCTGACGCGGCGATCGAGCTTTTCCTTGCCCTGGTCGACACGGGCAAGCACGAAGCCTGCCGCAAGCGCCTTCCAGGTGCTGAACATCGGAAAGCGTTCCGTCTCGCGGTTGCCGAGCGAGATATTGGTTTCGGTGTCGAGAACGGCGACGCCAAGCCGGCCGCCGGTGCGCTTTTCGAGCGCTGCAAGCTGGGCGCCGGCATCCTCCTCGGTCTTGTCGGAGGGCGGCGCCGGCTGTTCCGGCACGGGGGGCGTCGGGTCTTGCGGCACGACGGGCGGCGGGGTTGTTTGCGCCATCAATTGCTGCGGCAGCAGGGCCGCCATGGGGCCGAGAATAGCCGAGCCCAGAAGCAGGCGACGGGTGATGGATGCAGGCATGCTTTACTCCGAAAGGTTCGTATTCCCCCACCTAACGAGGGAATATGGCGCGGGTCTGGCGCAGGTGGCGCACGGGTGGACGTAGTTTTCCCAAGCACCCGCCCCGCTACGCAAATTTCAACGGTTGCCAAAAGGCGAACATCAGGGACACCCGCCCGTCGTCACCGATCAACCGGCGACGCCTTCGACGACGAAGACGCGATAATCGGCACCCTTGAAGCGGTGCTGGACGGCTTCCTGGTAGAGCGGGCTGTCGTACCAGTCCTGCGCCGCCTCCATGGTCGGAAACTCGAGGATGACGGACCCGTCGACTGCATCGCCCTCCAGCGTCTTCACCGCCCCGTAGAAGGCCAGCGGCTTCATCTCACGCCCCTCAGCCGCCCGCGGCGCCATCTTGCCATAAGTCGCGAATTCTTCCGGATCGGTAATCCGGTCGCGCACGAAAACCACATAAGCACTCATTTTTCCGTCCTTTCGCTCCTAGTCGCTAACTCCCCATCTATGGCAGATCATCCCGATGGCGATGGGTCAAGCGACGGAATTTTGATGGGAGGGGTAAGCGGGTGCGATAGGTCTTGCGAGGTGTGCGGGTGGTTTTGGGGGAGGCAAAGGAGAGTCGGCTACGGCGCTTGAACAAGCTCTTCCAATGTACATTTGGAAGAATTATTCGGGTCTACCAAGAGCCGAATTTGGTGTCCGCAAGGATAATCTGCCAAGCTGTTTCCTTTCGTCGCCAGGTTCCGGGCGTAGGCGTTCGACCCGTTGAAAAGAAATGCAACATCGACAAAAACATCGCTTGAGTCACCAATGAGCCGGGTGCGAGACGCGGTAACCGTAGCCATCGTCGGACGCCAATGACGCGTCTTTCTCAAAGTCCAGCGCCTGTCCAAAGCTATGAGCAATGCCACTGCACAAACTATGACTGCAGCAATGAAATTAAACCGCATCCATACTCCCGCCGCCAGTTATTGGTACTCAAGCTTTACAATTTTTGCGCAACGTTATCAACGTCACGCTTGAAGAGAAGCCGAATGTCCGCGTCAGACAAGAGCTTCTTTGACCCTCGAGTAAACACATTAGCGCCTGAATTCCAATACGAGCCAAAGCGGCCCCTCAACCCGATGCCTGAGACGAGTACAGAGTTCAACGCGCATTCCGCAGTATCAACGTCAGCCCATGTAGATCAGCACATCAACCCGCGCGGCCAGTCAAACCCGCAGGCATTTGACCGAACGAGCGAATAGCCGTGGTTATACTGTCTGTGACCTAGTCCAGCATGTTGAATACCACTTCCGATTGTTATGATATCGTACGGTCGATCTCTGCGAGGGCTGAAAGACCTACGGGTCGTGGGCTTCGAATTGCTCTACCGCCGGACAGTCATTGGCGCCAAACCGCGAGACGACCCCTCCTCCCACCGGAACGTGCTTGACAAAATTCCAGGCAAAATTATTGTAATGTTATAACGTGTATTGGGGTTAGCAATGAATTCGAGACTTCCTGTTACCGTCCTGTCCGGCTTCCTTGGTGCCGGCAAGACCACTTTGCTCAATCATATCCTCGGAAACCGTGAGGGAATGCGGGTTGCGGTGATCGTCAACGACATGAGCGAGGTCAACATCGATGCGGCGCTGGTGCGGGATGGAGGTGCCAATCTTTCGCGTACCGATGAGCAACTGGTTGAGATGACCAACGGCTGCATCTGCTGCACACTACGCGACGACCTGCTGAAAGAGGTTCGCCAGCTCGCCGAGCAAGGTCGCTTTGACTATCTGCTTATCGAATCCACCGGCATTGCCGAGCCGCTGCCGGTTGCCACGACTTTTGAATTCCGCGACGAAGCCGGCGAAAGCCTCTCCGATATCGCCAGGCTCGACACGATGGTGACCGTCGTCGACGCTGCCAACCTGCTCAAGGATTATGGATCTTCCGATTTCCTCGCCGATAGGGGCGAAACGGCGGGCGAGGAAGATAATCGGACGATTGTCGACCTGCTGGTCGAGCAGATCGAATTTGCCGACGTGGTCGTCCTCAACAAGGTCGGCAGCGCAACGGAGGCGCAGCGCGATGCTGCGAGGAAGATCATCGTCGGGCTCAATCCGGATGCACGCCTGATCGAGGCGGATTTCGGTGCGGTTGCTCCCGGCGACGTTCTTGGAACCGGCCTGTTCAACATCGAAAAAGCCGAGACGAACCCGCTCTGGTTCAAGGAGCTTCATGGCTTCAAAGACCATATTCCGGAAACTGCGGAATATGGCATCCGCTCCTTCGTCTATCGCGAAAAGCGCCCCTTCGACCCCGCAAGACTGCGCGCATTTCTGGATCGCCCATGGCCGGGCGTCGTGCGCTCGAAAGGATTCTTCTGGCTGGCGACGCGTACGAACCATGTGGGCGAACTCAGCCAGGCGGGTGCCATGGTTCGAACCGCGAACATGGGTCTCTGGTGGGCATCGCTGCCACGCGAGCGCTGGCCGCAGGATGCGGAAACCGTGCGGCTGATGGAAACCTATATAGACCCGGTCTGGGGCGATCGCCGGCAGGAAATCGTCTTCATCGGCGCCGATCCGATGGACGAAGTCTGGATCAGGCAGCAGCTCGATGCCTGCCTGATACAAGCCGATGCCTTCACGCCCGAAAGCTGGCGCGATCTTCCCGACCCGTTCGAGCCATGGGCGGGCTGAGTTGGCCGAGCCTGAGATCAGCCGCATTTGCGCTTGCCGCGACTCACGGCGGTGGCTAGTCTTTGGATCAGGCTAGGCCCACGCCTCCCCCCTCCATTCGGGGAAGCATCATACATGCAGGGTGACAAACGTTCATCGAACCATCTGTTCGGGCATCGCATGCGGAGGGGTTGCGTTTTCGGCTCGTGATGGAGGTTACGCATGAAACTTTCTGCACCCATATTCCAACTGAAACGGCGGGCAAAGCTGATGGCCCGGAGCTCTGGCGTTCCGCTCAACCAGGCGCTGGACCAGATCGCCCGCGACGAGGGGTTTGCCCGATGGAGCATGCTGTCTTCGCGCATGGCCGTCAGGTCGTTGTCGGAAACGATATTGTCGAGGCTCGAGAACGGCGACCTGCTGCTGGTGGCGGGGCGACCGGGGCACGGCAAGACCAGCCTCGGGCTGCAGCTTCTGGTCGATGCCATCAGCGACGACAGAAGGGCGGTGTTTTTCACGCTCGAAATGACGGAGCAGCAGGTGCGCAAGCATATCGGCGTGCTCGAAAAGGACGATCGCACCGATTGCGACAGGCTGGAGGTCGTCACGTCCGACGATATCAGCGCGGATTACGTCATCCGGCATCTGGCGGGGTCCAGGCCTGGAACGATCGCGATCATCGACTACCTGCAGATCCTCGACCAGAGCCGCCAAAAACCCGTGCTCTCCGAGCAGATCGCCGCACTGGGCAGTTTTGCGAAGGAGACAGGCATCGTCCTCGGCTTCATCTCGCAGATCGACCGTTCGTTCGATGCCGAGAGCCGGCGCCTGCCGGATATCTCCGATATCCGCCTTCCCAACCTCGTCGACCTCGGCCTCTTCACCAAGGCATGCTTCCTGCACAATGGCGAGGCGCAGCTGCAGGCCGTGGCCTAGTCCTCGGGTCGGGCCCGAGGATGACGATCCTGGGGGCCGAACCTGTGAACAGTCTGTCGCCGCCGGTCGGCTTGGCGGCGGCAGAGTGTCGCGCTATGGGGTTTTTTTCAAGAGTATCGGCGGACGCTGCTCATCAACCGACAAAGCCCAACCACCGGAGAAGATTATGAAACAGCAACTATCCTCCGCCCAGCCCTACGTGCTCAGCCTCCTGCGCATCGTCTTTGGCCTGGTCATCTTTTCGTTCGGCACTGCCAAGATCTTCCATTTCCACGCCGGCGTCTTCATGCCGCCGGAGGGCTCGCTGCCATGGGTCGCGGGGCTGATCGAGCTTATCCTCGGCTTCCTGTTCCTGATCGGCTTCCAGACACGGATCGTAGCCTTCGTGCTCAGCGGCGAAATGGCGGCTGCCTACTTCATCGCCCATTTCCCGAAGAGCTTCTTCCCGACCGAAAACGGCGGCTATGCTGCCGTCGTCTTCTGCTTCCTGTTCCTCTACTTCGTGACATCGGGCCCAGGCCCTGTCAGCGTCGACGCAAAGCTGCGCCAGGAATAGTCGACGTTATTCGAAAGCTGCACACACGGATCAGCCCATTGCACGCAAATGCAATGGGCTGATTTCGTTTGGGGAATTGGCTAAATCCGGGACATCCGCAGCCTCAATGGCTGTGTGCGGCTGCCGGCTTGTGGTCGTGGCTATCGCCGGCGGCGTGGTCGTGAGAGCAGCAGCCCCCATGATTGTGGCCGGCATGGTCGTGACCTTCGTGATCATGGGTGTCAGCGACACCGCCGGTTCCGGCTGCTTTCCATTCGCGCCAGGAGTGGCTGAGGATCTGCACCGAAGAGGTCAGGAACAGGCCTGCCATGACGGCCGCGACCGCGAGATCCGGCCAGGCTGTGTTGGTGCCCCAGACGCCGAGAGCTGCTGCCATGACCACGACATTGCCGATGGCATCGTTGCGCGAGCAGAGCCAGACGGAGCGCACGTTGGCATCGCCATCCTTGTAGTTGACCAGCAGCACGACGGTTGCAAGGTTGGCAAGCAGCGCCAGGAAGCCGATGATGCCCATGACCGGCGCTTCCGGCACGCCGACCACGAAGACCCGGTAGATGGTGGCCGCGCAGACGAACAGGCCCATCAGGAACAGGCTGATGCCCTTGCCCGCCGCCGCCATGGTGCGGATCCGGGGAGACGCGCCGATGACGGCCAGCGAGATGCCGTAGGTGACGGAATCGGCAAAGAAATCCAGTGCGTCCGCCTGCAGCGCCTGGGACCGGGCCAATTGGCCGGCGACCATCTCGACGAAGAACATGATGCCGTTGAGCGCGATGACGATCCACAGGCGCGTCTTGTAGGTATCCGACATGCCGTCGAAGGGACCGTGGGTGTGGCCGCAGGAAGCGCTCATGATGTCACCTTTCTTATCGGGCTGATTTTGTTGCCAGAACCTGTGTGACATCCTATCTAATCCCTCTAGCGACTAGAGGAACAAGAGGAAATTTCGCCATGCTGTCGATCGGGACATTGTCGAAGCGCGCCGGCGTCAAGGTGCCGACCATCCGCTACTACGAGCAGGTCGGGCTGCTCGACGCGCCCGAGCGCAGCGACAGCAACCAGCGGCGCTACGGCGAGACCGATGTGGAGCGGCTGGCTTTTATCCGCCACGGCCGCGATCTCGGCCTGACAGTCGAGGCGATCCGCGGGCTGATCACCCTCAGCCAGCATCCGGAAAGGCCCTGCCGCGATGCCGACCAGATCGCCCGCGAGCACCTTGCCGACGTCCGCGAAAAGATCGCCCGCCTGAAGAAGCTGGAAAACGAACTGGAACGCATCGTCTCCCACTGCAACGGCCACAGCATAGAAGACTGCTACGTCATCCGAGCCCTCTCCGACCACGGTCTTTGCGAGACGGATCATGTTGGTGGAGGGCATGTGTTTAGTGAGTAGTGAGTAGTGAGTAGGCAGTAGGCAGTAGTCAGTAGGCAGTAGGCAGTAGGCAGTAGGCAGTAGGCAGTCGCTATTTCTAACAGAGTGTTGAATCAAGTCCCCATCAATATCTAACGGCAACTTGAATGCGCTATTGCCTATGACCGCTGATCTCACAATTTCTGCTACTTATATTCAAAGCGCCTACCTAATGATCAAATCCTACTGCCTACTGCCTAACGCCTACTGCCTCTACTCACCAATCACTGCTCACTAATCACCACCTCCCTTGACATCCCCCCCATTTCAGATCATCTCTTTTCCCATGATCACGCACGCGCTCATCACCCGCTCGTACTTTTGGCTGTACCTCTAGAAGGGCGGCCGGCAGATCATTTTTGTCAACAAGCCGCCGTCAGGCGGCTTTGTTGTATGCGACAGCGTCCTGACGGCACTCCACACAGGACGCAGACCATGCTCGAAGACAGTGAAATATCTCTGCTGAGACCTCCGGTGCTGACTATCCGTGCCGCCAGGCGCGAGGACTTGCCAGACCTCAACGCGATGATCACCCTGCTGGCAGCCCATCACGGCGATGCGGCCGCGACGACGCCGGAGCAGCTGGAACGCGATCTCTTCGGCCCCCTGCCGTGGATCACGGCGCTGGTTGCCGATTCAGCCGAAGGCCTCCTCGGCTATGCCATCCTCGTGCCGCTCTACAGGGCGCAGGAAGGCCAGCGCGGCATGGACCTGCATCATCTCTTCGTGCGCGACGGCCATCGCGGCCACGGCATCGGCCAGCATCTCGTCGACCGCGCCCGCGAGACCGCCCGCAAGGCCGGTTGCCGCTACCTCTCGGTCAGCGCCGCCACCGGCAACGTCGCTGCCCACCGCTTCTACGAACAGCTGGACTTCACTCCCCGCCCGGTCACCGGCATGCGCTACCTGCAGGCGCTCGGCTGAGGGATCAGCGATGGGCCTGGGGAATCCTCGCGATCTCGTCCGGGAGGCATCCCACCGGCGGTGCGACCGCCTGCAAGACGCAGGCTTGAAGCGGTGAACCCGTCGGCCATAGTGCGAATCTACATGGGAGATAGGGCGATGTTGCGGGTGGTGCGGTGGACGGACTGGGACGGCAAGGGGCTCGAGCATCTCTTCGTTGCCGATGACGAAACGCGGATTGCGGCCCGGAGCCTGGTGATCGGCGAGCGCGACGGTCACCGCTTCGGTCTTTCCTACCAACTGACCCTCGATCCCCGGTGGCGCGTACGCGAAGTCAGCATGCAGATAGTCGACGGTCCGGCGCTGCACCTGGTGTCGGACGGACACGGGCGCTGGAGCGGTGCCGATGGCATGGAGCTTGCCGGGCTTTCAGGCTGCATCGACGTCGACATCGCGGCCACGCCGTTTACCAACACCCTGCCCATCCGCAGGCTCGACCTCGCTGTCGGTGAGACCGGAACGATCAAAGTCGCCTATGTCTCCGTGCCCGACCTCGCTGTGAAAGCGGTCGAGCAGCGCTATACGAGGCTTGGCGAGAAGCGTTTCCGCTACGATGGCCTGTCCACCGGCTTCAGCGTCGAAATCGAGGTCGATGGCCACGGCATCGTCGGCGACTATCCGGGCGTGTTTCGGCGCGCGCCATAGCGCAGTCCGTCGGACAGCAGGGCCACCATCCGGCGTGCATGGTCCGGATCATTATCCTGTGAGGACATGCACAGACGCGCGACAGCGCCCAGCAATTCCTCTGCGTCGACATCCGTGCGCGCTTCACCGGCAGCTGCCGCGGCCTCCAGAAGGTTTCGCAACGCGGGCTGCAGTCTCTGCTGGAAATAGCCCGGGAGGGTCTCGAACGTCGGATCGCCGGAGTGCAGCGCCGAGGCGAGACCGCGCTTGGTGGCAATGAAGCCCGCATAGCGCTGCATCCAATGTGCCAGGGCCTCGCCAGGCGCGTGTTCTGCGGCAAGTGTTGCGGCAGCCTCGGCACAGGCATCCACCTCATGCCGGAAGACAGCCGCCACCAGATCGGCGCGCTGTGGAAAGTGTCGATACAACGTGCCGACGCCGACGCCCGCCCTGGTCGCGATTTCGCGGACCGGAGCATCGACGCCGGAACTGGAAAATACCGCCATTGCTGCCTTCAACAGGCCGTCGAGATTGCGCTGGGCATCGGCGCGCACACGGCGATCCGGACGTTCCGTTTCGTCCGCCCCCGCCGGTTTGTCATTCGTTTCATCGCGCACAGTCATACCCACTTGCAAAACGGAACGTTGTTCCGTATAAAACGGAACACTGATCCGTTTAATTAAGTTAGCACGGACCGGCAGAATTGGCCACCAAAGGATACTGAAGCACATGCCAATGAACGATCCAGCAGGGACGATCCCCATCAACGAGGCCAGCGCGGTTGTCTCCATCTGCCCGGTTGTCCTGCCCGCGCCGGGTCGGGCCGTTGATCTGCAGATGCGTATCTCTGCTCCCGTTACCGGAACCTCCCTTCCGATCATCCTTCTGTCGCACGGGCACGGAAGGTCGAACCATCTTTCCTCGATGAACGGCTATGGTCCGCTGGTCCATTTCTGGGCGGCGCACGGCTTCGTCGTCATCCAACCCACCCATCTCAGTTCGAAGACGCTGAGCCATATCGTCGGCAGCGATCCCGACGCCCCGCTGTTCTGGAGATCGCGCGTCGAGGACATGATATTTATCCTCGACCAGCTGGAGTTGATCGAAGCCTGCGTTCCGGAACTCCGCGGTCGCCTGGATCGCAGCCGGGTCGCCGTTGCCGGCCACTCGATGGGCGGGCATACGGCATCGATGCTGCTGGGCGCGCAGCTGACGGATGAGCATGACGGCACGGCGGTCAATCTTGCGGATCCGCGCATCAGCGCCGGCGTGCTGCTGGCGGCACCCGGCAATGGCGGGGCCGACCTCAGCGCTGCTGCGGCCGAGAGGTACTCCTTCTTCACGACATTCCGCTTCGACCATATGACAACACCGGCACTGGTCATCGCCGGTGACCGGGACGTTTCACCGCATCTCACGGTGCGGGGCGCCGACTGGCATGCCGATCCCTACACTCTCAGCCCCGGCCCCAAGAGCCTGCTGACGCTGTTTGGCGGCGAACATGGGCTCGGCGGCATTGCCGGCTACGATGCGGCCGAAACGACCGACGAAGATCCGGCCCGCGTCGCATTGGTGCAACGGATGAGCTGGGCGTATCTGCGCACCGCGCTTTACCCTGGGGACGATGCCTGGCCGACCGCCTGCGCTGCATTGGCCGATAGCGCGGAACCGCTGGGTCGGGTCGAGAGCAAGCAGTCCCGCTCCAAAACCACAAAAGGATAAGATCATGCAATATAGAAATCTCGGAAAAACCGGCATCAAGGTCAGCCCCTACTGCCTGGGCGCGATGATGTTCGGCGCCATGGGCAACCCGGACCATGAGGACGGCGTTCGCATGATCCACAAAGCGCTGGATGTCGGTATAAATTTCATCGACACCGCAGATTACTACAGCCATGGCGAATCCGAGGAGATTGTCGGCCAAGCCCTGAAGGGACGCCGCGACACTGTGGTGCTCGCTACCAAGGCGCACCTGCCAATGGGGGCGGACCCGAACAGCCAAGGCAACTCCAGGCGGTGGATCACCCGCGCCGTGGACGACTCATTGCGCCGACTGCAAACCGATTACATAGACCTGCTCTACATCCACCGGCCGTCACCCGATACCGACATCGAGGAAACGCTCGCGGTCCTTACCGACCTGATGCGAGCCGGCAAGCTGCGCGCCATCGGTTCATCGACCTTCCCCGTCTCCGAGATCGTCGAAGCGCAATGGGTTGCCGACCGACGCTGCTCTGCACGCTTCCGCGCCGAGCAGCCTCCCTACTCCATTCTCCACCGCAGCATAGAACGCGAAGTGCTGCCGACCTGTGAAAAATACGGGATGGGCGCTGTGGTCTGGAGCCCGCTGGCAATGGGCATGCTGGCCGGCCGTTACCGCAAGGGCCAGCCGCTGCCCGAGAGTTTACGCGTCACCCATTTCCCAAAGCAGATGTCCGACCAGCGCAAGCTCGATGTCATCGAGCAACTCATCACCGTTGCAGACGTCGCAGGCCTGTCGCTGATGCACATGGCAATGGCCTTCGCTATTGCCCATCCCGGCGTTACGTCCGCCATCCTCGGACCACGGACAATGGATCAACTGGACGGACTGCTTGCCGGCGCCGAGGTCAGGCTCAGTGACGAGGTCCTCGACAGGATCGACGAGATCGTCTCACCGGGAACCGAGGTCGGAACCCTCGATGCAGCATACAATCCGCCTGCGATCACAGACGCAAGACTGCGCCGCCGGGTAGCCGGCGAAAGGTCCGCCGCCTGACACTGCCGGACGTCGGCGACGGATTTCCAGTGCCGACGTCTATCTGTGCCGCCTCAGGCCGCAGCCACCTCGCTTTTGGCCGAGGCTGCTTTGTCAGACCGCCGCGCGCTATCGCGGCGCAGCGCGTGGGCGATCAGGCGATCGATGAGTTCGGTGTTGTCGATACCGCTGGCGGCGAAGGCTTTTGGATACATGCTGATGTTGGTGAAGCCGGGGATGGTGTTGACTTCGTTGATGGTGACCGTCCCATCGACCTTCAGGAAGACGTCGACACGGGCCATGCCCTCGCAGCCGAGCGCCAGAAAGGCGCGGCGGGCGATTTCGCGGATGCTTGCGGCCACCTGGTCCGGCAGATCGGCGGGTACTTTGACGACGGCGCCGTCGGCATCGATGTACTTGGCGTCGTAGCTGTAGAAGCCGTGCTTTTCGGCCGGCACGATCTCGCCGGGAAGCGAGACGACCAGCGAACCGTCGGCATCCTCCAGCACCGCGCATTCGATCTCGCGGCCGTCGACGAAGGTTTCCACCAGCACCTTGTCGTCATGACGGAAGGCGTCGCTGAGGACCCCGGTGAACTCGTCGGACGTCCGTGCCCTGCCGACGCCGACCGACGATCCCTGCCGGGCCGGTTTAACGAAGACGGGTAGCCCGAGCGTCGTCGAGATCGTCTCGAACGACGCCGGGTCGCCGCGCCGCAGCGTCACCGAGGGGGCAACCGCAAGCCCGGCATCCGCAAGCAGCCGCTTGGCGATGTCCTTGTCCAGCGCCGCGACCGAGCCGAGAATACCGCAGCCGACATAGGCGACATCGGCGACCTCGCAGTGCCCCTGCACCGAGCCGTCCTCGCCGAACAGGCCATGCAGCACCGGAAACACCACAGAGACCGGGGGCAACTCATAGGCCGCGCCCGCCGGCGGCATCGCCATCATCCGTCCGCGGCCGCCCGGCAGCAGGCAGACGCCGGTGCCGGTCGCCGGCACGGCCGAAGGCATCGTCGCGCCGTCCCAGTCGATCAACAGCCATTCGCCGCTGCGGGTGACGGCGATGGGGACGATCTCGTAGCGGGAGCGATCCATGGCGCCGACCACATTGGCGGCGGACATGAGCGAAACCTCGTGCTCGGAGGAACGTCCCCCAAAAAGGACTGCGATTCTCGGCTTGCTGGACATGCGGTGGCGATCCCCCGTGCGTGTATTGGCCGCGACGTTTCGCGCCCAGGCAGACGGTTGGCACAACCGGTCCGCCGGCCTGCAAGGTTAAATTGAACTGCGCCTGATTTATGGCGGTCCACGCGAGGGGGATTTTTGTGGATTGGCGGCTGAGTTGGATGGGGCAAGAGGCCATCTTGCGCGTGGGGCGGCGCGCCCCTCTGTCGACGATGCCGACATCTCTCCCGCAAGGGGAGATTGGCGGAGGCCGGCCAAAATAGAAAAAAGCCCGGCGCGGGGCCGGGCTTTCTGGGTGGTGCGCTAGACTTACTTGGTTGCCGTTTCGTACATTTCCAGCACGTGATCCCAGTTGATCAGGCTGTCGATGAATGCCTCGAGATATTTCGGGCGGGCGTTGCGGTAGTCGATGTAATAGGAGTGTTCCCAGACGTCGACGCCGAGGATCGGGCTTGCGCCGTGGACTAGCGGGTTTTCGCCGTTCGGTGTCTTGGAGATTTCGAGCTTGCCGTTCTTGACGGAGAGCCAGGCCCAGCCGGAGCCGAACTGCGTGGTGCCTGCGGCTGCGAAATCGGCCTTGAACTTGTCATAGCCGCCGAGATCGGAGGCGAAGGCTGTTTCCAGCTTGCCGGGCAGCTTGTTGCCGCCGCCGCCCTTCTTCATCCACTTCCAGAAATGGATGTGGTTGTAGTGCTGGGCAGCGTTGTTGAAGAGACCGGCATTGGTGCCGAACGACTTCTTGACGACCTCTTCGACCGACAGATCGCTCATGCCGGCTTCGGCGGCGAGCTTGTTGCCGTTGTCGACATAGGCCTTGTGATGCTTGTCGTGGTGAAACTCGAGGGTTTCCTTCGACATGAAGGGGGAAAGCGCATCGTAGTCATAGGGAAGTTCAGGCAATTCGAAAGCCATGGTCTTGTTCTCCTGTTGGCAGGTGAGGCGGAACATAGGAGCGGAACCCGCACGAGGCAACCGCGCAGGGGCCAAAAATCGGAGCGCCTACCGAAAAAATCCGCCGTATTTCAGGCGCATGACAAACAGGCTAGGTAGCGGAGGCCCGGAGGGCCTACCATGTCGCTCGCCGCTGGAGGGGTCCGCCGCCTGTATTGGCAGCACGGGCCGCATTCAGCCTGCAGTTGTCGCCGCATCGACGCGGTCGTCATGAAACGCTGGATTAGCCCTTCATGGGCACGTTCCGAGTGTCAAAGCCTTCGGCAGGACTGCAACCGCCAAGAGGTCTAGCCTGTCGCGCGCTTCATGCTATGCTCTTGTCGATCGCTGGGGACTGGAGAGCCAGGGACGGGCGGCAATCACACGTTGTCCCGAGTTGGCCTTGACCGGCGCCTTGCGATCGACGGATGCCGCGGATGGCATTCGCCTCAGTACTCGACTTTGAGATAAAGACCACGCTACGGCGCCCTGATGGCGACCGGCGACGTGGCGGAGAGCAAAAGCGCCCATGTCAGTTCATCGTTTCCCGATCGGCCAGTCCGTACGCCTCAAGAGCCGCCAAGGCCTGTCGCCGCGTGCAGCCGATACCTACCGCATCATCGCCCTGCTGCCGGTGCGGGATAATTCGCCGCAATACCGGATGCGCAACGACGAAGTCTCCCAGGAGCGTGTAAGCCAGGAGCGCGATATCGAAGCCTATGACATCGCTCCGGATATCGCCGCCGAGTAACGGCGGCCTTGACCGGCAGCATTTCCGGACGGATCGCCTGAAGGCATCCTGATCCAACTGCCGCCGGCCTCTACGACATGCGCCAGAAGCCCCTCGTCAAGCATCGCCAACGCCCACAGGAGAGTGCCATGTTGTTCTTTTTCAAGGGCCGTTCGGTCATTGTCGAGACACCGCTTCGAGCCCGCGCCTACCCCAACCTTGCGCTCGTCGGCATTTCCGACGCGAAGGCGGTAGCCATGGCTGGGCTCGAAGATGCCGACATAGCCATCGCGATCCCGTCCGACCACCCGACGATCGAGGTCGGGAGCCTGATTTGAGCAGCGCTGGCGCTGCCGGCATCTGTCATCGTCGCATCCTTAAATCGTCTGCAGAATTTCATCGTGAGTCGAGCCGGCAATGAAGCAGCTGCTGGCCTCGCCGAGCAATCGCAGAAACGCGGCATCGGTGTTGATCGCCTTGTGGTCACGCTCGAAGGCCTGAAGATCCTCGTGCTGCGCAGACCAGAATATCCGCGTCGGATTTCCGGCGAGCGGCCGGCTGATGGCGATCCGGATGCCGTGGTTTTCTTCAATCAGCCCTGCTGCCTTTTTGACGAAGGCGAATGCGTCGGGGACCTTGCCGGGCGCAATGGCCGCGCTGCGTAACCAGGTTATCATGTGGTGCTCCTTGCCGTTTGCGAGACTTGCTCGATGTCGCAGGAGTAGACGCTCCCACTGTCAGATTCTGTCAGTAGCCTCTTCACCACCATCGTGACGGTAGGCATCGGGCGCAGGAACTGCTATGTCGTCCTTTCAAGCGAGGATGGGACGATGGCAAGAAAAGCGTTGTTTGTTTTGGGTCTGTTGCTGTTCATCGCCGGAGTGATCTGGGCCGCACAGGGCAGCGGTTACTTCCCCTACCCCGCCAGCAGCTTCATGATCGACCAGCGCCCCTGGGTCTACCGCGGCGCGATCACGGCGATCTGCGGTGTCGTGGCAATGCTCTGGTCCCGGCGGCTCTGAGCCTTGCCCCGAAACACGCCGCCAGCGGTGGCATGCTGACAATGCGGAACGGCTGATGCGCATCTTTCTCGTTCGCCACGGCGAATCCCTCGGCAACCTCGATGGCCATGCCTACCGTGAATTCGGCGACCACAACGTGCCCTTGAGCCAATGGGGCTATCGTCAGGTGGCGCAGGCTGGCGGCGTGATTGCCAAATACCTGGACAGCCTTCCCGAGTTCGAGCGTCCGAAGCTGCGCGTCTGGTTCTCGCCGTTCCTCAGGACGCGCCAGAGCAAGGATGCGCTTTTGACGGTGTTGCCAGCAGCAACCGTCGGCAAGGTGCGGGAAGACTATCTGTTGCGCGAGCAGGATTTCGGAGTCTTCACCGAGATCTACGACCATGTCGAGCAAAGGCAGAAGTTTCCGGACGAGTTCGAGCGGTGGGCGCGGCTGCGCAGCAATGGCGCCAAGTTTTACGCCCGGCCACCGGATGGCGAAAGCCGCGCCGACGTGGCGCAGCGCATGCGGCTGTTCCTGCAGACCGTCATGCATGAGGCACTGCACGGCCACGATAGCGTATTGATCGTCGGCCACGGCGTTACCAACCGTGCCTTCGAGATGAATTTCCTGCAGCATCCCGTCACCTGGCTCGAAGAATCCGACAATCCCGGGAATGCCGACGTGACGCTGATCGAAGGCAACGGGACGCGCGGCTACACGTCGACACTGCTGCACAAGGCTGCCGACCGACAGCCCGGACAGGACGAATTGCGCGATGCAGTCCTGCCGTCTGGGCTCTCAGGCCCCGGAGCCTGACGGGTTCGGCACCGGCGGCTATTCCGCCTGGGTCTTGACCTTTTCAGCTTCCTCGACGTCGGTGCGACCGCCGGAAATGCTGCTTGTCGTCATGGAGACCGGGTCGGATGCCGGAAAGCTATCCTCGAGTCCGGTGTCGAGGTCGCCTTTTGCGGCGGTGTTGCGCTGGTCTGCCTGTTCCTGCTTCAGCGACTGGGCAGCGGGCGAGATCCTGGCTTCGTCTGTCATGGGGATATCCTCTTCTCTTATGATGGGCACAACCATAACATTTGCCAGCGGCGGTCGGTTCCATCTTTTGGCGACGCCAGCCTGTCGCTAGTTCCCGTCTACATGCGGAAAAGACGCCGTTTTACGCCGTATCCGGCCTTGGCATCCGGCGAAACGTCGGCGTAGATATCGGCTCCCGCCTGGAGCATGACATGTCTGAATCCCGTCTCATTCTCGAGCGCCTGCGCCGTCTGGTGGCTGAAGATCGCAGGCCGATGGCGCCGCTCGCCGACCGGAATGCCGCACCGTCGCTGTTCTCCTTCGTCACCCACAGGCGCGAGCGCATTGCCGGTGCCGCCTTTGCGCGCCTGTCGATCGTTGTCATCGTCGAGGGCAGCAAGGAAGTGCTCAGCATGGGCCGCCATCAGCGTCTCGATGCCGGCACGGTTCTGGTGCTGCCGTCCGGTTGGCGCGGCGAGGTCGTCAACGATCCGGATCCGGCAAGCGGCGCATACCGCGCCATCTTCATCGACTTCCCGGATGCGCTGGTGCGCCGGGCAGAGTCCGGCCTCTCTCCGCTGCGGCGGCCTGCGCTTGCCCACATCGGGCTCGATGCGGCGCTTGCCGAGGCGATCCGCCATGCCGGCGACGGGATCATGGACGGCAATCTGCCGACGATGATCGCCGAACACCGGGTGCTGGAAATCCTGATGGTTCTGGCAATGCGTGGCGCCCTGCCCGCGCGGGCGGAGACCACGACCGATGCCATCCGGGCGCTGGTGCGCTGGCAGCCCGACCGGGCCTGGACTGCCGACCTGATCGCCGCCGAGCTCGGCACCAGCAATGCGACGCTGCGCCGGCGGCTGGGGATGGAGGGCACCTCGCTCCGTGCCGTGATTGCCGGCGAGCGCATGGCACTGGCCGAAACGATGCTGGCGGAGGATGGGCTTAGCCTGCGGGAAGCGGCGCTGGCGACAGGCTACCGCTCGCCCAGGCGCTTTGCAGAACGCCGGCGGGCGCTCATCCAGCACGGCACGACCGAGCCGATTTAAGCGTTTCAGACTTCCAATCGAGCGTTTCCGTGCTCATGGTCCGGCCGGCGATCTGTTAGCCAGTGTCCAGCGATCCACCAAAGGGGCTTCCATGCGAACGAGTGACAGATTTCCGAGTGCCATTGTGCTTGCCGCCGTGGCTGGCCTCATTCTCCCCGCCTCGGCAGTGCCGGCCTTTGCCGCCGATCTTGCGGTCAGCTTCGGCAAGGCCGAGCCCGGACGTATGCTGCCGCCGGCAAATGCTGCCTGCGTCGTGCATCAGGGCAAGCTCAGGCCGGGACGAAACGAGAGCCCGTCGCTGTCCTGGTCGAAGGGCCCGACGGGCACGAAATCCTATGCCGTCACCATGGTCGATCCCGACGTGCCCGTCGATCGCAGCGGCTTCAACAGGGATGACACGGTGATTGCCGAGACCGCGCCGCGCGAGGAATTCGTCCATTGGGTGCTGGCCGACATTCCCTCCGACTTCAGCCACTTGCCCGAGGCAATCGACGGCAACGGCCTGACCAAGGCGGGACTGCCGCTGAAACGCACCGACCACGGCCGGCGAGGACAGAACGGCTTTGGCGAGGGGTCGCTGAAGAACGGCCCGCAGGGCGGCTATCACGGCGCCTGCCCACCCTGGAACGATCAGCGCATCCACCACTATCGCGTCACCGTCTACGCGCTGGATGTGGAGCACCTCGGCCTGCCGGACGCGTTCACCCGGGCGGACCTGCTGCTGGCCGCCGATGGCCATATCCTGTCGAGCGGCACCGCCGAACTGCGCTATACATTGAACGCCAGGGCCAGGGAATGACCGGGACGGGCATGAGCAAGACCGCGAGCGAGGATGTCACGGCGCACTGGATGCGCAACATGATCGTCTGCCTCGTCGGCTCCTTCACCACCATCGTCGCGATGACGCTGCTGCTGCCGTTTCTGCCGCTCTATGTCGAAGAACTCGGCGTCAGCGACAAGGCCGGAATCGTCCAGTGGTCGGGCATCGCCTATGGCGCCACCTTCTTTGCCGCAGCCTTCGTCGCGCCGATCTGGGGCAGGCTCGGCGATATCTACGGCCGCAAGCTGATGCTCGTGCGCGCCAGCCTCGGCATGACCCTCGCCATCGGCCTGATGGGCATGGTCGACAGCGTCTGGCAGCTGGTGGCGTTGCGGCTGTTCACCGGGCTTGCCGGCGGCTATGCCTCGGGGTCGATGGTGCTTGTGGCCACGCAGACGCCAAAGCATCGCGTCGCCTGGGCGCTCGGCATGGTATCTTCGGGCATCATGGCCGGCAATCTGGTGGGGCCGCTGATCGGCGGCGCGCTGCCGGCTATCATCGGCATCCGCAACACGTTCCTTGCAGCCGGCGGGGTGATCTTCCTGACCTTCCTCGCCACCATGTTGTTGATCAAGGAGGAGAAATCGGCCTCCCGCAGACAAGCCGCCAAGGCTAGCGGCGGCTGGCGCTCGATCGAGGACAAGCGGCCGGTCATCGCCATGCTGGCAACCGGCATGCTGTTGATGCTCGCCAACATGTCGATCGAGCCGATCATCACCGTCTATGTCGCAGACCTTATCGACGACCAGACGAAGCTGACGCTGATATCGGGCGTGGTGATGTCCGTGGCGGCGCTGGGAAGCGTGCTATCGGCCTCGTGGCTGGGCAAGCTCGCCGACCGCATCGGCCACTGGCCGGTGATATCAGGCGCGCTCGGCATCGCCGCGCTGCTGTTGATACCGCAGGCGTTCGTGACCAGCGCCTGGCAGCTGATTATACTGCGCTTCCTGATGGGCGTGGCGCTCGGCGGGCTGCTGCCCTGCATCGCCGCCGTCATCCGCCACAGCGTGCCCGATGCGGCCGCCGGCGGTATCCTCGGCCTGTCGACCTCGTCGCAGTTCGTCGGCCAGGTGGTCGGCCCGGTGCTCGGCGGCTTCGTCGGCGGCCACATCGGCATGCGCGCGGTATTTTTAGGCACCTGCGTGCTGCTGTCAGCCGGCGCGGTCTACAGCTGGATGGTTCGGCCGCGACATGAAAAGAGCGGTGCAGCCTGAGAGGGCGCCGTCTCGTTCAAAGTCGGATGGTGCTGTTTTACCTGAAATCCTTCGACGTCAGGATGTAGGAGCTGCGGCGGGTGGCGGCGTAGGCCTTTGTGGCGACGGCCTGGATGCCGCTGCGCTTGGCGTCGAAGGCGGCGAGATAGCCGGCCTCGGAATTGGCGCCGGCAAACACGTCGACATCGACGAACAGCTGGACTTGGAACATGCCGTCGTGACCGAGGAAGCGAACGCGGCGACCGGGTTCGTCATAGCTGCGGCTGGCATTGGGAAACGTAAGCGACATCGGACTACCTTCTGAAAACGGCCCGGTCGCCTTTAAAAATCGGGGGCTGAAGCGTCATCGCCTCTTGTCCCCTTGCGTCCGGAAAAGCTGCCTGCGGTAGCGTGGCATCGCAGGTCTCGCGCAGAGCATAGCATGCGAGGGCGTGAGGCGGCGGCTTTAATTTGCAGGAATGTCACCGCACCCAAAGCCGCTCAGGCAGATTGCGGGATATCGCTGGAAAACCAGACATCGGGATAGACGGCAATGGCGGTGTCGTCCGGCGCCCTTGCGGTCGTGATCCATACCGAGCGGACGGATCGTGCCTCCGATGCGCTTTGTGGCGTCCGCGTCGCGACGATCTCATCGGATGCGCCGATGCAGGGAATGAACCACGACGGTCTCTGCGGGGCGACGCTGAAGCCATTTGCATCGGCGCGGATGAGCAACGTCAATCCGACACCCTGCGTCGGTCGCCAGGGGAAAATCAGCCGCCCGCCTGGCTTCAGCGCCTGCAGCCAGGCAACCGGGGGCGCGGCAACGCCGGCATTGACGTAGATGACGTCGGACATCGGCATGGCTGCTTGCGTGGCGTTGGCATTGACGACGGTGACGCCTTCGAAGGGCTGGAGATTGAGCCGCGCTCTGTCGGCGAGATGGGTTTCCCGTTCGAAAGCTGTGACCTTGCCATCCGGCACGGTCAGAAGCGCCAGGATGGCCGTGTAGTATCCAGTACCCGCGCCGATATGGGTTACGCTTTCGCCGCGCTGCGGGGCGACCGCTCCGATCCACGAGGCATGCAGGAAAGGCTCGCCATTGTTGATGCCTTTGGCTGCATCCAGGGCGACAAGGTTGTTCTCGTAGAGATAGACGGGATCGGCGCTCGGCGTTTCCAGGTAGTTGCTGCCCTCTACCCAGACATGCCACGGCCCCGGGCCGAGAAAGACTTCGCGGGGAACGAGCTCGAAGACACGCTCGAGGCGTGGATCGCGGGACAGGCTGACGGCGGCCATGCGCTTGGCGAAAAAGCCGCGGATCTCTTCCAGGCTGGCGCGGTTGCTCTTCATGAACCCCTCCCCGCTCTCCGGCACATTACGGTTCAGACAAAACTCGGAAACACCGGCTTGGTCACAAGGAAAATGCATTTTCTTCTGTTGTGCAACGGGGAATTTGGCAAACAGTCTGACGAGCGCCTCGATCAGGCCGGGAGACCATTGCGGATCACCGCCTCGATCAGTCGCTCGAGATCCGCGTCCGGCGTTTTTTCCGCCATTGCGCCGAGCCGGCCGTCGATCAGCAGGGTGGCCAGCCCGTGCATCAGCGACCAGCGTGTGCTGGCCAGCACCAGGGTCTCGAAGTTTTGCGGCGTGGTGGCCGGTGCCGGGCCGGACTGGTCAGGGGTCAGCAGGGCGAAGGCGGCGACGCCTGCCGTCGCCAGCGCCGGGGAAGACCAGTCCAGCCGCTCCGAGCGGAACATCAGCAGGAATATCCCGGGATGGGCCCTGGCGAAGGCGACATAACCGTGCGCCAGTGCCTGAACTCGCGTGCGTGGGTCCGGTTCGGCCAGATGCTTCTCGAGAGCCTGCCGCAGTCGGACGAAGCCTGCGGCCGCCAACTCGGTCAGCAGGCCGGTGATATCGCCGAAATGATGGGACGGTGCCGCATGGGAGACGCCAGCTTCGCGTGCCGCGGCCCGCAACGTGAGGGCGTCGATACCGTCGCGGTCGAGGATTGCCTCCGCTGCGGCAAGCAGGGCCGGACGAAGCGCACCATGATGATAGGTCTGAGTCATCCCGCATCCTTACACCGACAAGATCGCCCTTGACGAGAGGCCGGCATGAATGCCATATATCTTTACAGTGTCTAGATGCGAGCCAGCAGGCCTCGCGGACGGGAGCAGTCATGGACGGAACGATGGTCTACGTGTCGATTACGGGCCTGCAGATCAAGGCGCGGCGTCATCTCCCGCGCTTCTGGTGGCACGCCATCCCCTCGATGCTGCAGGCGCAGAAGGCAGAGGGGAACATCTCGACGGATACACGACAGATAGACGGCGTCCATCACACGCTGACAGTCTGGAAAGACGAGGCCGCCATGCGCCGCTATCTTGTCGACGGCGCGCATCTGCAGGCGATGAAGGCATTCGGTTCGATTGCGACCGGCAAGACGTTGGGATTCTATGCCGACCGCGTGCCGGACTGGCAGGAGGTGCATGCGCTCTGGCAGACGAAGGGCAAGCCCGTCGGACGGGCCAAGTAGGATTTTCGCACTACGCCTGTGCCGCCCGCAGCGGGCGTGGCCATCGTGTCTCGCCGCCAACTCGTCTTCATGCGTCTAAAGATGAGCCGATTACTCGTCGGTGGCTTTGCGCGAATGGGCCCAGTCCATGTAGATTTCCAGTGCCTTGCGAGCGACCGGTCCTTCGCCGAAGGTGCGGCCATCGAGGCGGTCGACGCTGACGATCTTCGAATAGTTGCCCGTCGTGAAAACCTCGTCCGACGCCATGAAGTCGGCAACGGATAATGTCGTCTCGCGAACGTCGAAGCCGGCCTGGCGGAGCAGGCCGATGATCCGCTCGCGGGTGATGCCGGCCAGAAAGGTGCGGTTGGCGACGGGTGTGAATACAGCGCCGTCCTTGACCATGAAGACGTTCGAGGATGCGGTTTCTGCGACGTTGCCGTTCATGTCGCAGGCAAGCGCATTGTCGAAGCCACGGCTGCGGGCTTCGATAATCATCCGGCCGCTGTTCGGGTAGAGCGAGCCGGTCTTGGCCTCGGTCATCGCCGTCTCCGGCGACGGGCGGCGATAGGGCGAGACGGTCAGGGACTGCGGCTTGGCATTGTTCATCGGCGCTTCGAACAGGCAGAGCGCGAAGCGGGTCGAGGCCGGATCGACGGCGACGACGCTGGTCGGCATCCCGTGCTCGCCCCAGTACATCGGCTTGATATAGAGCGCCGAAGTGCCATCGAATTTCTTCACGCCCTCCATGGCCAGCGCCTCGATCTGTTCGGCCGTCATGGTCGGTTCGAGGCCCATGGCGCGGGCCGAGCGGTTGACGCGCTGGCAATGCAGATCGAGATCGGGCGCGATGCCATCGAACCAGCGTGCACCGTCGAAGACCGTCGAGGCCAGCCACATCGCATGCGACGTGGGCCCGATCAGCGGCGGGTTGCCGGGCAGCCACTCGCCGTCGACATAGGTCCAGGTGGCGGAACGCGGCGATGTATCGACAGCCATGGTGGTCTCCTTCGAATTTCGTCACGAGACAAGACCTCATGGAAGGCGAGAATCAAGAAGAAATCTCCAAGGCAAATCCATTCGCAACAAATGACGCGAAGGTGCAAAGCCGGCGCAACTTTCCTGCGCTTGCCATCCGTCGCATGAATTGGTGCATGAGCAGAATTGATGGGCCGCAGAGTGGAAGCAGCCGTGGTGGCGTGCCATCATGGACACCATCCAACGCCCACTCGAATCGGAACTGCCGATGCGCGCCATGTATTACGAAGCCTTCGAGGCTAAACCCGAAATCCGCACCTTGCCCGATCCGACGCCATCGGAAGACGGGGTGGTCATCGCGGTCGGTGCGAGCGGCCTCTGCCGCAGCGACTGGCATGGCTGGATGGGGCATGATCCCGATATCGCCCTTCCCCATGTTCCCGGCCACGAACTGGCTGGCAAGGTGGTGGCGACGGGGCGCGGTGTCGTGCGCTTCAAGGTCGGCGACCGCGTCACCGTGCCTTTCGTCTCCGGCTGCGGCCATTGCGGCGAGTGCCATTCCGGCAACCAGCAGGTTTGCCCGAACCAGTTCCAGCCGGGCTTCACCCACTGGGGATCGTTCGCCGAATATGTCGGGATCGACTATGCGGACACCAATCTGGTGCATCTTCCGGAGACGATCGACGACGCGACAGCGGCCAGCCTCGGCTGCCGCTTTGCCACGTCGTTCCGTGCCGTCACCGACCAGGCGAAGACCAAGCCCGGAGAATGGATCGCCGTGCACGGCTGCGGCGGCGTCGGGCTTTCGGCGATCATGATCGCCACCGCACTCGGTGCCAATGCCATTGCCATCGACCTTTCGGACGAAAAACTGGCCTTTGCCCGCGAATGCGGTGCGGTGGCGACGATCAATGCCGGCACCGTTTCGGATGTCGCCGAGGCCGTGCGCGAGATCACCGGCGGTGGCGCGCATGTGTCGATCGACGCGCTCGGCCACCCCACGACCTGCTTCAACTCTATCCGCAACCTGCGCCGACGCGGCCGACACGTGCAGGTCGGGCTGATGCTCGGCCAGCACGCGACCCCGGCCATCCCGATGGCGCAGGTGATCAGCCAGGAACTCGAGATCTATGGCAGCCACGGCATGCAGGCCTGGCGCTACGACGCGATGCTCGCCATGCTGTCTGCCGGCAAGATCGCGCCGCAGAAGCTCATCCAGCGCCGGATCAGCCTGGAAGAGGCTATTCCCGCGCTGATGACGCTCGACCGGGCGGAAGGCCTCGGGATCAGCGTCATCACGCGGTTTTGACGTCGCGGTCGGCGGCTTCATCGGGAGCGCTTAGTCGCCGGGTTGCATTCGGGCCATACGCCTCGCTTCCGATGTCTTGCTTGTCACATGTCTGTATCGGAGAGCGTGCTAGCACTCAGTTGCAAGGGCACGAAGGTGGCGATGCACGGCTGGTTCGGCCGACCTCCAAAGGTCGCTCGAATGCGCTTCAGACTGCAATGCCGCGTTCGTACCCGTGAATATGACGCAGGGCTGCCCGTCCGTATGACCATGGCCGCACGGTTGCCAAGGGTGGTCGAAGGGTTTAACGGACGCGTCCTCAAGAAGAAAAACAAGAAAGCGACATCATGTCCGACTCCTCCCATGCCGATACGGCAGCACAGGCCAAGCCTCTTTTCGTGCTCGGCGACCACGTCCAGCGCCAGGCGCGCCTTGAAGGCACGTGGCTCAACGTCTTCGACGTCACGGTTCCCTCCGGTGGCGGCACGCCTCTTCACAGCCATGCCAGCCCCGAAGTGTTCCGCATTCTCGAGGGTACGCTGACTGTGCAGCAGATGACCGACTCCGGCCTCTCGGAGACGCAGGCGCAGGCTGGCGACATCATTTCCATCCCCGGCAACGTGCCGCATGGTTACAGCAATACCGGCCCCGAAGCCGTCGTCTTTTCGGCCATCATCGACAAGGACATGGCCACCTATTTCGAAGTTGCCGACATCGGCCCGCAGGCGGAAGTCGCGTCCGACGAGGAAGCCGAACGATTTCTGGTTGCCGCCGGCGAGCACGGCATCCGTATTCTGGCATCGTAATATCCAAGGCCGACCGCCGCAGCGCGCTGCGGTCGGCTTGCTGGCATGCAGTGTGTTCATAACCTCGCCTGTACCGATGTTTTCGTCCTCTCCCCCTTGCGCAAACAGCAGTTCGACGCCAGATTGCACCGATGCCCGATAGCGACCCATCCAGTACAAGCCTGCCCCATGCCGAGCGCGATATGCCGGCAGACGAGGGCAGCGACGATTGTAGACCCGGCGAAGCGGGTCGCTGGCGCTCCTCGTCCGTGACACCAGCCATCGGCATTTCGACGCGTGGACGCCCGTCGTCGGCCGATCTAAGCGTAAACACACATCACCCAATCTCAAAACAGGGGAGTGGCCGGTCTGTAATGACTGCGGCCGCCAACGCAGAACTATGATCTTCGACTGGATTTCCGATCCTTCCGTCTGGGTCGGTCTGGCCACCCTCATCGTTCTCGAGATCGTTCTCGGCATCGACAACCTCGTGTTTATCGCGATCCTCGCGGACAAGCTGCCGCCGCAACAGCGCGATTCGGCAAGGCTTATCGGTCTCGGCCTGGCGCTGGTCATCCGTCTTGGACTGCTGGCCTCCATTGCCTGGATCGTGACGCTGACGACGCCGTTGTTCACGGTGATGAATTTCGGCTTCTCGGGCCGTGACATCATCCTCATCATCGGCGGCATCTTCCTGCTGTTCAAGGGGACGATGGAGCTGCACGAGCGGCTGGAAGGCCAGGAGGACAGCAAGGATAAGAAGCAGGTCCATGCCGTCTTCTGGCAGGTGATCGTGCAGATCGTCGTGCTCGACGCGATCTTCTCGCTCGACAGCGTGATTACCGCCGTCGGCATGGTGCAGGACCTCGCGGTGATGATGATGGCCGTCATCATTGCCGTTGGCGTCATGCTTATGCTGTCGAAGCCGCTGACGCTGTTCGTCTCGAAGCATCCGACCGTCGTCATCCTCTGCCTCGGCTTTCTCATGATGATCGGCTTCTCGCTGATCATCGAAGGTTTTGGCATCCACATACCGAAGGGCTATCTCTATGCGGCAATCGGCTTCTCGGTCATCATCGAGGCGCTGAACCAGCTCGCACGCCACAGCAAGGAGCGGCTAATCACGCCGAGCAACATCCGTGACCGCACCGCCGACGCGGTGCTGGGCCTGCTCGGCGGCAAGCGCTCTCAGGGCACGCTCGGGCAGACGGTTGACTTGATCGCCGAACAGGCCGGCGAAGCCGAAGTCTTCTCGAACGAGGAGAAGGACATGATCCAGGGCGTGCTGGCACTGGCCGACCGTTCTGCCCGCTCGATCATGACGCCCCGCATCGACATCGACTGGCTCGACCTCGACAAGCCCCAGGCCGAACTGCAGCAGCTGATCCTCGACGTCGGCCATTCGCGCTTTCCGGTGGCGCGCGGCAGCCTCGACAATTTCATCGGCATCGCCAGCGCCCGCGATCTGCTACGCGACCTCCTGAAGGACGGCGCTGTCGATCTGGCGCGGTCGATCCGCCAGCCGCTCGTCGTGCATGAAAGCATCACGGCGCTGAAGCTGATGGAGCAGCTGCGGCTTTCGAACCAGGCGATTGCCGTCATTCTCGACGAGTACGGCGAGATCGAGGGCATGGTGACGACGACCGACCTGCTTGAAGCCATCGCCGGCGAATTTCCGGACGAGGACGACGAAAAACTGTCAATCGAGAGGGGCGCGGACGGATCGCTGACCGTCGATGGCTGGATCGACATCCGCCAGGCCTCGAAACTGGTCGACGCCGACCTCGTCGACGAAAACGACCGCTATTCGACGCTGGCCGGCTTCATCCTCTGGCGTCTCGGCCACCTGCCGCACGAGGGCGAGAACTTTGCCTCCGAGGACCTGGCTTTCGAGATCGTCAAGCTGGAAGGCCGCAACATCGCCAAGGTGCGGATCAGCCGGGTCGCGGAGCCGGCCTGACGTCATGCTGGCGTCATAGTTGGCGCCAATGGTCTGTCTGAAAAGACAGGGAGACATGACATGGCGTGGTCGGCAAACCAGTATGTGAAGTTCGAGGACGAGCGCACCCGCCCGGCGCGCGACCTGCTGGCGCAGGTGCCGCTTGAAACGGTTGCCCGTGCAATCGACCTCGGCTGCGGACCCGGCAATTCGACGGAGCTGATCGTCGAGCGCTTCGGTGCCACCGGGGTTTCCGGCCTCGACAGCGATCTCGACATGCTGGAGAGCGCGCGCCGGCGGATGCCCGGCACTACCTTCACGCAGGCGGATCTTGCGACCTGGCAACCGAGCGAAAAGACCGACCTGCTGTTTGCCAACGCCGTCTTCCAGTGGCTGCCCAACCATCTCGACATCTTCGACAGGCTGCTGGACGGCCTTGCGCCCGGCGGCGTGCTGGCGGTGCAGATGCCGGACAATCTCAACGAGCCGACACACCTGCTGATGGAAGAGACAACGCATGCCGGGCCCTGGCGTCCGGCGTTCGAGGCAAAGAGCGTCCGCCGCACTCCCCTCGCCGAACCCTCCGTCTATTACGACCGGCTGATCGGCAAGTCATCGCGCATCGACATCTGGCATACCATCTACAACCACCCGATGGCCGATGCTGAAGCGATCGTCGAATGGGTCAAGGGCACCGGCCTGCGCCCCTATCTCGACAACGCCGGCAGCACCCACCGCGATGAGTTCACTGCCGACTACCTGGAACGGGTCCGGGCAGCCTACCCCCCACTCGCCGACGGCCGCGTGCTGCTGCGCTTTCCGCGGATGTTTCTGGTGGTGGTGAAGGGCGGCTGAAGTTTGGCGCCCGGGCAACGGGCCTCGTCGGGACTATCATTGCTCGCAAAAGTTGCTATCGTATCGTTATTGCAAATTATAGATTTTTGTAGTAACAAAAATGGCGATTGTTTTCGATCCTGCAAAACGCAATGGTGCCCTATGGGAGCGTGGGCTGGACTTTGCGCGCTGCAGCGAAGTTTTTGCCGGTGATACCCTCACCAGAGAAGACGATCGAGCCGACTACGGCGAACAGAGGTTCATCACCGTTGGTTGGCTTGACGGCAGAATGATAATCGTCGTGTGGACACCACGCGATGGTCATGAGCGTATAATCAGCATGAGGAAGGCCAATGACCGAGAGCGAAAAGTCTACGCAGGCAGAATGGCATGACGAGGACGACGCGCCTGACCTTTCCACACCCGAATGGATCGAGAAATTCAGGAGCGTGCCCGTCAGGCGCGGTCGGCCGCTGATCGATACACCGAAGGAATCGACGACAATCCGGCTCGATGCGGATGTCCTGGAGCGGTTTCGCGAGGGTGGTCCGGGTTGGCAGACGCGCATCAACGCCGCGCTGCGCGAATGGCTGGACAATGAGGCATAGGCGACAGTCCGAATTTTTCCGAACCGCCGCCTTATATTACCGGATCAGACGAACTGGCTGAGCCCCGGGATCGAGCCGACGACCTCGTCGACGACTTCGTCACCGGCATATTGCCTTGCGACTGCGATGGTTTCCTTGGCGAGCGCCGAGATCTCGCTCATGCCGAGCCCCTGGCTCATCAGTTCCTGACCGAGCGCCATGATGCCGCCGCCAGCGCCGACGGCGCTCATGAGGCCTCCTAGCAGGCCGCCGCCGCCACCAGTCTCGGCACCATTGAACTGGGCTACGAGATCGGGCGCGCCAGGGATCGCCGTGATCATCTTCGAGACGGGGCCATCCGGCGCCTCGCGCTGCAGGAAGCCGAGCATCATGCCGACGGCGCGTTCGGCGATATCGGGGGCGATGCCTGCCTTGGCGGCGATCTGGTCTACGACTTCGTTCATGGGGCTCTCCTGCCACAGGGATTAAAGGGTAGCCTCAAGCGTATTTTGTTTGGCCTGCCAACTCAAGGCGACGCGAAGCGGGAGATAGCTTTTCTGCGATTATGGCAGTGCCCGCAGCAAGTTGTTGTTCCTGCGGAAGACCCCCTTTATAACTAAGCAATGTAAAACACGATCGCAGCCGGCAGGGCTGCCTGATCCGGTGGGGAGACGACGGATGGCTGACGACAAGGGACAGATCTTTCTCGGCGCCAGCCGCAAGCCGGACGACAGCATCGCCGGCAAGGAATACCTGTCGCTGAAGTTCGGCAACCGCCACGGGCTGGTGACCGGTGCTACAGGTACCGGCAAGACCGTATCGCTGCAGGTGATGGCCGAGGGCTTTTCGCGGGCCGGCGTCCCGGTCTTCTGCGCCGACATCAAGGGCGACCTTTCCGGCATTGCGGCGCGGGGCGAGCCGAAGGATTTCCTGCTGAAACGCGCCGAGGAGATCGGCCTCTCGCCGTATGAATTCGAGCAGTTTCCGGTGATCTTCTGGGATCTCTACGGCGAAAAGGGTCACCGCGTCCGCACCACGATTGCCGAGATGGGGCCGCTGCTGCTGTCGCGGCTGATGGATGCGTCGGAAGCACAGGAAGGCGTCATCAACATCGCCTTCAAGATCGCCGACCAGGGCGGATTGCCGCTGCTCGACCTCAAGGATTTCCAGGCGCTGCTCAACTACATGGGGGAAAACGCGTCTGCGCTTTCCAACCAGTACGGCTTGATCTCGAAATCCTCTGTCGGCTCGATCCAGCGCGGCCTGCTGGTGCTGGAGCAGCAGGGCGCCGAGCATTTCTTCGGGGAACCGGCCCTGAAGATCAGCGACATCATGCGCACCAGCCAGAACGGTTATGGCCAGATCTCGGTACTAGCCGCCGACAAGCTGATGATGAACCCACGTCTCTATGCGACCTTCCTCCTCTGGCTGCTGTCGGAACTGTTCGAGGAACTGCCCGAGATCGGCGATCCCGAAAAGCCGAAGCTGGTGTTCTTCTTCGACGAGGCCCACCTGCTCTTCGACGACGCACCGAAAGTGCTGACGCAGCGCGTCGAGCAGGTGGTGCGACTGATCCGCTCGAAGGGCGTCGGCGTCTATTTCGTCACCCAGAACCCGCTCGACGTGCCAGACACCGTGCTTGCCCAACTCGGCAACCGCGTACAGCATGCGCTGCGCGCTTATACGCCGCGTGAGCAAAAGGCAGTACAGAGCGCTGCCGAGACGTTTCGGCCCAACCCCGATTTCGATTGCGCCACCGTCATCACCACGCTCGGTACCGGCGAGGCGCTGGTGTCGACGCTGGAGGGCAAAGGCGCGCCGTCTATCGTCCAGCGCACGCTGATCCGCCCGCCTTCCGGCCGCGTCGGACCGATCACGGCTGACGAGCGCCAGAAGATCATGGCCAACAGCCCGGTCGCCGGCCAGTACGACCAGGATATAGACCGGGAATCCGCATACGAGATCCTGATCGCCCGGGCCAGCAAGGCTGCGGACCAGGACGCCGCCAAGCAGCACCCACAGGCTCAGCCCGCCGACAACGACAACGCCTCGGGCCGCTGGACCCTGCCCGGCTTTGGCGGAGACAAGGACGAGACCAAGGAAAAGCCGGCCGGACGGGCCGGCTATCAGCGGGAAACGGTGATGGAGGCGGCGCTCAAAAGTGTCGCCCGCACCGTGGCGACCCAGGTCGGGCGGGCGCTGGTGCGGGGTATTCTTGGCAGCCTGAAGCGGTAGCAAGCGCCGGGTGTGAAACGAGAAAACCGGAGTGAGCCCCGGTTCTGATCCCGGGGCTTTGGCGATCAACGCTTGCGGACGAACTCGGTGCGCAGGACGAGGCCCTTGATGGCGTCGTGGCGGCAGTCGATCTCTTCCGGATTGTCGGTCAGACGGATGGACTTGATGACGGTGCCCTGCTTCAGGGTCTGGCCTGCGCCCTTGACCTTGAGATCCTTGATCAGCGTGACGCTATCGCCGTCCTTCAGAACCGTGCCGGAGGCATCGCGCACTTCGACGGCACCGGAAGCGCCGGCAGCCTTTACTTCGGACGCGGGACGCCAGTCGCCTGTTGCCTCGTCATACACGTATTCGTCGTTATCGGCTGCCATCGAAATTTACTCCTGATGCAAAGATCGCCGCTTATAGCAGTCGCGCAATCAATCGCAACATCTCCTCACCCACCCTTCCTCTGGTCGAACCGGGCGCGGGCCTTCTCAACGTCCTGCAGGTTGTCGACCGTCCAGCTGTAGAGAGCGCGGAAAGGCGTTTTCAGCGAATGACCAAGGGGGGTGATGCTGTACTCGACGGCAACCGGCGATGTATCGATGACGCGGCGGTCGACGATCCCGTTGCGCTCGAGACGACGCAGGCTCTGGGTCAGGGATTTCTGGGTGATGCCCTCCAGCGTACGGCGGATCTCGTTGAAGCGCAGGGGGCCGTCGCAAAGGGCTGCCAGCAGCAGCACCGACCATTTGTCGGCGACCTGCTCCAGAAGCAGGCGGTGTGGGCAATCGGCGGCGCTGAGAACCTTTTTCCGGGGCTTGGCTGCGATATCTCCACCGGCTTCCCGCGACAACGCCTGCTGTTCTGACATGGTGGTTTCCTTTGAGCAACCTAGTGGCCGAAAAGTGCCTGATTGACACTAGGTATCCAGGATATACTAATCTGCCGCATCATCAATGCGGAGCCTTTCCATGAGTTCAACAGACGTATCCTCCTTGTTCCAGCCCTTCCGCGTCAAGTCGCTGGAACTGAAGAACCGCATCGTCATGGCGCCGATGACGCGCTCGTTCTCGCCGGACGGCGTACCGGGCGACAACGTCACCGCCTATTACCGCCGTCGCGCCGAAAACGAAGTCGGACTGATCCTTTCGGAAGGCACGGCGATTGACCGCCCGGCCGCCAAGAATGATCCCAATGTGCCGTTCTTCCATGGCGAAGCATCGCTTTCCGGCTGGAGCAACGTCATCGACGCCGTCCACAAAGCCGGCGGCAAGATGGGGCCGCAGATCTGGCATGTCGGCGCCGTCAGGAATGCCCGAACCGAGTGGGTTCCGCCATCGCCGATCGAGAGCCCATCGGGTCTCGAGGCTCCAGACGCACCATTCGGCGAGGCAATGAGCGACGAGACCATCGCTGACACGCTTGCCGCCTATGCGCGCGCTGCCGCAGATAGCAAGCGCCTGGGCTTCGACACACTCGAAATCCACGGCGCCCATGGCTATCTGCTCGACCAGTTCTTCTGGGGCCTTACCAATGTCCGCGACGACCGGTTTGGCGGCACGTCGATCAAGGAACGCTCGCGCTTCCCGATCGAAGTTGTCAAAGCCATCCGCGCCGCAGTCGGTCCGAACTATCCGATCATCCTGCGCCTCAGTCAGTGGAAGCAGCAGGACTACAAGGCCCGCCTGGCGGAAACCCCGGATGAAATGGCGGACTGGCTGGTGCCGCTGGTCGAAGCCGGGGTCGACGTGCTGCATTGCTCGCAGCGTCGTTTCTGGGAGCCTGAATTTGCCGAGATAGACGGAGAGAACGGCCTGAACTTTGCAGGCTGGGCGAAGAAGCTCACCGGCGCTGCCACTATCAGCGTCGGCTCGGTCGGCCTCTCCGGCGATTTCATGGCTGCTTTCGGCGGCGAAAGCTCTACGCCGACCGGTCTCGACAATCTGGTGCGCCGGATGGAGCGCGAAGAGTTCGACCTCATTGCGGTCGGCCGTGCGCTGATCAGTGATCCGGCCTGGGCCGCCAAGATCCATTCGGGCGAAACCGCCGCTCTCAAGGACTTCAGTCCTGCCGATTTCGGCCAACTGGTCTGATCTAGCCTCGATGAAGTGGGACGGCGGCGATTATCGCCTTGCCGCCGTCTCGTCATCCTGGTCTCATGCAGTTTGACTTTGATTTGCTCGAAGCAGTTTCGGGATTTCCCCTCATGCGCAACCGTTGTGTTTAGCGGCAGCGCTCCTCGCCAACATCATCATCTTGTTCCAGGACAAAAAAGGCCCCCTCCCGGCTGGGAGAAGGCCCTTCGTCTCACAACAAATGCTGGCTCAGGCGACGGTGACCGGCACTTCGGTCGTGGTGCGCATTGCGTGGCTGTAGGGGCAGACGATGTGGGCGGCAGCGGCGAGCTTTTCAGCCTCGGCCTTTTCCATGCCCGGGATGTGGACGGACAGCGCCACTTCGATACCGAAGCCGGTGCCGTCTTCGCGCGGGCCGATGCCGACCGTTGCGGTGATCTTTGTGTCATCCGGGATGCTGACCTTCTGCTGGCCGGCGACATACTTCAATGCGCCGAGGAAGCAGGCGGAATAACCGGCAGCAAACAGCTGTTCAGGATTGGTGCCGGCAGCGCCGTCGCCGCCCAGCTCCTTCGGAACCGTCAGCGTCACATCGAGTGCGCCGTTTTCAGATGCTGCGTGGCCTGCACGGCCGCCTGTTGCAGAAGCCTTGGTGGTGTAGAGAATAGGCATATCGCGTTTCCTTCTCGGTTGGACGATCTTGCTCGGTTGGATGATTTTATATATCGCGAAATCTAATTGTGTGCAATAGATATTTGCGGTTTGATTTTGGAAAGCCCCTGTGGGCAATTACATGGGAACTGAACGGCAGGATGAAATGGCAGAGCACGTGACAAGACGAGTGGTGCCCGACGAGGAAAAACGCCTCGAGCGGCAATTGTGCTTTGCCGTCTACGCCACGGCGCATGCGTTTACGCGTGCCTACAAGCCGATCCTCGACCGCGTCGGCCTGACCTATCCGCAATATCTGGTGATGCTGGTGCTGTGGGAGAAAAGCCGGCTGCCAGTGAAGGCGATCGGCGAGCAGCTGGATCTCGATTCCGGAACACTGTCGCCGCTGCTGAAGCGTCTCGAGCAGAACGGGCTTATCGTCCGGACACGCGATGCAGAGGACGAACGCCAGCTTATCGTGTCGTTGAGCGACAAGGGAGAGGCGATGAAAAGTGAGGTCGATGGCATCATGCTCGCCATCGGCGAGACCATCGGCTGCAGCATCGACGATATGGCAGGTCTTCGCGACCGCCTGCAGCAGTTGCGGGCCAATCTGACAAAATCAGACTGACCCGCATTTTCAAGGCCTATTACTGGATGACCATGATCGGTGCCTTTTCCGGCACGCGGTCGTAGACGTCGATGACGTCCTGATTCAGCATGCGGATGCAGCCCGACGATACGGCCTTGCCGATCGAATGCCAGTCCGGATTACCGTGCAGGCGGTAGAACGTGTCCTGCTTGCCCTGGAAGATATAGAGAGCACGCGCGCCGAGCGGGTTCTTCAGGCCCGGGCCCATGCCGCCGTTCTTGATCGAATACTTGACAAGTTCCGGCTGACGGGCAACCATTTCGTCCGGTGGGTTCCAGCGTGGCCATTTCTGGCGCCACTGGATAACGCCGGTGCCCTGCCAAGCGAAGCCTTCGCGACCGACGCCGATGCCGTAGCGCATTGCCGTGCCGCCGGGTTCGGTGATGTAGAGGAAGCGGGTGCGTGTATCGACGATGACCATGCCGGCCGGCTGTCCGGTGTCGTTGATGACGCGCTGGCGCCAGAACTTCGGGTCGATCTGCTGATACGGAATGGCCGGCAGGAGATAGCCGTTGTCTTCCATTGCAGCGTAGATCACGGCCGGATCTGGCTGTTCGCCCCGATAGCCGTTGCCGCCGAGCCAGCCGCTGATCATCGGCATCGGGTTGCGGTATTCGATGATCTGGCCGCCGGGACCGGCCGAAGAGGCGCAGCCGGCGAGCGTTGATGCGGCGCCGATGCCGGCGAAGGTCAGAAATTTACGGCGTGAAAGAGACGAAGGCAGGTTCATGTGTGAACATCATTCCATGGTGCGGGGGCGTCGGGCGGACAAAAACGACAAGTGCCGAATCAGTTTCGCCGATTGAAGACCATTCAAGCTTAACAAGCCTTTAAAGCGCCTGATCTTCCGCCGCTATCGCGCTTATGCAACAGCTCCTAAAATAGTAGACTGAGACGCCTACATCACGACAATTTGCGTATGGGCCGGCACGCGATTGTAGAGATCGATGACATCCTGGTTGAGCATGCGCACGCAGCCCGACGATGTCGGCTTGCCGATCGACTGCCAGTCCGGCGTCCCGTGGACACGGTACAGCGTGTCCTTGCCGTTGTTGTAGATATAAAGCGCCCGGGCACCCAGCGGGTTGGTCGGCCCCGGGTTCATGCCGCCGCGCTCGGCCGAGATCGGTCGCATGTCCGGCTCGCGCGCCACCATTTCCGCCGGCGGCGTCCAGCGGGGCCACTTCTGCTTCCACTGCACCACGCCCCGCCCGGCCCAGGCATAGCCTTCGCGACCGAGCCCTACGCCGTAGCGCATCGCCTTGCCGTTGCCCTCGACCAGATAGAGAAAGTAGTTCCGGGTATCGACGACGATGGTGCCCGGCCGCTCGGTCGACTGATAGCTGACCTCCTGGCGCAGGAAGCGCGGATCGATCCGGGAATAGGGTATGGCCGGAAGCGTGAAATCGTCTTCGTGCTGCTGGGCATACATTGCCTGGTGCACCGGATTGGAAACCGGCAGGCCATAGGTCTGGTGAAACTGAGTCTGGTAGATATTGCGCACCTGGGGCACCGGCTGCACCGGCAGGCGCTTGACCTTCTCGGGATCGATGCCTTCCGGCCGGTAGAAGACCGGCGCGGTTTCCTGGGCAAAGCGATCCGGATCGGTGGCGCCGGTGTCGGGAATGATGCTGCAACTTGCCAGCGCGAGGCAGGAGACAGTCGAAGCCAGCAACAGCAAACGGGAAAGGAGCATAGGACCAGCCATCATCGAGAACGCGCAAAAGGAGCAATCCAAAGCACCCTGCCAGCCACGGCTGGCGCGAGGCTGGTGTCGGGTGCAGAAGTAGGCAGTAGGCAGTAGGCAGTAGGCAGTAGGCAGTAGGCAGTAGGCAGTAGGCAGTAGGCAGTAGGCAGTAGGCAGTGAGGCAGTGAGGCAGTGAGGCAGGCTTGTCATCCAAATTGTGCTGGGTGGCGCAGTTATTTTGAGAAACCATCCAATGTGTTGTTTTCGACGCCGCCTCGCTCCTTTAGAACGACCTGAGGAGGATCGTATGACGCTGAACATTCTCGACCCGCAGGCTTTTGCCGCCACAGACCGCGAGGCTTGGCTGGCGCTGGTTGGCAAGGCGCTGAAGGGCGCTGATTTCGACCGCACGCTGGTGTCTGCGACCGACGACGGTATCGCCATCCAGCCGCTCTACGAAAGACGTGTGGCTGCAACACCGCTCGCGCGTCGCCAGCCATCGGCGGCCTGGGCGATCTCCCAGCGGATCGACGATCCCGATGCAACACGCGCCTTGTCGCAACTGGCCGACGATCTGGCCAACGGCGCCACGGCTGTCAGCATGGTGTTTGACGACAGCGCCCAGGGTTTTGGTACGGGGATCGGTGCCGGCGAGGAGGCCCTTGTCGCATCGCTCTTTGCCGCCACCGCAGGCTATCCCGTTTCGGTGCGGCTGGAACAGGGCGGCCAGTCGGTTTCCGTCGTCGACGACCTCATGCAGTCCGGCGCGTACCTGCCGCAGACAGTGCATTTCGGCATCGACCCCTTCACCCCGGCGGCCTTTGGCGGACGGCCTGTCGAGACGGCCGACCTCGGCACCCGCTTCCGGCAGCGGCAAGGGCTGGCACGCGGCGGCACCATCCTGAACGCTGACGGGCGGATCATCCATAATGCCGGCGGCACCGAGGCGGAGGAACTGGCCGTCATGGCAGCGGCAATCGCTGCCTATCTGCGCCTCCTGGAGGCCGAGCGCATTGAGCCGGAAGCGGTGCTCGGCGCCATCAGTCTCAACCTCTGCGCCGACCAGGACCAGTTTCTTACCATGGCCAAGGTGCGCGCCGCGCGGCTGCTCTTTGCCCGCATCGCAGAAGCCTGCGGTGTCGATCCAGCGATACGGCCGCATGTTTTCACTGAAACCAGCTACCGCATGCTGACGCTACGCGATCCCGAGACCAATATTCTGCGCAACACCATCGCGGTATTTGCCGCCGGCACGGGCGGCGCCGACGAGATTGCCGTCCTCCCCCACACCCTCGCCCACGGCATTCCCGACCCGCTGGCGCGACGCCTGGCGCGCAACACGCAGCTTATATTGACCGCCGAAAGCCACCTCGACCACGTCTCCGACCCATCCGCAGGCTCCGGCGGCCTCGAGGCGTTGACCGATGCACTTGCGGCAAAAGCCTGGGCGCTGTTCGGCGATATCGAACGCGCAGGCGGCTTGCAGACCGCCATCGCCAATGGCAGCCTGGCATCGATGGTGGCGCAATCCCGACAGAAGCGTCCGTCTGGACTGATTGTAGGGACGACACTGTTTGCTGCGGAAAAGGAGCGGCTCGTCACGGTGCTGGGACCTCGGACCACAGTTGCCACTGTCGGCGTGCGGCTGGTGCGACGGGACGAGGAGACGGTATTATGATGGTCGAACAGGGTGCCGCTGGTCGGAACTTGATGGCTCGAAGCCAACGGCCGCAAGAGGATATCGATGTCCAAACAGTCGACGACAGTACCGATCCCTCCCTCATTCCTGTGCTCGTCACAGGAATCCAGCACGCCCAAGTCCTTGGGCGGAAAAGACTCTTGCGCTCGTGGCACCGGCCCCCTCAAGGCGCAGACGCGCCTTGGCTGGATTCCTGTGACGAGCGCAGGAATGAGGGAGGATGGGGTGATGCTCGGGAAAAGGGAGTGGCCCCGGGGCGCAGGTTATCGATAGGTGGCCAAGAAGGCCGAGTGACATCTGCCTTACGACCATGCGGCCTGACAGCCCCCTCCTGGAAACAGGACCATCTTGCGACACAGAGCGCATCCCCCTCCCTCATTCCTGTGCTCGTCACAGGAATCCAGCACGCCCAAGTCCTTAGGCGGAAAAGACTCTTGCGCTTGTGGCACCGGCCCCCTCAAGGCGCAGACGCGCCTTGGCTGGATTCCTGTAACGAGCACAGGAATGAGGGCGAATGGGGCGGTGCCTTTCGAAAATCGATGAGCCGGTGGCTGTGGTCTTTGGGCTTGTTGATGAAGGGGCGTGGCGGGGCACTCGTGCCGGTCATGGGCTTGGGAGATATCGTATGAGCCGCATTCCTGATTTTTCAGTCCTGCCCTGGGTTCGCCCTAACCTTCCGACGGTCGCCGAAGCCGGTGATGCCTGGGAGACGCCTGAGGGGATTGACGTCAACCGTCGCTATGGCGAGGCGGAACTGACCAATGTCCCGTTTCTCGAGACCTATCCGGGGGCAGCGCCCTTCATCCGGGGCCCCTACCCGACGATGTATGTCCAGCAGCCATGGACGATCCGCCAATATGCCGGTTTCTCGACGGCCGAGGCGTCGAACGCATTTTACCGGCGCAATCTGGCGGCCGGACAGAAGGGGCTTTCGGTGGCCTTCGACCTTGCCACCCATCGCGGCTATGACAGCGACCATCCGCGCGTCGCCGGCGATGTCGGCATGGCCGGCGTGGCGATCGATTCGATCCTCGACATGCAGCAGCTGTTCGACGGCATTCCGCTTGGCGAGATGAGCGTTTCGATGACGATGAACGGTGCGGTGCTGCCGATCATGGCGCTCTACATCGTTGCCGCCGAGGAACAGGGCGCGTCCGAGGACAAGTTGTCCGGCACCATCCAGAACGACATTCTCAAGGAGTTCATGGTCCGCAACACCTATATCTATCCGCCGCAGCCCTCGATGCGGATCGTCTCGGACATCTTCAGCTATACCAGCCGAAGGATGCCGAAATTCAACTCCATTTCGATTTCCGGCTACCACATGCAGGAAGCCGGTGCGACGGCTGACCTTGAACTTGCCTACACGATTGCCGACGGCATCGACTATGCGCGGGCCGGCGTTGCTGCCGGGCTCGATATCGACAAGTTTGCCCCGCGCCTGTCGTTCTTCTGGGCCGTCGGGATGAACTTCTTCATGGAGGTGGCAAAGCTCAGGGCCGCGCGACTGCTCTGGGCGGCACTGATGCAGAAGAATTTTGCGCCGAAGGATCCGAAGTCGCTGGCGCTACGCACCCATTGCCAGACCTCCGGCTGGTCCCTGACGGCGCAGGACCCGATGAACAACATCGTCAGAACCATGGTCGAGGCGATGGCGGCGACGCAGGGGCATACCCAGTCGCTGCACACCAACGCCTTCGACGAGGCGCTGGCGCTGCCAACTGATCATTCCGCCCGCATTGCCCGCAACACGCAGATCCTTCTGCAGACGGAATCCGGCACCAGCCGCATCATCGATCCCTGGGGCGGCTCGGCCTATGTGGAACGGCTGACCCACGATCTCGCTGCCCGGGCGCTAAGCCATATCGAGGAGGTCGAGGCGCTCGGCGGCATGGCGAAAGCCATCGAAACCGGTATTCCCAAGCTGCGCATCGAGGAAGCCGCAGCCCGGACGCAGGCGCGTATCGACAGCGGCCGGCAGGTGGTTGTCGGGCTCAATGTCTCCCGCCTCGCCGAGGAGCGCGACGTAGATGTGCTGACGATCGACAACTCCGAGGTGCGCGCCCGGCAATTGTCGAAGCTGCAGCAGTTGAAGGGTTTGCGCGATACCGCCGCCACGGAGCAGGCGCTGGATGCGCTGACGCTGGCGGCCCGCAATGGAGAGGGCAACCTGCTCGATCTCGCGGTCAAGGCGGCGCGCGCAAGGGCTACCGTCGGCGAGATCTCGCTGGCGATGGAAAAGGCATTCGGCCGGCATGTGGCCGAAGTGCAGACGATCTCCGGCGTCTACCGCAGCCAGGTCGGCGACAACGATCCTGTGTTCAACGCCGCCGTTGCCGCCGTCGAGGGGTTCCGGAGAGCACGGGGTGCGGCGCCGCGCATTCTGGTTGCCAAGATGGGCCAGGACGGCCACGACCGGGGCCAGAAGGTCATCGCTTCGGCCTTTGCCGATATCGGCTTCGACGTCGTCGTCGGCACGATGTTCCAGACGCCGGAGGAAGTGGCCGATCTTGCGGTGCGCGAAGGCGTCGATATCGTCGGCGCGTCTTCGCTGGCCGCCGGTCACCTGACGCTGGTGCCGGAGTTGAAAAGCGCCCTCACCCGCAGGGGTGGCGCCAGCATCCTGATCGCGGTCGGCGGCGTCATTCCGGCTCAAGATTTCGCCACCCTCCGGGCCGCCGGCGCCGACGCGATCTTCCCGCCCGGCACCGTCATCGCCGAGGCGGCGCAGTCACTGATCGAACGGATGATGCCAGCGTGACGACGGCCACGGGAAGGGCGCCATATTCTATCCTGTGTTGAGATTTACCAGGTCGGTTGCATCGGCAATGATGGGGTGGCAATGTCTATGCCTCTGATAAAGAAGAGATAGAGCAAACCATCACGCAAAAGGCACAACCTTGAAACCTTCACCGATAGCATCAATCTTTTCGGCACTGATTTTTCTGAGTGCATGCTCAACCACGTCCCCGTCAAACCAGGCATCGACCTCGGATGCCTGTGGTGCATCCCGATATCAAAAGTTCGTAGGCGGTCCATCCTCTGCGACAGTGGGGCTCAAAATACCCGGAGACTCCCGCCACTACGGCAGCCAGGAACGTGTCGCCACAGATACGCCCACGCGTCTCAATTTTGTCCACAGCGGCACAGCATTCGAGAGTGTCACCAACCCGAAATCGACCGTGATACGGGTGTTCTGCGGATAACGCCGCCCATTTTTGCGCGACAGGCTAGGCCGCAATACCCTTGAAGAACTGGATACTGCGTTCGATTTCGGCCGGCAGAGCAGAAAAGTGGCCGCCCGGGATGACGTCGACGTCCATGTTGACATGCGCCTCGCGGGCCCGTTTCGACAGGACGCCGACGCGGGTGACGAAGTGCACCTCTTCCGAGCCGTGCATCACCTTCATCGGGCACTTGAAGCTGTGAGCATAGCAGACAGGCGAGCGCATCTGGAATTCGCGCGGGTCCTTGTCGTCGAAGCGGATATCCTGCGGGTACCTGTTGAAGAAGGCGAAAGAGTCCGGATTTCCCGAGATCGGCGCGGCGGCGCGAAAACGCCGCGTCGACATCGCCGTCAGCATGGCCAGCGTGCCGCCGATGCTGTGGCCGGCGAGGAACATGCGATGCGGATCGACGCCCGGCATGTGGCGCAGCCGGTCCGAGGCGGCCAGCACGTCGTCTACCTCGTCGTAGAAGCCGGAGAAGTTACCCTTCTGGCCATTTTCGCCGCGCATGCTGGGGATCATCACCACATAGCCGGCATCTATGTATGGCTTCATCAGCTGCCAGTGGCCCTGGCCGATCGCATTGCCGCCATGCAGGAAGAGGACTGCCGGGCGCGGCGTACGGGTGCGCTCGAAGCGCGACACCCAGGCGACAAGCTCGAGCTCTCCGCCATAGCCGCTGCGGTAGAAGATCTGGTTTGCACCTTCGGGAGCGACGAGCGCTTCGTATTTATCCGGCGCCGGTCCCTTGACGAGCAGGTTGGTGCGGAACTTGCGGCGCTCCCGCTGATAATCGCCGCTCATCTGCGCCGGTGCGGTGTTGGAAACATCCGATGCCTTTGCAGCCGGGGCCGGCTGCGCAGCGGCCGCCGGCGCCGGTGGTGTCGTCGAAGCAGCAGGCGGCGTGGTGGCGCGGGAGGCAACGGAGGCTGCACGGGCGGAGATCGGAAGGAGCACGCTTGCGGCAAGGCCGGTCAGAACAGCACGGCGGCGGTGGGAGAACTCAGGTACATCAGTCAAAGTCAAAGCTCCGTCGTGGTTCCCCGCCAGACCAAGTCTGCACGGGTTGAAAGTCGGCGCCAACTCACTTTGTGGTGAGGATTCGCATTGACGCTAATATTCGGCGGGAGAGGTCTTGGCGTCAATCATTGCCACCAGTGTTTCCAGCCGATCGGCCTCGAAAGGCGGTTTATCCTGCCGCAAACGGGCGATCCGCGGGAAGCGCATGGCCACGCCGGACTTGTGCCGGCTCGAGCGGTTGATGCCCTCGAAGGCGACCTCGACCACGAAGCCGAATTCACGCTCCGCCCTCACCGACCGTACCGGACCGAAGCGCTCGACCGTGTTGTTGCGCACGAACTTGTCGAGCACCTCCAGCTCGGCATCCGTGAAGCCGAAATAGGCCTTGCCGACCGGCACGAGCTGCTCTCCCTCCGGTGTCGTCGACCAGACGCCGAAGGTGAAATCGGAATAGTAGCTCGAGCGCTTGCCGTGGCCGCGCTGGGCATACATCAGCACCGCGTCGATGTTGAACGGATTTCGCTTCCACTTGAACCACGGCCCCTTGGCGCGGCCAGCTGTGTAGGGGCTGTCGCGGCGCTTGATCATCACCCCTTCGATGACAGGATCGGGGGGGGCTGCGCGGAGCCTGTCGAGCTCGTCCCAGTCGGTGAAATCGACGAGTGCCGAGAGATCGAAACGGTCGTGCGGCGCGTGCTCGATGATCTCGGCCAGGCGGTTGCGACGCTCGATGAAACCCCGGGCGCGGACATCCTCGTCGCCGTCGAACAACAGGTCGTAAGTGCGGATGAACGCCGGGTAGTCGGCGAGCATCTGGGCGTTCACCGTCTTGCGGTTCAGCCGCTGCTGGAGGTCGGAGAACGTACGGGTCGGGTTGTTCGAGCGCGCGGTGCCGCCGATCAGCAGTTCGCCGTCGATGACGCCCTCGAAGGTGATGGCGTCCACCACGTCCGGGAAGGCGCCGGAGATATCGTCGCCCGAGCGCGAGTAGACCTTCGACGTCGAGCCCGAGCGCGACAGCTGGACGCGGATGCCGTCCCATTTCCATTCGGCGGCAAAGTCCTTCGGGTCGAGGCCGTCGAGATTGCCGGGCTCGACCGGGTTTGCCAGCATGACGGAGTGGAAGATCGCCGGCGTTGCCAGCAGCGGCCGGTCGCCCTTGCCCTCGAGCCACTGGAAAAGCGTCACATAGGGTGGCTCCAACCCGTGCCACAGCGTCTCGATCTCGGTGACGTCCTTGCCCGACAATTCAGCCAGCGCCTGCTTGGCAAGCCGCGCCGACACACCGATGCGCATGGCGCCAGTGGCAAGCTTCAGGAAGGCGAAGCGACCGGAGGGATCGAGCCTGTCGAGCATGTCGCGCACGAACCCACGCACCTCGGTGCGGCCGAGCGCATTCATCTCGTCGATGACCTGGCCGAGACCTGGCTTATCTGTCGGCGCCCGCTCGATATCGGCGTCATTGTCCCAGACCAGCGAGATTGTCTCGGCGAGATCGCCGACGTAGTCGTAGGAATAGCGGAACAGCACCGCATCCATCCGCTCCAGCACCAGCTCGCGCAGCATCGCCGGCTTGACGTTGCGCACATCGAGCGTGCCGGCAATGGCCGCCAAGCCATAGCCGCGGTCAGGATCCGGCGTGTCGCGGAAGTAATCGGTCAGCAGCTTCAGCTTGCCGTTCCGGCTCGGCGTCAGAACCAGGCGATCGAGGAGATCGGCGAAGGCTTTCATGAGTATGCACCCTCCCCTTCATGGGGAGGGTCGGCGCGTAGCGACGGGGCGGGGTGACTGCCACAAGCTCCGACCTTGCCGCAGATCACCCCCACCCGCGGCTTTGCCGCGACCTCCCCCATCGAGGGGGAGGTAAAGAAACGCAGCGCTTCCACCAATCCCGCCTCAATCGCTCCCCCGGCCTCAGTCCCCTCCTTCCCCTCATTCCTGTGCTCGTCACAGGAATCCAGTGCAGCGCGTCGGCGCTGCGTGAGACTGTCGCAGTGAGGCAAAGGTCCTCTCACCGTGCAGACGCACGGTGGCTGGATTCCTGTGACGAGCACAGGAAAGAGGGAGATGGGAGCTTCTGCACGTGTCCCAAACAACGCTGCCTGGGAAGCTGCAGCCGGTAGACGATGATGCATCAATCCCCCTCGTCCTCATATCCAACCAGATGCAACGGCTTGGCTTTGATGCCCTGCAGCTCGCACCAGCGGACGAGGGCTTCCTCGCGGCCGTGCGTCACCCAGACTTCCTGGGGCTGCAGCTCGGAAATGGTTTCCAGCAGTTCCGGCCAGTCGCAATGGTCGGAGATGACAAGCGGCAGCTCGACGCCGCGCTGCTTGGCGCGTTGGCGGACCATCATCCAGCCGGAGGCGAAGGCGGAGACGGGGTCGTGGAAGCGTCGCGCCCAGCGGTCGGCGAACGCCGAGGGCGGGCCGACGACGATGGCGCCGTGGAATGTCGTCTGGTCGGCGCGGCTTTCGATGGTTGCCGGCCGGAGCTCGCCGAGCGCGATGCCCTGGCTCTCGTAGTAATCGCACAGCCGCGTCAGCGCGCCGTGGATATAGATCGGCTCGTCATAGCCGCAATCGCGCAACAAACGGATGACCCGTTGCGCCTTGCCGAGCGCGTAGGCACCGACCATGTGGGTACGGTCGGGAAACTGCTTCAGCGAAGCAAGCAGCCGACGCGTTTCGGCCATCGGGTCCGGATGGTGGAAGACCGGCAGCGCAAAGGTCGCCTCGGTAATGAAGACGTCGCAGGGCACGGAGACATAGGCGGCGCAGGTGGGGTCCGGGCGACGCTTGTAGTCACCGGATACGACGATGCGCAGGCCGTCTTTCTCGATGGCGATCTGCGCCGAGCCGAGCACATGGCCGGCGGCATGAAAGCTGACGGTGACGCCGTTGACGACGATCTCCTCGCCAAAGCCCGCCGCCTGCTCGCTGCCGGCAAAGCCCTCGCCGTAGCGAATACGCATGATATCGAGCGTCTGGCGTGTGGCAAGCACATGGCCATGGCCGGGCCGCGCATGGTCCGAGTGCCCATGGGTGATCAACGCCCTGTCGACCGGACGCACCGGGTCGACATAGAACCCGCCAACCGGGCAAAAAAGCCCTTCCGGGGCGGGGTAAAGCAATGCATCTGGCCTCATGGAGGACAAGATAGCGACAGTTTGCCGGACGGCCAGAGGCGGCTGCGCTTTCGCGCAAATTTAGATGGGTCAACGGCGGATCTCGATGGCTGCGCTGTCGCAACGGCCGGCATGTGCTGGGGCGGTTTCTGCTTGTCGATGGGGCGCAAAACGGTGATACCTTCGGTGCTTGCGAGGGCGCATCGACAGACTGCTGTCTTGAACAACACGGCCATGTGCGATTGCGATGCAGACAAGGAGGATGTCTTGGCAACCCATTCGATGCGCGTCGGGCTGGCGCAAATCATGCCGGATGCGGACGTTGGTAGCGCGATTGCCTCGGCAGCCAAGGCAGCCGCCGATGTCTTGGTGTTTCCGGAAATGTTTTCCAACGGTTACAGCCGCTATGATGGCGCGGATGCGGGCTCCAGAGCGTCCTGGATCGATGGAGCAGTGGTAACGGATGGGGAATACGTGAAGCGGTTTCGCGACGCAGCGCGCAAGCATGGTATTGCCGTCGTGGCAACCTTTCTCGAACGGGCCGAACCCAGGCCCTTCAACGCTGCAGTTCTGATCGACAGTGACGGCGAAATCGTGCTGCAGCAGAGAAAGCGACACATCTGCCATTTCGACATACCGGAAGATGCCTGCGCACCGGGCGACCGCTCCAGTGTCGTTCGCCTTTCGACCCGGAACGGCGATGTTGCCGTTGGCATCATGATCTGCATGGACCGCGAGTTTCCCGACGTGGCGTCCGACCTCGTCCGCTTGGGCGCCGAGGTCATTTTCGTGCCCAACAGCAGTCCTCTTGTCGATGACCCCGAGGTGGGCGATGTCCGCGTGGCAGGCATCCGCGCCATGGCGTTCCAATCGGTTGTTGGTGTCGCCGTGGCCAACTATCCGGCACCGAAGAACGACGGCCGGTCTCTTGCCGTCGATCCCCTAGGACGGATTGTTTGCATGGCAGGAGAGCAAAGCGAGATCGCCTTTGCGGACTTCGATCTGGAAATGATCAGGGCGACGCAGGAAAAAGAGTGGTTCCGGCGTGTGTGATAGACCGGGATTGCGTCTCGTCCGATTTTATCGGCATCATGAAGGGAGCATAAGGCGAACTCCCTTGCATTCGAGGAGCCGAGCATGATTTCCCGACGTGAGTTGATGCTTGGCGCTTGTGCGGCGGCGGCGAGTGCGGCAGCGGTTTCGCGGGCGCTGGCGGGGCCGGCGGGGAATGTGGCTGCCTCGGATATGCGCGGTGCCATCGATGGCGTGGCGTTTCGCAAGCGGGTGTCGGCGGATGGGCTGCAATCGATGATCGATGCGGCAGCTCGGAACAAGGGGCCGGTGATGCTGCCGGCAGGCAACTACACGGCCTCGAACCTCACCCTCCCCGATAATACGCGGCTGATCGGCGTCCCCGGGGCGACGCGCATCGTCTATGGCGGCGGCGGCTTTCTGATGAAGGCGGCCGATGCCGGGCGGATCGAGATCTCCGGCGTCGTCATCGACGGGGGGAACCTCGGGCTGGCCGTGGATGCCGGCGGGCTGCTGCGGTTCGATGGCGTTGGCGATTTGCTGCTGAGCAGTTGCGAGATTACCGGCAGCGCCGGGAATGGGCTGCATCTGGAGCGCTGCGGGGGCAGGATCGAGCGCAACCGTATTTCGGGCGCGGCACACGCCGGCGTCTATGCGGTCCAGTCGAACGCCCTGACCATCACCGGCAACCGTGTCGAGGATTGCGGCAATGGCGGCATTCTGGTGCATCGCTGGCAGAAGGGCGAGGATGGCAGCGTCATCTCCGGCAACCGCATCGCCCGCATCGGCGCCCGCGACGGCGGCACGGGGGAGAACGGCAACGGCATCAACGTCTATCAGGCCGGCAATGTCATGGTGACCGACAACCACATCGCCGACTGCGCCTTTACAGCGGTGCGAGCCAACTCCGCTTCGGACGTGCAGATCAGCGACAACCAGTGCCTGCGCTCCGGCGAGACGGCGATTTTCTGCGAATTCGAATTCGAGGGCGCTGTCGTGTCGGGCAACCTGATCGACGGCGCCGCCAATGGCATCGCCATTGCCAATTTCGACAAGGGCGGCCGGCTCGCCAGTGTGACCGGCAACGTGGTGCGCAACCTGTCGCTGTCGGCGCCCTATGCACAAGACGGCGGTTTCGGTATCGGCATCTCGGCTGAGGCAGACACGCTGATTTCGGGCAACGTCATCGAAAACGCGCCGCTCTGGGGCTTCAAGCTCGGCTGGGGGCCTTATATGCGCAACCTCGTCGCCTCTGGCAACATCGTCCGTAATGCGCCTGTCGGGTGCGCGGTGTCGGTCGCCGACGGGGCGGGATCGGCGGTGATTTCGAACAACCTGTTCGAGGCCGCTAGCCAGGGGGCAATCGTCGCCTTCCTCTGGGACAAGCCTGCATCGGCCGACCTCGTGACCGGCAGCACGGCCTATCCGCACCTGACCATCCTCGGCAACCGCTTGGCGTAGCGCGACCGATCAAAAGCTTTCATCGCTGCATCAACGCCAGCTGCTTCCGTTCGCCTGCGCTGCCAGATAGGTTTGTAGGCATAAGCAAATAGAGGGAACCTTCATGCTGACGATTTATGGCGTCTATCGCTCGCGCGCATCGCGCAACTACTGGATGGCAAACGAACTGGGGATTTCGTTCAAATCCATACCCGTCATGCAGGCCCACCGTCTGGACGAGCCTCTGGCGCCGGGCGCGCCGATCAACACCATGTCGCCGGAGTTCCTCGCCATCAACCCGATGGGGCTGATCCCGAGCATTACCGACGGCGACTTCGTCATGCACGAGTCGCTCGCCATCAACCTCTACCTTGCGCGCAAGCATGGTGGGCCGCTCGCTGGCCAGACGGCGGAAGAGGACGGCCTGCTGTCGATGTGGACGATCTTCGCCGCGACGGAACTGGAGCCGCACAGCATCCGCCTTGTCCAGACCTACGACCGTGGGGAACAGGGCACCGATGCCGGCAAGGCCACGATCGCGGTGGCCTGCCGCCTCCTGAAGCGGCCACTGGACGTGCTGGAGAAGCATCTCTCGGCGAACGGCCATTTTGTCGGCGATCGCTTCACGGTCGCCGACCTCAACGTTGCCGAAGTGCTTCGCTATGCCCAGAGCGAAGCTGCATTGTTCGATGCGCGTCCGGCGCTCGATGCCTGGATCAAGCGCTGCCAGTCGCGCCCCGCCTACCTTGCCATGCAGGCGACGCGCGGGCAGGAAAAAGGCTGAGGCTCAGCCCTTTTCGATGGCGAGCGCCTGCTGCACGGCCGCCCGGTCGCGCATGCGCTCGCCATGCGCCTTGACCTTGGGAAACCGGTCCATATCGACGCCGTCACCGGGCAGCCAGTTGGCGACGGTAAAGAGATAGCCGTCGGCCACGGAATAGTTGGCGCCGAGCACCCAGGGACCAGCCAGCAACTGGTCCTCGATCAGCACAAAGCTCTCGGTCATTGTCTGCGATACCTTGGCCTTCATCGTCTCGATGGCGGCTGCATCGTCCGACCAACGACTGCCCCGGCGCCCGTGAGAGTGGTTCACGTGGACTGTCGAGGACAGGTAGTTGTTGAACGCCTGCATGACGGCAAATGCGAAGGAGTCGTCGAGCGGCGCCAGTCGCACGTTGCGCGAGACCTGAGAGATATAGGCGAGGATCGCCGGCGTCTCCGTTATGACGCCACGCTCGGTCACCAGCGTGGGCACCCTGCCCTTCGGATTGAGTTTCAGATACTCCGGCGTCTTCTGATCGCCCTTGGAAAGATCGATGCGGCGCGGCTCGTAGGCGATGCCGGATTCCTCCATGGCGATGAGGCTCGCAAGTGCACAACTTCCTGGCGAATAATACAAAACTGTCATGATGATTCCTCTCCCTTGGGGGAGCAGAATAAGCGCGTTTCTCACCGAAGTGAAAGGCCATGCGTCGGAAAATCGGAGGATAAGAGGGCGATAGATCGCCCCCTGCCGACTTCAGGCGCAGCCCGGAACATCCTCGAGGCGGTTCCACACGGGAATGCCCCGTTCCCTGGCGATGCGCACATCGTTGTCGGCGCCCTTGGATGCGCCCTCCAGGCGGAGCACGCCGTCGCAAAGCGCCAGAAGCCGGCCGGCAACAGGATGGAAAATGGCCTCGTAAAGGTCGTCGCCCACGGTTTTTCCACCGGCGGCATTCCAGACGGGCAAGGCAACCCACTCGCCGATCATCGGCACATGGCCGGCCTCGAACAAGCGGTGCGACGGCGCTTCCAGCCGCTTCAGGTTTTCCGCCATTTTCACCGGGTCGTCGTTCGTGCCGGAGCGATAAGGGCCGGCAATCAATATCAACATGGTCTGTCTCCCGTCGCCTGATGCGACAATTTGCACGAATATCGATAATATTGCTGGAATGTCGAGTCATATTTCGTATTATGCGTAATATCGTTTAACTTCGTGCAGGAAACCGGCATGCTGACGAACCAACGCAAATCGACGATCCAGGCGGCCTTGCGCAGCGACGGACAGGTGATTGCCAAGCAGATGGCGGAAATGCTCGGCGTGTCGGAAGACACCATCCGGCGCGATCTGCGCGAGATGGCAGCCGAGGGGCTGCTGCTCAGGGTGCACGGCGGGGCGATGCCGCTGTCGCCGGACTTGCCGGACCTGTCTGCCCGCCGCAGCCTGTCGTCCGGGGAAAAGCAGCGGCTCGGCGCCTATGCCGCCGGCATGATCCGCCCTGGCCAGACGGTGTTCCTCGATGGCGGCACGACGAACGCCGAAATTGCCCGGCAGCTGCCACGGGGCTTTGCCTTCACCGTGATAACGCACAGCCCGACGATTGCCGGCGAACTGGAGCATCATCCGACGGCCGAGGTCATCCTGATCGGCGGCCGGATCTACAAACATTCGATGGTTTCAACCGGAGCGAGTGCGATGGCAACGATTTCACTGGTGCGGCCGGATATCTTTTTTCTCGGGGTTACCGCCGTCCACCCCGCTCATGGATTTTCGACGGGCGACTTCGAGGAGGCGGCCATCAAGCGGCATATCTCGGCATGTTCCGCCGAGACGTTCGTGCTGGCCACTCCTGACAAGCTCGACGCATCGTCGCCGTGTCATATCCTGCCGCTGGCATCCGTGGCCGGCATGGTCCTGCCCGGCCCGCTGCCGGAGGCCGATCTCCAGCCCTATCGCGATGCCGGGCTAGGGATCCAACTGGCGTGAGCGCCTGCCTCGGCGAATTTTCCGGGGTTCAGATGGTCGCCCTGACGTCGCCGACATGGATGCCGTTCCAGTTGTGCATCGACTTTGTGGCCATGGCCATCAGTCCGGCGTGGATCTCGCCATCGGTCTCGAAAAACCGGGCGAGCGTGGCGGCGATCATCGCCTCGGCTGCGCGGCCGGTGCCATCGTCGCACTTGACGGCGATGGCGACGCCCTGTTCCGGGATGGCAGCGCAGAACACGCCCTCGGCGCCGGTCTTGCAGAAGATCTTGCCGGGTGCGATCTGCATCAGTTCCGTGCAGGCGCGGCCGCTGCCGGCGACATAGAAGGGCTCAGCCATGCAGGCCTCGATCAGCCGGCGCGAGGCCTTGGCACGCAACGCGCCGAGACCCTGGCCGGTCGCCATCTTCGCAAAGCCGTGCGCGAGAGCGCGCAGCGGCACGGCATAGGTCGGGATCGAGCAGCCGTCCGTGCCACAGACGTCGGCGCCGAGTGTGGCACCGGTCAGGTCTTGCATCGTGTCGCGGATTTGCTGCTGCAGCGGATGCTCGTAGCCGACGTAGCCCTTGCTATCGATGCCCTGGTGGCAGCAGGCGCAGACGAAACCGGAGTGCTTGCCGGAGCAATTGTTGTGGAGCGCCGTCGGCTTCTCCAGCGTGCGGGCCTGGTGGATCAGGGTCTTCTGGTTGGAAGACCAGTGGGCGCCGCATTCCAGCGCCTCGACATCGCGGCCAGCGCGCGCCAGCATCGAGGCTGCCAGCGCCACATGCTCGTCTTCGCCATTGTGGGAGGAACAGGCCAGCGCCAGTTCCTTGTGGCCGAACCCATAGGCATCGGCAGCACCGCTTTCGACCAGCGGCAGGGCCTGCATCGCCTTGCAGGCGGAGCGCGGAAACACGCCGGCATCGATATCGCCGCGTGAAAACACCACGCTGCCGTCGCCGTCGACGACAACGATCGTGCCGCGATGACGGCTCTCGACAAGCAAACCACGGGTAACTTCGACGGTGACGGGATTGGTCATGATGGCATCCGATGCTGGTGGGGTCGAGCGGTGATAGCGTTTGGGGCGACGCTTGCCAACCGTCCTCGCGCGCGCCGTTGGCGCTGCCCCCCCCCCCCGGCTCACAGAGGGCCGATGTGTCCGCTCATTCCACGCGGAGCATGATCTTGCCGATGTGGCTGCTGGTCTCCATCATCTTATGGGCTTCGACGACATCCTCGAAGGCAAATGTGTGGTGGATCAGCGGGGCGATGGTGCCGGCATCCAGCAGCGGCCAGACCTGCGACAGGAGATCGTCGCGGATGGCGCGCTTTTCTTCCGCCGTGCGCGGCCGCATCGTCGAGCCCGTGACCGTCAGGCGCTTGACCATGATCGGCGCCAGGTTGACCTTCTCGGCGATTGAGCCGCTGAGGAAGGCGATGATCGACAGACACCCGTCCTTGGCAAGGGCAGCAAGGTTCTTTTCCAGATAGGCAGCACCGACCATGTCGAGAACGATGTCGACGCCGCTTTCTGTCTCCGCCTTGATGACCTCGACGAAATCCTCGTCGCGGTAGTTGATCGCCCGCTTGGCGCCGATCCTGACGCAGGCGTCGCATTTATCCTTGGAGCCGGCCGTGGTGAAGACCTCGGCGCCGAAAGCACGGGCAAGCTGGATCGCCGTGGTGCCGATGCCGCTGGAGCCGCCGTGTATGAGGACGCTCTCGCCCTCGGTCAGCCCCGCCATCTGGAATAGATTGGCCCAGACGGTGAAGTAGTTTTCCGGCAGCGCCGCAGCGCGAACCGCGTCGTAGCCATTGGGGAAGCGCAGCGCCTGGGAGGCGGGAACGGCGCAGTATTCGGCATAGGCGCCGCCATTGGCGAGCCCGCAGATCTTGTTGCCGATGGCAAATTCGGTAACGCCGGGTGCGACGTCGACCACCTCGCCAGCCACTTCAAGGCCGAGGATCGGGCTGGCATCCTTGGGGGCCGGATAGTTTCCCTGGCGCTGCGCGACATCGGGGCGGTTGACGCCTATTGCCTCGACCCGCACGAGAACCTCGCCGGGCTTCAGCACCGGCAGCGGCTTGCGGACAATGGTCATCACCTCGGGGGCGCCGAAGGACGGCAGGTCGACGCAGCGCATATCAGTTGGCAAAGGCATCTGGCTCTCCATGACATCAGGGAGAGACGCACATAGGTCAGCGGGAGCGGAAATAAAAGGCGCGACGTCGTGGGGCGTCAATTGGTCTCGCAGAGTTGTTCGAAAACCAGGCCGCTGGCGCTTTCCTTGGCCTTGGTCTTCAGGCCGGCGATGCGCTTGCTGACATTGCCGATGTCGTCGATCACCGTACCTTCCGGCAATTCGACGACGCCGATCGAGCAGCGCATCAGCGAGAATATTGTTTCCGCGCCGCTGCGGTCATGGCCGGTGATATAGCCGCGCTCCCGGTCGTCGGATGGATAAAGTGCGGCGACATCGTTGCTGAAGTCGGCGCGCAGCCTGTCGAGCGTCTCGGTCAGTTCCTCGCGGCTGCCCCCGATGACGCCAATGAAAAAGTCATCGCCGCCGACATGGCCGAGAAAATGAGTGCCCAGCAGGAAATGGCGGCGCATCAGGGCTGCAAACAGCGAGATGGCATGATCGCCGATGTGGAAACCGTATGCATCGTTGAACGGCTTGAAGGCATCGAAGTCGCAATAGCAGAAATAGCGGATGGCATCGACCGTGCCGCCGGCCGTCATGCGCATGAAATCGCGGATCGCATGGTTGCCCGGCAGGCCGGTCAGCGGGTTCTGGTCCTGCGCCGTTTTCAGCTGCTTTTCGGTCATCGCCTTGACCAGCGATGCGGCGGAGACGACGCCGGCGTAGCGCAGGTCCTCGATGACGACGAGGCAGGTAGCATCGTCGACATCGGCGAAGATCCCCATCAGGTCATCGACGGTCGAATTGATACTGACGACGGGCGCAGGCTCCATGAAATGCGAGATCGTCCGCTCATAGGCCTTGTTCTTCAGCAGATCCCGGCCGAAAGGCTGATAGATATAGGCTTTCAGGCTGTATTCGTGGATGATGCCGCGCGGCTCGTTGTTGGCATTCAGCACCGGGAAATAAGCCTGTCGCGGATTGCGCCGGAAAAGTTCGAACACCGTGTCGATCGGCTCGTTTTCGAACACGGTCGGCAGCACCTCGATCTGCTTGCGGATGAGGATGTCGTCGAGCGACTGCAGAGGCGTGGCGGTCGATTTGTGATCCGGAAAATGCGACAGGCGCGGATGCCACTGGCTAACATCGGACATCGGCCGGGCGATGAGCCAGCCCTGGGCCATATCGACGCCGAGGTCCCGGCAAACCGCCAGTTCGCCTTCGGTCTCGATGCCTTCGGCGATGACGCGGGCGCCCAGCATGTGAGCCATGGAGACGGCGCTTTTGAGGAAATGCCGTTTGCGCATCGCGGTATCGGCACCGGTCACGAAATGCCGGTCGACCTTGATATAGTCCACCACCTGGTCGCACAGCAGCCGCATTTCCGAATGACCGACGCCGAAATCGTCGATTGCCAGCTTGAAACCGGACTTGCGCATATAGGCGATCAGGCCGGCGATCTCCGGAAAGGCACTGTTGTCGAAGCGCTCGGAAAACTCGAAGCAGACGGAAGACGGCGGAATGCCGCGCGTTTTCAAAAGCCCCAGCAATCCCTCGACCAGCAGCAGGCCTTGCGGAATGAGCCGGGCGTCGAGATTGAGAAAAAGCGTCGCTTCGGCCCGGTTCGGGAGACTCGAGAAGGCGCCAAGCGCCAGCCGCTCCATCATCTGTTCGAGCCCGAACAACTGGCCGGTGCGCTCGGCCTCGTCGAGAGCGGCGATGGGGTCAGCAAAGCCGATCCGGTCATGGCCGCGCATCAGCGCTTCATAACCGAAGACGGCGGCGGTCCGGATATCGACGATCGGCTGGAACGCGGTTTCTATGAGCGTCCATCTGGCGGCATCGAAGGGATGGCGCCGCACTGCCACCTCCTTGACCATACTCCCGGACATACTCGTCTCCACTGCCCCACGCGATGTCGCTGGGGTTGAAGATGGTTGTGAGGCGTCAATAAAAGCTTTCCGGTTCGTGAAGTTTTAATGACAAAAAGCCCGTCCCGGCGCTCAAGGCCGGCATGTACCAACCTGCAGGAATAGTTTAGCTTTTTGGCTTTCACGCAGCAGCTTCAATTGTGGGCCGCAGCTGAAGCGTCGAAGTCGGCAAACATATCGGCAACGCGCCTGTCGGCACTGCCGGCCCCGTCGGGCAAACCCGTCGCCAGGTGGTGCGCATCGCACAGATCGCCTCGCTTGCGTGCCGCTTCCCACATGCGCAGCGCCTCGCGCACGACTTCGCTGCCGGATGCGTAATTGCCGTTGTCGACGGCGGCGCGGATGCCGGCGACCTGCATTGGAGAGATGGAAACAGTGACCATAGGCATGACATTGCCTCTCTTTGCCGTGTCTGGCCGAAAAACTGCCAGATCCGCGCAGGCATCATGCCTGCGTTCAAGGTTCACTCAAGGGCGGCCTGCGGCGCGAGATACGGGCCTCACGCTGTGCTGCCACGTCTTCACGTTATGCCTGCGCGCCAAGCTTGTCAAAAGGCGGAACCAACGGGCGATTTCTTCTAATCAGCGCCTGAGGCCAAGTCCGAAGGCGATGAGCGTCCAGCCCTGGAACATCAGGTCGACGGCGAGGAACAGGCCGAGGATCCACAGGCTGTTAACGGGCCAGCCGAGCGCGACCACGAAGCCTGCCACCATCGTCACGATGCCGCTGAGGAGAATGAACCCCCAGCCCTTCCCCGGCTTCATCCTGCGGCCGACCCAGATACGCAGGACGCCGGCAATGACCAGCGCTATGGCCAGCATCAGGGTAAAGACCGCCGAGGCCAGCAGCGGGTTCATGAAGGCGAAGATACCGGCCAGCGTGTAGAGCAGACCGCTGAGGATCCATGGAAGGCTATGTTCCCAACCCCGCACCTGGAAGGCATGGATGAGATAGACGATACCGCCGAGCAGCATGAGCATTCCGACGTAATAGACCGAGACGACGGTGGCGAGGAAGAGGTTCCCGAAGGCAATGCCGCTGAGCAGCAAAAGCAGGACGCCCAGCGCCACGAACCAGCCCCACTTTGCATGAGCGGAGGCGTGCGGCAGTTCGTTCAAACCCATGACCATGACGACACCCGTTCCTGTTACTTTTACATTTCGTGAAATCCACGTCGAGAAACGCATTCTAGCGCAAAAGGTCTTCCCCGGACACTGATCGAAATCAATTCGCGGGTTTCCGATTTTTATTGATTGATGGCTCAATCAAAAATACGATGATCGTCATCAGGAGACGACGATGCCGAAAGTCGGAATGGAGCCAGTGCGTCGCGAGGCGCTCGTCAACGCCGCCCTCAGGGTGATCGGCGATCACGGATCGCTGAGCGTCACGATGTCCGACATCGCCCGGGAAGCCGGTGTCTCGGCGGCGCTGGCCCATCACTATTTCGGCAGCAAGGAGCGGCTGCTGCAGGCAACCATCCGCTCGCTTCTACGCCAGTTGCGCAACGACACGGTGACGGCGCTCAAGGCGGCAGCAGGACCGCGCGAAAAGCTGTCGGCGATGATCCGCGTCAGCTTCCAGGCAAACCAGTTTGCCCCGGAGACCATTGCCGCCTGGCTCGCCTTCTATGCCGAGGCGCAGCGCTCCGAGGAAACGCGGCGCTTCCTGGTGATCTATGCGCGCCGCCTGCGCTCCAACCTGCTCGCCAACCTCCGGCCGCTTTGCACTGCGGATGACGCGGAACGCATGGCAGAAGGCGCGGCTGCGATGATCGACGGGCTGTATATCCGGCAAAGTCTGCGCTCGGTGCCGACAGGTATCGAAGCCTCTATTGCGTTGACCGAAGACTACATAAACACTCATCTGACCGCCCTTGGCAAAGGATAGACGCCGTGACCGAGATGAAGCCGGATATCCTGATCGTCATGGTCGACCAGCTCAACGGAAAGTTCTTTCCGGATGGTCCGGCGGAGTTCCTGCATGCGCCGCACCTGAAGGCACTGGCAGCCCGCTCGGCACGCTTTGCCAACAACTATACCTCGTCGCCGCTCTGCGCCCCTGCCCGCGCCTCGTTCATGGCCGGACAATTGCCGAGCAGGACACGGGTCTACGACAATGCCGCCGAATATGTCTCGTCGATCCCGACCTACGCCCACCACCTTCGCCGCGCCGGATACTATACGGCGCTGTCCGGCAAGATGCATTTCGTCGGTCCCGACCAGCTTCACGGCTTCGAGGAGCGGCTGACGACGGATATCTATCCGGCCGATTTCGGCTGGACGCCGGATTACCGCAAGCCCGGCGAGCGCATCGACTGGTGGTACCACAATCTCGGCTCGGTAACCGGCGCCGGTGTTGCCGAAATCACCAACCAGATGGAATATGACGACGAGGTGGCGTTTCTGGCAAACCAGAAACTCTATCATCTCAGCCGCGAGAACGACGACCAGAGCCGCCGGCCGTGGTGCCTGACGGTGTCCTTCACCCATCCGCACGACCCCTATGTCGCCCGCCGGAAATACTGGGATCTTTATGAAGGCTGCGATCAGCTGATGCCCGAAGTCGGCATGCTGCCCGACGAGCAGCAGGATCCGCATTCCCGGCGCATTATCCATTCCTGCGATTACAAGAATTTCGAGGTCACCGAAGAGCACATCCGGCGCTCCCGCCAGGCCTACTTCGCCAATATTTCCTATCTCGACGACAAGGTCGGCGAGCTCATGGACACCTTGGCGCGCACGCGGATGCTCGACAACACGCTCATCCTGTTCTGCTCCGACCATGGCGACATGCTGGGCGAGCGCGGATTATGGTTCAAGATGAACTTCTTCGAGGGCTCCGCGCGGGTGCCACTGATGATAGCCGGCCCCGGCGTCACCCCGGGGCTGCATCTGGCGCCGACCTCCAACCTCGACGTGACGCCGACCATGGCCGACCTTGCCGGCATATCCATGCAGGACATCATGCCCTGGACCGACGGCATGAGCCTGAGGCCCATCATCGATGGCGCCGAGCGCACCGAGCCGGTGCTGATGGAATATGCGGCGGAAGGTTCCTATGCGCCGCTCGTCTGCATTCGCGAGGGCAAGTGGAAATACATCCACTGCATGCTCGACCCTGACCTTCTCTACGACCTCGACGCCGACCCGCTGGAACTCACCAATCTCGCCGACGATCCGGACTTTACGGAGGTCGTCGCCCTGTTCCGCCGCAAGCGCGAAGAACGCTGGGACATGGGCGCCTTCGATGCTGCGGTGCGCGAAAGCCAGGCGCGGCGCTGGGTCGTCTACGAGGCGCTGCGCAACGGCTCCTATTATCCGTGGGACTACCAGCCGCTGCAGAAGGCCTCGGAGCGCTACATGCGCAACCACATGAACCTCGATACCCTCGAAGAATCCAAACGCTATCCACGCGGAGAATAAGATGAAAGCCCAACCGAAAGCCTCGCACTTCATCGACGGCGAATATGTGGAGGATACGGCGGGAGCGGTGTTCGAAAGCCTCTATCCGGCCACCGGAGAAGTCATCGCCCGGCTGCATGCGGCAACGCCGGCCATCATCGAGAAGGCGATCGCATCTGCCAAGCGTGCCCAGCCGGAATGGGCGGCAATGAGCCCGACGGCACGCGGCCGCATCCTGAAGCGGGCTGCCGATATCATGCGGGAACGCAATCGCGAACTGTCGGAACTGGAGACGCTGGATACCGGCAAGCCGATCCAGGAGACGATCGTCGCCGACCCGACCTCGGGCGCCGACAGTTTCGAGTTTTTCGGCGGCGTCATCCCAGCCGGCCTGAACGGCAGCTATATCCCGCTCGGCGGCGACTTCGCCTATACCAAGCGCGTGCCGCTCGGCGTCTGCGTCGGCATCGGTGCCTGGAACTATCCGCAGCAGATCGCCTGCTGGAAGGGTGCGCCGGCGCTGGCCTGCGGCAATGCCATGGTCTTCAAGCCATCGGAAAATACGCCGCTGGGTGCACTGAAGATCGCCGAAATCCTGCATGAGGCAGGGCTTCCGAAGGGCCTCTACAACGTCATCCAGGGCGACCGCGATACCGGGCCGCTGCTGGTCAACCATCCCGATGTCGCCAAGGTATCGCTGACCGGCTCGGTGCCGACGGGCCGCAAGGTGGCAGCGGCTGCCGCCGGCAGCCTGAAGCATGTGACGATGGAACTCGGCGGAAAATCGCCGCTGATCGTCTTCGACGATGCCGACATCGACAGCGCCATCGGCGGCGCGATGCTCGGAAACTTCTATTCGACCGGCCAGGTCTGCTCGAACGGCACCCGCGTCTTCGTCCACACCGCCGTCAAGGCTGAGTTCCTGAAGCGCCTGAAGGCCCGCACCGAGGCGATGGTCATCGGCGACCCCATGGACGATGCGACGCAGGTCGGGCCGATGGTATCGCTCGCCCAGCGCAACAAGGTGCTCGCCTATATCGCGGCAGGCAAGGCCGAGGGCGCAACGCTGGTTGCCGGCGGCGGCATCCCCAACAACGTCGCCAGTGAAGGCTATTACATCCAGCCGACGGTGTTTGCCGATGTCACCGACGACATGACCATCGCCCGCGAGGAAATCTTCGGGCCTGTCATGTGCGTGCTCGATTTCGACGACGAGGAGAAAGTGATCGCGCGGGCCAACGGCACCGAGTTCGGCCTCTCCGGCGGAGTCTTCACCGCCGACATCACCCGCGCCCACCGCGTCGTAGACCGGCTCGAAGCCGGTACGTTGTGGATCAACACCTACAATCTCTGCCCGGTCGAAATCCCGTTCGGCGGCTCGAAGCAATCCGGCTTCGGCCGCGAGAATTCACTGGCAGCGCTGGAGCACTATTCCGAGCTGAAAACGGTCTACGTGGCCATGGGCAAGGTCGAGGCGCCGTATTGACCATGGATGGATCAGTCCGCCACGTCGACGACGAGATCGTCGAGATCGACCTTGAGGGCGGTAGCGATACGCTTCAGGACATCGACACTGCCGGTTTTTTTGCCTGCCTCGATCTCAGAGAGATAGGGCTGCGAAATTCCGGCGGCCATGGCAAGTTCGGTGACAGTCATGCGGCGATAGTTTCGGAAGATACGGACGGCATTTCCGCCATTGGCACGCGCCTCAACGATCTCCAAGGGCCAGGTTTCTTCTCCTGCAGAAATCCCGGCCAGGACAGCATTCGCCCTCAGTCCATCGACCAGATCCTCATAATCCTCTTCACTCAACAGCACATAGGGTTTGCCGTCGATTTCGAACCTCTTGATATCGCCCATTGTGGATCAATCCTTGTAGATACTGCCCCGCGGACCGGCATCGATGACCACGATAATCCTACCCTTGTCATCGATGATAACCCGATCCAGTCCGACCCTGATACGGTAGAGATTTCCGCCTTTCATCTTCTTGATGTCGACAATCTCTCCGCGCGCATAGGCTTTGACTTTTTCAATGATCGCCAGCCGCCGTTTTGGCTGCATGCGCATAAGTGCTTTGTCGGCAAGTCGGGATACGACAACGTCCTTCATTCCGACACCATCGCCCTGAGCTATACCGCCTGCAACAATGATAGCGCATCGCGATACATTTGTCGCCCTTTTCCATAGACGTCTGGAGCCCCCATGCAGCAAGCAGATTTCGTCATCATCGGTTCCGGTTCGGCAGGATCTGCCATGGCTTATCGGCTGTCGGAAGACGGCAAGCATTCGGTGATCGTGCTGGAATATGGGGGCACGGACTTCGGGCCGTTCATCCAGATGCCGGCGGCGCTCGCCTGGCCGATGAGCATGGATCGCTACAACTGGGGATATCACTCCGAGCCGGAGCCTCACCTCAACAACCGGCGGATCACCGCGCCGCGCGGAAAGGTGCTCGGCGGCTCCTCGTCGATCAACGGCATGGTGTATGTGCGCGGCCATTCCGAAGACTTCAACCGCTGGGAGGAGCTTGGCGCGCGGGGCTGGGGCTATGCCGACGTGCTGCCCTACTTCAAGCGCATGGAAAACAGCCATGGCGGCGAAGAGGGCTGGCGGGGCACCGACGGGCCGCTGCATGTACAGCGCGGCGGCTTCACCAATCCCCTGTTCCACGCCTTCGTGGAGGCCGGCAAGCAGGCGGGTTTCGAGACCACCGACGACTATAACGGCTCGAAGCAGGAAGGTTTCGGGCTGATGGAGCAGACCATCTACAAGGGCCGCCGCTGGTCGGCCGCCAATGCCTATCTGCGCCCTGCCCTGAAACGCCCGAACGTCACGCTGATCCGCTGCCTTGCCCGGAAGATCGTCATCGAGAACGGCCGTGCTACCGGTGTCGAGATCGAGCGCGGCGGCAAGATCGAGGTCGTCAAGGCCAACCGCGAGGTGATCGTGGCTGCATCTTCGTTCAATTCGCCAAAGCTGCTGATGCTGTCGGGCATCGGGCCGGAAGCGCATCTGAAAGAAATGGGCATCGAGGTCAAAGTCGACAGACCGGGTGTCGGCGCCAACCTGCAGGACCACATGGAATTCTATTTCCAGCAGGTCTCGACCAAGCCGGTGTCGCTCTATTCCTGGCTGCCGTGGTTCTGGCAGGGCGTGGCGGGGGCGCAGTGGCTTTTTACCCGCTCGGGACTTGGCACCTCCAACCAGTTCGAGGCCTGCGCCTTCCTGCGCTCGGCGCCCGGCATCAAGCAGCCCGACATCCAGTATCATTTCCTGCCCGTGGCCATCAGCTATGACGGCAAGGCGGCCGCCAAGAGCCACGGGTTCCAGGTCCACGTCGGCTACAACCTGTCAAAATCGCGCGGTGCCGTGACGCTGCGCTCCTCGGACCCGAAGGCCGATCCGGTGATCCGCTTCAACTATATGAGCCATCCGGAAGACTGGGAGAAATTCCGCCACTGCGTCCGGCTGACGCGCGAGATTTTCGGCCAGAAGGCCTTCGACCACTACCGGGGACCTGAAATCCAGCCGGGCGCCGAGGTGACCACAGACGAGCAGATCGACGCGTTCCTGCGCGAACACCTGGAAAGCGCCTATCACCCCTGCGGCACCTGCAAGATGGGATCGAGGGACGACCCCATGGCCGTCGTCGACCCCGAGACCCGGGTCATCGGCGTCGACGGACTGCGCGTCGCGGACTCGTCGATCTTCCCGTCGCTGACATATGGCAACCTCAACGGCCCGTCGATCATGGCGGGCGAAAAAGCCGCCGACCACATCCTCGGCCGCCAACCGCTCGCCCGCTCCAACCAGCGACCCTGGACCAACCCGCGCGCTGACATCAGCGACCGGTAATCCTGTCTCGACAGCCGCGCTTGCCCCCTATCGCCCGGGCGCGGCTGTGCTTTTGCGGACGACCAGGTCGACCGCCATGACATGCCCCTCTGCCGGTATGGTGGCTTCGAGTATGGCCGCCACCGCGCGACGGGCGATTTCCGGCAACGGCTGGACGACGGTCGTCAAGGCGGGCTGGGACAACGCCGCTTCCGGCACGCCGTCGAAACCGACCACGGACACTTCGCCGGGCACGGCGATGCCACGAGCGGCGAGCCACTGCAGCGCCAGCATGGCGCTGTGGTCGGACATGGCCAAAACGGCGGTTGGCGGCGCAGGCATCGAGAACAGCGCCGTCATTGCAGCCTCGACCGTCGGCTGGTCGTTCAGCGTGCCGAAGACCGGCATATCGTCGGGCCCGATACCGAACGTCTCTATCCCTTGCCAGTAGCCACGCATCCGCTCCCGCATGCTGCCGCCCAAAACCTCGTCGATCCGCGAAAGCGGCAACAGCCCATGCGGAACATCGTGGTTTCCGATGGCCAGTATGGCGACATTCCTGTGGCCAAGCTCGCCCAGATGCCGCGCAGCGGCAGCCGCGCCCGCCCTGTTATCGATGCCGATCCGCGGGACCGAGGCGTCGTCCTCGCCAAGCGCCAGCGCGATGAAGGGCAACTGCCGCCGGCGTGTCAGGTCGACCAACCTTTCTCCACCTTCGACACAGAGCAGGATAAACCCGTCGACCAGGGCACTGTTGACATTCCAGGCCAGCTTTTCCTGGTTTTTCGCTGACACCAGCGCAATCCCGGTTCCGCTCTCATCGCAGACGTCGCCAATCGCCGTCATGATCGCTCGCGCCCAAGGATCTTCGAAAAAATAGGACAGCGGCTCGACCGTTGCCACGCCGATCGCATTGACGCGCCCTGCTCGCAGCAAGCGGCCCTTTACGTCAGGCCCCCTGTAGCCCAACGCGGCAGCGACCTTCAGGACATGCTCGCGGACCTGTTCGCGCACCACCTCAGGGCGGTTGAAGACATTGGAGGCGGTCCCTTGCGAGACCTCCGCCACCCGCGCCACATCGGCAAGTTTTGCGCTCTTTTCCTTCATGCCCTACCCCCGCCTGCACCGAAAGCGAAGCATAACGCCCCGTTTGTATCGATTCAACTTTTGCTTGACAGGTCGACAGAGATGCATGACCATTGAATCGATTCAAAAGCAATCAAGTCCTGTGTGAAACCGGGGGAAGCCTTCGTCATGCCACCCATCCCGAGCCTGTATGCGGATCTCTACATCGAGCGCTTCGGCGACCCGAACGATCCCGAGCCTGAATCGCCAATCCCGCTCCCGAAACCGCCCGCAGGTTTTGCAATTCGCCTGCTCAGGATAATGTTCAGGCACGGCGCGCGCAAAAAGGCCACAGCATGGTCCTTCACGCTGCCAATCGACCGGCGCTTTCGGTGAGAGATCGTCTGGCAGCGAGTTAACCAATGGAGTGCGAGTTCTGCTGGTATCATCGAGATCGACGAAAAGATTGAAGCCCCTTCGGTGCGCGGTCGTTGGCCTCAAGGCTCAGAAACCAGACTTTTAGAAAGCGGTCGCTGTGGCCGCTCCATGAGACAGGGGGCTGGATCGTCAAAGCAACATGGGTATCGATCGGCGGGCTCAGTGGTAGTCTTCTTCCCGCTGGTGGCGGATGGCCGCGACGGTGACTGTCTGGCTGTCTTCTATCTTGAACAGAAGCACATATCCGGCCGCGCCGAAAGGTACGACAAGCTCCCTTAAAAGAGAATCGCCGCCGGACGCTCGACGGCAGCTGAAAGGAAACGTTTCCAGCATGACCATGGCCTTTTCAATCGCCGCATAGGCCCGCACGGCAGCTTGTTCATCGCGCTCCAGCAGATAGGCGTATAGACGTTTGATATCTTCCCGGGCCTTTGCCGTCGTCCTGACCGCATAGGTCACGAGGAATGCTTTTCCGAAGACCTGGCATCGAGCATTCCCTTCAATTCGTCGAGAACCTCCTTCGAACTGAAATAAATTCCTGTTTTCTTTGCATCTTCAAGCGATGCCAGGCCGCGTGCGATAAACTCCGCCTGCTTGCGTCGGAAATCTATCTGTGCCCGGATAGAAGCCTCGACAAACGCCGACAGCGTCTCGCCGTCCTTCAAGACGCTCTCAGCCGCTGCGCGTAGTTCGGGATCGACGCGCAGTGACGGAAGGGATGCCGTTTTCATGAGCCGCTCCATGCGTTGCAATTGCGATGCATTGTAGAACGCAACAGGCGCTTGTCAAATAACGCGCGCTGACCCCGACCGATTCCAACTTGCAAGACGCGCCAGCGGGGTCGATAAGGGGTCTTCGCCCAGAGGCTCAATTTGCCCGAACTCAGCCAGTTTTCCAGCAGTCCAGAGCTCCCATGCCCTCCTCTTCCTATCGAAAATCGAAGTTCCTGCGCCGCTCCCGGGCTGTGTGGGGGTCGCACGGGACGTGGCGGACGCGGCTGGTGTTCTGGGCGGGGGCTGTGGCCATCGGGCTGATCAGCGTCGGCTTTGCCAAGGCGGCAGACATGGCGCAGCGGCTTTTCGGTGCGGTGACGACCTCGGGCGACTGGGGATTTCTGCTGCCTCTCGTCATCACCCCGGTCGGGTTCGTGCTGTCGGCGTGGCTTGCCATCACGCTGTTTCCGAATTCCCAGGGAAGCGGTATTCCGCAGGCGATCGCAGCGCGGCACCTGCATCAGGAGGATGACCGGGTGCGGCTGCTGTCGCTGCGGGTGGCGGCGGGGAAAATCCTGCTGACGATTCTCGGCCTGCTGTCGGGCGCCTCGATCGGTCGCGAGGGACCGACTGTCCAGGTCGGCGCCGCCATCATGCTGGCAGCGGCGCGGTTCGGCGGTATGGTACAGGCACGCGGGCTGATCCTTGCGGGCTCGGCAGCCGGGATCGCAGCAGCCTTCAACACGCCGCTGGCCGGCATCGTCTTTGCCATCGAGGAAATGAGCCGCACCTACGAGGCCCGTGCCAACGGGCTGGTGCTGACGGCGGTGATCCTCGCCGGCCTGGCGGCTCTCGGGCTCTCCGGCAGCTACAATTATTTCGGCACGGCGGTGACGTCGCCAACCTTCCTTGCCGATTGGGGCCTTGTGCTGGTCTGCGGTATCGGCGGCGGCGCGCTCGGTGCCGGCTTCAGCGGCCTTGCCCTGCATTTTGGCCTGCGCATCCGCCGCTGGGCACAGCCGCAACCTCTCCTGCGCATGCTCATCATGGCCGGCGGCTGCGGGCTGGCGGTGGCTGTCATCGGCGTCATCTCCAAGGGCAATACGTTTGGTACCGGATACGAGCAGGCGCGCGGCGCGGTAGAGGGGAACTCGCTGCCGTTGCTGTTCTTCGTGGAAAAACTCCTGGCAAGCTTTTTGTCGATGATTTCAGGCATTCCGGGCGGGATATTTGCCCCGTCGCTCGCCGTCGGCGCGGGTTTCGGCAGCACCGTCGGGCACCTCATGGGCACCAGCATCGCCCTTGCCGCCATCCTCGGCATGGCCGGCTATTTTGCCGGTGTCGTGCAGGCGCCGATGACGGCTTTCGTCATTATCCTGGAAATGACCGGCGATCACCAGGCGGTCATCCCGATCATGGCGGTGTCGATGCTGGGCTATGTGACGTCACGGATGTTGTCGCCGGAGCCGCTTTATCACGGGCTTTCGCGTGTCTACATCGCCGCCGCCATCCGCGCACGACGGACGCATGACAAGGATGCCGCGCGGACCGACGCAAGTTCCGCTTGATCAGGCCAGCAGCCTTGTGACCGTGGCGCTTTCCGGGCGGCGGATGGCGTCGGCGATGGTGGTGTTGAACAGGACCTTGCGCATGGCATCCGCGACCTTGGCGAAGACATGGTGGATTTCGCAGCCCTGCTCGCCGTCGCAATCGCTGCAGCGGCGATAGGCGGTCAGCGACAGGCAGGGGAGCGGCGCAATGGGGCCGTCGATGATGCGCAGGATTTCCCCGAAGGTGATCTCTTCGGCAGGTTTCAGCAACAGATAGCCGCCTTGCTTGCCGCGCCGGCTTTCGACGATGTCACGGTGCTTCAGTTCCAGCAGGATCTGCTCGAGGAATTTCTTCGGGATCTTCTGCTGTGCGGCGATCTCGGAGATCAGCATCGGCTCGCCTTGATCGGCACGCGCCAGGATGGCCAGCGCCCTCAATGCATATTTTGCCTTCTGCGTGATCATCTGCAATGCCATTCATCCACGGCGCAGTGGCGCCTTTTCCCTGGTGAACACCCCTTTTGGCGCATGTTGCCTGAACCGGAATTGAACGCGTGCGGCCGAAACGGCTACAAAATTGAAGATTGCAGCAGAAATCAGTTTGACATCCGGCGATTAACTCTACTAGATTGGTAGATATAAGCGCTGTTCTTGCTGACAGCGCCAGCCCGAGAGGCGCCGGTTGCGGAAAAAGCGGTTGCTTTTGCGCTGCGTTGGCCGTTGTGAGAGATATTTGCTCACACCAAGTCGTTTATGAAATCCCATTCCTGTCTTTTTCGGTCATCGTCTGCGATGCTGCGCGCACTTTCAGACAAGGTTTTCCGATGACTGCCATCAATTCCATCGAAGATACGGAAACATTGAACGCCGCGCTGGCAGGTCTCGACCTCGCCGGCCGATTGTCGCTGGCGGCAAGCCTCGGCCGCGCGGTCTTCACCACCAGCCTCGGCATCGAGGATCAGGTGATCACTGCCGAGATCGGCACGCACCGTTTTCCAATCGACGTCTCGACGCTGCAGACGGGCCGGCTGTTTGCAGAAACGCTGGCGCTCATCGACGAGACGGAAAGCCGCTACGACATTTCGATCCAACGCTTCGAGCCAGAGCAGGCCGACATCGACGCCTTTGCGGCGCGCTACGGGATCAATGGTTTCTATGAGAGCGTCGAGGCACGGCATGCCTGCTGCGGCGTGCGCAAGGTGCTGCCGCTTGCCCGCGCGCTCGCCGGCGCGACGATCTGGGTCACTGGCCTTCGACGCGGCCAGTCGGCCAACCGGTCGGATACGCCGTTTGCCGAGTACGATGCTGAACGGCACTTGCTGAAAATCAACCCGCTGGCCGATTGGGATATCGATCGCATCCGCGCCTATGTCGCCGACAATGCCGTGCCGATCAATCCGCTGCATGCGCGCGGTTATCCGTCGATCGGCTGCGAGCCCTGTACCCGCGCCATCAAGCCCGGCGAACCGGAACGCGCCGGCCGCTGGTGGTGGGAAAACGACGAAACGCGCGAATGCGGCCTGCATGTTGCCGAGGATCCTGTCGTTTCCGCTTGAACCTTCCCCCGCGTCTCTGCAAATTCCAATCTCGACTTGCGAGACGCAATTCCCTTTTATGCCGGCCCAACCTGCGGCCGGAGACGACAGAGTTGGAGTAGACAATGGCCGACAGCCGTCCGGATACGGAACTGCACAATCCGCAGAGCGTAAAGCCGCCGCTAGATCCGCACCTGAAAGCGCTGGAAAACGAATCCATCCATATCTTCCGGGAAGTTGCGGCGGAATTCGAACGGCCGGTCATGCTCTATTCGGTCGGCAAGGATTCGTCGGTGCTCCTGCATCTGGCGCGCAAGGCCTTCTATCCCGGCCGCGTCCCCCTCCCTCTGCTGCACGTCAACACCGGCTGGAAGTTTTCCGAGATGATCGCCTTTCGCGACAACATCGCGAAGACCTACGATCTCGACCTGATCGAGCATATCAATCCGCGCGGTGCCGCCGAGGGGATTACCCCCTTCACCCATGGCTCGTCCGCCTTTACCGACATCATGAAGACACAAGGGCTGCGCCAGGCGCTCGACGCCGGCAAGTTCGATGCGGCCTTTGGCGGCGCGCGGCGTGACGAAGAGGCAAGCCGCGCCAAGGAGCGGATCTATTCATTCCGCACCCCCGACCATCGCTGGGATCCGCGCAACCAGCGGCCGGAACTCTGGAACATCTATAACGGCATGATCCGCCAGGGCGAAAGCGTGCGCGCCTTTCCGCTGTCGAACTGGACCGAGGTCGACATCTGGCGGTACATCCAGGCCGAGGACATTCCGCTGGTGCCGCTCTATTACGCCAAGAAGCGCCCCTTCGTGGAGCGCGACGGAATGATGATCCTCGCCGAAGATCCGCGGCTGGAGCTTTTGCCCGGCGAAGTCCGCCAGGAAGGCATGATCCGTTTCCGCACGCTTGGCGACTTCCCGCTGACCGGCGCCATCCGGTCGGAGGCGACCACCCTTGACGAGGTGATCGGCGAACTCGAAATTGCAACGGTTTCCGAACGGCAGGGACGCGCGATCGATCGCGACCAGTCCGGCTCCATGGAAAAGAAGAAGCGTGAAGGATATTTCTGAGATGACTGTCGCCAGTGCCGCAAACGTCGTCCATCTCGCCCCGGCCGAGCCTTTGAAAGCCGTGCGCGACACCCGCCCGCTGCGTCTCATCACCTGCGGCAGCGTCGACGATGGCAAGTCCACGCTGATCGGCCGCCTGCTCTGGGACACCAAGGCCATCAAGGAAGACCAGGCCGCAACGCTGCGCCGGGATTCCACCGGCAAGCAGAACGACCTCGGGCTGCCCGATTTCGCGCTTTTGCTGGACGGATTGCAGGCCGAGCGCGAACAGGGCATCACCATCGATGTCGCCTATCGCTACTTTGCGACGGACAACCGCTCCTTCATCGTCGCCGACACGCCCGGCCATGAACAGTATACCCGTAACATGGCGACGGGGGCCTCGACGGCCGATCTCGCCATCCTGCTGATCGATGCCCGCGTCGGCATTCTCGAGCAGACGCGCCGCCACGCAACCATCGCGTCGCTGCTCGGGATCAAGCAGTTCGTGCTGGCGATCAACAAGATCGACCTCACCAACTACGATCGTGCCGGCTTCGACAAGATCGCCCATGATTTCAAGGAATTTGCCGCGACGCTCGGCGTCAGGCAGATCACCACAATCCCGATGTCGGCGCTTAAGGGCGAAAACGTCGTATATTCCGGCGCGGCATCCATGCCTTGGTACACCGGCCCGACGCTGGTCGAGGCGCTGGAACTGGCAACCGTTCGCTCGTCACAGGCGGTCGGCTTCCGGATGTCGGTGCAGCGCGTGTCGCGGCCCGGCGAAAGCTTTCGCGGCTATCAGGGCACCGTTGCCGGCGGCTCGGTGAAGCCCGGCGACAGCGTGATGATCTTGCCATCTGGCATGGTCGCAAACGTCGCCAAGATCGTCACCTTCGACCTGGTGCGCAACGCGGCGGTGGCGGGAGATGCAATCACGCTGGTTCTAGACCGGCAGGTGGACGTGTCGCGCGGCGACATGATCGTTGCCATCGACCACCAGCCGCAGGTCGGCCTTTCCTTCGATGCGCAAATCGTCGCGCTGCAGCCGGAAGGCATTCACTCCGGCAAGCGCTACTGGCTTAAGAGCGGCAGTCGACGCCAGCGGGTGCAGGTGCTTCCCGTCAGCCAGCTGGAACTGGTCAGCGGCGCATGGAACCCGGCCAAGGCGCTGCCGATGAACGCCATCGGCAAGGTCCAGCTGATCTTCGACGAGCTGGCGATCTTCGATCCCTACGAACTGAGCCGCTCGACCGGTGCGTTCATACTGATCGATGCCGACACCAACAACACGGTGGCCGGCGGCATGATCTCGGGCAAGCGCGCCGACCTCGGTGCCTACGACCCGGATCAGACGCGCGTGCTCCTGTCATTGCCGGCAGACCTTGCCGAACAGATCATGGCAAGCGACCTGTTCGCCAGCCGTCGCGACGAGGCGAAGGTCCGCCGGATGACCTCCGCGGAAGCAGCCGACCTCTGGTCGGACGCGGCAAGCGACATCTGATAGAACCGACAATTCAGGGGGAGCGATACCCCCTGACCTTTCCCCCTTACCGGGTCGTTCCACGCACGATCAACTTGAAGCCCAGCTTGCGCCGGCCGGCGATTTGCCCGCCGCCAATCGCCTGGACCAGCATATCGGCGGCCTCAAAACCGAGTTCGAAGCGCGGGATATCGACGGTCGTGATGGCCGGATGGGAGGAGGCTGCGAATTCGAGATTGTTGATGCCGCAGATGCCGAGATCGCCGGGCACGCTGATGCCGCGACGCTGGCATTCGAACAGCACGCCGAGCGCCAGATCGTCGTTCTGGCAGAGCACCGCATCGACATCGGGCGCCCGCGCCAGAAGCTCTGAGAATAACCGGCAACCGAGGGCCACGCTGGTCGGTTCATCCTCCATGAGCATCAGGTCGGGATAATGGATGCCTGCTGCCTGCAGCACGTTTTCGTAACCCTGCCGTCGCCGGTTCGACCGGACATCGAGGTAGCCGCCGAGCAAGCCGATGCGTCGATAACCGGCGGATACAAGATGACGCGTGGCTGCCTCGCCGACGGCCTCGTGGTCGATGGCCGCAGCCATGGGCTCTTCGGGCTTCTGGCTGTGATCGAGAATGTAGGATACCGGGCAGGTCGCCGAAATAACGGTCGGGGCAATCCGCTCGCAGCATTCGGTGCCGACGAGAAGGATGCCGGCCGGGTTCTGCGTCAGGAGGTTACGGATCTGACCCGTCTCCTCGCCGCCGCTATACACCGTATTGGCATATTGCGTGTGCAGGCCGGTGTTGCGCACGCGGGCTTCGATGCCACTCATGACATCGGAGAGGATCTGGCTGTTGATTGCCGGGGCAAGAACCGCGATGATGCCGCTATGGCGGCCGGCGAGTGCCCGTGCGGCCAGATCGGGCACATAGCCCATGTCATCGATGACCCGGAGGATGTTTTCGCGCAATTCTGCGGAGACCTTGTCGGGTGCACGCAACACACGGGACACGGTGATAGCGCTCACGCCTACCTTCTGGGCGACGTCCCTGAGCCTGACGCGGGTCCGCTTGTTCCGCCTGATGCCTGGCTCCATTCCAACGCTGTCCTGCAACTATGCTCCTGACCTTGTGATCCCGACAGTGCGGCCGGAGCTTGCACTCATATCCATCTCATGTATTTCTTTACGAAGCCGGATGCGGCTGGATCACCCTTGGCGGGGAAGATCGGAAGCATGGCGGAATTCAGCCCGCGGAATTGCCCAAGATCCTATATTTGTTTCGACATTTATATCGCGCGTACACAATTTGTGTGCCCCGAAAGTGCGGATATAGCGGTGCCTACGCTAGTCTTGCCTTAAGTCGCTGATATATCCTCATCCTATGGACACCAATCGCGTTTTGAAATTCAGCGTCTGGATTTATATCGCAGCCCTCGTCGCGCTGACGCTGGCGCACGTGAATTGGCAGGCCGAGATTGGTAATCCTTTCAACATCTACCACATCGTCGCGCTGTGCATCGCAGGCTGCCTGGCACGACTGGCCTACCCGGACTCACCGTCTTTTGCCTTCCTCATGATGATTGCCACCGTTAGTGCGCTCGGTCTCGCCCATGTGCTGACCATCGGCAATGACGGGCGCCCGTTCGACATCATCGTCAATATGGCGAGCGGCATGTGGGGCGTCGCCCTCGGCGCGGTCATCGACAGGACGCGCCTCCCCTCGGTCTTTCGCCGCAACGCCACGGACTGAGTGACGGATAGTGGCGACCGCGCCATCGTGCTTGCAGCACGATCCGCCTGGGTTGTGATATCGACATTCCAAAACCTGTCATCCAGCTATCATGTTGCCGCCATAAACCCTCCCCCAGACGGTGACGGGGTTTTGTCGAACTCTTGAAAAAGACAGCTCCATCTCCGAAGCCGCAGCCGATGCGGTGCCGATCATTGATGGAGGATATTGCGATGAAGACCTCGATATTGAAGACGATCCTGCTTTCGACAGTCCTCCTGACGGGCTTTGCGGTAGCCCCGGGCCGTGCCGACGATACCGCGCCGGCCGCCAGCCAGACCCTCGTCAACAAGGGTCTCGTCGGCATCGGCCGCATTCCTGCCAGCCAGCGGGATTCGTTTGGCGAGACATTCGGCTCCGGCTCGGGCATGGCGATAGATCCCGGCACCTGGACGCGCACCGCCGAGGGCTACAAGGGCAAGCTCTGGCTGCTGCCGGACCGGGGATACAATGTCAGCGGCACGACGGACTACCGGCCCCGCCTCAATACCATCGACATCCAGATGACGCCGACGGCGCCGGGTGCCGCACCTTCCTCGGGCAAGGAGCAATCCGGCGTGGCGGCCACGCTCGCCAGCACCATGCTTCTGAAGGACGACAAGGGCGCCGACATGACCGGACTTGATCCGTCAGCCGGCGTGCGGCCGGCGAGCGCGACGTTGCCGATGCTGCCGCAGGCGTCCAACGGCAAGATCTCCCTCGACAACGAGGCAATCGTCCGCCTTGCCGACGGCTCGATGCTGATCAGCGACGAATACGGCCCGAACATCTATCATTTCTCGGCAGACGGCCGGCTCGTCTCGGCAACGCAGCCGCCGGCAGCGCTGATCCCGATGCGTGACGGCAAGCCGAATTTCGCCTCGAACAATCCCGGCCCGGGCGAAAAGGCACCGGAACCCAAGGATCCGCAGACCGGACGGCAGAACAACCAGGGCCTCGAAGGCATGGCGATGACGCCGGATGGCAAGACTGTCATCGCCTTGCTGCAATCAGCCACGCGCCAGGATGGCGGCGACAGCAGCAGCACGCGCCAGAACACGCGCGCCCTCTTCTATGACGCGAGCGATGTCGACCATCTGAAACTGGTGCACGAATATGTCGTGCCGCTGCCCGTCTTCACCGATGCCAAGGGCAAGACTATGGTGGCCGCCCAGAGCGAGATCGTCGCGCTGTCGCCGACCACATTCCTGATGCTCGCCCGCGACAGCAACAACGGCTATGGCGTCAAGGGCGACAAGTCGCTGCACCGCGCCATCGGTCTCGTGGATGTCTCCGCCGCCACCGATATTGCCGGCACCGCCTTCGACGCCGACAAGCCGGTGGCACCGAAAGGCGTCCTCGATCCCTCCGTTACGCCGGCCAAGCGCACGCCGTTCATCGACCTCAACGACGAGGCGCAGCTTGCCCGCTTCGGCCTCCACAACGGCGCACCGAACGACCGCAACAACCTGTCCGAAAAATGGGAAGCGATGTCGCTGGCAAGCGTCCTCGACCCGAAACTCCCGGACGATTATTTCCTGTTTGTTGCCAACGACAACGACTTCCTGACACAGGACGGCTACCAGGTCGGAGCCGCCTACAAGGGCGAAGGCGGCGCCGATGTCGACACGATGTTCCAGGTCTTCCAGGTCACCCTGCCGGGATTTGCAAAGAAGTAGCCACCTGCCGGGGTGGGCCCATATCGCGCCCACCCTGCCCCTTTGACAAAGCTCTGTCGTGCCTGTCGCCAACCGCCAAATCGGCCTGACCATCCAAAAAACAGCGCCCCGAAGATTCGGCCTTGTCTAACCAAAACGGCTGGTTTAAGTAAGCGCCACTGGTCACGGAGTGTAGCGCAGTCTGGTAGCGCACCACGTTCGGGACGTGGGGGTCGAGTGTTCGAATCACTCCACTCCGACCAGTTTGATTTTAAATGCTTTTTCCCGAATTTTTCTAAGTGTTTTGGCCCTTAGATGCTGGGTCCGACAGAAGTTCCGACAGTCATTATTTTTGCAGTCGGTGTACTAGACCCTTTCGGCAATTTGGATTCCTAAATCACGCTGGGCATTGTTCAAGGCTGCTTTCCGGGAGGCGGTTTTCGCACGCGGCGACCTTGCCCGCAGAGCGTGGGAGGAAGTCGCGGCCCGCGCGCGATAATCGACAATACCTAAACGGCATGCTGCATGTTCGAGGTCGGATCCCCTTGACGCGACATGCATGAACGCTTCCGGGGAAATAGCCCGTGTCCGATGTGTTGGACGGTGCATCCCGGCGGTCGCCCTTCCGATGGCGGATGTCATCGCCTAAGATCGCTTCTCCAATCCATCGACGTTGCGCATGAAGGGACTACATCTTGGAAATCGGAATTGACAGTTTTGCCGCGACCGTCCCTGGCGTCGGCGATATGGACCGTATGGGGTTCCTGCTCGACGAGATCGTGATGGCCGATACGGCAGGACTGGACGTGTTCGGCATTGGCGAGCACCACCGCGGCGACTATCTCGACAGTGCACCTGCCGTGATCCTTGCCGCAGCCGCTGCCCGGACGAAATCCATCCGCCTGACGAGCGCGGTGACGGTGCTCGGCGCCGCCGACCCTGTCCGCGTCTTCCAGGAGTTTGCGACACTGGACCTGATTTCCCGGGGACGGGCAGAAATCGTCGTGGGCCGGGGATCCTCGATCGAGGCCTATCCGCTGTTCGGTCTTGACCTCAGGGATTACGACGCACTGTCGGAAGAAAAGCTGGAGCTGCTGCTTGCCCTGCGCGACGAGACGAATGTGACGTGGTCCGGCCGTTTCCGTGCTCCGCTTGACGGCCAGGGTGTCTACCCACGACCTGCGCAGAAAAAGATGCCGATATGGCTTGGAGTGGGTGGCACGCCGCAATCCTTCGTTCGAGCCGGCCTGCTGGGCCTTCCGCTGATGGTTGCAATCATCGGCGGCGAGTTCAGGCGGTTTCGACCGCTGGTCGACCTTTACCGGGAGGCCGGAGCGCGCGCCGGGCACACCGCCGAAACACTGCGCGTCGGTATTCATGCCCTTGGCTTCGTGGGAGAATCCCAGCGCGAGGCGGAGGATCGGTTCTTCCCCGGATGGCAGGCGATGTTCACCAAGATCGGCCTCGAGCGGGGCTGGCCACCGTCGACCCGCGCCCAGTTCGACAACCTGGTTCGTCCCGGTGGATCGTTCCTCGTCGGTGATCCCGATGCGGTGGCGACCAAGATCCGGCAGACATCCGAGGAACTGGGTGGCATCGACCGCCTGACGTTCCAGATGAGTTCTGCAGCGAGCGACCAGCCGGCGATGCTGCGGTCGATCGAACTGCTCGGTCGCGAGGTCAAACCGCGCCTGTCCACTTGAACGACAGGTGTCCCGTCACCCGACACATTGACGACCCGGCGCGCGATCAAGCCGCGGCAATACGCAGCCGTGGGCTTGAAGGTTTATAACGTCATCCTGCCCCCCACCAACATTCGGCTCACATTGCGTATCATTGCCGGGCGACCGTGCCTTCTCATGCAGACGGCTTGAGGCAGGCCTTCGGGCAGCGACCACCGGTTTCGCCGGTGTTGCGTTCATCGGCAAGACGCTCAATTGAAAGGATTTCATATGCCCCTGGGTCTCATCATTTTCTGCATGGTTGCGGTTGCCTTCCGTGTCGCCATGCTCGTCGTATCGCTTCGCCACGAGGCGGCGTTGAAGCGAGAGGGTGCCGTGGAGATCGGTGCGCGCAATACGGCTATCCTGGCGCTCGCGCACATCGCCTTCTATATCAGCGCCATGACCGAAGGTGCCTTCCAGGCGCACCCCATTGACGCCGCCTTCTGGATTGGCGTCATTCTGTATACGATCGGGGTCGTAGCGCTGGTGGTCGTGGTCCGGCTGCTCGGCTCCCTCTGGACGGTGAAGCTCCTGATTGCCCGTGAGCACGTTTTGGTCACCCATGCGCTGTTCCGGTGGGTGCGACATCCGAATTACTTCCTGAATATCCTGCCGGAGTTGATCGGCTTCGCTCTGCTCATGAACGCTCCCCTCACCCTGGCTGCCGGCCTGCCGTTTTACGCCATCCCGCTGATCATCCGCATCGTCCAGGAGGAAGCGGCAATGAGATCGCGGTTTTCGGCGTATTGAGGTCGGGGGACGGGCGCGCCGACCATGTGCTTCAGAGCGTGAGCTCAAAAGCGGACATCAAAACCCATGCCGGGTGGATTGGTGAGGTGCCTGTCAAAACCCGAAAGCTTGCCAGGCACGAATGCCCGGCAAGCTCTCGGAGCGACTTCAGGAAGGAAGGCCCGCCGGCGGTTCCAGAACTGTAATCCCGTACTGGGCCGCCAATTCGAGAAGCGCTCCCATCCCTTCAGGCGAAGGTGGCGGCAATATCGGCACCACTCCGTTGTGAACCGGAATGCCCGCTCGTGCGACAAAGGAATCGAAGCCACCCGGCGTCGTCACGAGGAGACCTCGGGCGGGAACCGTACCCGTATTTCGCAACCTGTGCGGCACGCCGCGCGGGGCGAAATACGACTGGCCCGCTTCCAGCCGGAAGCCGACCTCCCCGACCGTCACGTCCAGCGCGCCTTCCAGGAGTGTCATGCTCTCGTCGTCGTCGCGATGAACGTGGAGCCCGCCGTCGCCCTTGGGCGGCATCGTCCCCTCGATCATTGTAAACTGTCCACCCGTGTCCTCGCTTGTGAGGAGCACGCGCATGACGACGCCAAGGAACAGGTAGGCATCGGGTTTTTCGCGATGCACGTATGTCGGTTTCATATTCATATCCTCGGTGATTATGGGGCAATTCCGGCCCCGGGTTCGGTTTTGAAAGGCCGCTGTTTATTCCGCTGGAGCTTGGTTATTCTCCAAGAACTCGACGAGCCGCGCGTTTCGCAACAGGCATCGGTGCCCCTTGAGAAAGACGTCGAGGCTCAGACCCCCTGGACTGATGAGCGCGCCATAGAGAAATCCGCCGCAAGCACTTTGCCGCAGGCCTTCTCCAGAACAGACCGGGTTCCGCGACCCGGCTGCTTCCAGCCAGTGCTGTAGATCTTGCCGCTGTAGGGATCGACGGGCTTTAGAATGCACCGTTGGGTCATGTGCCTGATCATCCATTTCAAAGCTTATGGCCCGATCTCTCAATTTGGATCGGTCGCTCTCAGTTAAAGAAATCTGACGGAATGATTAGCCTGCCTATCCAAGACGGTATGTCCGAGGAAATGAACGATCAAAGCCCTCGTTCCGATGACCGCGGCAAGACAGACATCTTAAAGTATCATTAAGGTGATTAAATGCTGGTCTTTGTACCTTCAGAGAAGTGCGCGAATGCGGCAATCTGCTTTGACAGGTGCTGGCGCGTCTCTTCATCGGTGAGCTCGGGCGGCTCTCCATCGACGTTGCCGGGGACATGCCCGATCATCACCTCCGGCTTGTTGAGTACGGCTGCATCCAGATACACAAGGATTTGTCGGAGATGGTACTGGGCGCGGACGCCGCCCAGCATGCCGCGTGACGCCGTCTGGATCGCCACTGGCTTGCCCGCAAACGGCTGGTTCGGGAGACGCGAAAGCCAGTCCAGAGCGTTCTTGAGAGCGCCGGGGACGGAGTAGTTGTACTCCGGCGTGACGATGATGACGCCATCGGCCAGACGGATCGTGTCGCCCATGGCCATCACATCGGCCGGGAACCCCGTCTTCTCCAAATCCTCGTCATAGAGCGGAAACGAACCGATCGAACCAAGCGCTGCGATCGTCACACCGTCGGGAGACAAGGACGGCAGGGCCCGCGCGATGGCGGCATTGTAGGAGCCATGACGCAGGCTTCCGAGAAGGGTCACGAAGTGCAGCGACTTGGACTGGGACATGAAGGCTCCGACTGAGATTGCTGACAAATGGCGAACTATGGTGAGCCAGGATCAGGGTTGACCACTTTGGGCAGCTCGATGATGAGGTAGTCGAGAAACGCACGCACCGATGGCAGCACATAATCCCGGAAAGGCAATACCGCCGTGATGACCGCCTTGCCCGCCAGCCATTCCGGCATCACCCTTTGCAGCTTTCCCTCGAGCAATTCCTCCCGACAAATGTAACCCGGAAGCGCCGTGATGCCGATCCCGTCCGCCGCCGCTTGTTTCAGCATCATCAGGTCATTGCCCGCCATCCGGGGTTGGACCGCAAGCGAGCGATCGCCCATCAAGGGATGGCTGAGCTTCCAGACGGTCGCCTGCCCGGGACGATACATCGCCAGAAGGTCATGCTCCAAAAGATCGTCCGGCGTGGTTGGCTCACCGCGATGCTGGAGATAGCAGGGAGCCGCGAAGATGAACCAGGGTGCCGGAGACAATGTACGCTGCACCAGGGCCGAGTCGGTCATTTGTCCCTCGTGGGCCCGGATCGCCAGGTCGAAGGCGCCGCCGATGATGTCGGTCTGCTCGTCGCCCGTGTGCTGGACGAGGTTGATCTTGGGATGATCGATCGCAAACTGCGGTATGATATGGCGCAGGACATACATGGAGGTTGCGATCGCCGTCGTAAATTTGACGACCCCCGTCGGCTCATCCAGCCTTTGGCGAACCGAATTTTCCGCCATTTCTGCACTCTGGAGCATGACAAGAGCGTGGCGATAGAACAAGGAGCCCGCCTCGGTCAGTGTCTGCGCCCGTGACGTCCGGTTGACCAGGCGCACACCCAGGCCTGCCTCGAGCTGCTGGAGCCGATGGCTCAGGGTCGACTTCGGAATACCCGTGCTGCGGCTTGCAGCCGTCAGCCCTCCGCTGTCGACGACCTGAACGAAGTAGCGGACGTCATTCAGGTCAAGCACTAGGCAGTCCTTCAGCAGGTTGACGGACATCCCGCCAAGACCCGTGTTCGAGGGCCTCATTCTATAGAGAGGCCACAACCAGCATTAGAGAGACGCCCTCACCAGGGCAACCCCCAAATGACGGGCAAGACCTTCAGATGCCGACGCAAACGCCGAAAGATTGATGCCCTGTATCACGTTCGAATCCGCCCCGTCGGCCGGAATGAACGACGCCTCGAACCGGATGTTCGTCTCGTCGTCAGATTTGCCTGCAACGACAAGGATCTGGTTCGTCTGCTCGGTGACGGGAATAGGGAATGTCACCATCTGGTAGGTGAGATGACGTGCGTCGTCGTCACATTTGATCATCCGCTCGCGGACAAGCGTCCCGTCGGAGGTGATCAGCTCCCGTTCCCGCTCGCCCACCAGACGGCTCTCGCGGGCAATGGGGTTCCACGATGCAACTGTTGCGAAATCGCGGACGACAGCCCAGATCCGCTCCGGACTTGCGCTAATGGTCGCGGTGTAGACGGCGACATAGCTCTTGGTCATACCCTCGCTCCGCCATTCGCCAGGATGTGTTGCCCCGTCAGCCATCGCGCCTGATCGGAGGCGAGGAAGGCGACGACATCGGCGATTTCGTCGGGCTCGCCAAGGCGTCCAAGCGGTGAGCCGGCAGCGATGCGGTCCCGCTCTTCCTGCGGCGCATCCTTGATGAACTCGGTGTTGGTCGCGCCGGGCATGACCGAGTTGACCGTGATCGCACGATGGCCGAGTTCAATCGCAAGGACCTCCACGATCAGCTTCGATCCGGCCTTCGAAGCGGCGTGCAGCCCCATCCCCTGTGCCGTGAACGCGGTTGTCGATGTCGAAATATCGATGATCCGTCCGCCGTTGCATACGCGCTTGGCCGCTTCCTGAAGCACAAAGAACGAACCCTTGGCGTTCAGTCCGAAGATCCGATCGAAATCCTCCTCCCTGACGTCAACGACTGCCACGCCGATGAACGGTAGTCCTGCATTGGCGACGACGATGTCGAGGCCGCCAAAGGCAGCATCGACTTCCGAAAACAGCCGGCCGATGTCCGCCATGTTGGCAACATCGGCCTGGAAGGCGCGCGCCACGCCGCCGGCCTCCTCGACCGCCCGAACCGCGTCCGCCGCTTCCTCGGGACGGCTGCGATAGTTGATCGCCACCGTAGCGCCCTCGCGTCCGAGCCGCTCGCCAATCGCCCGGCCGATGCCACGCGATGCACCGGTGATCAGCGCAACCTTGCCTGCTAGGGATGTCATGGGAATGCTCCTGGGTGAAAATACGAGATCAGCGGCGGGACGTTCTGTTTGGTCATTTCGGGAACACGACCGATGCACTGACTTCGCGCCAGGCATCGATATCGCTCTTCATCGACGCCATCTTGCGTTCCATGACGGCGACCGCGTCGTCTCCAAGCGCAAGATGCAGAGGCGGCTTTTCGGAGGCGACGAGCTTGAGAATTGCCTCGGCACCACGCTGGGGATCGTTCGGCTGCTTGCCGGAGATCTGGTCCATGAATCCACGGAACTTGCCGACGGGGTTGTCCTCATAGGCGGCAATCGTCTGGCCGACATGCTTCAGCGATGACGAGGCGAAGTTGGTGCGGAAAATGCCCAGTGTCAGGATTGTCACCTTGATCCCGAACGGCGCGACCTCTTGCGCCAGAGCCTCGTTCATGATGTCGACCGCAGCCTTTGCCGCAGAGTACACCCCAAGCCCGGCAAAGCCCGTAAACCCGCCGACGGCGGATGCGGCGACGATGTGACCGGTTCCTGCAGCCCGCATGATCGGCAGTGCCGCCCGCAAGACATTGAGCTGGCCGAAGAAGTTGGTGTCGAACACCGCCTTCGCCTCGGTCTCGCTGGTCTCCTCGACCGCGCCCAGCATCCCCCATCCGGCATTGTTGACAAGGACGTCGATCCGGCCACCGAACAGGGTGGCCGCCTCAGCGAGCCCGGCCTCCACGGAAGCAACATCGGTAACATCGAGGACGACGGCAGACGAGCGGCCCGGTGCGACAGCCTCGAACTCGGCCTTGTTGGCGGCATTGCGAACCGTGCCGACCACATGATCGCCCTGAGCCAGCGCGGCTTGCGCAAGGGTGCGGCCGAGACCCGACGATACGCCGGTGATCAGCCAGTTCCTGGATGTTGTCTGCGACATGGGAAGCGTCCTTCTGAGAGGCTCTAATCGGAGGGAAATTCGAGCTAGGCGAGGATGCGGGCGGCGATCCGCTCGGCGACCATGATGGTGGTGACGTTGGTTGGAACCGATGGAATGTCCGGCAGGATGGAGGCATCGACGACACGAAGGCCCTGGAAACCGCGCACGCCCCCAAAGGCATCGACGACGGCGGTGTCGTCGGTGTCCGGCCCCATCGGGACCGTCGAAGTCGGATGCTGGTAGGCTGCGATATTGGCGACGATGTTGGCGCGCAGGTCCGCGTCGCTCTGGATGCCAGCCCCCGGTGCCATCTCGTGGTCAACCATGCCTGCGAACGGCGCCGTTCTGCCGATCTCCCGGGAGAGTCTGACCGCCTCCACCATCCTGTCGAGATCGCTGGGGTCGTCGAAGAAATTGTAGTGAATGCGCGGCGCGATGCGCGGATCGCGCGACGTCAGATGGAAGGAGCCAATGGACCGCGGCAGGGTTACGGCGGCGGCGAGAACGATCGCTCCACCGGTGGGGCTGGCCTTCGGGTCGATGAAGTGCGTGGCGGACACCTGAAGATCGAGTTCGCCGCCGACCGACAAAGATGAGCCCGTCCAGACAAGCGCGCCGGCCGCAGGTCTCATGGCTTTTTCCGACGCCTTCAGCGCGTAGACATTGTAGAAGAACGGATGGTCCTGGAGACGTGCGCCGACCGGCAGACCCGCCAGCACCGGGATTTCCAGAGCACGCAGATCGCTGGCCGGACCGATGCCGGAGCGAAGGAGAATGGCCGGACTGCCGAATGCCCCGCCCGAAAGGATGATTTCGCCTGCTGTGAGGACTTCTCCGGAGACCAGCCGAACGCCCGTGGCGCGATGGCCGCTAAAGACAATGTTGTCCACTTCGGACCCGCTGCGGATCGCAAGGTTCGAACGGGCACGGACCTCGGCGGTCAGATAGACGATGCCGGTGTTCATCCGCATCTCGTCGACGACGTTCAGCGGGTATGCCCCTGCCCCGTCCGCAGCGTCGCCGTTGAAATCCTGCACGTCGGCAAGGCCAAGGTGGCGGGCGGCCTGGACGAAGGCTCTCGACGACGGCGTCAGTTCGCTAAGGGTGCGCTGCCTGATCGGGAAAGGGCCGGATCGACCGTGAACGGCGCTGTCGCCGGTCGGGGTGTTCTCCAGCGCCTCGAACGCGGCAGACACTTCATTCCAGGACCATCCCTTAATTCCGCGCGCTGCCCAGCGCGCAAAATCTGACGGTCGTGCCCGCATGGCGACAGTACCGTTGACTGCCGAGCTGCCGCCGACGACCCGGCCGCGTGGCAGCGGAATGTCATGGCCGAGCCTTTCCTTGTCGTCGCTGTGGTAGTGCCAGTCGAAATCGGGCGTACCGACAGTGCCGGCGTCGGTCAGGCTTTTCGGGTAGCCCGTCGGTGCAAAGCTGGGGCCGGCCTCCAGCAACAGCACGTGACGATGGGGATCGGCACTGAGCCGTGTCGCAAGCACGGATCCCGCAGATCCGGCTCCGACGATGATGACGTCGACCGGTCGCGAGCCTGCCCGGGCAGCACCCCCGCCGATTACTAAGGCAGCCGTTGCCTTGTCACCTTCACCCATGAAACGTCTCCGCGTCATTGCCATTGCTCAAACCGTCCTCGGCCGATGCCCGTCGGCGCTTGCAACGCCACTTCACTCCGGTGTCAGGGAAATAGCGAATGCCCGCGCACCCCAACAGCGGCCTGGTCCCGGAAGCTAAGTTCAACAGCATGGACGATCGTATCAGCGATGGACGTATGGCCTACGTCCCACCCCGTGCGGCCCCAAGGGTGGTCGTTGGCAACGCATGTCCGCAGACAGACTGGATCATACGAGCAGGCCAGCTATTTCGATCCGAAGGATAACCGCGCTCAAGACGCTTCGTTTGACATAGCCGCAACCCAATGCATCCGAGGGCATGGCTACACGAGTTGGATGAAATCTCCACAGATGTCGCCTCGTATCTTTCCGAAAAGCGGCAATTCGTTTGCGGTGCGTTTCTTGTGCAACCATTGCTCCGGCATAGGCGCGTCTGGCAACGCCAAGATTGCTCGAAGGTTTTAATCCCATACGTCATGACGAACGAGAAAAAGCGCTTGACCAAAGATGAGAAAACGGTTTTCCTATGGTGAGCAAACGGTTTTTCATTCCAGATATGTTGATGTCCGGTGGTATTGAACGAAAATAGCAAAGGCGTGGCAGTGTTGTCAGGCGACAGGACAGAGGTCGCCGCGCGCATCACGATTAAAGACGTTGCGCTTGCTGCGAACGTATCGGTTTCCACTGCATCCAAGGCCCTAAACGAGCGCGGCCGTATGACGGTCGAGACCCGGAAACGCATACAGGATATCGCGCAGAAGATGGGTTTTCGCCCGAACGCCATGGCGCGCGCGCTCGTTCACCAGCGCTCATTCACCCTTGGCCTTCTCACCAATGACACATACGGTCGCTTTACCCTCCCAATTGCCGCCGGCCTGTCGTCCGCGATGGCAGATCGTGGAGTGTCGGTCTTTCTGTGTGCCATTGACGACGATCCGGAGCGCGTGCGGCTCAATCTGGAAGCGATGGAGGACAAGCGCGTCGACGGGCTGGTGGTTTCCGGAAAGCGTATCGACCGTGTGCTGCCGGTCGATCTTCCTGCCGTTCACATGCCTGTCGTCTACGTCAATGCGGCCTGTCCTCCAGGCGCCATCGGTTTTGTCCCCGACGACGAGGGAGGCGCGCATGCGGCCGTCGCCCATCTCGTCAGCCTCGGTCGCACGCGCATTGCGCATGTGACGGGTCCGCGCAGCTTCGGCGCCGTCGGCCTGCGGGAAAAGGGCTGGCTGCGCGCGCTCTCCGAAGCGGCGCTCCCCTGCTTTGGCGCGGCGCTGTCCGGCGAATGGTCCGAACGCTTTGGCTACGAAAGCGGACAGCTGCTCGTTGCAAAGCCAGTGTCTGATCGGCCCGATGCGGTGTTTTGCGGCAACGACCAGATCGCCCGCGGGCTGATCGACGCCTTGACGCTTGCGGGTCTCAGGGTGCCGGAGGACATCGCCGTCGTCGGCTTCGACAACTGGGAGATTTTTGCAACGGCCACGCGTCCGCCGCTGACGACAGTCGATATGGCCCTCAAGGAGTTGGGGCGCCAGGCTGGCGTCACGCTACTTGATCTCATTGACGGCAAGCCGGTGGAGGCCGGGCAGCGCCGTCTTCCGTGCCGCTTGAAGGTGCGTCAATCGTGCGGTTCGGAGGAGCCGTCGACTGAATAGGATTTAACCGCACCCGAAGCCGGGTGCAAAACTGGGAGGGGAATGAAATGAAGAAATGGATATTGGGGTTCAGCGGCCTTGTCGCAGCATCGCTCGCTCTGCCGCTATCCGCCAGCGCGGATACTTTCACGCTCTGGACGCGGTCCGACAGCTCGACCTTCATGCCGAAGCTCGTCGATGCATTCAACAACAGCCAGAAGGAGCATCACGCGGATCTGCAGATCGTACCGGTCAATGAACTCGTGCAAAAATACGCCGTGGCAGCGGCCGGCGGGACGGCACCTGATGCCCTATCGCTCGACCTGATCTACACGCCCGCCTTTGCCGCGGCCGGTCAATTGGAGGATTTGACCGATTTTGCAAAGTCCCTGCCCTATTTCAACGCTCTGTCGAAGGCGCACATTTCAGTCGGGACCTACAACGACCGCATCTATGGCGTGCCGTTCTCCGCTGATGGCTCGGTGCTCATCTGGAACAAGAAGTTGTTCAGGCAGGCTGGTCTCGATCCCGACAAGGGGCCAGCGACGTGGGCGGAAATCCGTAGCGATGCGGAAAAGGTCAATGCCCTCGGGGGAGATATCAAAGGCTTCTACTTCTCCGGCAACTGCGGCGGCTGCAATATCTTCACCTTCACGCCGCTCATATGGGCGTCGGGCGGCGACATCTTCTCCGCCGATGGCCGCAAGGTTACGCTGGATACGCCTCAGATGCGGGATGCGATCGCCTTCTATCAGGGCATGGCAAGAGACAAGCTCATTCCGGCAGGCGCACAAACGGACACGGGGGCGAATTTCTTCTCTGCCTTCGCCACTGGCAAGATCGGCATCACGCCGTCCGGTTCCTTCGCCATCGGCGCGCTCAATTCGCAAAGTCCAGATCTCGAATACGGCGTCGCTCCCCTTCCGGGCAAGGAAGGCGGCTCCTCCTCCTTTGCCGGCGGCGACAATTTTGTCGTCTCCAAGGGGACCAAGAAAATGGAGGCGGTGAAGGCGTTCCTCGAGTTCTCCTATTCGCTCGACGGCCAGAAGCTGCTTGCCCGCAACGGTTCGCTGCCGATCCGTAGCGATATCGCCAAGGAAGCGCTGGCAGGCCTCGATTCACGCTATCTGATTGCTGCCGACGCGATGGCCAAGGGCCGGACGCCCTATTCCACTGTGTTTAACGATCTGATCAACTCCGCCAACGGCCCATGGATCACCATGCTGAACACGGCCTTCTTCGGTGGACCGGATGCGATCGAACCGGCGATCCAGGCCGCGCAGAGCGCCATGCAGTCGATCGTCGACACCGCGCCCTGAAGGCTCGATCCTGAAAGGCGGAGCCGTGAGGCTCCGCTGCATGGATATCAGCGAAGGACCAGACCGATGTCAGTCAATACTCTGGCGACGCCAAGCGGCGCGCCCAATGCCTCTCTGCGTCCCCGGCGCAAGCCGCGTCGTGACTGGATGGGACTTCTCTACGTGGCTCCGGCGCTGGCGCTGGTCCTCGTCTTCTTTCTCGTGCCTCTTGGCATGACCGCCTGGATGTCGCTGCACAACTGGCCGCTGATCGGCGTGCCGCGCTGGGTCGGCTTTGCCAACTACAAGGCGCTCTGGAACGACATCAACTTCTGGAACGCGCTCGCCTTCACCATCCGCTACACCATCGCAGCCACGATCGGCCTTTTGCTGGTCGGTTTTGCGCTAGCCCTCCTGGTGGAAAAGTCACGACCGTTCGCCGGCTTCTATCGTACCGCGTTTTTTCTGCCGGTGGTGATCGGTTTCGCCTCGGCGAGCCTATTGTGGAGCTGGTTGTCGAATGTCGACAGCGGACTGTTTTCCCCTTTGGCCGAGGCGCTGGGTCTCACGGATGGCCGCGTGAACCTTCTCGCCACCTTTGCACCCGCCTTTTGGTCGGTCACCGCCATGGTGATCTGGAAGATGGCGGGCTTCTACATGGTCATCCTGATGAGCGGACTGCACTCCATTCCGGCCGACTTCACGGAGGCCGCCCGGATCGACGGCGCGAACGCGCTTCAGCGGTTCCGCTTCATTACGCTGCCGCTGGTGCGCCGTCCTTTTGCCCTTGCGCTCATTTTGTGCGTTTCCGGCTCCATGCTCGCCTTCGACCAATTCTACATCATTCTCGCCGGCGGACCGCAGAACAAGACGATCACCGCAGTTTACTGGATTTTCAGCCAGTCCTTCGTGTCCTTCCGTCTCGGTTATGGTGCGGCGCTGTCGATGGTGCTGCTTGCCATTTTGGTGGTGCTGAGCGTGATCCAGCTGCGACTGCTGGGTGACAGGGAGGCCGCGCGATGACGATGACCGCAACGCTTCACGCAGCAAAGCTTGCGCCGGCACGCAGACGCGGCAATGCCTGGCTTTACGGAGTGCTGTTTCACACCACCTGCCTGCTCGTTGCACTGTTGTTTCTGGCGCCGATTGCGCTTGTCCTGCTGGCATCGTTCCGACCGCCCGCCATGGCGGGAAATGGGCTGCTTTCGATCCAGGGACTTGGCTTTGGCAACTACGGGAGACTGGAGGATTTCGGCGCCGGCATCCTGCATTACGCCGGCAACAGCCTTTTCGTCGCCGTCGCCACGGCGTTGCTCACCGTCGTGGTCTCGGTCTTTGCCGGTTACGGATTTTCGCGCTTCCGCTTTCCGTTCAAGGCGGTGGCCTTCGTTCTCATTCTGTCGACGATCATGGTGCCGTTTCAATCCATATTGACACCGCTGTTCCTGATCCTCGCCAAGCTCGGGCTGCAGAATACGCTGAGCGGCCTCGTCCTCATCTATGTCACGCTGCAGCTGCCTTTCTCGGTCTTCATGATGCGCAATGCCTTCGACGCAGTGCCCAAGGAGATCGAGGAGGCGGCGCGCATCGATGGCGTGAAGGGACTGCGGGCGCTGGTCTATGTCATGGGGCCGCTGGTGTTTCCGGGTGTCGTTTCGGTCGGCCTTTTCGCCTTCCTGAACGCCTGGAACGAATTCCTGGCAGCATTGGTGCTGTTGACCGATCAGGACCGCTACACGCTTCCGGTGCTCGTTACGGCCGTGCGCTCCGGCCATTATGGCTCAGTCGACTGGGGCGCCGTGCAGGCGGGCGTTACCGTGATGATGATCCCCTGCCTGCTGCTCTTTCTTGCTCTCCAGCGCTATTACATCCGCGGCCTCACGGCCGGCGCGGTGAAATAGGCGCACACCAATCCAACAGAGGACCTACATCATGAGCATGCCTTCTTCCGCCGCCGACACGATCCGCCAGAATGCAAAATTCCGCCCACCGGCCGTCCATCAGGTGCGCGTCGGCGGCTTCTTCGGTCCCCGCATCGAAACCATCGCAACCGCCACCGCGCACACCCTGCTCGACCGCTGCATCGAAGCGGGCATGCTGGACCAGGTCGATCCGGACAGGCCAAACCCCGGGCTGCGCATTCCCTACCAGCAGGGCAATGATACTGTCAGCACCCAGATGTTCTGGGACTCCGACTTCGGCAAGAGCATCGAGGCGGCCGCCTATGGGCTGCTGCACAAGCCGGATGCCGCGCTCGAGGCCCGGATCGACGAGATCGTCGATGCCTATGGACGACTGCAGGACGAGAATGGCTACCTGAATTCCTGGTACCAGCGGATCGAACCCGGCAAGCGCTGGACCAACCTGCGCGATTGCCACGAGCTCTATGATGCCGGCCACCTGATGGAAGGTGCCGTGGCCTACTATCACGTCACCGGCAAGCGCAAATTGCTGGATATCATGGCGCGCTACGCCGATCATATAGCGACCGTCTTCGGGCCCGGAGAAGACCAGAAGCCGGGCTATTGCGGACATCCCGAAATCGAGCTTGCGCTTGTCAAGCTTGGGCGCGCCACCGGCGAGCAACGCTATCTCGAGCTTGCCCGCTTCTTCGTCAACGAGCGTGGCCAACGGCCTGATGGCCAGCACTATTACGACCGGGAAGCCCGCGCGCGGGGCCGGGATCCGGCCGATTATCACTTTGCGACCTACGAGTACTCGCAGAGCCATGTGCCGGTGCGCGAGCAGCGCCATGTGGTTGGCCATGCCGTGCGCGCCGCCTACCTCTACTCCGGGATGGCCGATGTATCGACCGAGTTTGGCGACGACAGTCTGAAACCTGCGCTCGAGGCGATCTGGGCGCACCTTACCGAGAAGAACCTTTACGTCACAGGTGGTTTCGGGCCCTCTGCCCACAACGAGGGACTGACCTTCGACTACGACCTTCCAAACGAAACGGCCTATGCCGAGACATGTGCTGCCGTGGCGCTGGTCTTCTGGGCCAGCCGCATGCTGGGGCTGGGTCCCGATCGCGCCTATGCTGACGTCATGGAGCGGGCGCTCTACAACGGTGCTCTGGTCGGTCTCTCCATCGACGGCACCCGGTTCTTCTATGACAATCCGCTGGAAAGCCGTGGCAAGCATCATAGGTGGACCTGGCATCGCTGCCCCTGCTGCCCGCCGAACATCGCCCGGCTGGTAGCGTCGGTCGGCACATACATGTACGGCGAGTCGGAAAACGAAATCGCCGTGCATCTTTACTGCGAGGGCATTGCGGATCTGGAGACGGCAGGAACGGCTGTTCGTATCGGCCAGGAAACCATCTATCCCCTGGATGGCGCCATCCGGCTGACGCTGGAGCCGCAGCAGCCGGCCGAATTCACTCTTTCCCTGCGCCTGCCGGCCTGGTCACCGGGCGTGACGATCCGTGTCAACGGCGCGCCGGTCGACCGAGCTGCCGTCGAGCAGAAGGGGTATGCGAGGCTGTCCCGCCTCTGGAAGTCGGGAGATGTTGTGGAACTCGATCTAGAGATGCCGGTACAGCAACTACACGCGCACCCGAAGGCGGGGGTCGACCAGGGACGGGTGGCGCTCCAGCGGGGGCCGCTGGTCTATTGCCTTGAGGGCGTCGACAATGGCGATGACCTGAACTCCCTCGTCCTTCAACCGCAAAGTCGCTTTCGCTGCGAGCCCGTGAACACACTTGGTAGCATCCCGGCACTTGTAACGACCGGTCTGCGCGAAGTGGCCGCTGGCGAAAGCCTCTACACGGAAAGGCTGCCTCGCCGGGAGGAGGCGGAAATCCGGGCGGTTCCATATCATCTGTGGGACAATCGCGCAGCGGGAGAGATGCTGGTCTGGATCCGGACGGAGGGTGGTCGATGAATGCGGTGGACATGAGAGTGGCATCTCACCTTTCAGCCCAGACCAGCGGCGTCGATCTGAGGGGCGTCTCCAAGAGCTTCGGCGCGGTCGACGTCATCCACGACATCGACCTTTCCATTGCGGCCGGCGAATTCGTCGTGTTCGTGGGGCCGTCCGGCTGTGGAAAGTCGACGCTTCTGCGGCTGATTGCCGGACTGGAGGAGACAAGCCGGGGCGAAATCCTCATCGGCGGACGCGACGTCACGGATGCCGATCCCTCGGATCGCGGCATTGCCATGGTATTCCAGTCCTATGCGCTCTATCCGCACATGACCGTCGCCCAGAACATGGGCTTTGGCTTGCGCATGGCGCATCGGCCGAAGAAGGAAGTCGCCGACATGGTGCAGGCGGCGGCCGAAATTCTGCATTTGTCTCCCTTGCTCGATCGCCGTCCTGGCCAGCTCTCCGGCGGTCAGCGCCAACGCGTTGCTATCGGTCGAGCCATCGTGCGCGATCGCAAGGTCTTTCTGTTCGACGAACCGCTCTCCAACCTCGATGCCGAATTGCGGGTGGGCATGCGCATCGAGATCGCACGGCTGCACAAGCAACTCGGCAACACGATGATCTACGTCACACACGACCAGACCGAAGCCATGACGCTGGCAGACAAGATCGTCGTTCTCAGAGCTGGCCGTATCGAACAAATCGGTTCCCCGTTCGACCTCTACAACGATCCCGACAACCTGTTCGTGGCCGGCTTTATCGGCAGCCCCAAGATGAACATCCTGCCGGCGAGCTGCGAGGCCGGCTCGCTCCTGATCGGCGGCCAGCGCCTGCCGTTCGCGGTGCCTGCTAGCCTACCCGCAAACGGTGAACTGCAGTTCGGCATAAGACCAGAGCATCTACGGTTAACCCGCGACGCCGAGCCTGGCCTCAGTCTCACCGTCGACTTTACGGAATTCCTGGGTGGTGCGACTTATCTCTACGGGCAGGTTCAGCCGGGCGTGTCGCTGGTCGTCCAAGGCGGTCGGGGCCCAGCGCCCAAGGTCGGGCAGTCGATTACAGTGACGTTCGATCCATCGGATGCGCGCTTGTTCGATGCCGACGGAAGACGGGTCCGCAGCGACGGCTGAGTGAGCTGCGGTTATGGAGATGAGATGCACCGGAGTGCCTGCGGCAATGCAGAGAGCTTTCTTGGCGCAAACAAACGTTGCTGGCTATGTTTATGGCTTGGAAGGGAGGCGACCCATGCCCATAAGCGGAAATCGTTGGGCATGCCGCTCGGCTCGTTTGCCTTGATGACATTTCAACCGGAAGGGGCCCGCTCAGACCTCTGATAGTCTGCTGTCTAGGCTCGCCGCTCTTGTCGGTAGGGGCATTGGGGCACCGTCCGCAAACTTTACATCGCAACAGTGAACGGGCGACGGAGTATCCGCCGCCCTGTCCGTAGCTTACTTGTTCAGGTCCTGCGCCATCATGAGATGATGCTCCAATGCGGGGCGTGTCTTCGTGGCCCACGTCTTCAGGTCGGCATTGTCGCCGCCGTCGCCGTAGCGCTTGAAGAGGTCGACGGCGTCCTTGTGGGCCGAGACCTGGTCGGAATGGTACTGCTTGTTGAAGTCGTCGCCTTTTAGACCGTTGAGCTTGTCGATCATGCCCTGCTGCGAAGACGTCATGGCGGTCGGGATTGCAACCTTTACCTTGCCGGAATCGACCATCGCCTTCATCTCGGCCGATGTCTTGGTGTGGTCGGCAATCATCTGCTCGGCGAAGGCCTTCGTGGCCGGATCGGCCTTTTCAACAGCCAGCTTGCTCGCCGCGATCTCGAACATGTCACTGGTGGCGGCCTCGGTGACAAAGTCTTCCGTCTTCGGAGCATTGCCCATCAGCGAATTGACGCCTGTGCTTTCGGCAGCCGATTGAGCGAAAGCCGAGGTAGAAACCATGAGAAGCGCTGCGGTCAGAATTATCTTGTTCATTTGTAGTCCTCCATTTGCTCTGGCTAACGTGCTTTTGGCTCAGGCGTTCCCAATTGGCCGGAGGGCAAGTGCTTTACGGCCCCTTTTGAGCGATACCGGACAGACGCGGAACCGATAGGACGCATTGAGGTTTGCCATGCTCACATGGGCGCCACGGAAAGTGTGATGCGCTTTCTGCCAACGAGACCCACGCCGTTGCAGACCACGCCATGGCGCTGCTCGTGATTGGATCGCCGTCCGATCTGGGTATCCGGGGATCGCAGAGAGCGACTTACACCGTATCGGGCGTTCAATCTGTCGCCGCGACGGACTGCTGTGCCTCTCAGGTTCGAGGGCTCTTCAGACAAGTCCGCCGCTCCAAGAAACAGGGTTCGATTGCCTTTTGTGACGGCAGCGCCACTTCACTATCGTCGGCTACGTTGTAGTCCGCCGACATCGGGGAAATGATTTGTCAGACGTGAACATGTTGCCAGAGGACCGCGGGGATGGCTCGAAAGTCTCCGCCGTTCGCGCCGCCCCCAGATGGGCAATTATTGGTCTCTTCCTTTACGGCTCGGTGTTTACATTGAGCAGCGCAAAGGAATTCCTGGTGCCCATCGTACTGGCGTTCCTGCTCGCCATGGTCTTTGGGCCGATCAGACGATTCTTTGACCGGCGTGGCGTGTCTTCTACACTGACGTCGCTGGTGATCGTCGCCGTTCTGTTTTTCGGGTTTCTCGCCCTGATAGGCGCTCTGGCCATTCCCGTCAGCGGATGGATGGAGCGCGCGCCGCAGATCCAGAAGGATGTGCAAAGCAAGCTCAGTGGTCTCTCCAGTACCTTTTCAGGGATCATGGATGCCGCAACCCGCCTCGGAGAATTGACCCGTAGTCACTCGGCCGACGTTCAGCAGGTGGAAGTTCGCGACAGCAGCATGATCGCAAACGCTGCTCTCTTTGCTCCCGCAGCGATGGCGCAGTTCATCTTCACGCTGATCCTGCTTCTGTTCCTACTGGCGTCAGGCGATATGTTCTACGAGAAGCTCGTCCATGTCATGCCAACGTTCAAGGACAAGAAGCGGGCGATGCGCATCGCCCACGATATCGAGCGCAAGCTCTCGCGCTATCTGTTGACGATCACCATCATCAATGGCGGACTTGGCGTTGCCGTTGCCCTCCTGCTCTGGGCTGTCGGCATGCCGAGCCCTATCATTTTCGGGGTGCTCGCGTTTCTTCTCAACTACGTCCCCTATCTCGGTGCCTTCGCGGGTATTCTTGTCGCCATGAGTGTCGCGCTGGTGTCGTTTGATGTGCCAGGCTGGTCGCTTGCTGTCGGCGTCCTTTATCTCGGATTGACGAGCATCGAGGGCCAGTTGATCACGCCGTACTTCATCGGACGAAGTCTCCGGCTGAACACCGTGGTCGTCTTCATCGCCGTGTCCTTCTGGGCATGGCTGTGGTCGGCCGTCGGAATGCTTGTCGCCGTGCCGTTGCTCGTGGCCGTGAATACCTTCTGCGAGCACATCGATGGTCTGAAAGGGCTGGGCGACTTTCTGTCCGAGCGCCATTCCGAGAAGGAAGAAGCTCCGGCTGGATAATCGGCGTATGCGTGAGCTTCAGCTTGAGCGCTCACATGCAACTTGCGCCCAGCCGAGCCGCATCGCCGTCAGGAGCGAAGATTTTCGCTGATCCACTCCTCGGCTGTCATGACATCGATGCCATTTCGCTCATTAAAGCTGTTGCGCTTCGGCCATGCCACGCCCTTGCCTTCGGCAAAGACCGCCCGGTATTTCCGGATGTGATTGTCGGGGTCCCGCGCGAGTTCAGATAGGAGATCCGGAACTGTCCATTCTGCCTTTGCAAACGGGCGCCCAAGCACCTTCTGGAGCGTGTCGGCAACCGCACCATAGGTCAGGGTGTCGCCGGCAAGATAGACAATTTCATTGCGGATCGTCGGCTGAGCAAAGACCACTTCCGCGGTCAAGGCACCGATATCGTCGGGAGTTGTCAGAGTGACCTCGGTATCCAGGCTGCCAAGCGCATTGACCACATTCTTTTTGAGATCAACGACCCCGAAGACCGGTTCGAACAGGAAGCTGGTGAACATCCCGGTCGAGATCACCACCCAGTCGGTCTTGTCCTGGGCACGCAGGAGGTCACGCACATCGATCTGGGCGTCGAACAGGTCCTGAGGACTGCCGCGACCGATCACGTCGAAATCGACGCCAAACTGCCATGGGAAATATCGCTTGAGATTGGCGTCCAGCGCAGCTTTCGCAAGCTTCATTGGCGTGTTTCGACCCGCAGAGAAACCTGCGCAGCCGATCACGGTATCGAAGCGAGCGAAGATTGCCGCCAATTCGCTGACGGAAGCGGCAAGAATGTCGCCGGTGACAATCTCGATCCCCAGTTCGCGAATTTCGGAGACATCACGCTGTTTTACCGTGTCCGTCGATTCAACAGTTGCGGCCCGCAAGAGAACGCTGATCGTCGTGTCCGCATGATGCCTGGCTTTACGCGCCAGATTGCGCAGAACCGGCATGCCGAGTTCTCCCGCACCAATAACCAATATCGACTGTGAGTATGCTGTTCGAGAAGAGTTCATCTTGGAAATCCTTGCCAGTCTCATCGTTCGTGTGAACGGGTAACTGGCATATTTCCGGGAGGGTCGTAAGAAGGTACACGCGTGATACCGGAGGGCAGGAAGATGACCATAGACGAAATCCTCAGCTACTCCCAAACCGTCTGCGACGGTCTTCGCGAGGATGAGGACGGGGTGAGGCGCGAGGTCCTCACCCATGCAGGAAACCGGTGGTCGCTGGGCGTCATCCACACCCTGGGTGTCTATGGCAGACTGCGCCATGCGGATATCGGACGAAGAATGCATGGTGTTACCCAGAGGATGCTGACACGCACCCTTCGCCAACTCGAGAGAGATGGGCTGGTCGCGCGCTATGATCTCGTGGAGATGCCGCCGCGCGTGGAATACGAGCTTACCGAACTTGGGATGGCGCTACTGATCCGCATGATTCCCCTTTGGACATGGGTCGTCGAGAACTCGGATCAGTTTCGAAAGTCGCGTGACGAATATGATTCCCGGCCGCAGGAGAAGCCTTCGTGGCAATCTTTCTGATGGGTTTGCAGGTTGCCACGGACAGGTGCGCCACGATCAATGATCGGTCGGATGCTCCCGCACGCCCGAGACTTTGGGGTGGCCCCGAGCACCGACACTGCCCGGCCGCACATAGGCTGATCGTGCGGCCGAGATAGGCCGAAACTCACATAGACTTCAGCATTCCGCCATCGACGAAATATGTCGAGCCGACCGAATAGCTCGCCCGTTCCGAGCACAGGAAAACGAAAAAGTCGGCGGCTTCCTGTGGAGTGGCGAACCTTTTGATGGGAGCATGTTCGTTGGCCACGGAGTCGAGGTAGCCCTGCCAGTCGCCACCTTTTTCGGCAGTGAGCTGCTTGGCGGTCTTGATCCAATCCGGCGTCAGGACGAGGCCGGGATTCACGCAGTTTACCCGGATGTTCTGCGGGATCAGCTCGGTGGAAAGTGTCTTCGAAAACATCATCAATGCCGCCTTGGTGACATTGTAGATGGGCTCGTACCAAAGCGGCTGCACGGCGCATATGGACGCATTGTGCAAAATCACACCGCCGCCCTTTTCCCGCATTTGAGGCGCAAGACCTCTGGCAAGCCGGACGGCAGCCATGACATGCAGGTCGAAGTAGAATTGCCACTTTTCGTCATCGGCCTCCATGACAGTCTCGTTTGAGCCGGTGCCTGCATTGTTGATGAGGATATCCGCTCCCCCGGCTTCAGCAGCGGCGCGGATGACGCTGTTCGTTCCCTCGGCAGTCGCAACGTCGGCGGCAATGCCTGTCGCAGACACCCCGTATTTGGAAGCGATACGGGCGGCCTCTGCCTCAACTCTTTCCTTTCCTCTTGCAGCCAGAATGACGTTGGCGCCCTCCGCGGCAAGTCCTTCCGCAATCGTCAGGCCAATTCCGACACTGCCTCCGGTGATGACAGCATTCTTCCCTTTGAGACCCAGTTCCATTCTTTCTCTCTCCCCTTTTTGGCTTGTATAGAATTGCCGCCGATGTCCGTCATGACAAGTCGGTGGAATTGGTCGCTGGCATATCGGATGAGATTTGCCGGCAGCAGCAGGATAGCTTCGACGAACTGAAGCGTCTCGAAGTATCGAGCGATCGCGGGATTTCAGTGAAGCCACCTAACGCAGAAGGCCATCGCGCCCAAACTCTTCCCAGCCGCTCAGCGGCGAACGGTCATCGTCACCGCCACCTGTGGGATCAGACGAAGTCTTTTCGGTCTTCAGCGAACGGGTGAGCTTTCTCTTCCAGGACGCCTGCTGCCTTTTCTCGGCGGCGGCGATGACATCGTCTTCGCGCCACTCGTCCACCACGCTGCGGTTGAGCAGATCCTCGACAAACCTTGGATCGAAGACGTGGAACGTGATCTGTTTCGCCCGCCCGCGCAGTCTGACGGTGCGAATCCCGGCACTCTGCAGTCGCCCGTCCTTCAGCCACCGGTGCCTCTCCGTCGTCGTCATCGTCAGGATATCCTGGATCTCGCGGGGGATGACCGGAAGGCTTTCGATGTCCACAAGTGCCTCGGTGACGACAGCCGACACTGAGCGAAAAACGGTCTTCGAGGTTTCCGGCAGTACCAGTCTCAGGATCGAACCATCGATATCCAGCGATTTCCGGATCGCCAACGGCAACCGCGCCCGGATTTCAAGAAGAATGCCCTTGGCGCGCACGGATGAGCCGAGCGTCGCTGCTGGCGACAGCGCCCACTCCTTGAGCAGTTCCGGGGCATCGGTCTTTTCGGTCCTTGGCATGCCGACGAAATGGGCGTCGCCATAGTCGAAGTCAACACCGGGTGCGGTCTTCCCGGCATGCCGGAAAAGCGCTGACGGCCTAATTCAGTGCGTAGGTCACGACGCGGTGCGGATGCTCGACGCGGAACCTCGACAGCATTTCCGAAGCCTGTTGGGCTGCAAAGCCGGCATTCTCGACATCTTCCCGGGCCCAGTCATCGGCGTTGACGCGAATCGCATCGGCCATTCCCTGCGAGACCGCAGCGAAATGCTTGTTCCCTTCCACCAGTGCCTCTTTGGCAACACCCTCGAGGGCAATGGCGAGCCCGACCAGTAAATCCTCGCGCTCGCGAACGCTCAAGGTTTCGATCGCGGTGATGGGCGTGCTCATCTTGAATTCCTTCAAACGTGCTGTCGATCGGTCAAATAGGCCTCCGATAGACCGGTATCTGGTGACGATCCGACCTTGGGTCAACATTTCAGCTGCTGCATTCTCGCGCAATTTCGGGCGGCAGTTCACGCTGTGAAATGTTTGGTCACTTTAAATGAGTTTTGTTTTTCGCTTTATCAGGGCATCTGGGGGTGAAATCATCGAGACGCGTCGCGCTATGACGCATGATCAAGAGTGAAACTCATGGATAAGCCAATAGCTGTCAGTCGCCTGGCCAAGAATACGGTCTTCGGCAAGGGCGACGTTTTCGTGCTTTTCGGCGAACTGTTCGGTCGCGGCTATGCAACTGGCCTGCTTGACGAGGCACGCGCGGCTGGAATGGAGATCGTCGGCGTGACGGTTGGACGCCGCGATGAAAGCGGAAGCCTGCGCCCGCTCGATGCCGAAGAATTCTCAGCTGCCGAAGCTCGCCTGGGCGGCCGGATCATCAATATCCCGCTGATGGCAGGCTTCGACATGGACGCGCCCGACGGTGGTCCGACACCCACCGATATCCTCGGCGAAATGACCTTGGAGAACTGGCAGGACGAGAAACTTGACTGGGACTATCTGGCGCGCTGTCGCGCGACGGGGACAGCCCGGCTTACCAATGCGCTTGCCCAGGTGATGGATGTGCTTGACGGCATGATCGCCGATGGCAAGAACGTATTTTTCGCCCATACGATGGCCGGAGGCATTCCGAAGGCCAAGGTCTTCCTCGTGCTGGCCAACCGGATCTACAAAGGGCGCGGAGCGCGCCACATGTCGTCGCAGACCCTGCTCGACAGCGATATGGGCAAGCTCATCCTGCAGAATTTCGACGAGGTGTCGGCCGACACTTTCGGACATCTCATCGAGTTCAGCGCCGCCATACGCGACAGGATCGAGAACTCGGGCGGCACGGTCAGGTACACGGCCTACGGCTACCATGGCTCCGCAGTGCTCATCGATGGCGAGTATCGCTGGCAGACCTATACCAACTACACCCAGGGCTACGCCAAGATGCGGCTTGAAGGCATCGCGACGCGCGCCTGGGAAGCCGGGATCAAGGCGACAGTCTACAACTGCCCCGAAATTCGGACGAATTCTTCGGATGTCTTCACGGGCATCGAACTGCCGCTCATTCCGCTGCTGCTGGCGCTCATGCAGGAGGGCGGCGGTCAATGGGTCGACGACCAGTGGCAAGCCTGCGGGCAGCTTCTTGCGGACGGCTTTACGATGGAAGATGTCTTCCGCAAGATCGCTGAAATGCAGGCGAACGACGTCATGCGCCCCTTCTATGATTTTTCGGCGTGGCCTATGGCAAACAGCCAGAAGCAGACCGATCTTGTCATCGGCGCGTCGAGCGAGATCACCCAGATGCACCGCGATGGGAAGGCGCTGATCAGCGACCGCCTGAGTAGTCTGGTTGTGGAAGCCACCGGGAAACTGATATTCGGAGAGACCTCGGAGCCGTCGGGCCCTGTTCTCTGGCTCAACCACGATATTGTCGCGCGCCAGCTTTTGGCTTCGCATTCTGACAGCCTGCAGGACCATCAAGACCTCGCAGCTTGAGGCATCCTCAAATCGCAATGGACCGGCGATGTTTTGACGCCGGAGATTGAAACGGGCTGGCCCGCCGCTTGAGGCCTGCCCCAGGACGATCGACCGGATACTGCGCCCGACAGCAGCGTAAGCGCCATTAACTGACCTAACTGTGCTGAACTGCCGGTTCTCTACGCGGACCGGAGAGTTATGCGGGTGAGTTCCGCCGGCTTTCCCAAACGCAGGGCAAAACCCGGCCAAAGCCCCGTGCCGTTGTTCACATAGAGATGCATGCCTTCCACCTTGTAAAGGCCCGAAACGAACCCGTTATTGCCCCTCGCCACAAGGCTGGAAAGCCCGACGACCATTCCGCCATGGGTGTGGCCGGAAAGCTGAAGCGAGACCCCTGCCCTGGCGGCGCTTGCGGCTCCCATCGGCTGGTGATCGAGCAGGATAATCGGAGCCCCTTCGGGAGCGCCGAAAATGGCCGCACGCAAGTCCGGCCCAACATTGCCTGAATGTTCGGCGGAGCGGTCGGTTACGCCTGCTACGACGATCTTCGCCCCGTCGCGCTCGATGACGACATGCTGGTTCAAAAGCGGCTGAAGTCCCAGCATCCGGTATTCGCGCATCCATTCCTTGTAGTCGAAGAAGTACTCGTGGTTGCCGGGAATGGCCAAGACGCCGTCCCGCGCCCGCAGTTTCGCAATCGGCTGGACATCGAGACGTCGGTGCTCGACATCGCCGTCGATCAGATCACCCGTCATCACGATCAGGTCCACATCGAGAGCGTTCGCCTTCGACACCACCGCGTCTGCCCAGCGCCCGGGAAACAACCTGCTGATATGGAGATCGGTCAACTGCAGGAGGCGATATCCATCAAAGGCGGCGGGAAGACCGGATACCGGAATTTCGATATCCCTGAGCGCTGGAACGCGGATGGCTTGGCTCACGCCAAACATAGCGAGGCAAAGCGCAAAAATCCCCATTCCATAGCGCAACTCAGGACGAACGACTGGAAACGCACCCTTTATCGGCCAGAGGACAATCGAGACCAGGTCGAGGCCGATCTGGAATACCGCAAGCAGGACTGTCGCCCCGAAGATCACGTTGAAGGCGATGATGAGCGGCCTCGGAAACTCCGGCGAGAAAACCGATCCCGACGAAAGACGGCAGAACAGGAGGAATTGCGACGCAATCAGCAGGACGGCGGCGAGGAGCAATTTTATCGACCATGGCCATGGCAACGGTTCGATAAAGCGCACCACGACCAGAAGCCATGGCAGTCCGAGAATGATGTTGAACATGGATCAGAGGTTTTCCAGTGAAATAGATCGGGACGCGCAAGCCGCCTTTAGTTGGGAAACCAACCGATGGAAATCTATTTTTAAATGCGGTTCGGAAACGGTTCGACGCCCGGGCGGTAGAAATCATTGCTGATTTTCCCGCCCACGAGCCCCTGTCCGGCTTTTTCCACTCAGAACCGCTGCGGCGCGGCGGGTTTGTTTCCGAAGATGGCCTCAATGCGCTCCAGGACATCAGCGGTGAGCTTGTCCTTATGGCTGAGCGCCGCAAGATTGTCCTCCAGCTGGCTCAGGCGCGATGCGCCCAGGATCACGGTCGAAACATTGCGGTTCGACAGGCACCACAGAAGCGACAGATGGGTGATGGAGATTCCGATTTCGTCGGCAAGGTCGGCCAACTCGGAGACTCTCGCAAGCTGGGCGCGACCGGCTTCGCTCGACCATTTTTCCTTCAGCCACTCATAGCCCGGCAGGTTCATGCGCCCGTCGTTGGGAATGCCCTTGTTGTATTTCCCGGTCAAAACGCCGGAAGCCAGCGGCGACCAGATGGTCGTGCCCAGTCCCATCAGATCGTAGAGGGGCAGATAGTCGGCTTCGACCTTCTGACGCTCGAACACGTTATACTGCGGCTGCTCCATCGTCGGCGGCGTGATGCGCAGGTCGCGGGCCACGGCATAGGCCTCCGTCAACTGTTGGGCAGACCATTCGGATGTGCCCCAATAGAGAATCTTCCCTTGAGCCACGAGATCGTGCATGGCGCGAACCGTTTCCTCGATCGGTGTATCGATGTCCGGGCGGTGGCAGAAATACAGATCGAGATAGTCCACCTGCAAACGCTTCAGGGCCGCATGGGCAGCGTCGGTCACATGCTTTCGCGAAAGACCGCGCTGCGTCGGCTTCTGGCCGCCCCAGAACACCTTGCTGGAAACGATGAAGCTGTCGCGGCTCCAGCCGAGTGTTTTGAGGGCCTCGCCCATGACGAGTTCGGACTTTCCGCTCTCGTAACCTTCGGCGTTGTCGAAGAAATTGACCCCGTTGTCATAGGCGTGCGCCATCATGCTGACGGCATCGCTGCCATCGACCTGCTTGCCGAACGTGACCCACGATCCAAACGAGAACTCGCTGACCTTCAACCCTGATTTTCCGAGACGGCGGTATTCCATGGCGTAGCTCCTCCCGCGATGCGCAAGAGGGCAACATAGCGCAAGGCGATGCGAAAGACAGTCCGGGCCGGCGACTATAGCGCTGACAGCAGGGCATGGATCGAAACCGGAGCAATCCTGCACTCGCCGGTTTAACGGTATCCAGCCGCCTGAAGTTCGAAGAGCTGCGCATACCGCCCGCCTTGCTGGAGCAGCTCGGTGTGGGTTCCGCTCTCCAGAATGCTGCCGTTTTCGAGGACAAGGATGCGATCCGCCATCCGGACGGTCGAGAAGCGATGCGAAATGAGAACCGCCGTCGTATTTTCGGCCAGGCTCTTGAACCGGGAAAAAACCTCCGCCTCCGATTTGGCATCCAAGGCCGCTGTCGGCTCATCGAGGATCACCAGCTCGGCATTCCGCATATAGGCTCGCGCGATAGCGAGCTTCTGCCATTCGCCACCGGAGAGATCGCGCCCCTTGTTGAACAGACGCCCGAGCGGCTGTTCGTATTTGAGCGGCAACTTGCTGATGACGGCGTCGGCAAGGCTCAGTTCGGCGGCGCCCTCGATCCTCTCCATGTCGGTCCGCGCCTCGATGCGTCCGACACCGATGTTGTCTGCGGCAGTGAAGCTGTAGCGCGTGAAATCCTGGAAGATGACCCCGACATGGGCGTGGATCTCGGCGATGTCCATTTGCCGAAGATCTACGCCATCGACGGTGATCCGACCTTCGTCGGGATCGTAGAGGCGCGTCAGAAGCTTGACGATCGTCGTCTTGCCAGCTCCGTTCTCGCCGACCAGCGCAAGGGTCTCGCCGCCACGTAATGTGAAGCTGAGGCCCCGGACGGCCCATATGTCGGTATCCGGATATCGAAACCCGACGTCGTCGAAAACGATGCCATCGCGTATCGGCTGAGGAAAGGGTTTTGGATCGACAGGTGAACTGATCGTCGGCTTGATTTCAAAAAACGAAAAGAGATCGTCGAGATACAGCGATTGCCCGGCGATCTGCGTGAACCCGAGGAGTATCTTCTGGAAAAGGCCATTGAGCCGCAGGAACGCTCCGGCGAGAAATGCGAGGTCACCGATCGAAAATACACCAACGATGGTCTGCCAGACGATATAGGCGTAGGCCCCGTAGTAGGTCAGGGTGCTGATCGCGGCGAGCAGTGATCCCCAGATCGCCCGGTGAATCGATAGCGTTCGTGTTTCTGCAAATATCGTCTCGGACAGCGATTTGAAACGGTCGACGAGGTACGTCCCGAGGCCGAAGAGCTTCATCTCCTTCGCGGTGCCGGCGCTGGCACCGATGAAACGAATGTATTCGAGCTGCCGACGCTCCGGTGTCCGGCCGCGCGTGAGGTCGTAAGACCTGATGTTGAAGCGCGTTTCTCCCCAGACGGCCGGAACGAAGGATAGCGCCAGCAGCAGAATGAGCCACGGTGCATAGGCCACCAGCCCGGCGGCCAGCGTGGCGACGGTAATCATGTCCTGGGCCTGCCCGAACATCTGCGGCAACAACGCATTGCGACCGGCCGCCTGCCGTCGGGCGCGCTCCAGCCTATCCTGATATTCCGGGCTTTCGAAGTGACGCAGGTCGAGCTTTGCAGCATGCTGCATCAGCTCGACGCTCACCGTATTGGAATGACGCTCGCCGAGGATAGAATCGACCAGCGTCGTTGCCCGCGTCAGCAGGTCGAGAGCGAAAACAAGTGCGAATTCCAGCGCCAGCAGCGGAAGAATGACGTTCAGCCGCCCGCTGGCCCACCACTCCGAGAGACTTGATGAGGCGGAATGGGTTGCGGCCAGGCGCACCACTTCGTCAATGATGAGCTTGCCGACATAGAGGGCGAGGACCGGCTGGAGGGCGCGCACGAGCCTCAAGCACATGCTGGCAAGCGTCAGCCATCGGCTCGTTCTCCAGATTTGGGCGACAAGCCGCGCAAGAAGCCGCAGATTGCCCAGCTTGTCGCGGAGGCGGCTGCCGGATGATCCCGGTCCGCCAGCGGGGCCGGCGGGTTCAGACGCTTTCAAACCGGCAGCTTCGCCAGGACGAGACGTCACCTTTGACGGCGCTCTCAAGAGCGTTCGATCGTTTTCGCCGCGGCATCCAGCGCGCTGGCGATAATTTCAGCCGAATGGTCTTCCAGCGGACCGCGAAGCCGAAGTCGCAGAGCCAGCTTGACGTTTTCCATGGCTCGAATGATCGCCGCAGAGACAAGCGTGACGCCATCGCCACGCGCAGTCCCGACGCGTGCGACGAGGTCGTCTGCGGACGCTCTGTTGGCGATGAGAAATGCCTCGCCTTCGGAGGTGATGCGATATCGCTTCCGGCCAGGCTGGTCGATGTCGATGGTGGCGTAACCCATGTCCTCAAGCCATGCGAGGGTCGGATAGATTACGCCCGGGCTCGGCGAATAGCTGCCGCCCATGCGCTCCTCGATAGCTTTCATGAGGTCATAGCCATGCGAGGGATTGTCGGCAATCATCGTGAGAAGGAGGAGGCGCAGCTCCCCGTAATCGAAAGGACGTTTGCCCTCCCTGCCCCCGTGATGTCGGTGATGCTTGCTGTGGTGCCCGTGATGGCGACCGCCGTCGTGAGATTTGTTGTCCATGTTCCCGATATAGATCTCGATATATCGGGATTCAAGATTAAACGACCCTCTGCCGGGACCCGATTTCTGCGGTGATGTATTCGGCCAGCTTCTCGTCGGCCTCGCGGATGAACTTGGTCAACGCTCCACGGGTGAAGTTGCGATCCTTGTTGTTGACCGCTTTGATCCGCGCGCTATCGACCCCCAAGAGTTCGCGCCCGAAAAACCAAGCTGGCGCACAGGACGACGAACTCTCGGAAGACCTGCTTGAAGGCCGACCGGTTCACGCGGCGGAAAGGCGATGGTGCGGAAGTCCGGCTTCACGTGCCGCAGCAGCCAGATCACCTCGATGTTGCGATGGGCTTCTGCCTTCTGCCTCCAGTCGCCGACTCGAACGCACCCGGTTGATATAGCCGTACACGTAGAGCTTCAAAAGGTCGGCCGGATCATAACCCAGACGGCCGGTCTCCTTCGCGGCCACCTGTACAAAGCCTGCGGCAGCAAGATCGAGGCCATCCACGAAAGCCTTGATGAAGCGGACCGGGTTATCCGGCTCCACGTAATCGTCCATTGCTTCGGGCAGAAGCAACAATTGAGCGCGATCTGATCCTGAGAGATATGCCATGGCAAATTCTATCACGGAACCTTATTCTCTGGAATCTAGAGTCAAGTTTTCGTACCCTCCGTGAGATTTCCGCGATGATCTCTTGGAGGTATGATGCCACAATGGCCATGGCGAAATAGGCGGTCAGATGTCGACGAGTATGGTCGGAGTTCGCTTTGGCACTATGCTGCCGAGGGGAATCTTGTCGCGCTAGAAAATGAACTACGTAGCACTGACGATGTTTCCGCTGCCGATAAGGACGGATTCACAGCCTTACACGTAGCCGCTCAGAATGGGCACATTCCGATTGTTAGGAAACTGCTTGCTGCTGGCGCAGAGGTCAACGTTCTAGACTGTTACGGAAATGGACCGCTATGGACTGCAAGCAGGCAGGCGAGCTTGGCTATTGCAACAGAGCAGGCATTCGAAATTGCAGCGCTGCTGTTGAGAAGTGGGGCCAATCCGCATCATGTCAACAATGCCGGACGATCGCCCGTGATATGGGCGACCAGGAGTACCAAACTGCGAGAAACATATATTGCAGCAGGTGTGCCGGTCCCGACTAATCGAGAGTAGCGTTTTAGGACGGTCTGCAAGAGTTTCGCGACGCGGGACACACGTCGGGATGCGATCAGTCTTGCCTTACATGGCACGGCCTTCGAACGAGGCCAGTTGCAGCATGACGAGGGTGTCGGCGCTCTGCGTCTGGAGCGCCTCGCCATCTTCTTCCTGCCTGATGGAGCCGTAGCTGGCGTTTCCGCCTTCGGCGTATTGGGTCTGCGCGGCCTGCCTGCCGGACACAAAATTCCGGTCGGATTTGTACGGACCGCCTGTCTCAGTGTGGGGGTTGGACATGATGTGCTCCGAGAATTGCTTTGGGCTCGTAACGGGCTTGGCTTCTGATCGTTCCGTCATTCACGGCAATCAGCAGCGATTTGCGCCGCCGGTGCCGTGAGACGCTCTTTGCGATTGCGACTATTCGGGCTTCAGGCCACTTCCGCTTTCTGGTTTGGAAAAATAACCCAAATTTGGTCGCTCCTGCCACTCAACATTGTGTCGATTTTTCACCGGATTTACCGCAAGCTGATCACGAGCAAAGCCGTGGTCGCCTCTTTGCCTCGATAATAACACGCCGACCGCGCCCCAAGGATTTTCCCATGAAAAAATTGCTTCTCGTCGCCTCCGCCATGGCTTTCGCCTTCCCGCTTCTTGCCCAGGCGGAAACGCTGAAATTTCCGAGCGATGCACCGATTGCGTCCGTTACCATTCCCCATAGCTGGGCGCCGAAAGAAACCGAGACCGGCATCGATGCGACCTCCGACGACTCTGCAGTCTACTTCTCGATCGACGTCGCAGACGAGAAATCCTCCGACAAGGTCGTCAGCGATGCGATCGATTTCCTGACGAAGAGCGGCGTCAAGATCGATCCTGCAACCCAGAAGGACGAGGGCGACAACACCATCAACGGCATGAAGATGTCGACGCTCGGTTGGCAGGGCACCGACAATGATGGTGCCGTCGATGTGGAACTCGCCTTCCTGTCGCCTGTACCCGGCAAGCTGCTTGTCGTCACCTACTGGGGATCGAAGGATTCCGGCAGCAAGCACGACAAGGAGCTGACGTCGATCCTTTCGTCGCTGGTCGCCGTCAAATAGCGCCAAGCCGATAGACCTTGCCCCCGGGACACCGCAATAGCGTTGCCTCGGGGCTGGCGACCGGGATACCCCTCACCCGCAGCGGCGCGCACGCCGGTTGCGAGAGGCCAGACGTGCATCTGGCGCAACACTCCCATCAAATTCGTGACAAGGCCGCTAATGATAATTTGCTTTTATCGACTTTGACGGTAAAGCCGTGGGTGGGACAGACGGGAACGGCGCGGGACAGCGGCTTTTCCGACAGTCAATGCGCGAGAACGAGCTCAAGGACGATACGATGAACATCCGCATGTTTTCTGCGGCAGGGCTGATGATGGCCCTCGCCGGATGCACGACCGTTTCGAACGTTGCCACCATTCCGATGATGAAGGCCAATCCCGTTCAGGACTATTGGTCTGGCAGATCTGCCGGCAAGTTCTTTGCCGCCTACGGCCCTCCGATCTCCGACCATGACGACGGCGGCGGCCGGGTCTACAACTGGCGTGGCGGGTACAAGAAGGTCCGCGTCGAGACCAAGACTGCCGATGGAGCGCCGGGCAAGCCAGCCCGCACCGTCAATCTCAGCTGCAAGGCTGACATAACCACCTCGTCGGACTACGTTATCCGCTCGATCCGCATCGTTGGCGACATGCCCGGCGTGAACGGCCCATCTTATTGCGCCGAACTGCTCATCCCGACACCTCCTGCCGCCGCCAGCTAGTACACTGCCGACAGGATGGACATGGCGCAGGCGGCTCCAGGCCGCCTGTTTGCATTTTCGGGCTGTGCGGGGCGGCACCCCAGCGTGCCGGCTTGAACAACCCTGGCGCGATGCCCACCTTCATCCCTGAACGCTATCCGGCAAGCCTATCGTCCTGCCCCAGAACCATCAGAGTACGCCCATGACATCGATCGAACTTGGCCTTGATACTTTCGGCGACGTCACTTCGTCTGCCGACGGCGTGCCGCTCACCCATGCGCAGGTGCTGCGCAATGTCGTCGAGGAGGCCGTGCTGGCCGACACTCTGGGCATCGACTTCATCGGAATCGGCGAGCATCACCGCGCCGACTTTGCCGTGTCCGCTCCCGAAATCCTGCTGGCTGCTGCGGCCGTGCGCACGACGCGCATCCGGCTCGGCTCGGCGGTCACCGTGCTTTCCTCCGACGACCCTATCCGGGTGTTCCAGCGCTTCTCGTCCATCAACGCACTCTCGAACGGGCGCGCGGAGGTCATTCTCGGGCGCGGTTCGTTTACCGAGTCGTTTCCGCTCTTCGGCTTTGCGCTGCGCGACTACGAAACCCTGTTCGAGGAAAAGTTGGAGATTTTCGCAGCGCTGGTCTCGCAGAAGTCGGTCAGCTGGAAGGGCACTATCCGCCCGCCGCTGACCAACCAGCAGGTCTTTCCGCCGATCGAGACGGGGTCGTTGCGGACATGGATCGGTGTCGGGGGAAGCCCTGAGTCTGTCGTGCGCGCGGCACGCCACAACCTTCCCCTGATGCTGGCGATCATTGGCGGCGACCCGAAACGTTTCGTGCCTTATGTCGACCTCTCGAAGCGTGTCTATGACCAACTGAAGCTGCCGATGCAAGCGATCGGCGTGCACTCGCCGGGCTATGTCGCCGACACGGACGAGCAGGCGCGGGCCGAATTCTGGCCGGACTACAAGCGCATGCGCGATCAGATCGGTGCGGAACGAGGCTGGCCGCCGATGGAGGCATCGGAGTTCCGCCAGGAAATCGACCACGGCTCGCTCTATGTCGGCTCGCCGGAGACTGTGGCGCGCAAGATCGCTGCAACGATCAAGGTGCTTGATGTCAGCCGCTTCGACCTCAAATACAGCGCAGGCCCGCTTCCCCACGAAAAGCTGATGCGCTGCATCGAACTCTACGGCACCAGGGTTGCACCGACGGTCCGCGATCTGCTCGCCTGACGGTGATGCAGCAGGGCAGTGATTTGCCCTGCATTGCCGCTGAGTTTACATGGCTGCAGCGACCAGGCTCGTCAAAGCCTTGCGGCCGGTGCGGTAGACGAGGCTCGGCGCATCCATTGCCCTGCCGAGAAGACCCGGCTCCCTCTCCTGAAAACTGACCGTTTCCACCAGCGTGTCCCCCTCTTGCGGGAATGCGGCGGGCACCTGCGGCGCGGCGACGTGGCCGACGATCAGCGGATCCTTCGTTTCGCAGCCCGGCAGGCAGCTCTCGAAGCTGACGGTACCGGCGCTGGCGACGACCGCCTCCCTCACCGCCCGCTTGGCGGGGACGGGCGTATGCCGGGGAGCCGAATCCGCCGCTGCTACGGCGCGGAAGGTGGGGATCGGAATATTCGCGACGACGGGCGCTGCTGCCGGACTGGCATCGATCGCCGCCTGCGCCACGGAGACACCGGGGTTTACCACGACGCCGGGAAGCACTATCGCAACTCTCGGCGCATTGTTCATCGGTGCGGCGGCCAGCTCTTCCGAACCGTTACGGTGGGTCACATAGATGACGGCCGCCAGGGCGCCGCACATGACGAGCGAAAATCCTGCCCGCGCGACGATGTCGCTGCCGGCCCTGTACCAGGTCTGCTGCTGCGAAGTCATGATTCTCTCCGTGGCTGTTTCAGTTGCCCTATAGAGACCCTGAATTGCGGCAGGGGTTTTGTCGGAAAGAGTCCTTTCGCGGGCAGTTTATGTAACTATGTTCGCCACAGATTTTTGATTGCGTCCGGAAGCAGGCAAGGCTGGCGGATCTTTTCGATCCCGGGCGGCGGCCTATATGCGTCCACCACAGACTTTCGATAAAGAGGATTGGCCAGATGAGACCTCGCGTTATTTGCCTCATGCTCACATCGCCGGATGGCAGCTTGCATCCGAGCCGTTGGACGACAAGCCCGGATGGGAGCCGCTCCGACTGGTCGGCGCTTTATGAGAAGGTCCACAAGGCACACGATGCCAATGCCTGGATGGTCGGGCGCGTGACGATGGCCGAGATTTCCAAGGCCGGCGCCCATCCGCCAGCGGCACCCTTCGATGTCAGGCGGCCGCATCACTTCGCCAATACCGCCGCCACGAGTTTCGCGATTGCGCTTGACCGCTCCGGCAAGCTGCATTTTTCCAGCGACGCGCTCTATGGAGACCATGTCGTCGTGCTGCTCGGACGCGACGTGCCCGACAGCCATCTGGCCGAACTCACCGCCGACGGCGTCTCCTATGTCGTGTCGGAAACGCCCGAAATGGACATCGGCGCGATGCTCGACCTCATCGGCCGCGAACTCGGCATCACCCGCATTTTGCTGGAAGGCGGTGCTGCCGTGAATGGCTCGCTGATGGCTGCCGGACTGGTGGACGAACTCAGTTTCGTCGTTGCGCCGGCGCTTGAGGCACGCGAAGGCAGCGACCGCATCATCGCCTACGGCGAGGAAGGCCTGACGGGGAAAGCCGAGCTCTCGCTGATCTCCTGCGAACCCCTCGGCCACGGCGCATTGCATCTGCGCTATGCGGTAAAGCGGCCGCAGTGAGGACGGCTGGTCTCCAGCCCGTCACCTTGCATTGCTGACATCACCGCAAAGCGGCCTCTCAGAACCGGCCAATCCTCCGGATCACGAGGGACGGCGCGAAGGGGCTGGCACGTCGGGTACGATTTCTGTGGGCCACGTTCTGATCTCGTGGACCTGGCCGGGGATCTGGTCGCGCAGATAGGTCTCCTGGCCCGGCAAGCCCATCGGGTAAAGCGCATCGCGACTGGTCTCATAGGCTGCTGCTTTGGCCGTGCAGAGGCGGATACGCATGTCCTCCGGTGCGATATCGGTGCGATTTTGGACATCGTCGACGGGTCCTGACGGAGACAGCCGGCCCTCGAAGGCCTGCGTCAGATACAGCGCCGCCCGTTCGTTGCGCTCCCGCTCCGTCGTGGCGCCGAGAAGGACCACCATCACACGCCGCCCGTTCCGCGTGGCCAGCCCGACATAGTTTCGACCTGAAGCACAGAGGAAGCCGGTCTTCATGCCGATCGTGCCATTGAAGCTGGTAAGCAACGCATTGTTGGACTTGATCTCCTTGCCATCGATCGTCACAGCCGTCGCTGCGAAGAAGCGCCGGTACTCGGGAAACATCTGGTCGATCTCCATTCCCAAGATCGCAAGATCGCGTGCGGTAGTATAGTTTTTCCGGTCGAACAGGCCGTTGGGACTGGAAAAGTGGGTGCCGGTCATTTTGAGGCGCACGGCCTCCGCGTTCATGCGCTGGACGAACGACGCCTCATCAGGCGCCACCGCTTCGGAAAGGGCGACGGCGACATCGTTGGCCGATGCCGTGAGCGCCGCAAACAGCGCGTCCTCGAGCGTCATCGTTCGCCCAAGGGTCAGGCCGGATTCGAGAAAAGCCTGCTTCGTGGCATTGCGCGTCATGACCACAGGTGTCGTAAGGCTGACCTGACCGGCGCGCAGGGCTTCGAAAACAACCAGCGCCGTCATCAGCTTGGTCGTCGAGGCCGGATACCATGGCGCGCCTGCGTCCTCCTGGTACAGGACCTGGCGTGTTGCCGTATCGACAACCAGCACCGGCGTGGCACTGGCCGGCGCACTTGCGAAAAGGCAAGCAACCAACACCCAGGCCGTCCACCGCCTTGCCGCCAACAGCGCTCCGATCATAAACCCGCCTCCTGCACAAAGATCTCCTCATGCCATGATGAGCGATGCGGACACAAGAGTTTGGTGACGACCGAGGGCATGGCGATGGGTTACAGACGAAGTCTGGAGTGGACTGGCCGCATCTCCCGGAGCGGCGAAAGCAGGAAATTCCGATGCGGCAATAACATCGGCAAAACGATTGCGGACATTGCCTTCTATAGCTATGATAAACATCATCTATTTATCGGAAAAGAAAGCGGCAAAATGGCTTCGCTTGCAAGCATGGAACCGTTGCTTCCTGACAGCAACCGGGAACTGGAAGACCTGGCAATCGAGCTGACATCGGCAGCCAGTCGTTTTGCCGCGCGACTGCATCCGGTTTTGCGCGCATCGGTTGGCGATTTGGTTCGCTCGATGAACTGCTACTATTCGAACCTCATCGAGGGACATAACACGCTACCAATCGATATCGATCGTGCGATGGCCGGCGAGTATGCGGCGGAGACTGAAAAGAGAAACCTGCAGCTCGAAGCACGCGCGCACATAGAGGTCCAGCAGCTCATCGACCACGGTGACATGCCGTTCCCGGTCCTGTCCGTGGCGGGAATCTGCTGGCTTCACGGCGAATTCTGCCGTCGCCTGCCGGACGAGTTGCTGATCGTCGCAAATCCTGACACCGGCGAGGAAATCAGAATGGTCCCCGGTGAGCTTCGGACGCGGCATGTCAGGGTTGGCGACCATATTGCGCCGGAACCCGCGATGATCGCGCCATTGCTTCATCGTTTTGTCGAAGCCTATTCCATGAATATGCTTTCCAAGCTTCAGAAGATCATCGGCGTCGGAGCATCCCATCATCGCCTCGCCTGGATTCATCCCTTCTTCGACGGCAACGGTCGCGTCACCCGCTTGTTTTCACATGCGCTGCTGCGGGACCTCGGAATAGGCTCGGAACTCTGGTCCGTGTCGCGCGGACTTGCACGAAACGTTGATGACTACAAACGCCTGCTGGCGCGGGCGGATCAGCCACGCCGCGGCGACCTCGATGGTCGAGGTAACCTTACACAGGCAGGCCTGACCGATTTCACCACGTTCTTCCTCTCGTGCTGCGTCGATCAGGTGACCTTCATGGAGGGATTGCTTCAGCCCGAAGAGTTACTGAACCGGATCGAAGTCTGGTGTGCCGAGGAAGTGCAGATTCAGCGCCTGCCCAAGGGTAGTTGGCCGCTGCTGCGCGAAGCGGTGCTGGCAGGAGAATTTTCCCGATCCCAGGCGCAGGCGCTCACCGGCTACCAGGAGAGACAAGCGCGTACGGTTCTGACCGGCCTGCTTGAACGGGGCATGCTGGTATCCGATAGCCCCAAGGGCAAAGTCCGCCTCGGCTTCCCACTCGATGTCATCGAGCGATGGCTTCCAAGTCTCTACCCTGCTGTTCGTTAGTGTTACGCTAGAATGGGTCTCAATTTTCTGGCTGGGGCGCCTGGATTCGAACCAGGGTATGACGGCATCAAAGGCCGTTGCCTTACCGCTTGGCGACGCCCCAGCATGGTCGGGCGACCGTGTCGCCGAACCGAGGCCTGATTAGCAAAGCGGAGCCGCCGTCACAATCACTAAGTTTTGCAAGGCAGCATATTTTTCTGATGTTCGGGGGGCGCTATGCTAGGGCGGGAGGGGAAACGTACTATGGATCGTTCGGCCTGCTCCGGGCGAAAACTGGCAGAGTGACATGGCAAGCCCCGATTTCGACCGCTCCTTCGATCCCGGCTATGGCCGTGGTGTGCCTGTGGCTCCCGGCGTCGAGCGGCTGACGGTCGAAAATCCCAGCGCCTTCACCTTTCATGGGACCAACAGCTATATCGTCGGCGCCGGATCATCGGTCGCGGTCATCGACCCCGGGCCGGACAGTGCTGCCCATTTCAAAACGCTGATGGCGGTGCTTGCCGGCCGCACCGTCAGCCATATCCTTGTCAGCCATACCCACCGCGACCACTCGCCGCTGGCACGGCGACTGCAGCAGGAAACGGGCGCGCTTACCGTCGGACAGGGACCGCACTGGGCCGCACGCCCGCTGCATGAGGGCGAAATCAATCCCTTCGCTGAGAGTGCCGACATGGATTTCGTGCCCGATATCACGGTGGCCGACGACGAGACGATTTTCGGTGACGGCTTTGCGCTGACGGCGCTTTTGACGCCCGGCCACTGTGCCAACCATGCCTGCTTTGCGCTGGAAGGATCCGGCATCGTGTTTTCGGCCGATCACGTCATGGCCTGGGCCACCAGCGTGGTAGCCCCGCCCGATGGGGCGATGGCCGATTACATGGCTTCGCTCGAGCGCTTGCTGTCGCGCGACGACAAGATCTTCTTTCCCGGCCATGGCGGGCCGGTGCGAGAACCGGCCTCTTTCATGCGCGGCCTGCGCACGCACCGGCGGATGCGCGAAAGGGCGATCCATGAGCGCATCAAGGCCGGCGACCGGCTGATTTCCGACATGGTGCGGGCAATCTACCGCGATACCGATGTTCGCCTGCATGGCGCCGCTGCGCTTTCCGTGCTGGCGCATCTGGAAGATCTGGTGGAGAAGGGAGTGGTCGCAACCGACGGCCCGCCGTCCCTGCTCGGCACCTACCGCCCGGCCGCCTGAGGCTCACACATATTGGCCCGCACAAAAAGGATGACCATGGCGCGCACAAGAGACTTCAGCTATCGCGACGATGCTGCCGTTCCCGATTTCGACGACGGACGGCCGATCATCGTCTTCGACGGCCATTGTGTGTTCTGTTCGGCCTGGGTTCGCTTCGTCCTCAACCAGGACCGCAGGGATCGCTACCGGTTCATCGCCGCGCAGACGCCGCTCGGCGATGCGCTCTATAGGCATTACGGCCTCGAGACCCGCGATTACGAGACGAACATGCTGCTCGAGAACGGTCGTGCCTATCTGAAATCCGATGCGACGCTGCGCGTGCTGGCCGGGCTCGGCCTGCCGTGGTCGCTGGCCGGCGTGGCGCGCATCGTTCCACGCGGATGGCGCGATAGGCTCTATGGCTTCATAGCCCGACACCGCCTCGATATCGCCGGTCGCCTCGAAAGCTGCTATGTGCCAACGCCGCAGGAGCGGGCGCGGTTCCTGTCATAGCGCTTAGTTACCGGCGATGCCGAGAAGCTCCGCATCCAGCGCCTTCAGATAGGCCTCGGCCACGCCGGCGCTGACGCCCAGATCATGGGCGCCGTAGCGCGATGCGATGCGGATATCGACCAGCGTCGTCTCAGCCTCCTCGTGCAGGCGGATGACCACGTCGAGCGGCAGGCCGATGATTTTCGTCCGTGTCTCGCCCTGCAGCGTCACGTCGGTGACACGCTGTATCAGCGCGGCGATCGGGTCCTCTCCTTCCAGCACGCCCTCCGGCCGCTTCATCGGGATGGGGCCGATATCGGGCGCCATGACAATCGGCCCGCCACGCTGCGGCTTGACCGGCAGGTCGTCGATGGTGGGGTCGCGGATCTCCGTGCCTTCGGCCCTGACGAAGGCGATGCCGCGTTGTCGCGCGACTTTCCGCACCGCCAGCAGCACACGGTCCATCGCCCCCTCGTAGCGCCGGCCCGTCAGCTCCGGATAGGCTACGCCCTGCGCCTCGCGGGTGGCGGGCGTGATCCTTGCGTCCCTTGAAAGCCAGAGCGCATCGACGCGCGGCTGGGCAAGCCAGGCCGGCGGATTGGCAAGGTCGGTGGTCACGTCGAAAAGCTGCGGACGGGTGACGTATCGTTGCGTCGCAAGGCCAAGCAGCGCCAGCGGCAGGGCGGCATAGACCAGCGCCTTCATCGACGAGACACCGGCAACCGCGCCGGTTCTCCAGAGCTGCGCCAGGCCGATGACAGCCAGAAGCACTGCCACGGCTGCAAGAGCTGCCGACACCAGCAGGAAAAGGGCGAGATAGGGCGTGGTCAACGGCCCGAAGCGATGGTCGAGCAACGCCAGGATGCACAGCACCAGCGCGAAGGCGGCGACCAGTCGCGCCGCTTTTGCAGCACCGGAGATAGGTCGATCGAAACGAATGGTCATCGGGGGCTCATCGGATCGGCGGCCGGAAAGGACAGTATCGAGCCTCTGTTTAGAGCACGGTTCTGGTAAACGAAACGCCTCGCATCGTCACTTCCGTCCCTTGATCGTCGCCTGGGCGGCCGCAAGCCTTGCGATGGGCACGCGAAATGGCGAGCAGGAGACATAGTCGAGATCGATCGATTCGCAAAAATGGATCGAGGCGGGATCGCCGCCATGTTCGCCGCAGATGCCGAGCTTGATGTCGCCCCGGGTGCGCCGGCCGCGCTCCGTGGCAATCTGGATCAGCTCGCCAACCCCATCGAAATCCAGCGAGATGAACGGGTCGCGCTCGATGATCCCCTTGCGCTGATAGGTGGGGATGAAGGCGGCGGCATCGTCTCGCGACATGCCGAAGGTCGTCTGGGTAAGATCGTTGGTGCCGAAGGAGAAGAATTCGGCAGCCTCGGCGATGACGTGGGCCCTGAGGGCTGCGCGCGGCAATTCGATCATCGTGCCGACGAGATAGTCGATGCTCATGCCCGCCTCGCCCATCACTGCGGCGGCAACCGCATCGATGCACGCCTTGACGTAGTCGAGCTCGGACTTGAGACCGACCAGCGGCACCATGATTTCCGGCACCACCGCAGCCCCGGTCGCGCGCGCCGCTGCGACCGCCGCCTCGAAGATAGCCCGGGCCTGCATCTCGACGATTTCGGGGTGGGAAATCGCCAGCCGGCAGCCGCGATGGCCGAGCATCGGGTTGAATTCATGCAGCGCATCGACCCGCTGGCGCAGGAAGACCGGCGATATGTTCATGGCGGCGGCGACTTCGGCGATCTCGGCGTCGGTCTTCGGCAGGAATTCGTGCAGCGGCGGATCGAGCAGGCGGATGGTAACGGGCAGACCGTGCATGATCGCGAACAGCTCGGTGAAATCCGAGCGCTGCATCGGCAGCAGCTTGTCGAGGGCGGTGCGTCGTCCGGCCTCGTTTTCGGCAAGGATCATCTCGCGCATCACATGGATCCGGTCGCCCTCGAAGAACATGTGCTCGGTGCGGCAAAGGCCTATGCCTTCGGCGCCGAACGCCCGTGCGGCGCGCGCATCGGCCGGCGTGTCGGCATTGGTGCGCACCGTCATGCGACGTGTTCCGTCGGCCCAGGCCATGATGCGGGCGAAATCGCCAGAGAGAGCCGGCTGGGTCATAGGCACCGCGCCCTTGACGACGTGACCAGCCGAACCGTCGATGGTGATGATGTCGCCACGTCCGAACGACATGCCGGCGGCGATCAGCCGCTCGTTGCGGACATCGAGGCGGAGATTGCCGGCGCCGACGACGCAAGGGATTCCCATGCCCCGCGCCACCACGGCCGCATGGCTGGTCATGCCGCCGCGCGTGGTGAGGATGCCCTCTGCCGCGTGCATGCCGTGGATATCTTCCGGGCTGGTCTCGACGCGCACGAGGATGACCTTGCGGCCTTCCGCCCTTGCAGCCACCGCTTCATCGGCGGAAAAGACGATAGCGCCGGTGGCAGCGCCGGGCGATGCCGGCAGGCCGTTGCCGATGACTTCGCGATAGACGCGCGGATCGATGGTCGGATGCAACAGCTGGTCGAGCGTCGAGGGATCGATGCGGATAACGGCCTCGTCCTCGCTGATGATGCCCTCCGCGACCATATCGACGGCGACCTTCATCGCCGCCTGCGTCGTGCGCTTGGCGACGCGGGTCTGCAGCATCCAAAGCTTGCCGCGCTCGACGGTGAATTCGATGTCCTGCATGTCGCGGTAATGAGCCTCGAGCTCGGCGCAGATGCGGCTGAAGCTGGCGAAGGCTGCCGGCATCAGCTTTTCCATCGACGGGCGGTCGGAGCCGGAGGCGATGCGGCCAGCCTCGGTGAGGCTCTGCGGCGTGCGGATGCCGGCGACCACATCCTCGCCTTGCGCCTTGACCAGGAATTCGCCGTAGAGCTCCTTGTCGCCGGTGGACGGATTGCGCGTGAAGGCGACGCCGGTTGCCGATTCGTCGCCGAGATTGCCGAACACCATCGCCTGGATGGTGACGGCGGTGCCCCAGGCTTCCGGAATATTGTGCAGCAGCCGATAGGTGGCGGCGCGCGGGTTCATCCAGCTGGCAAAGACGGCGCCGACCGCACCCCAGAGCTGGTCATGCGGATTCTGCGGAAAGGTCTTGCCGAAATCCTCCTCGATGACGGCCTTGTAGCGGACGACCACCGCCTGCCACTCGCCGGCTGTCAGATCGGTATCGAATTCGTGACCGAGCCGGCCCTTCTCGTCCTCGAGGATTTCCTCGAAAACCTCATTGTCGATGCCCATGACGACATCGGCATACATCTGGATGAAGCGGCGATAGCTGTCCCAGGCAAAGCGCGGATCGCTGGAATCGATTGCCAGCGCCTCGACTGCCTCGTCGTTGAGGCCGAGATTGAGCACGGTATCCATCATGCCTGGCATGGAGGCGCGGGCACCGGAGCGCACCGACACCAAGAGCGGACGCTCGGCGCCGCCAAACCGTCGCCCGGCAATCGCCTCCATCTGTGCAAGGCCCGCCATGACCTCGCGCTTCATCTCGTCAGGAAAATTGCGGCCATTGCCGAGGTACAGGCAGCAGGCATCGGCAATGATGGTGAGCCCCGGCGGCACAGGCAGGCCGAGGTTGCACATTTCCGCCAGATTGGCACCCTTGCCGCCCAGAAGCTCGGGATCGCCGGCCCGGCCTTCCGCCTTGCCGTCGCCGAATGTGTAAACCCACTTGACCATTGCGCACGCCCCTCAAAGGCCAATCGTAATCGATCCCCGAAGAATTGAAAGGCGACAAATACGGCAGAATGTTGCGATGCGGTATAAAAGATGGTCGCAGCAGCTTCGGGCACGAGGAAGATAACAGGATGCGGTCCCCGCAAACTGCGCTTATCTCATTCTCAAGCAGTTTTTAGAGCATCGAGGTCGCCATTTTCGAGCGCGACCAAGTTCGCTTCGATTTTTTCGACCGGCCAATCCCACCACGCAATATCCAGAAGCGCGCTGATGACTTCTTCGGGGTATCGCATCCGAATGACCGCGGCAGGGTTTCCTCCTACAACGGCGTAAGGTGGAACGTCTCGAACGACCACGGACGCAGCAGCGATGATCGCTCCAGCGCCGATGTGCACACCCGGCATGATAGCAGCATTATGGCCGATCCATACGTCATGCCCGACAACGGTATCCTTCACCGGCAGATCTTTGTATCCGAAGGTCTCGGGGCTAAAGATACGGAATGGATAGGTTGTGAGGCCCGCCATCGGATGGTTGGCTGAACTGGTGATAAAATAGGCACCTCTCGCGATCTGGACAAACTTGCCGATGATCAGCTTCTCGCGGACGCTATGCCCGAGGTAGGGAGCAAGTATTTCGGCAGTGTCTTCAGGCTTGCCGGAGTGCGTAAAATAGCTGTACTCGCCGATCTCCATGCGCGGATGGCTGACAACGTTTTTAAGATAGACAGTATCGCGATACAAAGTTCCGTCAGGCAGAGTGATGGGATTGATTGCATTCGCATCGAGAAGAGGCATATGGACACCGTTCAGTACGAGGCCAGCGCGGTAGGAGCCGCAATGTTATTTTCCACGACCGAGGAAATCCATCGCGCCACCAAAATGCTTTCATCAATAATCTGAATAGCGATCCTACAGCGTCGCCAGACGCAGTCCGCAGCGACAAACCGTCCGCCTCCCGACTAAATCTCGATCCCGCTCGAACGAAACGGCGTCCGCCGGGTTAACTGGTGCTATCAACGCACGAGGAAAACCCAATGAAGTCCATTATAGTGACCGGATTAGCCATCGCCGCATTGACGACATCGGCCTTTGCCCAGACGGCTTCGCCGCAGCCGGCGCCGCCTGTCCCTCCGGCAGCACAGGAAAAAATGGCGCCACCGCCGCATTCCGCAGTGCCGGAAGTCATGAGTGACGCGAACGATGCTCCACCACCGCCAATGCCAGGTCGCGATGCGCCGCCACCGCCGCCGCCCGGCCCTCGCGAGATGGGCCGCGAGATGGGTATGAGCGGGCACCACCGTCCGCCACCGCCACCGTCGAAGGCCGCACATTTCCGGATCGAGGACGGTCGGACGAAGATCGATGTCAAATGCGCGGACGACGAACCGACCAAGGTCTGCTCGGATACGCTGATGCAGATCATCGAAAAGATGAGCGGCTCGTCTGACCGATCCAACGACGACCAGTACTGAGCACAAGCGCCCGGCTTGCTCCAAGGCGAGCCAGAAGCACGAGCCAGAAGCATTGGAACACTGTCGGGCTCAGCCGGCGGTGTTCTTTTTTTGACATCGACCTCTCAGCCCACCATGCGTACCTTGTCGGTCGATTTGAACGACGCTTTTGCGGCGAATGCCTAGCCATGCCGGCAGTGAAGATTGTTTCGCGTCAGTCCTGTGCACTGACATCGCTCCATCATCTACCTTCGCGGGCGACGCAGCGTCGAGGCAAATCCTACAGTCCCAGCGACTCCTGCCACTTCTCGGGGACATGTGCCTGGGCGGTGCCGCGCTGGGTCTGTTTTGCAGCATAAAGGGCGACGTCGGCGCGTTGCACCAGATCGCTGCGGCTGGTGACCGTGTCGTCCAGCCAGCATATCCCGATACTGCCGGAGATGTGCAGCAGCCCCTTCCCCTTGGTGACGGTGTGCCTCAGGTCGGAAAGCAAACGCGAGAGCAGGTTTTCGAAGTCGGCGACATCGGCCGGGTCCGAAACGACGACGACGAACTCGTCGCCGCCAAGCCGCGCGACAAAGCAGCGGGAGAGATACGGTGCTTTTAGCCGCTCGCCGATGAGACGCAGAAGGTCGTCTCCGGCAAGATGGCCGCATTGATCGTTGATCGCCTTGAAACCATCGAGGTCGATCAGCAGCAGTGCTAGAGTTTCATTGTGCGCCCGCGCATGATCCAGCCGCTCGTCGAGAACGAGGTTGAATTGCGCCCTGTTTGCCAGCTGGGTCAGATCGTCGGTTCCGGCGATGCGGCGGAGCGACTGCTCCATATGGTATCGAGCCGTGACGTCCTGAAAGACGCCGATCAGTGCCACCGGCGTGCCATCGCGGATCTCGACTTCACCGAGGCATCGCACCCTGCGGGCATTGGCTTTTGCCGTGATGAAGTCGGTCTCGACTTCGAAGGGTTCGCCTGTCTGGAGTGCCCGCTCGATGGCGGCAGAGACGGTTTCGCGGGCATGCGGCGGATAAAAATCCAATGCCTTTTCAAGCGGCGGCATCTGGCCCACCGGCAACTCGTGAATGGCGAAAACCTGATCGGACCACTCTGCCCGATTTTTGCCGAGAACCAGCCGCCATGAGCCGATGTTGGCCATGCGCTCGGCCTGTTTGAGCTGTCTTTGCTCGCGGTAGAGACTGCGGACGAGGCCTTCGCTTTCATCGGCAATCTGCGCGGTGAAAAGTGCGGTCAGTCGTGCATCGATGATCGATTCCACCAGATGCGCAATATCTGCGATGGAAGCAAGTTCTTCCGCACTGAGGACACGCGTCTTTTCGTCGACGACGCACACGGTGCCGATCGCCACGGACACATCGCTGCCGTAGGAGATTTTAGCGCGTATCGGCACGCCGGCATAAAAACGAATGTGAGGCGCACCTTTCACAAGCGGATGTTCTGCGAAACGCGGATCAACACTGGCATCCGGCACGATCAACGGCTCTTCCAGCGCGACCGCAGTCGAGCAGAACGAATGTTCGCGCGGTGTATCGGTAAACTGTACGCCGGCACTCGCCTTGAACAACAGGCGATCGGAGCCGACGAGAGAAAGCAGGGCGACGCTGCAGCCGAGGGTGCGTCGCGCCATCGAGACCAGCACATCGAAGTCACGTTCGGCCACTGGATCCAGCAAACCCAGCATCTCCAGCGTTTCGAGCCTGAGCCGCTCGGAGTCGAGCCTTCCTTCCTCTTTTGGTTTAACGCAATGATTTTTCATGTAAAAACACTATCCGTGAATAGTTACGAAAACACTTATATTCTCATTTCTTATCCGCAAGGATCACGACAGGAACGGATGATTACGGGACAAGTTTCAGTTGCCGGATGGCGATTGGATAAATGGTCTCACCTTTCCGGCTTGCTGCCCGACAGGACGGCTACGATGTTTTCGGCATGGACTGATTCATAGGGCGCGAAGTACAGGATTGCGCCGGTTGCGATGTCATCCGCGACAAAGCTTGCAAGATCATGATCCGGATCCATTTTCCCGGCCGCGACGTCGCTCATCGCGATGAGATATCTGCGGTTAGCATCGATCAGCGTGGGCTCGTAGCCACCGCCGGCGATGCGCTCCAAGGCTCCGTGATTGGGGAGAATGCGCTTGATCGGCAATTTGCGCATGCGCTCGAGTTCGCGGATGTGGGTGGCAATATTCTGCGGCTCGGAGATGTAGGTAACCGTGTCTTCCAGCGTATCACCGGCGAGCAATATGCCCTCATCCGGCAACCAGAGGACATTGCCGTCGGCGCTATGGATGTCGAAATGGTGAAGTTCAATGCGACGCTTGCCGACCGCCAGCTCGAGTTTCGTCTCAAAAAGCCGGGTGGGCATGACCACAGGCGCAATGGGTGGATCGCCGTTCTCCAGCTTTTCGCGATTGGCCGCCATCGCATCAGCAGTACCCTTCAGTGCAACGATCTCGCAATCGGCAAACGCGGCGTTACCGGCGATATGGTCGGTGTGCCAATGGCTGAGCACGACGCGGATCGACCGTGCACCCAGCGCCTCCAGATGGTCGCGGATCGCAGCGGCGTGGGCCAGCGACATGTGGGTGTCGTAGACCAGCGCCTCGACCCCATCGAGGATGGCATAGGAGGCAATCCCCAGCGAATAGGCCCCGTCGTCAAGCCAGTTCGGCCTGTCCGAATGAAGCCGCCTGCCCTCAATCCGTCCGTCGTAATAGGCAAAAATGCCGGGATAGGGTTCGCCAACGCGGAGCGACGCAGTGAAATCAGACATCGGGTTCCTCCGGTGGTGGGTTCCGCTTTGCCGCGCGAGTGCGACTTCGAACGGCCAGCTAACTTTATCGATCACCGCACCATAAAAAAAGCCTCCCAGAACGGCGTACCGCTACTGCGAGGCTTTTGCGACCGGTCAGGGGAAACCGGTTGTTTTGAAGCAGAGGTCAACTGCCGGACAGATAACGGTCCGGCGGGAAAACAGTTCCATCTCACTTAAAAGCCCAACAATCAGTGAGATCGACTCCGAGCCAGACACGAACGTTAACTATCAGAGAGCACACCATCCCGTTACCAGAATGGACGCTTCCGCGCCGACCGCGTGGCGCGCTGCAGCCTTGACGGCGACCATTTCGAAAATGACGGCGACCGACTGCGGGCGCTGTGCATTGCCGGCTAGACACCCCATCGGGAGTTATGACTGCTCGTCGCATCGGTCTTGCGGACTGTTGTCTCGATGGTCTCGCCGGGCCATCCGCCGTGATGGCAATGCAACCAGACCTCCGGCTCACGCGCTTTCGCGCAGCCGTTCCGCGGTTTGCAGATCGACGGAGACGAGTTGGGAGACGCCTTGTTCGGCCATGGTGACGCCGAAGAGGCGGTCCATGCGGGCCATAGTGATCGGATTGTGGGTGATGACGACGAAGCGGGTGTCTGTCGAGGCGGACATCTCGTCCATCAGATTGCAGTAGCGCTCGACATTGTGGTCGTCGAGCGGGGCATCGACCTCGTCGAGCACGCAGATCGGTGCGGGGTTCGTCAGAAAGACGGCGAAGATCAGGGCCATCGCCGTCAGCGCCTGTTCGCCGCCAGACAGCAGCGTCATGGTCTGCGGCTTCTTGCCAGGCGGGCGGGCGAGGATCTCGAGGCCGGCCTCGAGCGGATCGTCGGATTCGATAAGCTGCAGCTCAGCCGTGCCGCCCCCGAACAGATGGGTGAACAGCCGCTGGAACTGGACATTGACGATATCGAAGGCAGCAATCAGCCGTTCGCGGCCTTCGCGGTTGAGGCTCTGGATGGCGCCGCGCAGCTTGCGGATGGCGTCGATGATATCGTCGCGCTCCTTGATGAGCGCTGCCAGCTTGTCGCTGAGCTCCTTGCTTTCTTCCTCGGCCCGCAGGTTGACGGCGCCCAGCCTCTCGCGCTCGATCTTCAGCCGGTCCAGCTCGCGTTCGACTTCGCGCAGGTCCGGCTCGCCTCCGGTCGGGTTGCCGGCAATCCGCAGCGCCTCGTGCGGGGCGACGTTGAGGGCCTCGCGGATGCGGGCTTCGCTTTCCAGCCGCCTTTCGCGGGCAGACATCAGCCTTTCCTCGGCCCGGCCCCGCCGCTCGCGGCTTTCGGCGAGCTCGGAGAGCGCCGTCGTCGCCAGTTTGTCGGCCTCGCGCTGGACGATGTCGGCCTCGGCCAGGCGGTCGGCAGCCCCACGCCTGACTTCCTCCATCTTCTGCAATTCGCTCATTAGCGCCCGGCGCTTGTCGTCGAACTCATCGGGCGCAAGCTCCAGTTCGGCAGCCTCCTCGCGGGCCTCAGATTCGCGGTCGCGCAGCGTCTGGATGTGGCCGTCGGCGCTTGCCACGCGCTGGCGCCAGGTCTCGCGTTCCTGGCCGATCGCCATCAGCCGGCGCTGGCGTGCCTCGTTCTCGCGGTTAAGGCCCTCGTAGCGGGCGCGCGCCTCGGCCAGCACGCCACGGTCGGTGGCAACAGCCGCCTGCTGGTCGCGCAATTGCGCGTCGATGACGGTGAGGTCGGGTGCATCCTCGATCTCGATCCGGGCATTCTCGTCCTGGATGGCCAGATCCTCGATCTGCGCCTTCAGCTGGCTTACGGCCTCATTGAGAACGTCGCGACGACGAATGAGATCGCCAGAAGCGCGTTCGGCGGCCACCAGTGCATCGCGGGCCTCCGTCAGCTGGCGGGCCAGGATGCGGCTACGGTCGCGGGCTTCCGTCAGGCGGCGTTCCTCGGCACGGATTGCGTCGGCTGCAGCCGCCAGCAGCGCCTCGGCTTCCGCCAGGATTTTGGCGGCGAGCTCGACTTCCGCCTGCAACTCGGCAAGCCTATTTCGCTGGGCGAGCCTCAGGGCTGCAGCGCTCGGCGCATCGGCGCCGGTGATATGGCCGTCCCAGCGGAAAACAGCGCCTTCGCGGGTGACCAGCCGCTGGCCGGGCTTGAGAACTGCCATCAGCCTGATTGCATCGCCACCGGCGACGAGGCCGATTTGCCGGAGCCGGCGTTTCAGGGCCGGTGGTGCGCCGACATGGGCGGTCAGCGGCACGGCACCCTCGGGCAGGTCAGGATCGTTGGAGCCATCGCCGTTATCCGACCAGTGGGCAGGCGCGCCTGGATCGAGCGGCGTATCGAGGTCGTCTCCGAGCGCTGCCCCCAGCGCCGTCTCGAAGCCGCGATCGACGCTGATATCGTCGGCAACCGGCGGAAAGCCCCCGGCAGCGCCGCCGCCGTCGAGCATGCGGGCAATGGTGCGTGCCTCGGTTTCGAGAGCGTTGAGGCGGGTGCGGGCCTGCTCTACCGGAGGGCGGGCCATGGCCTCGGTGCCGCGGGCTTTTGCCAGCGCCGCCTCGACAGATTGGGCGGCAGTTTCGGCATCCTCGACACCGATTTCGGCGGCCTCGACCTGCTCACGCCGCTCGACCGGATCCGGCAGACTTGCCATCTTCTCAGCGATGGTTGCAAGTTCGCCGTTTGCCTCGGCCATCTGCCGCTCAAGTCGCATCTTGCGGTCGCCGAGATCGCGGATGGCGCGCTCCAGCTGGTTGCGGACGGCGGCAGCCTCGGCGCGCTCCGCCGTCAGCCGGGCGAACAGCCCTTCGCTTTCGGCAAGCGTCGTGGCTGCGGCCTCGAATGCGGTGCGGCTCTCCTCCGATAACCGGCCGGAATCGGCGAGCATGTCCGAAAGCTCCGCCTCTTCGGCATCCAGGCGCTCAAGGATGGCGGCATTGTCGACCACCAGCTGTTCCTCGCGCCTGATGTCTTCGCCGAGCTGGGCCAGCCTGCGCATCAGTTCGTCGCGACGGCGCAAAATGCGGCCGACGTCTTCCTCCAGCTGGGTGCGGGCGATCTGCAGACGCTGCAGACCGGCGGCGGCTTTGGCCTCGGCCTCGCGCAGCTCCGGCATCTTCAGACTGGCGACGGCCTGCGCCTTTGCCGCTTCCATCTGGGCCTGCGCCTTTTTCACCACGACGACCGTCGCCTGGTTCAGGGCGCTCTCGCCCTCACCCTCGGCCTGCTTGGCCTGCACCCATCGAATATGCAGCAGCAACGCCTCGCGAGCGCGGATATCGGCCGACAGCATCTTGAAGCGGTTGGCCTGGCGGGCCTGACGCTTCAGGCTCTCGATCTGGCTATCGAGCTGGGTGGTGACGTCGTCGAGCCGTTCGAGATTGGTTTCGGCAGCGCGCAGGCGGAGCTCGGCTTCGTGGCGGCGGGAATGCAGCCCGGAAATGCCGGCGGCTTCCTCGAGCAGTTGGCGGCGTGCCTGGGGCTTGGCTTGGATCAATTCACCGATGCGCCCCTGGCCGACCATTGACGGCGAGCGGGCGCCGGTCGAGGCATCGGCGAACAGCAGCTGCACATCCTTGGCGCGGGCTTCCTTGCCGTTGATCCGGTAGACGGAGCCCTGCTCGCGCTCGATGCGGCGGGTGATCTGGATTTCATCGCTGTCGTTGAAGGCGGCGGGTGCGGTGCGGTCGGCATTGTCGAGATAGAGCGCCACTTCTGCCGTGTTGCGTGCCGGACGGTGGCCGGAGCCGGAGAAGATCACGTCGTCCATGCCTGACGCGCGCATGTTCTTGTAGGAATTCTCGCCCATTACCCAGCGAAGGGCTTCGACGAGATTGGACTTTCCGCAGCCGTTCGGCCCGACAACGCCCGTCAAGCCGCCCTCGATGACGAATTCCGAGGGTTCGACGAAGGACTTGAAGCCGACGAGACGGAGCTTGTTGAATTTCATTGCAAGGCCGGGGTGGTGTACCCGCCTCTGTCAGCTCGAGTGAGATGAAAGACATGCAGGGGGGGCAGGACGCCGGGCTTCGAGTGGAAGCTGCAGGGTGTCACACCATCATCCCTCATTCCTGTGCTTGTCACAGGAATCCAGTGCGCCCAAGTCCTTGGGCGCGAGAGGTCGTTTTTCGATTGCAGGAGAGTCTTCTCAAGGCGCAGACGCGCCTTGGCTGGATTCCTGTGACAAGCACAGGAATGAGGGGAGGAAACAGCGCAGCGTGAAGTGAACGGAACCTTGCCGAAACTTTGCCATAGGCTGCCGACGCGCCTCGAGAACGGTCCGACTGGGAAGCAAATGACGGGCGCAGCACGGCCGCCGCTGCCCGTCATTGAAACGTGGCGCGGGTCAGAGCATGCTGTCGATGATGGCCGACATAGAATCAACCGACATGTCCCCGGAGTAACGCTTCCCGTTGATCAGGAACGTGGGTGTGCCGTTGACGCCGAAAGTGACGCCGCGTGCCCGCACGGCGTTTATATCATCCACAAGTGCGCCGTTGTTCAAGCAGGCTTCGAAGCTGTCCTGTGTAAAACCGGCGATTTTGGAGATTTGAAGCAGCGAAGCGCGAACATCGGTGACCGCGGGACCAGCCCACTGCATCTGCTGCTTCATAAATGTCTCGAGCAGCGGCACGGATGGGCCGTTCGGGGCGCAGCGTACCAGCATGAAAGCGGCATAGGCTGCCGGATCCTGGTCCTGGCTGGCAATCGGGAATTCGCGGATGATGAAATAGACCTTGCCGGTGTCGATATACTTGGTCTTGATCGGATCGAAGGTGGTGGCTGCGAAATGGGCGCAATGCGGGCAGGTCGTCGACATGTATTCGATGATCTTGACCTTGGCGTTTGGGTCGCCCACCGCCATGTCGGGCGACTTGCCAGGCTGCAGCGCCTGCGCCATGTCGACCGTGCCTTCCGGCGTCGGAGCAGTCGCGGCAAACGCAGTGCCGGCACCGGTCGCGGCCAGCGCCATTGCGAATGCGCCAAGGGCAGCACCGCCGAGAAGATGGCGTTTGGTCAGAAGCATGTCGGACATCGGCATATATCACCCGTGTTGAGAGAAGATCGTCTGTTGATATCTGCGATATAACGGCTCCGCGCCGCGAACAAGGCAGGGGACCGGAACTTTCTTCAAAGAATTGTGACCGGTGGGGCGAATACGCGTTTGCTGTGGGAGGATTATTTTAGGCCATGCAGTCCGACAAATGTTCCCGGACCGACTTTTGCCACGGCCCGATGATCGTTCCTTTCGATCAGCGGCGATAGACGTCCTTCCGATTGCCAATGCGGACGACCAATATCCGGACAGTGCCGTCGTCTATGTCGACAATGATGCGATAGTCTCCAACACGATACTTCCAGAAGTTTCCAAGTTCCGATCCGCGAAGCGCCTCCCCTATCGACCGGGGGTCCTCGAGGCTGGCGACACGGGTGTGAAGGAAACGGAGTATCCTTTTCACGCTCTCATGGTCGAGCTTTTCAAGATCGCGTTCCGCTGACCGCTGGAACTCAATCCTCCACGCCATGGCGCGCCATCAACTCAGCGAGAGAAATACTATCACTGTCGCCTCTACGGAATTCTTCGAGCCTTTGCTCGGCGACGTAGAGGTCTTCCAGATCGTCCAAGTGTTCCAATATCGCTTGACGCGCATAGAAGCTCTTGCTCCGCCCGGTGCGTTTGGCGAGTTCATCTAGTCTTGCTTCGATTTCAGGCGGCAAACGCAGGGCAAGCATGGACATATCTCCCGGTGCTATACGTGTATAGCACCGGTGTCCGCAGACGCAAAGCGTCCAGATTATTTGCCGGTAATGCGCTTGCCCAGCACAGCCGTCCCGAGCCTCTGGACGGCGGCTCGCAGCTTGTCGCCTTCGATGCCCTCCATCATCCCCTCGAGCTTCACCGCGGCGGCGCCTTTCAGCGGCACCGGCGCGCGCGAGCGCTTGGCGTGCTGGGAGACCGGCTTCTGGATGATGCGGATCTGGTGCACGGCGGCAAAGCCGAAGAAGCCGTTGATGCGCTGGATCAGCTCGCCCTGGGCGTGGGTGAGGAACAGGGCGCGGGCACCTTCGCACGCGATGGTCAGCACGCCGGGCTGGTAGCCGCCCTCGCCCGGACCGTTACGCTTGGCCCAGGCGATCTTTTCAGGGCGGGTGCAATCGGCAAAATCGGCGCCGACTATATCGTCCCAGGAGCCGAGCAAGGCGGTGCTGATTCCGGCCCGGCGCGCCAGCACCGGATCGATCAGGCCATTCGCCACTTCGGAGATCTGCTTGGCGCCTTTGCGGGGATAACTCATCGACAGCACGCCTTGGGGGGTCATTGTTTGGCGCTGCGGACCTTGATCCGCCGACGCAGCTCGGCCAAGTATAGGCCATATCTCCCTGATGCGGCAAATGATGACCTTGAAACAGCTTACGCCTCCGTCCGCCGCAGTGCTTCTTGCCTGGTACGACCGGCATCACCGCGACCTGCCCTGGCGTGTCTCGCCCTCGATGGCAGCGCGCGGCGTTCTGCCCGATCCCTATCACATCTGGCTGTCGGAAGTGATGCTGCAGCAGACGACAGTCGCGGCAGTAAAGGCCTATTTCGCCAAGTTCGTCAGTCGCTGGCCGACGGTGGGCGATCTCGCGGCCGCTCCTGTCGACGACGTCATGGCTGCATGGGCAGGCCTCGGATACTACGCCCGGGCGAGAAACCTGAAGAAGTGCGCCGATGCCGTCGCCGGCGAGCACGGCGGGCGCTTTCCTGATACGGAAGAAGGATTGCGTGCCCTGCCGGGCATCGGCGACTATACTTCGGCAGCGGTCGCCGCCATCGCCTTCGACCGGCAGGCGGCAGTCATGGACGGCAATGTCGAGCGCGTCATCTCCAGGCTCTATGCCATCTCCACGCCCTTGCCGGCGGCAAAACCGCTGATGAAGCAGAAGGTGGTGGCGCTGACGCCAGCGGTCAGGCCCGGCGATTTCGCCCAGGCGATGATGGACCTCGGCGCGACGATCTGCACACCGGAGAGGCCGGCCTGTGCGCTCTGTCCGTTCAATGGCAGCTGCGAGGCTCTTGCGCTGCATGACCCGGAGCATTTTCCGGTGAAGGCGGCGAAAAAGACAAAGCCGGTTCGCCAGGGTGCGGCCTTCGTTGCGGTCAACGATGCCGGCGAAATCCTGCTGCGACGGCGGATCGACAGCGGCCTGCTCGGCGGCATGACGGAGGTGCCTACAACAGCGTGGACGGCGCGGATCGACGGCGACATGACTGTCGATGCAGCACCCTTTGCCGCCAACTGGCAGGCCTGCGGCACCGTCGTGCACGTCTTCACGCATTTCGAGCTGCGGCTTTCGATTTTCCGCGCTTCCGTCGGCGCCAGATCCAAAAGCAATGACGGATGGTGGGAGCCGGTTATAAATCTTGACGCACAGGCCTTGCCGACCGTCATGAAAAAAGCGATCGCCCAGGCTATTCCCCGTGCTTTCGATTAGCGCATGAGAGGTTTCGATGACGCCCCAGATACAGCATATTGTTTTCGACATCGGCAAGGTCCTGATCCACTACGATCCGGACCTCCCCTTCGCCCGTGTCATTCCCGATGAGGCGGAGCGCAACTGGTTCTTTGCCAATGTCTGCACCCACGAATGGAATATCGAGCAGGACCGGGGCCGCACGTGGCAGGAGGCAGAGGACCTACTGATCGCCGAACATCCCGAGCGCGCCGAGCAGATCCGCGCCTTTCGCAAGCACTGGCACGAGATGGTGCCGCACCACTACGAAGACAGTGTCGCGATCACGGAGAAACTGATTGCCGAGGGCCGCGATGTGACGCTGCTCACCAACTTCGCCTCCGACACCTTTCGCGAGGCTCAGGAACGGTTTCCGTTCCTCACCAAGACGCGCGGCGTCACGGTGTCGGGCGACATCAAGTTGATCAAGCCGGACGTGGCGATCTACGAGACCCATGCGAAGAGCTTCGGCCTCGATCCGGCATCAACACTCTTCATCGACGACTCGCTGGCCAACGTCGAGGGCGCCAAGGCTGCCGGCTGGAACGCGGTCCATTTCACCGGCGCGGACAAGCTGCGCGCCGATCTTGCAACATTTGGCATCGAGGTTTGAGACCATGCAATTCGACCCGGCAGAACGCATCGAACTCTTCCATGAGGCCGTCAATGGCATGGACTATGCGGCAATGGAGCGGTTTTTCGCGCCCGAGGCCACCTATGTCTCGAACGGCGTCGGCAGCCTTGTCGGCCGCGAGGCGGTGCTTGCGGCCATCCGCCAGTATTTCGAGACTTATCCGGATCAGGTGGGCATCAACAGCCTCGTCGAGACGCTGACGCCGCTTTCCGGCCGCGCCGTCTGGTCGGTGCGGGCGACCCACGCGGTGACTGGCAAGCCGCTGGTGCGCGAAGGCGAGGAAACGATCATCTTCAACGAAGACGGCCAGGTGGTCAGCGTAGAAGTCACCGATTATCAGGCGTTCTGAACCAGGGACTAAAATGCAGGACGCCCAGGGTTTGTGACCCTGGGCGTCTTCGCGCCGCCTGCCGCAACTGGAGGTACAATCGGCAGGCGGTGAGCGTGGGACCCAGCGAGGCCGTCAGGCTTCGGCTTTCGCCAGATCGGCGCGGATGATGGAACGGAGTTCGTCGATCGGGCGCAGGGATTTCCCGTCGTCGAAATGCCAGAAGGTCCATCCGTTGCAGGCGTCGAGACCCTGAACTTTGGCGCCAAGGCGATGGATCGAGCCGGCGTCGCCGCCGGATGCAACCGTGCCGTCGGCGCGGACGATGGCGCTGTAGCGGCGACGGCTGTCGGTCAGGACCTGTCCGGGGCGGATCATGCCGTTCTCGACCAGCACGTTGAAGGCGACGCGCACCTCCTGCTTCTTGCCGGTCATGACGACGAGTTCCGCCTTGCCGAGCGTATCGACCGCAGCGATGCGGGCTGCGGCGTGGTCGATATATTCCTGCTCGCGCTCGATACCGACAAAGTGACGTCCGAGGCGCTTGGCGACGGCGCCCGTGGTGCCGGTGCCGAAGAACGGGTCGAGTATGATGTCGCCGGGCTTCGACGACGCCATGATGACGCGGGCCAGCAGCGCTTCCGGCTTCTGGGTGGGATGGGCCTTCTTGCCGTCCTCACCCTTCAGCCGCTCGCCACCGCTGCAGATCGGGAAGAGCCAGTCGGAGCGCATCTGGACGTCGTCGTTCGACGCCTTGAGGGCATCGTAGTTGAAGGTATAGCCCTTGGCCTTGGCGCTCGGGCTCGCCCAGATCATCGTCTCATGGGCATTCTGGAAGCGACGGCCCTTGAAGTTCGGCATGGGGTTGGTCTTGCGCCAGACGATGTCGTTAAGGATCCAGAAATTGAGATCCTGCATCATCGCGCCGACGCGGAAAATGTTGTGGTATGAGCCGATGACCCAAAGGGTACCGGTCGGCTTCAAAACGCGGCGGCAGGCGAGCAGCCAGGCGCGGGTAAATGCGTCATAGGCCTCGAAGGAGGCGAACTGGTCCCACTCGTCATCGACCGCATCGACCAGCGACTGATCGGGACGGTGGAGCGCGCCGCCGAGTTGCAGGTTGTAGGGTGGATCCGCAAAGATCACGTCGACGGAATGGGTGGGCAGGGCCTCCAACGCGGCGACGCAGTCGCCCTTGATGATCGTGTCGATCCAGGACCCCGGCCTCTCGGAAATCTTGAGGTCGGCAAGCGGGAAAACTGACGCCATGGGATACTCGCTCTTACGCTTACGCATTACGCTTTAACTGTCCGGTATGGTTACCTAAGTTGGTTACCAAACCCTGAAGCGCGGATCGATTTGGGAATTTATTTCGGCGTGGAACGAGATCGGCTTATTTGCTATGATGCCGCCATGACCCGAGATGAGGCCATCGAAGCGTTGAAACAGCAGGCTGATGCGCTGAAGGCGCTCGGCGCGACCTCGCTTTTCCTGTTCGGCTCGGTAGCCCGGAACGAGGCGGGCCCGACGAGCGATCTCGATGTGTTTATTGATTATGACAGGACAAAGAAATTCTCGTTAATCAATCTTGCCAGCATAAAGCTTCTTCTTGAGGACGCGCTACCCACCGACGTCGATGTTACCACGCGCAACAGTCTGCATCACAAGTTAAAAGACAGAATAGAAAGTTCAGCAATACGGATATTTTAGATGGCCAGAGATATTCAACTTATTTTCGACGATATACTTGGAATGATAGATTTTATTGAAAAGACTGTGGCGGGAAGAAGCCGTGAGAAGGTCATGATGGACCTCCTCACCGAGCTCGGCCTTCAACGAGCAATAGAAATTGTCTCGGAGGCAAGCCGTCATATCCCTGAAGAGCTCAAGAGGCTCACACCTGAGATCGAATGGCAAGCGATCCGAGCGATTGGAAATATCTTGAGGCACGAATATCATCGCATCGCCGACGAGATTATCTGGGACACAATTATCGGCGACGTCGCCGGCCTGAGGAGTGCAATCCATAAGATGAGAGCACAAACAAAAGCTGCTTAGAATCCCTACCAAGTCGTATTTCCTACCCCACTCCTCTCGCGGCTATCTTCCGGCACCTCCGTCCTGTCCTTCATCCCGTAATCACGCACGACGTGGCTGACGCGCAGGCGATAGTCCGCGAAGATGTTGTTGCGGCCGGCTTTTTGGGCGGCGCGGTGGACTTCGAGGTTTCGCCAGGTCTTGACCGCCTCCTCGTCGCGCCAGAAGGACAGCGACAGGAGTTTGCCGCGCATCGCCAGGCTTTCGAAGCGCTCGATCGAGAGGAAACCGTCGATCTTTTCGAGTTCCTCCCTGAGGTCGCCGGCAAGATCGAGATAGGTGTGGCGTTCGCCGAGATAGGGCAGGACTTCGAAGATCACGGCGATCATGGCTGCACCTTTGCCGCGTGCGGCAGCGATACGTTCTTCAGGAATATCCTGTCCTCCTTCAGGATGAAGCGCTCGCGCCTGGCAAAGGCATAGTTTTCCCGGCCGATAGGGTCTGCGGCCAGCCTGGCGCGGTAAGCCTCATAGGCGGCGAGATTTTCGATGGAATAGACACCGAAGGCTGTCGTTGCCGAGCCCTCATGCGGTCCAAAATAGCCGATGAGATCGGCGCCGCAGCGCGGAATTGCCTGGCCCCAATTGCGGGCATATTCGGCAAATACCTCGCGGCCGAAGGGGTCGATTTCGTAGCGGATGAAACAGGTGATCATGGTAACGCTCCTTTTCTGCCCCATCGTTCTGGCATGTTGCGAAACGACAATGCTTCGGCTACGGTCGAAGTATGAAAGAAGGACCGGACATCGCACAGATCGGCGCGCTCATTGGCGATCCCGCACGCGCCAACATGCTGACCGCGCTGATGGGCGGCAAGGCGCTGACAGCAACCGAGCTTGCGGCAGCGGGCGGGATTACCGTCCAGACGGCAAGCTCGCATCTGGCAAAGCTGGAAGCAGGACGGCTGCTCGCTCAGCGGAAGCAGGGTCGCCATCGCTATTTCACACTGGCCGACGACAGCGTCGGCAAATTGCTGGAAAGCATCATGGGATTTGCGGCCGGTCGCGGGCATCTGCGCCATCAGCCGGGGCCGAAAGAGCCGGCGCTGCGAAAGGCGCGTATCTGCTACGATCATCTGGCCGGCGACTACGGTGTGCGGATGCTCGACAGCCTGATCGCCAGCGGATCGATCGACACGCTCGGCGACGGACTGTCGTTGACAGCGACGGGTGAAACCCGCCTCCGAGATATCGGCATCGATGCGTCGCTGCTCAAGGCATCGCGGCGGCCGGTCTGCCGCTCGTGCCTCGACTGGAGCGAACGGCGGGCGCATCTGGCCGGCAGCCTCGGCAAGGCGCTGCTGAGCCAGTTTCTCGACGAAGGCTGGGCGCGTCGCGCGGAAGGCAGCCGCTCGATCCTGTTTTCCGCCGCCGGAGAGCGGCAGTTTCTCAAACACTTCCCCGTGGATCAATTGGCGGGATCGACGAGTATTCCGGAATAGCAGCCGGAGGCGATGCGGCTGCACAGCCCGTCCCACTCGCAACCGCTACAGGCCTGCCGTATCGTGCCCTCTGCAAAAGCCGTGCGAAGGGCGGCAAGCAGCGCGGCATCGGGCAGCAGCGTTGACCCGGGCCTGACCTTGCGACCCAGCAGCGCCGAGATGGACGCGGCTGCTGCGTTATCCCGGATATCCACGCTGGCAAGGAGGCAGTGGGCATCCGGGCCATCCAAAAGGGGCGCGCAGATGTCGTCCGGGCCGGAGACGAGCAGGATGTCCTCGCCTTCCGTCAACCGCCGCGCGATGCTGCGGTAGTTCTTGGTGAAGGCCGGATCGTAGCCCTCACCAATAAAGGTCAGCATGCACAAAAGGTGATGGAGCCGAAGCCTGACCGTCAATTCTCGTCAGTCTCGCTGCTCCGATTGCCGAAGCCCATCAGGATCGCCGCAGCAAGGGCAGATTTGAGCACGCCGCCGAGGATAAACGGTGCAACGCCGAACAACCAGCCCTTCTCTGCGCCTATCAGCGCTGCCAGCCATGCGCCGCCGATGGCAAGGCCGAGGAAATTGGCGATGAGATGGGCGAGGAAGCTGCGGACATAGCGGGCACCGGTCCAGCCTTTTTCGGCAAGCCAACCGGCCAGAGCCACGATGATCGGAAACGAGACGAGATAACCGGCGGTCGGCCCGAAGAACGGCGCAAGTCCGCCAGCACCGCCGGCGAGCACAGGAAGACCGACGGCGGCTTGCCCGAGCCAGGCAAGCACCGTGACTACGCCCAGGCGCCAGCCGTACAGCGCGCCGATCATGGTGATGGCAAAGGTCTGCATGGTGATCGGCACCGGCACCATCGGCACCGAGAGGCGCGATGCGAGGGCGAGGACCATCGTGCCTGCCAAGACGAAAAGCGCCTGCATCGGGCGCGACTGACTGCCAAGCCGCAGTGGATCGAAATTCGAGATGGCGTGGGACTGGGACATGATTGCTCCATATTATAGATAATTTCAGTGACTATCTATTTTATGCGCAAGACTTCATGGATGCGCAAGTGCCATAGACGAGTTTTCCCGCATCGAGGCAGCATTCGGTCGCAGGAATTCACATACCCAAGCCTCGAAAAAGACTGGCAGACACACGATTATCTATAATTTTGGAATCAGCCGACGATGACGAAAATTTCCTGCGGGGTGCCGCCGGGGGCGCGCGATGGTGCCTTGCCGATGCGCAGGACATGCTGCCCGAGGATCGCCGCGGCATCGTCGGCCCTGCCATGACGCAGGGCCGAGAGAATAGCGCGGTGATCCTGGTCTGTGCGCGTTTCCCAGCCGGATTGCCAGGCGGAGAAGAGAAAGCGGGCGCTGGCGGCGTGCAGGTCGTCGATCGCGGCGAGCAGGCGCGTCATACCGCAAGGCGTCAGGATGAGCCGGTGGAAGCGGCGGTTGGCAGCCTCCCAGGCGCGGACGTCTGCAGCCGCGTCGCCCTCCCGCGTCGCCTCTTCGGCGGCATCGAGTATCGCCGGCGTCAGATGCGGCGCGGCATGCTTGAGGGCAAGCCCCTCGAGGGCGGCGCGCATCTCGGCCACTTCGCGGACTTGCCGCAGATCGAAGGAGGCGACCCGCACGCCGCGGCGCGGCTCGCTGATGGCAAGCCCCTGCGCCTCGAGCAGGCGAAAAGCCTCGCGCACCGGCACGTGGCTGGCGCCGAACTCCTCGGCGATGTGGTCCTGCCGAAGACGCAGGCCGGCCGCAAGTTCGCCATGGATGATGCGCTCGGCAAGCACCCGGCTGATGCGGTTTGCGATGGTGTCGTCTTTTTCCCGGGCCATGCGGCGATCCTTACTGAGGCACCGGAGCCTTGTCGAGAAGAGAAAGCCTCCCCTCACCCGCAGGCCAGGCATGCCCGCGCGTCGGTTGAGCTTTCGGACCCCGTCGTGTAAAGCCGCACCATCTCATCCAAAGCTGCTCATCCAAAGGCTTGATCGACATGAACACTGGCTTCGACCTCATCATCTTCGACTGCGACGGCGTCCTCGTCGATTCGGAAATCATCGCGGCGGAGGTCGAATCCAAGCTGCTCACCGAGGCAGGATACCCGATCAGCGTCGAGGAAATGGGCGAGCGCTTCTCGGGCATGACCTGGCAGAACATCCTCTTCGAAGTCGAGCGGGAAGCGAGCATTCCGTTTTCGGCGTCGCTGCTCGAACGCTCGGAAAAACTTCTCGACCTGCGCCTTGCCAACGACGTGACCGCCATTCCCGGCATCGAACTGGCCCTGTCACGCATCGATCTGCCGCGCTGCATCTGCTCGAATTCGAGTTCTGCGCGTCTTGAGATGATGCTGACCAAGGTCGGCCTGCACTCCTCCTTCGCGCCGCATATCTATTCGGCCAAGGATCTGGGCCCCGACCGCGTCAAGCCGAAGCCGGACATCTTCCTGCATGGCGCAGCGCAATTCGATCTCTCGCCGTCGCAGGTCGTCGTCGTCGAGGACTCCGTCCATGGCGTGCACGCCGCCCGCGAAGCAGGCATGCGGGTAATCGGCTTTACCGGCGCCTCCCACACCTACCCGTCGCACGCCGACCGACTTACCGATGCCGGTGCTGAAACCGTGATTTCGCGAATGACGGACCTGCCGGGCGTCGTTGCAGCCCTCGCCGAATGGGACGGCGTCCTTTAGGATTTCACCGCACTAAAAAACCGGCCGCAATGCTTGCGACCGGCTCCAGTGGCTTCGATAAACGCCGTTATAATTGCGACGGCCGTTATTTTCTCTTGCGAACGGTGCGGGCGGTCTTGGTCGGGGCTGCGGGCGACTGTTCGAAGCTGACGTAGACGCTGACGAAGCCGGCCGCGCCGCCGGTCACGTGGATCTTGTTGTCGGTGTAGAGAAACTGCGCCGAGCCCTCGCCGGGCGGGATCGAGGCCTGGTAATTCGTCGTGTCGCTGTAGAGCACTGTCTGGCCATCCATGACGGAAACCTTGATCGGCAGGTTGACGCTGCCGGAACCGCCCATCGGACCCGCAACGAGGCGGCCCTGCACGACCACCGTCATGTTGAGCGCCGTACCGTCGGTGGTGCACTGGCGTGTGCCCTGCACCAGAGACGCCTGGTAGGCGAGCTGCGATGCATCGTCCTTGGCGCCCTTGGCGTAGGTCTTGTAAATCGCACCCTCGTCGCGAATGACGATTTGCGGGCACTTTCCGGCGACATAGGCCTGACCCACTGGCTGGGTGGCAGGCGTGGCGGATGCCGCTCCCTCCGGCGCAACGCTGATCTGCGTTGCGGGGTCCTTACTGTCCTTGCTACCGAGCCCAAGCGAGCTGCAGCCGCTCAATGCTGCTGTCAACGATACGGCGAGAAGTAGACGCGAAGCTCTGCCTGACACGATAAATCACCCTGTACACAATATGAATTTGCCAAGCCCGGGTTGAATTGCGGGCCTTTCATCGCACTTGGCGATGGTCTATATCAGCGGCGCTTCGAAAAATCGATTGGGTACGCTTCGTTTTGGTTCAATTTTCGAAATCCCTCCGCTGCAACGGCTTCCGGCGCGCTTCGACGGAGGCGTGCACAATCGTACGGTTGCGAAAACCAGGCCGCGGATTTGGCGCAAAAAGGCGCATCTACGGGCCGTTTCCGGCATAGACTTCAGACAACCCATCTTCCGTCCGACCGTCCACATCAGAGGTAAAGACCTTGGAATATATCTCAACCCGGGGAGAAGCCCCTGCCCTCGGTTTCTGCGATGCACTGCTGGCAGGCCTCGCACGCGACGGCGGTCTCTACGTTCCGCGTGAATGGCCGCAACTGAGCAAGAAGGACATCCGGGGCTTTCGCGGCAAGAGCTACCAGGAAATTGCCTTCCGCGTGCTGCTGCCGTTTACCAACGGCGAAATTCCGGAAGAGATATTCCGTAGCATGATCGACGAGGCCTATGCCACCTTCCGCCATCCGGCCATCGTGCCGCTGGTGCAGACAGGCCCGAACAGCTTTATCATGGAGCTCTTCCATGGCACGACGCTAGCGTTCAAGGACGTCGCCATGCAGCTGCTGGCGCGGCTAATGGACTATGCGCTGGCCGAGCGCGGCGCGCGGGCAACGATTGTCGGTGCCACATCGGGCGACACCGGCGGCGCGGCCATCGATGCCTTTGCCGGTCGCGATCGCACCGACATCTTCATCCTCTTCCCGCATGGCAAGGTCTCGCCGGTGCAGCAGCGGCAGATGACATCCTCGACGGCTTCCAACGTTCACGCGCTGGCCATCAACGGTAATTTCGACGATTGCCAGAACCTCGTGAAGGCGATGTTCAACGACGCGCCGTTCCGCGACGGCGTCGGCCTTTCCGGCGTCAACTCGATCAACTGGGCGCGCATCATGGCGCAGGTGGTCTACTATTTCACGACAGCCGTGGCGCTCGGCAGCCCGGACCGGAAAATCTCGTTCACCGTGCCGACCGGCAATTTCGGCGATATCTTTGCCGGCTATGTCGCCAAGCAGATGGGCCTTCCGATCGACAAGCTGGTGGTCGCCACCAACGAGAACGACATCATGGCGCGGACGCTGAAGACCGGCCGCTACGAGATGCGGGCCGTCAAGGCGACAACCTCGCCATCGATGGATATCCAGATCTCGTCCAACTTCGAACGGCTGCTCTTCGAGGCCAATGGCCGCGATGCCTCCCGGGTGCGCGCCGCCATGGAAAGCCTCAAGCAGTCGAGCGGTTTCGACATCGCCCCGGAAGCCATGCGCTTCATTAAGCGCGATTTCCGTGCCGGCCGGGCGACCGAGAAACAGGTGGCCGAGACCATCCGCCAGACCTATGCCGACACCGGCTACCTGCTGGACCCGCACACCGCGATCGGCGTCTTCGTCGCCAGTAAATTTGAAAAGCCGAACAGCCCGATGGTGACGCTGGCCACCGCCCATCCCGCAAAATTCCCCGCCGCAGTAAAATCAGCCTCCGGTATTGACCCGGCGCTTCCGACGTGGCTTGCTGATCTGATGCACAGGGAGGAGCGCTTCGACATCCTGGATCCCGACCTCAAAGCCGTGGAAAGCTTTATCGGTGACCATGTTCAGGCCTCAAGACGTTAAGCGCAGAAAGATCTAATATGACAGTTGAGTGCACCCGGCTGAAATCCGGGCTGACGGTAGTAACCGAGTTGATGCCGCATCTTGAAAGCGTTGCACTCGGTGTGTGGATCAAGTCGGGATCGCGGAACGAGACCGAAGCCGAACACGGTATTGCCCACCTTCTGGAACACATGGCGTTCAAGGGCACGGCTCGCCGCACAGCACGCGAGATTGCCGAGGAAATCGAGAATGTCGGCGGCGAGGTCAATGCCGCGACATCGACGGAAACGACATCCTATTACGCGCGCGTGCTGAAAGAAGACGTGCCGCTCGCTGTCGATATTCTCGCCGACATCCTGACGGAATCGGCCTTCGACGAGGACGAATTGCAGCGTGAAAAGCAGGTTATCCTGCAGGAAATCAACGCTGCCAACGACATGCCGGACGACGTCGTATTCGACAAATTCTCGGAAGTCGCCTATCGTGACCAGACGCTCGGGCGCGCCATTCTGGGGACGCCGGAAACCGTGCTCGGCTTCACGCCGGAGCAGATTCGCGGCTATCTCGGACGCAACTACACCTGCGACCGGATGTTCGTGGTGGCAGCCGGTGCCGTCGATCATGACAGCTTCGTCAAGCAGGTCGAGACCCGCTTTGCAAGCCTTCCGACAGCGCCATCTGCAGCGCCCGTCATCGAGACAGCCCGCTACGTCGGCGGCAGCGTTCGCGAGACGCGCGACCTCATGGATGCTCAGATCCTGCTCGGCTTCGAAGGCCGCGCCTACCATGCGCGGGATTTCTACTGCTCGCAGATTCTTGCCAATATCCTTGGCGGGGGCATGTCGTCGCGGCTGTTCCAGGAAGTGCGCGAGACGCGCGGCCTCTGCTATTCGGTCTATGCCTTCCATTGGGGCTTTTCCGACACTGGCATCTTCGGCATCCATGCCGCAACCGGCGGAGAAAACCTGCCGGAACTGCTGCCTGTGATCGTCGATGAGCTGCGCAAATCTGCCGACAAGATCCACCAGCAGGAAATCGACCGCGCCCGCGCCCAGATCCGGGCCCAGCTGCTCATGGGTCAGGAAAGTCCTGCCGCACGGGCCGGCCAGGTCGCGCGACAGATGATGCTTTACGGCCGGCCGATCCCCAACCCGGAGATGATGGAACGGCTGGAGGGCATCACCATCCAGCGGCTGACCGATCTCGCCGGCCGTCTGTTCTTCGACGCCGTGCCGACCCTCTCCGCTATCGGTCCGCTGGACGAGCTGGCGCCGATGGAAGACATCATCGCCTCGCTGGCCACACCACGCCAGGCATCCAAAGCCGCCAACGGCTGATCCCAGCCGGAGGCCCCTCACGATCCAGTTCCGGGAGACATGGACGAATGCCAAAGTCGGTTTTTCGGTTTCTGTCTCGGCAGCCGGACACGATCGAACTTGAGGGCGCCGACCATATTCTCCGCTTGCCGCGCAACGCCGACTTCAGCCAGTGGCAGAAGCTTAGGGCCGAGAGCCGCCGGTTCCTGGAACCGTGGGAGCCGACCTGGCGTACCGACGAACTGACCGAGGGCGCCTACCGGACCCGCGTCGTGCGGGGCAAGCAGGAGTACAACTCCGGCCAGGCAGTACCGTTTCTGGTCTTCAAGCGCGACAACTCCACGCTGCTCGGCGGGCTCACTGTCGGTTATATCAGGCGCGGTGCCGCGCAGAGCTGCATGATCGGTTACTGGATGGGCGAGCGCTATTCCGGCCAAGGCCATATGTTCGCCGCACTTGAGATAGTTATACCCTATATCTTTTCCGGGCTGGAGTTGCACCGTATCGAGGCAGCCTGTATTCCGGAGAATGAGCGTAGCGTGCGGCTTTTGCAGAAGGCCGGGTTCCAACGGGAAGGCCATTTGCGCGGCTACTTGAAAATCAACGGCCAATGGCGTGATCACGTGATGTTTTCTCGCTTGGCCACAGACACGGACCCGCTCGGGAAGACCACACGCTGATGATTGCCGACACTCCTTCCCAACCACACTTCCTTCGCCATTCCCTGATCGCGTTCCTTGTTGCCCTGTTTGCGATGACGGCCCTGTTGGCGATGACGGCTATGCTTGCGACCGGCGCGCGGGCTGCGGAGCCGGTGAAGATCTCGCGCGACGACACGGCGCTCGACCTTACGAAGACGACCGAGATCTACGCCAACCAGGGCGAGGCCTTCCAGGTGTCGACGGCCGCTGGTGCCGACGGTATCCGCCGCCGCATCGAGGTGCGCTCGAGTTCGCCGGGTCACCAGGGCGACTGGGCGGTGTTCGCACTGGCCAACGTCTCTGAAGAACAGCTGGAGCGCGTCATCGTCGCGCCGCATTTCCGTCTGGTGAATTCCAAGATGTTCTGGCCCGACCTCGGCTCGCAACGCATCATCGCCATCACGCCGAGCGAAGGTTTTGCGCTCGACCGGCAGCCGAGCGACGAGGCGGACGTGTTCCGCATCACACTCAATCCCGGCGCCGTCATCACCTTCGTCGCCGAACTGTCGTCCCCGGAATTGCCGCAGATCTATCTCTGGGAGCCGAACGCCTACAAGGATACGGTCAACGCCTTCACGCTCTATCGTGGCATCGTGCTCGGCATTTCCGGCCTGCTGGCGGTGTTTCTCACCATCCTCTTCGTGGTCAAAGGCACGTCGATGCTGCCGGCGACGGCGGCGCTTGCCTGGGCGGTGCTCGGCTATATCTGCGTCGACTTCGGCTTTCTCGGCAAGCTGATCAGCATCACATCCGGGGACCAACGAATATGGAGGGCCTGCGTCGAGGTGGCGCTGGCCTCCAGCCTGGTGATCTTCCTGTTCACCTATCTTAATCTCAACAGATGGCACGCCCATCTCGGCTATGTCACGCTTGCCTGGATACTGGGGCTGGCGCTGCTGTTCGGCGTGGCCGTCTACGATCCGTCGATTGCCGCCGGCATTGCCCGCCTCTCCATGGCCCTGACGGCAACCGCCGGCATCCTGCTCATCGTCTATCTCGGTATCAACCGCTATGACCGGGCGATCCTGCTGGTGCCGGCCTGGGCGTTGATCCTCGTCTGGCTGTTCGGCGCCTGGCTAACGGTCACCGGCAAGCTCGACAACGACATCATCCAGCCGGCACTCGGCGGCGGTCTGGTGCTCATCGTACTTCTGATCGGCTTTACCGTCATGCAGCACGCCTTTGCCGGCGGCGCCTTCCAGCAGGGCCTGTTTTCCGATCTGGAGCGCCAATCGCTGGCACTCACCGGCTCCGGCGATACCGTCTGGGACTGGGACGTGGCGCGCGACCGAGTCGTCACCATTCCCGATATCTCGCAGAAGCTCGGACTCTCGCCCGGTAGCATGCACGGTGCTGCTCGCAACTGGCTGCCACGGCTACACCCCGACGACCGCGACCGCTTCCGCGCGACGCTGGACGTGCTGCTGGAGCACCGTCGCGGCAGGCTGAACCACGAGTTCCGCATCCGCGCCGAGGACGGCCATTTCCATTGGCTCGCAATCCGCGCCCGGCCGGTGCTGGGATCGAACGGCGAAATCATCCGCTGCGTCGGCACCGTCGTCGATGTCACCGAGCAGAAGAACTCCGTCGAGCGCCTGTTGCACGACGCGCTGCACGACAACCTCACCGGACTACCGAACCGGCAGCTTTTCCTCGACCGACTGCAGGCCGTGCTGACCCTTGCCCCCGCCGGCGATCTGGTCCGACCGACGGTGATGGTCATCGATATCGACCGGTACAAGATGGTCAACGACGCGCTGGGCGTTGCCGCCGGCGACAACATTCTGGTCGCCCTGACACGTCGCCTGCGCCGCCTACTGAAGCCGCAGGACACGCTGGCGCGGCTCTCCGGCGACCAGTTCGGCCTGATCCTGGTGTCCGAGCGCGATCCGACCAAGGTGGCGGATTTCGCCGATGCCGTCAGCAAGGCGATCATGGTGCCGCTGAACTTTGCCAATCGCGAAATCGTGCTGACCGCCTCCATCGGACTGACTTCTTGGGTCGACCAGCAGGAAAGCGCTGCCGGATTGCTCAGCGACGCCGAGCTTGCGATGTATCGCTCGAAGCGCGCCGGCGGCAATAAGGTCGAACCTTTCCTGCCAGCCTTCCGCAACTTCGGCACCGACCGCCTGCAACTGGAATCCGATCTCCGTCGCGCCGTCGAGCGCAAGGAGTTGTCGATGGTCTACCAGCCCATCGTCCGGCTGGAAGATGCCGAGATCGCCGGCTTCGAGGCGCTGATGCGCTGGGAGCATCCGAAACGCGGCAACATTTCGCCGACCGAATTCATTCCGATTGCCGAGGCAACCGACATCATCGGCCCGCTCGGCATGTTCGCCATGGAGCAGGCGACAAACGACCTGATGGCCTGGACACGCCAGACGGGCGAGTTGCCGCTGTTCGTATCCGTCAACCTGTCGAGCGCCCAGCTGCTCAACAACGAGCTCTACGACGACGTCCGGGCGCTGCTTGCCAAGACCCATTGCGATCCGTCCCGCATCAAGCTCGAACTGACGGAAACGATGGTCATGGAAAATCCGGAACAGGCGCGTCTCGTGTTGGCGAAGTTGCGCGAAGCAGGCCTCGGCCTCGCACTCGACGACTTCGGCACCGGCTACTCGTCGCTCTCCTACCTCACCCGCTTCCCCTTCGACACGATCAAGCTGGACAAGGGCCTGGTACGCGACGAGAGCGACAAGAAATCCGTGCTGCTGCGCTCCGTGATCTCGATGGCGCGCGAACTCGGAATGAAAGTCGTCGCTGAGGGTATCGAGACCGAGGAAGATGCGCTGGAACTCGCCAAGATGGGCTGCACCTACGGCCAGAGCTTTCTCTTCGGACCGCCGATGGGCTCGGAATCGGTGCTGCGATTGCTGAAGGAACGTTTTCCGCTGACAAGGCGCGCCTGAGGCACGCCTCCCCGCCTCGCGCTGGTCAGGCCGCCTGCATCGTCTGGCCTGCTGCTGCGTCACGGATGAGCCGCAGCAGGTAATCGAGTTTCCTCACCACCGGCGGCGACAGGACAAATGGGTACGAGTCCGGCTGTCCCATGCTCCTCTGGATGCTGTTCACGGCGACACTGAGCGGCACCCAGGCGGAAACAAGCTGCTCGGCATCGTGCGCCCTGTAGGGATTGAAATCCACCTCCGACGCCATCTCCTCATGCCCGCGCGGATCGACCGCGATGCCGAAAGCACGGGCTGTCTCCAGCGTATCGACGATGTGGAGATAGTGCGCAAAGCACTCGGCGAAATCTTCCCAGGGATGGGAACTGGCATAGGCGCTGATAAAGCTACTCTGCCAATCCGCACGCACCCCGTTCTCGTAATGGCGCCGCAGTGCTGCGCCATAGTCCTCGCGTTCGTCGCCGAACACCTCGCGGAAGCCGTCGAAATTATTGACGTCGCGGACCAGCTTGTTCCAGATGAAATGGCCGGTCTCGTGGCGGAAGTGGCCGAGCAGCGTCCGGTAGGGCTCGTGCATCGACATGCGCGCCATTTCGCGCGTCACGTCGTCCGCCTCGGCGGCGCGGATGGCAATCAGGCCGTCGTCGTGGCCGGTCATGGCGGGCACGACGAAGCCGGCGCTGTTGATCTTGTCCTCGAGGAAATCGAACACCAGACCGCCCTGCGGATCTTCGCTGCGATCGGGATGCGGCAGTTCGAGGCGCAAAAGTGAATAAAACAGATGGCGCTGTGCCTGCCCTATCCGGCGCCAGCGGTCGACACCCTCGGATGTCCCGGTATTCGGCACCAGCCTGTTATGGCGGCAGGCCGCACAGAAGCCTTGCGGATCGTCGGAATCGACCATCCAGTTGCAGAGATCCAGCGCCGCATTCGAGCAAAAGCGCAGCGAGCGAGACGGTTCTGAAACGATGTGCCAGTCCGGCTCCTGGTCGGGTTCCAGCGCGTACATCTTCAGCCGGTCTGGAACGAAACCCAGGCGGTGGCCGCAGCGGACGCACTGGCGATTGTCGAAATGCACCGACTGTCCACAGGAGTCGCAGTCAAACAATCGCATGGGCCCGGTCCTTTTCGACGACGGTCTTAAATGTCGAAAAGCCCGCCACGCTTTGGCGCGGCAGGCTTGAAGTCTTTATTCAGTTCGCTCAGGCGCGATCGACGGCGTCCTTGAGCTTGTCCTTGGCCTTGCCTTCGGCAACCTGGGCCTTGCCTTTGGCTTCCTGAACGGCGCCCTTAGCACGCGTCTCGTTGTCGCCAGTGGCCTTGCCGACGGCTTCCTTCGCCTTGCCGGTCAATTCATTGGCCTTACCGGAAATCTTGTCGCTGGTGCTACCCATGTGTCTCACTCCCTGGTTGGCGACGTACGTTGCGTGCGTCGTGCAGGAAAAACGTCAACAGTCGGATATCGTTCCAGTGGTGGCGCTGGTTTATCAGGCGTGGCCTGCTTCGCTCGACAACATCGCCGGCGTGACGCCGAGCAGTGCCAGCGCCCGCTCGTATTTATCATCAAGGCTGCGGTCGAAGATAAGCTCTTCACTCGGCGCGCAATTCAGCCAGCCGTTATTGCTGACTTCGGCCTCCAGCTGCCCGGCGCTCCAGCCGGCATAACCGAGCAGCATCGTCGCCTTTTTCGGGCCGTTGCCGTTGGAAATCGCGCGGATGATATCGAGCGTTGCCGTCAGGCTGATGTCATCGCTGACAGCGATGCTGCTCTCGCTCTTGTAATCGTCGGAGTGCAGGACGAAGCCTCGACCGCTCTCGACCGGGCCTCCGGTCTGGATCGGAAAACTGCGGGCACGATCCGGCAGCATGATGGCATCGTCAGTCTTGATCATGTCGAGATGCAGAAGAACATCGGTGAAGCTGAGGTTCTGCGACCGGTTGATAATGAAACCCATCGCTCCGGCATCCGAATGGGCACAGATATAGACAACCGTCCGGGCAAAGTTACTGTCCGCCATTCCCGGCATTGCGATCAGAAACTGACCGTCGAGAAAGCCGCGTGCACCTTTGTACTTCAGCGTCGATAACGACATCCTGTCTCCTCACTGCTCTTGATTATGCCCCCCGGATAAAGATGGGGTAATGTGACGGATCAATCAACTGAAAATGATCGATTGCTAAAAATCGCATGATGCGCGTGCGGCCGCCTTCGTCTAACGCTGTTTCCATGATTTTCTATCCCAGACTTTTCCGGATCCCGATGACGGCGGCAGGTATTTTTGCCGTCTCCTTGATGCTCGCGTCCGCTACCCATGCGGCGACAAGCGACTGGGCAACCAGCGATGGCGGCCGGATGCGGGTGGTGGCAACGCCCGCCGACGTCAGCGGCCACGTAAAGGCTGTATTGCAGATCGAGCCGGGTCCCGGCTGGATCACCTACTGGCGCGAGCCCGGTGAAAGCGGCATCCCGCCGCAACTCACGCTGCCTGCGGGAAGCAAGGCGACAATCGACACTATCGGCTATCCGGTGCCAAAGCTCATCTCGCTCGGAAATGTCCATGAGGTCGGCTACGATGCGCCCATCAGCCTGCCGCTCGATATCAATGCCGCCGGCGAGCGAAAACTCGATATCACGGCCTTTATCGGCGTCTGCAAGGATATCTGCGTTCCCTTCCAGGCAACCATGAGCGTGACGTTGCCGCCGCCGGGTTCGTCCGACGATGCCGGGGATGCAGCCATCGTCACCGATGCAGCGGCAGCGCTTCCACAGAAACCTTCGGCCGATTTCGGCGTCAAGAGCCACAGCCTGTCGCCAGACGGCAAGACATTGTCGTTGCATCTCACCTTGCCGGACGCTGGCGACGCCATTCCCCAGATCTACGTGACCGGCCCCAGCGGCTATGTGTTTTTCAAGCAGGCCAGCGCCAGCCGCAGCGGTCGCGATGTGGAGGTCGCACTGACAATCGGCAAATTGCCGAAGACCTATGTTGTACACGGCAAGAGTTGGGGCATACTGGTCGTGAACGGCAGCCGCGCGATGGAAACGACGCTTGTCATGGAGTAGAGCGATCATAGATATCGACGGGCGTTCAGACGCACGCGACAGAAAAAACCAGGAGAGACGCATGACTATTGCCATCGGCGAGAAAATTCCCGCCGCCACGTTCAAGGAAAAGACAGCCGACGGCCCGACCGAAATCTCCACGGACACGCTGTTTTCGGGCAAGCGCGTCGTGCTCTTCGCCGTCCCCGGCGCCTTCACGCCAACCTGCTCGCTGAACCATCTGCCGGGCTACCTCGAGAACCTCGATGCCATCCTCGCAAAGGGTGTCAATGAAGTTGCCGTCGTTTCCGTTAATGACTGGCATGTGATGGGTGCATGGGCACAGCAATCGGGTGGCATGGGCAAGATCCATTTCCTCGCCGACTGGGATGCCGCCTTCACCAAGGCGCTCGGCCTCGACGCCGATCTCTCGGGCGGCGGTCTTGGCGTGCGCTCGAAGCGCTACTCGATGCTGGTAGAAGACGGCGTCGTCAAGACACTGAACGTCGAGGAAAACCCCGGCGAAGCGACGGTCTCGGCCGCAGCAACGATGATCGGGCAGCTCTGATCAGGCACAGCTGGAGGGATGCCGGACATCCCTCCAGATCCTTCTACCTGCACCGTTTTCAGATATTGAGATCGAACACCAGCAATCCGGCCAGGCCGCCATCGGTGGACGAGACGATGCGTTCGCCGACGGCGACGTGCTCGGGGTGGACGAGATAGGCATCGCGGGCAGCGCCGCTTTCGAAGGTCACGGCGAAGCCATCGACGAAGCCGCCATGCAAGCCTTCCGGCGAGACATTCGGGCCATATTTTACGTCGAGAATGCCTGGAATAACCTGCTTCAATGCGACGATCGCTTCAAATATGGATTGCTTTTCCGGCGCCGTGACGGCGGCCTTGAAGCGCAGAAATACGCAGTGCAGGATCATGTGAAACCTCCCCGGGTGACCGCCGCACCATACCGGGAAAACGACGGGCGGCAACATGCTTGTTGTCTGTCTTGCAGCCGGCTTCAGCGCTTCTTGAACGGCTCCATGCCCTTGCGGGCGAGTTCATCGGCACGCTCGTTCTCGATGTGGCCGGCGTGGCCCTTGACCCAGTGCAGGGTGACCTTGTGGCGGCTGTGGGCGGCGTCGAGAGCCTGCCAGAGCTCGGCGTTCTTCACCGGCTTCTTGTCGGCGGTCTTCCAGCCGTTCTTCTTCCAGCCGTGAATCCATTTCGAAATGCCGTCCATGACGTATTTCGAGTCCGTGTAGAGATCGACCTCGCAGGCATCCTTGAGCGCACCCAGCGACGAGATCGCCGCCATCAGTTCCATTCGGTTGTTGGTCGTCTCGGCCTCGCCACCGCAGAGGTCCTTCTCGACATCGCCGTAGCGCAGCACGGCGCCCCAGCCGCCCGGCCCAGGATTTCCCGAGCAGGCGCCGTCGGTGAAGATATCGACATGTTTCATGCTTTGGCCAACCCATATTCGGCGCCCGTGGCAACCGTGCGATGAAAGCGCAGCTTGCGCAGATATTCCAGCGGGTCCTTCTTGGTGACCATGGCGCCGGCCGGCGTCATCAGCCAATCGTAGAGCCGCGTCAGGAAGAAGCGCAGCGCCGAGCCCCGCGCCAGCGTCGGCAGCGCCTCGATCTCGGCGTCGCTGAGCGGCCGGATGCTCTGGTAGCCATCGAGCATGGCCATACCCTTGGTGACGTTGTAAGCGCCGTCCTTTTCGAAGCACCAGGCATTGAGGCAGATCGACACGTCATAGGCCAGCATGTCGTTGCAGGCGAAGTAGAAATCGATCAGCCCGGAAAGCTGGTCGCCGAGGAAAAAGACATTGTCGGGGAACAGGTCGGCATGGATGACGCCGGTCGGCAGGTCTTTCGGCCAGTTCGCCTCGAAGAAAGCCAGTTCCGACCGGATCTCATCCCGCAGGCCGGGCTCGACCTCGTCGGCGCGGGCTTCAGACTTGTCCCACAGCGGCTGCCACCCGGCGCAGGAGAGCGCGTTCGGCCGGGCGATGGCAAAGCCCTCGCCTGCGACATGCATCTTTGCAAGCGCGATGCCGACCTCGCGGCAGTGGTGCGCCTCGGGCTTGCGCAGCCACATGCCCTCGAGAAACGAAATCAACGCGGCAGGGCGGCCGGAGAGTTCGCCGAGAAGAGCGCCATCGCGGCGCGGCAGGGGAAGCGGGCACGACAGGCCCCGCGCCGAAAGATGCTGCATCAGGCCCAGGAAGAACGGCAAGTCGTCCTTTTCGACGCGTTTTTCATAGAGCGTCAGGATCAGCGGCTCGCGCGTCGTGTGCAGCAGGAAATTAGAATTCTCGACACCCTCTGCGATCCCCTTGTAGGAGGTGAGTTCGCCGCAATCATACTCTGTCAAAAAGGTCTTGAGATCGTCTTCGGTAATGTCTGTGTAAACGGCCACGGATTATTCCTGGGTTGGCGTCGCTGATGTTATTTATTCGCCGTTGACGAAAGCCATGTCGGCAGTCGTCAACTCGACATCCCGCAGCTCGCGATTGACCAGGAAGTTCTCGGTTTCCTTGACCGTCTCGGCAAGTTCGACCGCCGCATCGTAGCGCTGCCGGAAAGCCTCGATGATCTCGTTGACGATCACCTCCGGGGCAGAGGCGCCGGCGGACAGGCCCACCGTAGCGATATCGCCCATATTGTCCCAGTCGATTTCCGACGCGCGCTGGACGAGAACAGATTGTTTTGCGCCCGCCCTCAACGCCACCTCGACAAGCCGCTTCGAATTTGAGGAATTCGGCGCACCGACGATGATGAAGAGGTCGCAGCCGGGTGCCGCCTGCTTCACCACTTCCTGGCGGTTGGTGGTGGCATAGCAGATCGAATCGGCAGACGGCGCGGTCAGGTTCGGAAAGCGCTCCTGCAGGCGAGCGATGACGCCGGCCGTGTCGTCCACCGACAGCGTCGTCTGCGTGACGTAGCCGAGATTGTCCGGATCGACCGGCACATAGGCATCGACATCGGCAATCGTCTCGACCAGCGACACCGTGCCTTCGGGCAGTTGACCCATCGTGCCGATCACTTCCGGATGGCCGGCGTGGCCAATCAGCACCACATGGCGGCCTAGCCGGTTGTGGCGCATGGCCTGTTTATGGACCTTGGAGACCAGCGGGCATGTCGCATCGAGATAGAAGAGGTTGCGGCTGTCGGCATCGGCCGGCACGGATTTCGGAACGCCATGGGCGGAGAAGACGACAGGCTGCTTGCGGTGTTCCGGCGGGATTTCGCCGAGTTCCTCGACGAAGATTGCGCCCTTGGCCTCAAGACCTTCGACGACGTAGCGATTGTGGACGATCTCGTGGCGGACATAGACCGGCGCGCCATAGGCCTTGAGCGCCAGCACAACGATCTGGATGGCACGGTCGACGCCGGCGCAGAAGCCGCGGGGGCCGCAGAGGCGAATGGTCAGGGCAGGTTTCGAAACGGCGATGTTCATGTCTTTTCCAAAAGCCCGGGGACAAGGGCTAACCACAGATAGGTGCGCCCTGCCCGCCCATCTAGCCTAAAGTGCCGATGAATTGAAGCAATTCTATTGCATCCGCACAGGGTTGCGCGAAACATGCCTACTGCGCCGGGGCATCCGGATGGCGTTTACGCAGCCAGGAAATCGCGACGATGGCAACCAGCGCTGCCGCCAGGCCATACCAGGTGACGGCATATTGCAGATGGTCGTTGGGCAGGTCGACAATGGTCACGCCGCCGACCGGCAGGCCGCCAGGATTGGGCGTTGCATCGGCATCGACGAAGAAGGGAAGCACCCTTTTAGCATCCAGCCCGACGCTGGAGGCCATCACGTCCAAATCCTTCCAGTAGAAGATGTTCTTGGCAATGTCGTTGTCCGGCAGCAGCGACGACGGCTTGGAGGGCAATTTGGCGCGGGCAAGCCCGGCTACGGCCTGCATGCCGGAGAGCTGGCCTTTTTCGCGGGTCTTCGCCTCCTTCTGGTCGTAGGGAACAAAGCCCCGGTTGACGAAGAGCAGGCGACCGCCATCGAGTTCGAGCGGCGTGTAGATGTAGAAGCCCGACATGCCGTTATAGGTGGCGAAGAAATGGCGCTCCTTGTCGTTGAGATAGCGGCCGGACGTCGTCACGCGGCGATATTCGATATCGCCGCCGCGCGCAGCCATCGCCTCGATATCACCCAGCGGGATCGGCGCTGCGGCCTGCCTTTCGGTAATATCGGCAATCAAGCCTTCCTTCCATTTGAGACGCTGGACCTGCCAGGTGCCGAGTGCAAGCAGCACGGCAAGAACCGAGAGAAGCAGCAGGACCTTGAAAGCCTGCCAAGCGGCATTTGCCCCCGGCTTTTGGATCGGCACGTCAGTCACGTTCGATTTGTCCTTCGCTGGCGTCGTGACGGTATTGCAGCGCCACGAAGATGCCCTTGCTCCAGCGCAGCGACAAAAGCGACAGGAGAATGGTCAGAGGGCCGAACAATATCCCGTGGACCCAGATTGGCGGGCCGTAATTGACCTGCAGCCAGAGGACCAGACCGATGACGATGAAGCCGACGATGAGGATGACGAAAACAGCCGGGCCATCGCCACTGTCGGCGAAGGAGAAATCGAGGTTGCAGGCAGCGCAACGAGGCTTCAGCGCTAGGACACCATCGAATAACGCACCCTGTCCGCATCGCGGGCAGCGACCCCGGAGGCCGACCCTGATGGGATCAACCGGCGGGAAATGGGCAGTGTCGTTGACCATGATGTCATGCCTTCCAGGCGGGATACGAAAAGCCTTGCTCCCGCCCCGCAAAACTCTACTCGCCTTAGGGCGACATCCAACAGGCACCAGCGTCAAGGACGTGCCATCGCCGCCTTCGTCATCCGGCGACGGGTGCGCCCCAGCCGCCCCAGATGTAGATGGCGAAGAACAGGAACAGCCAGACCACGTCGACGAAATGCCAGTACCAGGCGGCGGCCTCGAAGCCGAAATGCTGGGTCGGCGTAAAATCGCCACGCATCGCCCTGATCAGGCAGACAGCCAAGAAGATGGTGCCGATCAGCACGTGGAAGCCATGGAAACCCGTCGCCATGAAGAATGTAGCGCCGTAGATCGAGCTTTTGAAGGCAAACGGCGCGTGGGCATATTCATAGGCTTGGACGCTGGAGAACAGTACGCCCAAGGCAACCGTAAGCGCCAGACCGGTGATCATGCCCTTGCGGTCGTTGTGCAGCAGCGCGTGATGGGCCCAGGTGACGGTCGTGCCCGACAGCAGGAGGATGATGGTGTTGTAGATCGGCAGATGCCAGGGATCGAGCACCTCGACACCCTTCGGTGGCCATTGTCCGCCGGTGAATATGACGCGCGAGGCCTGGATGGCTTCGTTCGGAAACAGGCTGACGTCGAAATAGGCCCAGAACCAGGCGACGAAGAACATCACTTCCGAAGCGATGAACATGATCATGCCGTAGCGCAGGTGCAGCGACACGACGCGGGTATGGGCGCCCTCATGGGCTTCCTTCACCGTATCTGCCCACCAGGCGTACATGACGTAGAGGATGACGACGAGGCCGATGAAGAACAGCCAGGGGCTGGCGAAATCGATGCCGAACAGCTTGAACGGGCTGTTGTTGAGATAGCGCATATAGGCCACGCCACCGAAGGTAATGACGAGCGCGCCGATCGCCGCAAGGATCGGCCAGGGGCTCGGATCGATGATGTGATAATCGTGGTTCTTCTGGTGTACGTCAGCCATATCAGCAATCCCCGAGTAACTTTTCCCTTAAGGCAGCCGGTAAACCGGATGCCCTCCTCCCTAAAGCTTCTTCACCCCGACCTTGGCCGCAGCCTCGTTCGATGCCACGGGTTTGGCGTCATCCCGCGGATAGAACGTATAGGACAGCGTCAGCGTGCCGATGTCCTTGGTTTCCGCCGCCTTGGTAATCTCCGGATCAATGTAGAAAACCACCGGCATCTCGCGCTTTTCCCCCGGCGCAAGATCCGTCTCGTTAAAGCAGAAACACTGCACCTTGTTGAAATAGGCGCCGGCCTCGATCGGCGAGACGTTGAAGATCGCCTGCGCGCGGGTCGGCTGGTCTGATTTGTTCTCGGCGACGAACTTGATCATGATCGTCTCGCCGATCTTCGGATCGACCTCGCGCTGCATCGACTTGAAGTCCCAGGGCACGCCCGAGGCGACGTTGGCATCAAATGTGACGCGGATGCGCTTGTCGAGCACTACGGTCGAAGCCTGCTCGACGCGCTGCGTCGTACCGTTGAAGCCGGTGACCTGGCAGAACATGCGATAGAGCGGCACAGCGGCATAGCTCATCGCGCCCATGCCGACCACGAAGCTCAGGCACATCAGAACGATCAGGCCGTTGTTGCGCCCGACCGATCTTGCTCTCCCTGACGTCTCCTCCTCCAAAGAGCCTCTCCCTTAATGTCCCGTGCCGATCTTGATGATCGTCATCACGTAGAAAATCACCACCAGCCCCGCAAGCACCAGTCCGAGAGCGACATTGCGCCCGCGTCTCGATTTCTTCTGGGCGGCGGTGAGCTTGACGGTTTCCATCAGAACCAGCCTCCGGTGCCCGAGGCCAGCACCGTCACCAGACGGTCGATCATCAGGGCCGAGAAGATGGCAAAGAGGTAGAAGATCGAATAGGCGAACATCCGCTTGGCCGGGACCATCTTCACATCGGTTTCCGGCATCCGCCAGACGGTGATCGAACAGTAGACGAAGATGGCGCCGAGAATGCCGGCGACGATCCCGTAGCCGATCGAGGACATGCCCATCATGGTCGGTGCCACACCGACAACGGCGGTTAGCACGGCGTAGACGACGATCTGGTTCTTGGTGGTCGGAATGCCCGAGACATTCGGCAGCATGGGCACGCCGACGGAGCCGTAATCCTTCATCTTGAACAGTGCCAGCGCCCAGAAGTGGGCCGGCGTCCAGAGGAAGATGATGAGGAACAGGACGATGCTTTCCATCGGCACGGTGCCGGTGACGCAGGCCCAGCCGATGACCGGCGGAAATGCGCCGGCAGCACCGCCAATGACGATGTTCTGCGGCGTCGAGCGCTTCAGCCACATCGTGTAGACGACGGCGTAGAAGAAGATCGTGAAGGCGAGAATGGCGGCAGGCAGCCAGCCGACGGCGAGCGCCAGAATGGTGATCGAGAAGCCGGACAGCACCAGTCCGAAGCCGAGCGCTTCCGAGCCGGTCACGCGGCCGGACGGGATAGGCCGCTTGGCGGTGCGGGTCATGATGGCGTCGATGTCTGCATCATACCACATATTGAGGGAGCCGGAGGCACCGGCTCCAACGGCGATGCAGAGGATCGAGATGACGGCAATGAACGGATTGATGTGACCGGGCGCCAGCACCAGGCCGGCCAGCGCGGTGAACACCACGAGCTGCATCACGCGCGGCTTCAGAAGCTCGAAGTAATCGCGCGCACTGGCCTGCGACAGGCCGAGGTCGCCTTCGGAAGCCAGGATCTCGTGGTTGTCGATAACGGTCATTACACAGTCCAGTTTTGTCTCGATCAAAACGCCGCCCGTCGGGCGGCGCTCCGAAAGCGATTATTTGATGCGCGGGAGCTCTTCCCACTGGTGGTAGGGCGGCGGCGACGAAAGCTGCCATTCGAGTGTGGTTGCGCCCTCGCCCCAGGGATTATCACCGGCAACGCGCTTTTTCGCAAACGTGTCGTAGACGCCGTAAAGGAAGATCAGCACGCCGACGCCGGAGATATAGGAGCCGATCGAGGACACGAAGTTCCAGCCGGCAAAGGCGTCCGGATAATCGATGTAGCGGCGCGGCATGCCGGCAAGGCCGAGGAAATGCTGCGGGAAAAACACCATGTTGACGCCGACGAACATCACCCAGAAGTGCAGGTTGCCGATCTTCTCATTGTACATGTAGCCGCACATCTTCGGCAACCAATAGTACCAGGCCGCAAAGATTGCAAACACGGCACCGAGCGACAGAACATAATGGAAGTGGGCGACGACGTAGTAGGTATCGTGGACCGGACGGTCGAAACCGGCATTGGCAAGCTGCACGCCGGTGACGCCACCGACGGTGAACAGGAAGATGAAGCCGATAGCCCAGATCATCGGCGTGCGGAACGAGATCGAGCCGCCCCACATGGTGGCGATCCAGGAGAAGATCTTCACCCCGGTCGGCACCGCGATGACCATGGTGGCAAAGACGAAGTAGCGCTGCGTATCGAGCGACAGGCCGACAGCATACATGTGATGCGCCCACACGACGAAGCCGACGGCACCGATGGCGACCATGGCATAGGCCATGCCGAGATAGCCGAAGATCGGCTTCTTCGAGAAGGTCGAGACGATGTGGCTGATCATTCCGAATCCGGGCAGGATCAGGATGTAGACTTCCGGGTGGCCGAAGAACCAGAACAGGTGCTGGAACAGCACGGGATCGCCGCCGCCTTCAGGCGCAAAGAAGGTTGTGCCGAAATTGCGGTCCGTCAGCAGCATGGTGATCGCACCGGCCAGAACCGGCAGAGACAGCAGCAGCAGGAAGGCGGTGATCAGCACGGCCCAGGCAAACAGCGGCATCTTATGCAGCGTCATGCCGGGGGCGCGCATGTTGAGGATGGTGGTGATGAAGTTGATGGCGCCGAGGATCGACGAGGCACCGGCGATGTGCAGCGCGAAGATCACCAGATCGACTGCCGGTCCGGGATGGCCGACGGTCGAAGACAAGGGCGGATAGAGCGTCCAGCCGCCGCCGGCCCCGTAGGCGCCTGCCGGACCTTCGACGAACATCGACATCAGCAGCAGGATGAAGGCAGGGACGATCAGCCAGAAGGAGATGTTGTTGAGGCGCGGGAAAGCCATGTCCGGCGCGCCAATCATGATCGGCACCATCCAGTTGGCAAAGCCGCCGATCATCGCCGGCATGACCATGAAGAAGATCATGATCAGCGCGTGCGCGGTCGTGAAGACGTTGTACATCTGCTTGCCGCCGTCAATGGCGGCATCGCCGGAGTACCCGTAGACCATGGCGGCGAGACCATTGAAGATCTGGATGCCCGGCTCCTGCAGCTCCATACGCATCAGCACGGACAGGATACCGCCGATGACGCCGGCGATGATCGCGAAGATCAGGTAAAGCGTGCCGATGTCCTTGTGGTTGGTCGAGAACAGCCAGCGATTGGCAAAGCTCGGCTTGTGCGCGTGTTGTTCGCCATGCGCATGGGCGTCGTCGTGACCGTGAGCATCGGACAGCTTGTCGTGTGTGGCGGAACCAGCCATGTTAATCATCTCCCCCCGGATTACTGCGCGACGTTCGCGGCGACATCGACCGTCTTAGACGGCGTGTCGACCTCGGCCATAAGCGCCTTGTTGGCCTTGCCCAGGTCGCTCGAGGCGACGGTCAGCCATTGCTTGTATCTGTCCTCGGAGACGATCCGGATGGCAATCGGCATGAACGCATGGTCCTTGCCGCAGAGCTCCGAACACTGGCCGTAGAACATGCCTTCACGCTCGGCCTTGAACCAGGTCTCGTTCAGGCGGCCGGGCACGGCGTCGGTCTTGATGGCGAATGACGGCATGGAAAAGGAATGGATGACATCGGTCGGCGCCGCCGTCACCAGCACGCGGACGACCTTGTTGACCGGCAGCACGAGTTCGTTGTCAACGGCAAGCAGGCGCGGATAGATCGCCTTGTCAGTCTTGCCGGATGCGGCGCGGTCCGGATCCTTCAGCATGTAGGAGTCAAAGGCCAGCGGCGTATCGCCGGTGTTCTCGTATTCGTAGTTCCACTGCCACTGCGTCCCCGTGACCTTGACGGTGACGTCGGGATTTTTCGGGAATGTCAGCTGCGCGGTCAGAAGGTCGAAGGATGGGACGGCAAGGAACAGCAACACCAGCACCGGTCCGATGGTCCATGCGACTTCGATCAGCGTGTTGTGGCTGGTGCGCGATGGGACGGGGTTCTTGCTGGCGCGAAACTTGATCATGACGATGATGAGGAGGGCCAGCACGAACAGCGTAATCGGCACGATGAACCAGAGCGTATATTGCTCGAACCATCGCACCTGGCTCATGATCGGCGTTGCCGAGGGCTGCATCCCCATCTGCCACGGCATCGGTTGATCGGCGAAACTACGGGTCGTAAAGAGCAGACAGGCGAGCGACGCCAGAACTGCATTGGTCCTCTTCATGACGATGTATCTCCCTAAAGCGCTTGAACCCTCTCCGTTCAAACGCAGAATCCCACCATTCCTCATCTTCTTCAAACCACAGTTTCACCGTGGCAGCAACAATTCCCGAGTGTTTGCCTGTGCGGCATTTTTGCTCGGTCTAATCTTTCGGCAGGGCTAAGATGCGCGAACTATTGTGTAACTTTACGAAAAATCACCGAGCGGCAGTGCAGGAGCCTTGGACAAAAGCGCCTGCAGGTCCTATTTCCGCCGCAGTGAAAATGGAATCCAGCGTCCAGGGCTTTCATTTGACGGGTGCACCCGCAAGAATGGCCGCAATGATTCGAAACTAGGGGTTTCCATGGGTTTTCGTTCCCTCGCGCGGCTTGGGTTGCTGGCGGCAGGCATCGCCGCTTCGGCTTCACTGCCCGCATTCGCCCAGCAGCCGCAGACCGCCACGCCGACACCGGCGCCGGCGCAGGTGCCTGTACAACAAGTGCCTGTGCCGCAGGGCGGACAGCAGCCGCCCGGCACCGTCCAGTCGATGCACGGCGCATGGTCTGTGATCTGCGACAAGCCTGCCGGCGCCCAGACCAACCAGTGCGCGCTGATGCAGAATGTGATCGCCGAGGACCGGCCGGAGGTCGGGCTTTCCGTCGTGGTGCTGAAAACGGCCGACCGCAAGGCGAAGATCCTGCGCGTGCTGGCGCCGCTCGGCGTTCTGCTCAATCCTTTCCAGCCGACCGATGGTGGCCTCGGGCTGATCGTCGATGGAAAAGACCTCGGCAAGACGCAATTCGTGCGCTGTTTTGCCGATGGCTGCTATGCGGAAGTCGCTTTGGACGATAATCTTTTGAAAATGCTGCGCTCCGGATCAACTGCGGTCTTTTCCGTACGCGAGGCTGCGGATAAGGATAAGATCGGTATCCCCGTCGATCTCAAGGGATTTGGCGAAGGCTACGATGTCCTGCCGTGATGTCTCCGGCGTGATCGCCGGGACTTAACGGTTCATGGCGTCCCGTTCTGCGGGGCGCGCGACCTTCTTGGAAGAGGCTTCAATGCGGTTTGGTTTACTTGCCGGCTTTTGGGTACCCCGCACTGTCGCCGCGGCGCTTCTTGCATGGGCGGTCGCCAGCGTACCCGCCACGGCGCAGACGACGCCCGCCCCGCAACCGGCAGCGCCTGCCCCCGCCCCTGAAGCACAGCCGGCACCGGCTCCCGCACCCGCCACGCCTCCACCCGCTTCCAGCCAGGCGAAGACCACCTTCGGCGCCTGGACGGAAGTCTGCGGCACTGCGGACAACAGCCCCAACAAGAAATGCGTGCTGATGCAGAGCGTCGTGTCGCAGGAGCGGCCGGAGATGCAGATTTCGGTTGCCGTGTCCAAGGCGCCCGGCGGCAAGACCGGACTGCTCAGGGTACAGGCGCCGCTGAGCGTGCTGCTGCCGAACGGTCTCGGCCTGTACATCGATGGCGCCGACATCGGCAACGCCTATTTCGCCCGCTGCTTCTCGGATGGCTGCTACGCCGAAGTCGTGCTCGAGGAGCAATTGCTCGGCACCCTGCGCAAAGGCACGACCGCGACCTTCACCGTCTTCCAGACGCAGGAAGAAGGCATCGGCATTCCCGTCGACCTGAAAGGCTTTGCCGAAGGTTATACGGCCCTTCCCTGATCGCCGGGCTTGCTCTGCCTGCGCGCCGGACCTACATCGGCATGAACGGAGTACCAATTTCATGAACACCGATCTGCTTACCCTGTTCGACACCGACGAAACCAAGCTGCGCAGCATCGTCGCCGATGCGCTCAACGGCGCCGACGATGGCGAACTCTTCGTCGAACACGTCCAGTCGGAATCGCTGACATTCGACAACGGACGGATGAAGGGCGGCAGCTTCAACACCGAACAGGGCTTTGGCCTGCGCAGCGTCGCCGGCGAGGCGGTCGGCTATGCCCATGCCGGCGATCTCTCAGAAGCCGCCCTGAAGCGCGCGGCCGATGCGGTCGGCGCAGTGACGCGCGGCTATGCCGGCTCCTACGCCGCGGCCCCGCAGCGCACGAACACGCGGCTGTACAGCGACGAAAACCCGATCGGCAGCCCGAGCTTCGAGGACAAGGCCAAGCTCCTGCAGCAGATCGACAGCTATCTGCGCGACAAGGACGGCAAGGTCCGCCAGGTCACTGCATCGGTCGCCGCCTCCTGGCAGGTCGTCGACATCCTGCGCGCCGACGGCCACCGCGTCCGCGACATCCGACCGATGACGCGCATCAATATTTCAGTCATGGTCGGCGACGGCGACCGGCAGGAATCCGGCTCCTACGGCACGGGCGGCCGCGTCGGCTTTGGCGATTTCATCACCGGGGACAACTGGCACTACGGGGCCGACGAGGCGCTACGCCAGGCACTGGTCAACCTCGACGCCCTGGAAGCGCCGGCCGGCACGATGGATGTCGTGCTCGGCAATGGCTGGCCGGGCGTCATGCTGCACGAGGCCGTCGGACATGGGCTCGAAGGCGATTTCAACCGCAAGAAGACCTCCGCCTTTGCCGGGCTGATGGGTGAGATGGTCGCTGCGCCGGGAGTGACCGTCGTCGACGACGGCACCATCGAAAACCGCCGCGGCTCGATCACCATCGACGACGAAGGTACGCCGTCGGCCTACAACGTGCTGATCGAGAACGGCAAGCTGGTCAACTACATGCAGGATCGCCAGAACGCCCGGCTGATGGGCATGCAGCCGACCGGCAACGGCCGCCGGCAGGGATACGCCCACGTGCCGATGCCGCGCATGACCAACACCTTCATGCTGTCCGGCGACAAGACACCGGCCGAAATCATCGCGTCGGTCAAGAAGGGCATTTACGCAGTTTCCTTCGGCGGCGGCCAGGTCGACATCACCTCCGGCAAGTTCGTCTTCGGCTGCACCGAGGCCTACATGATCGAAAACGGCAAGATCGGCGCGCCGATCAAGGGCGCCATGCTGATCGGCAACGGCCCGGATGCGATGAAGCGCGTCTCGATGATCGGCAACGACACCAGCCTCGACACCGGCATCGGCAATTGCGGCAAAGGCGGCCAATGGGTCCCCGTCGGCGTCGGCCAGCCGCATCTGCGGATGGATCAGGTGACTGTGGGTGGGACGAAGGCTTAAGGCTCGGAAATCGATGCGGTCGGCCATATCGGATGTGGTCTAGCCGTGACGGCTTTCAGCGGATATCGGGCGTGAACCGCCACTTCCGCTCGACAGCAGCTGCAATGTCGAGATCGTGGGCCTTTGCAAAGAGCAGGATGTGGCCCAGGACGTCTGCGGCTTCATCTTCCATAGTCTCTGCGAGCTGCTCGTCCGACAGGCCTTTTCGACGGCCCCTGCCGGTCTTGCGGTTGAAGGCCTGCGTCAGTTCCCCGACCTCTTCCTGCAGCTTCAGCAAGAACCACTCAGTGTCGCGGATGATGCCGTTCTGCTCGGCGTAAGACCGTGACGCTTCTTCGAACTTCGCAGACAAATCGCCAAGCATTTCGTTCTCCATACGTTCTGATGGAGAGATGCATGATTCACCCGTCGGCGTCTATCCCGACGGGTGAAAGGACAGCGGACGTGGCCAAAGTCAGCCCGGCATCGCCATGCATTTGAAATCGTGTTTCTTCAGCGCGCTGCAGGCATTGTCGGCGGCGGCGCGGCTTTCGAAGCCGACGAAGCGGGCGCGATAGACCTTCTTCGAGCCCTTGCCGGCTTCTTCCGTGTAGGCAAAGGCGTTCAGCAGCGGGCCGCCGGTCTTCGCCTGTGCCGTCGCCAGCAGATCCTTGGCCGCCTTGGCAGAAGGCGTGGCGGCGATCTGAACCTGCCAGGCACCACCAGACGAGCCGGTCGATGCCGTCATCTCAGCCGAAGGCGCATCGTCCTCCGCCTCGGCCCTGTTGACTATTTCCTGCATCGCTTGCGGCCGTTCGATCGGCACGGCAAGACCGGTCGCCGTGGCGACCGTGCGGGTGATGACGGTGGTACGGCGCGGCGCCAGGGGAGCCGGCACATCGATGTCAGGCGATGCGGATGCGACCTCGACTTCACGGGGAGCAGCACGGCCACCGATACTTGCGACCAGACGGCTGCCGCCGCCGGACGATGCCTGGCTCATGTATCGATTAAGCAATCCGGCCATCTTGTCGTCGCGGGCACGCGCCGTGGGGCCCCCGAGGACGACGCCGATGAGGCGGCGATTGCCATCGCGCACCGTGCTGACGATGTTGAAGCCGGAGGCATTGGTGTAGCCGGTCTTGATGCCGTCCATGCCTTTGTAGCGGTACATCAGGTTGTTGTGGCCACGGATCGGCCGGCCGCGATAGACGAAGCCGGTCTGCGAAAACAGGCGATACTCGGTCGGATAGTCGTTGATCAGCGCGACGGCGAGCGTCGACATGTCGCGGGCGGTGGTGATCTGGCGAGGATCGGGGAGACCCGATGGATTGACGAAGGTGGTCCGGCTCATGCCGAGCTGGCGGGCCTTGGCCGTCATCATCCGCCCGAAGTTGCTTTCGCTGCCGCCGAGCGCCTCGGCCATGACGGTCGCGGCGTCGTTGGCGGACTTGATGATCATGCCATTGACGGCTTCGCGGACGCTGACGGTGGTGCCCGGACGAAGGCCGAGCTTGGTGGGGCTCTTGCCGGCGGCGTTGCTCGACACCTTGAGTTCGGAGTTCCAGCCGAGCTTGCCGCGATGCAGCGCCTCGAAGGCCAGATAGAGGGTCATCATCTTGGTGAGCGATGCCGGATGGTTCAGCTCGTCGGCACTCTGCGACGCCAGGACCTTGCCGTTCTTCGCATCCATGATGAAGTAGGCACTGCCGGCATAGGCGGCAATAGACGAGTTCGCCAGCACGACAGCTGCCGAGAGAGCCACCCAGATTTTCTTCATACCTGTCCCCAACCGAAACAAATGCCAGCTCGCCGCGACGGCCGGCTGTGCAATTATGCGACAAAAGCGTGATTTTGGCGCGATATCGAGGCAATAATCGCGCTTGACCGCCAATTTTACGTGTCACGGTAAAGGGCAGGTTAATATCGACGAATTTAAGCATAATTTAGCAAGGGTTAAGTGGCATCGGCCTATTCTGGGCCTGGCCGAACCTGGCCATGACCCCAGACCCGGACCGACATCATGGCAAACTTCATCAGCCCAGAGCTCCGACGCCGGCTCAAGCGGACGGTTGTCGGCGCAGGGCTGGATGCGGCGTTGCTGCTGAAATCGCTTGGGGCAATGAAGGCGGCCGCCGGTGTCGGTGCGATCTTCACTCTTCACCATGTGCGACCGTACAGCCCCCTCCCCTTCGAGCCGAACCGGCACCTCGAAATCACGCCGCAGTTTCTCGACCGGGCCATCCGCGAACTGAAGGCGGAGGGGCGGGTCTTTGTGGCCCTCGACGAACTGCCGCAACGCATAGCCGCTGGCGGGGCCACCCGCTTTGCCGCATTCACGCTGGACGATGGCAACCGCAACAATGTCGAGCATGCATTGCCCGTGTTCGAGCGGCACGGCGTCCCGGTGACGATCTTCGTTGCCAAGGGGCTTTCCGAGCGAACCCACAGCATGTGGTGGGAGACGCTTTCCGTTCTCCTCAGGGAGCGCGAGACGCTGGCCTTCGATTTTGGCCGGGGCCTGGAACGGCTTGATGTCGGCGACCTCGAGCAAAAGCAACTCGCCTTCGAGCGGTTTGCAGCTTTCGTGCACGGGACGGACGAGATGGAGGCAGTATCGGCCATCGACTGGCTGGCAGAGGATGAAGGCATCCAGCCGCTGGAGATCGTGCGCGCGCTGATCATGGATTTTGGCGAGCTTCAGGCACTGGCGCGCCACCCCCTGGCGTCGCTCGGCGCCCATACCGTCAGCCATCGGGCGCTCGCAAGGCTCAGCCCCGCGGAAGTCGCCTTCGAGATCCGCGAATCGGCGGATTATGTGGCGGCCATCACCGGCCGACGCCCGACCACGGTTGCCTACCCCTACGGCACTGCCGGCGCGGTATCGGCGCGCGAGGCACAGATCGCGGCGAGCCTTGGGTTTACCGTCGGCGTGACGACGCGACCGGGGACCGTGCTTTCAACGGCAGCAGCGCCGATGACGCTGTTGCCGCGGATTTCCCTGAACGGATATTACCAGAAGCCCCGTTACGTCGAGGCCCTGGCTTCCGGCATTCCCATGCGGATTGTCGGAAAGGGATGACTGGTCAGGGATACATGCGTACCTTATCCCAGGCCGCATCCTCGGCCGTTCGGCGGAACTCAATGCGGTCGTGAAGCCGGAACTTGCCGTCCTTCCAGAACTCGATCGACTGCGGGCGGATGCGGAAGCCGGACCAGTTTTCGGGACGCGGGATTTCGCCGATGGCGTAGCGCGCCGTATATTCCGCGACAGCTTTTTCCAGCGCGAACCGGCTTTCCAGCGGCCGTGACTGTTTCGACGCCCAGGCGCCGATCCGGCTGCCGCGCGGCCGGGATTTGAAATACTCGTCGGCCTCTTCGTTGGTCACCACCTCGACGGGACCGCGCAACCGCACCTGGCGTCGCAGCGATTTCCAGTGAAAGCACATGGCCGCTTTTTTCGCCGAAAGCAGTTCTTGGCCTTTCTGACTTTCGAAATTTGTATAGAATACGAATCCTTGGTGATCGAAACCCTTCAGGAGGACCATGCGGACGTTCGGCAGACCATCTTCATCCACCGTTGCCAGCGCAACTGCATTCGGATCATTCAACTCAGAGGCGTGCGCCTCTTCCAACCAGCTCGAAAACAGCACAAAAGGCTCGTTTTGCAGGGTGAAGTCACTGCTTGTTAACTCGTTTTCCGACATATTGGTTAAGCGCTCCGGATTTTAATCAAAGTGTCCAGGTTTGTCTGGCCCAGCAACATACGGGTGAAAGTCATAACAAGATCGACAGTCTATACAAAGGGCCTGCTTTCAAAGCGCGGCATCATCGCTGCCATGGGCATCGCTCTTCTGTCGCTTTCCGGCTGCACCACCGGCGGGATGGATCTTTTCAGTTCCGCCAAGGTGGACAAGTCGGTGACCACAGGTGCCGTCTCGAAGACGCCACCCGCCTCCGATACCGTGTCCGACGAAGTCACCGTGCGCAACGCCGTGACATCGGCGGATCTCAGTAAGCTCAAGGGCCAGCCTCTGGCCTGGGCCAATGCCTCGACCGGCAGCGCCGGCGTGATCGATACGATTGTCGAAAACAATGCGACCGGCCAGGTCTGCCGGCAGTTCCGCACCACCCGTCACGCCTATGACGGGATCGCCAACTTCTACGGCAAGACGTGTCTTGTCGGCGACAACGAGTGGCAGGTCCTGGCTTTCCAGCCACAGGGCTAACCCGCCGGGCCGAGCCGCGCAACGCGCGGCCGAGCCCCTTGCGGATTATGGCTCCGGACCGCCCATTCCTCGATAAAACTAACCGCGCTTAAGCTGGGCGATCGACAGCAACGTGTCGGCGCTGACGCCGAAGGATCCGGAGGGCTGCAGGATGGAGAGCGCCGACGACGATCCGGTGTTGTTATTCTTCAGGTCGTATTCCACCGAGAAGCGCTGCAGCAGCTTGTTCAGCTTTTTTGTGTCGTGCAGGTCGTCGATATTAATGAACTTTTTCAGTAGCTTTGCCTGCGCGTCGACATCCATCGACGAAATGGCACTGGGCAGGCTGTAGGTGGTGGTGATCACTGAATACAGCGCGCTGTCGGCCATGATGTCGTAAACGGAATTGATGGCAGGCGCCTGGCGCTGGAAATAGAGCGCAAGCCGGATGCCGTCATTGGTTTCGCCCTCCTGCTTTTCCAGGGTCTGGTGAAGGTAGAGGTCGTTCGTCGAATCCAGGGCGCCCTTGTTCTGCGCCGAGCCGAGCTTGGTGTCCACGAGCTTGCCGTCGATGCCGAAGTTGAACGCGTCGACGATGGGCTTCAATTGCGCCCCCGCCGCAGTGTTGATGAAGCTGTTGGCCTTGGCGGGATCCGAGGTGAATGCCTTTTTCAGCGTGTCGGCGGTGATCTTCTTCGGATCGAGGCCGTTGGCCGTCAGCACGAAGTTCGTCAGCTTGCTGTCCTTCAGGAAGTCGGACAGGTTGGTGACATCGGCCATCTTGGTCGCGAAATAGGTGGCGTCGGTCTTGATCTGGGCGACCGCCTTGGTGAGAGCGGGGCCGGTCAGTCCGCGTTTGCTGTCCTTGGAATATTCCGAGATGTAGGCGTTGATCTGCGTGGTCGAGAGAGCCGTGACCGGCAGCTTCAGTTTGCCCTCGCTGTCGAAATTGAACGCTTTTGCCAGATTGACGAAACGGTCGTCCTTCAGGGTGTTGACGTAGCTTTTCGGATCATAGGGATCGCTCTCCATGATCTTCTTCATCTGGCCCTTGGAGATCTCAGTCTCGCCGATACCATAGGAGCGCAACGCCATCTGGTAGAGTTCGGGGAGATTGTCGTTTGCCTTGCTCTTGTCGGCGGTGGCGTTGCTCGCAAAGAACTGGTCGATGGTCTTCACGGCCGCGATGCGGGTCTTGTAGTTGGCCACGGCATCGACGGTGGTGGCCGCCTGTTCCGCCTTGTAGTTGGTGGTGTAGGATTTTGTCGCAGCCGCGAGCTGGGCGGCCGTCTGGGCCTGCGTGCCCGATGCCACGGTGCCATCGGACTGGAAGTTGAACTGCGCGACCACATCGGAAAAGCCGATCAGCTTGGCATAGGTCGGGTCTTCCATGGCCGTCTCGAAGTCATAGCGCAGCGTATTTTCATTCGCCTGCCCGTCGAGCCCCTCCAGATTGTAGGCGATCTTGACATAGTCGAAGAGCCGCTTGTTGTGGGTCAGTTCCTCGACAGACGTCACCGAACCGATGTTTGCCTTGTAGTATGCGGCATCGTCGGCTGCAGCGGCGCCGGTAACGAAGGTGGGCACCGTGTCGTTATAGGCGTCCATGACTGCCGAGCGCTGGCCGAGGGTCTGGGCCTGGCTTTTATACTGGGCAACATAGTTTGCGGATGTCGTGCTGATCTGGTCGGCGGTCTGGATCACAGCACCATCGGCCACCTTTCCATCCGCCTGGAAGTTGAATTGCGCCAGTGTCGAGGTCAGGCCGTATCGTTCCGCCGTGGCAGCGTCGGCCACCGATGCGGCGAACTGCACGTCCGTGACTTTCGAGGGGACGCCGAAGGCTGCCTTGGCATAGTCGAAAAGCCGACGGTCGGAGACGAAATCGGTCGCCGACTTCACCGCACCGATGTTGGCTTCGTAATAGGCCTTGTCCGCGTCGGCTGTCGTGGTGGAGATGGTGCCGTCGGCATTGAAATTGAACTGTGCCGTAATCGCCTTGCCAGCCGCGCTGCCGTTGACGTTAACGAAGCTGGCGGGATCGCTGAGGTCGCTGGTCAGCATCGACTTCAGGAAGCTGTTCGAGACGTTCGTCGGATCGATGCCGTAGCCCTTCAGCACGTAATCCCTGAGGCGGGTGTTTTTCAGTAAGTCGTCGACTGTTTTGACGGAGCCAATATTGGCATCGTAATAGTCCGTCTCGGTCTTCGCCGCTGCCTCTTCCGTGGCAAAGGACTGCTGGTAGAGGCCGATCGAAGCGTCGGTCGTCTTGGTGGCAGCTGCCCCGAACATCTTCGTCGAGGTCGCAGCCGTCTGCGCCGTCGGCGTGCCGGATGCACCGAAGTTGAAGGCGGCGGCAATCTGCTTGTATTTCGGATCGTTCAGGCGGTTGGCAAAGCTGGTGGCATCGCTGAGGTCGCTGGAGAAGACCTTCTTCATGAAGCCCTTGGCATAGGTGAAGTCTTCCAGGCCATAGGCTTTCATGGCGTAGCTGTAGAGCTGGTAGTCGCCCATGAGATCGTCGAGCGTCTTCACATTGCCGATGTGGGCATTGTAATAGTCGATATCGCGCTTGGTCGTCGTCTGCGAGGACACTCGCGACAACGTCGACGTCATATTACGGGTATCGAGCGTAAAGCTCTGATAGGTCGATGTCATGATCGCGTGGCCCCACAGCTTGCGTCAGATCGAATAGGATTTCTATTGTAGCAGCGTAAGCTTACCCGAGACTTTACGGCGGCGTTTCTTTTATAACTGAGCTGTGGCGTTGCCTGGGGCCTGTGGCGGAAGAAGCCGGGCCGTCTCTATGGCGTCGGCGAGCGCATGGATATCGTCACTCGAGGAGCGATCCGCGACGAGCGGGGGCACGATGGCGCGAATGTTTTCAAACAGGGATTGCGCGCCGTGTCCAAGCACGATGCCTTCCCTGAGATCGACGGCACGGGCGGCGACGATCAGCTCTATGGCGGTCATATAGCGCCACTTCGCCACCAGTTGCCTCGTCTTGTCGATGACCGACATCGACATCGAGGCATAGTCTTCGACGCGGTCGGCCACCGGCGTCACCACGAACGGCATCGGCATGGCGAGATGGCCGATTTCCGCCGTCAGCGCGGCGATGGTCTTTTGCAGCGCGCCAAAGCCATTGGCGCCAGATTGCGCCGGGGCGAGAAAGCGCGGCAGGTCCGAGAAACCGGGCGACAGCAACTTCATCATCCGCTCCGCCGCCATCGCCGCCAGACGCGCAAGTGCGAGGCCCAGCGTATCGAAGGCGAGAACCATGTGGGTCGGATCGAAATTGCCGGTCGGCAGCACGATATCCTGATCGGCGATGACCGACGGATTATCGTCGCTGGAGCGAAGTTCGAGTTCGGTAGCGGCGACGGCGGCCCGGAAGGCATGCAGCGCCGTGCCCGAGACGGCAGGTGCGCAGCGCAGGCTGAGGGGGTCCTGCAGCCGCCTCGCGCCCTTGCCGGCCACGAGATCGCCGCCCTCGAGCAGCGCCCGGATCGCAGCGGCCACCTCGCCTTGGCAGGGGCCCGGTCGCAGACGGTCGGAAAGGGGATGGAGCGGATCGATGCTGGCCCGGAACCCCTCGAACGACAGCGCCACTGCACCGACATGGGCATCGAAGACGTAGCCGATGTCTTCGAGCAGCAGGCAGGCGAGCCCGACAGATGCAGCATTCGAGGAAATCAGCGACAGGCCGTCCTTGATGCCGAAGACGGGCAGGTCCAAACCAGCCGACGCAAAGGCCTCGGCGCCCGACTGGAGCTTGCCCTCTCCGGAGAGGACGACACCCTCTCCCGTCATCGTCAAGGCGATATGGGCGAGCGGCGCGAGATCCGCCTCGCCGATGGAGCCGGTCATCGGCACGCGGGGATGGATTCCCCGGTTGAGCATTTCGGCGAGCGTCAGGGCGACAGGAGACGAGACGCCGGAATAGCCGAGGCAGAAGCGGGCAAGCCGGCTCGCCATCATCGCCCGGACTTCCGCGACCTCCGCGAACCGGCCGACGCCGACCGCCCTTGGGCGCGCTATGGCCGACTGGCCGGAGCCTTCCGCCGGATCGATGCGCGTATCGACGGCGGCGCCAAGGCCGGTGCTGACACCGTAAATGGCTTCGCCTTGCGCGGCGTGGCGCACGAGGCAGGCATAGGCGGCATCGATGCCGGAGATGGCGTCGCTGTCGACCGAGACCGTGGCCTCCCGACGGGCGATGGCGCAGACGGCCTCGACACTGCCGCCGCTGCGGTCGAGCAACACGCCTGCCGCGCCTTTGCCAACTTTCATGTCTTCTGGATCCTCAGGCAAAGCGCAGCCGCTGGCCGATGCCAAGCCGCTTTGCCTTGTCGACCATGGCAGCCCCCAGCGCAATGTCCGTGGTCGACAGGCCGCGATGCCAGAAGAGGATGGTTTCGTCGTCGCTCTCGCGGCCGGGCTTTGCGCCGCAGACGATCTCGCCGATTTCGGCATGCAGGTTTTCCGCCGTCACCTTGCCCTCGTCGACATGGCGGCGGAGTGCGCCATAGGGGCGGCCGGGACCGCACTGGCCCCAGTCGTCGACGACGACCTTGTCCATGATGTCGGTGAGATCAAACTCCAGCGCACTCATCGTACCATAGGGCACGACGAAAGCGCCCTTCTTGACCCAGGAGGTCTTGAACAGCGGCGTCGGTTCCGGCAGCCGGCTTGCCTCGATCATGATGTCGGCACCCCTCAGACAGTCTTCCCAGGTTTCAGTGACGACGATCTTCTTGCAGAGATCCTGCTCGAGACGCGCGGCAAAAGCATCGCGGCTTTCCGGGCGGCGGGAATGGATGCGGATTTCGTCGAAATCGAAGATGTGGTCCAGCAGACGGACGTTCCAGTAGGATGTCCCGCGGGCGCCGATGTGGCCGAGGATCTTGCTGTCCTTTCGGGCCAGGTGCCGCGCGCCGATGGCAGTCACCGCGCCAGTGCGCATGTCGGTGATGGCGGTGGCATCGAGGATGGCCTTGGGCACGCCGGTCTGCGGATCGAAGAGGTTGAGCACTGCCATCTCCGAGGGAAGGCCGACCTTGTAGTTGTCGACGAAATCTCCGACCACCTTGACGCCGGCATAGTCGAGCGCCTTCACGTAGCCGCGCAGCACATTGAAGTGCCCCTTGTCGGAGCTTTCCGGCACCAGATGGACGCGCGGTTCGATGACGGTTTCGCCTCGCCCCTGTGCATCCAGGGCTTTGGAGACGGCATCGAGGATATCGTCGTTGGTGAGCGCCAGAGCCTTGACGTCCACGGCGTTGAGATAGTCGATCCAGATTTCCTGCATAGGCCGTCCTGCTCGAGAATTGACCGGACCGGGGCGCTGGAGGCGCCGAATGCGTCAAATCGGCAAATCCAGCGCCGCATCCTTAACAGTCCGGTCTGATATTACCCCAATTTTTAGTGAATGAATAACCATTGCCGGAGATCGCAGGCCACCAGACGCCTACCGTAACACCTGATTAGCAACTGTCCCGCAGGATCACAATATATACGCCACGGATTCCGCTTCGGCGGGACCGACCGAGGCGTCAGTGAAGTGGGAACGGCATGTTCGACATGGCGTACCAGCAAAAAAGCGGCGATCGAACACATGCGTGATCCTTACAAAACTTTGGGCGTCAGACAGGACGCCGACGTGGACGAGATCAAGGCAGCCTGGCGGTCCATGGCCAAGGCCATCCATCCGGATCACAACCGCGACGACCCGACGGCGACGGCCCGGTTCGCCGAGGTCGGCCGTGCCTACGAGACCCTGAAGGATCCGAAGAAACGCAGCCGCTACGATCAGGTGATAAATATGTCGTCAGCAGCCAAGGGCAACGGTCCGACCATCATGCAGCAGCGCCAGGCGGCGCGCGAAGCCGAAGAACGCGCCAAGGTGGCGCGTGCCAAAGCCGAACGGCTGATGGAAGAGCTGGAGCGGGCCAACGCCCAGAAGGCCCAGAAAGCAGCGGCGGCCGCAGCCTCTGCCGCCCCCTCGCCCTCCGCCTCGCCTTCTGCGGCACCCGATGGAACCGCTGCCCCGGAAACAGCCGAGGACATGGTCGAACGCATTTTTGGCGCCCGCGCTGCAGCCCAGACGGAAAAGCCGGCAATGGCACAGAAGGCGGCGGATGCTCCCGAGTCGGAGGCTGCCGAGCCTGCAGCCCCCGAGGTCGAGCCGGCGGTTGCGACAAGCACCCTTGCCGCCATCATCGCCCTCCCGCCTTTCGGCATGCTGACATCGCTCGTCCGGCGCATCACCGGCGCTGCTCCCCCCATTCAGGAAAAAGCCCCCGAGATTGCCGCCGAAGCCCGCATCACGCTCGACGACATCATCAAGGCGCAGTGGATCACCGTACCGCTTGCCGACGGCAAGGAAGTGCGGTTCCAGGCGGTTGCCGGCATGAGCGACGGCCAGGTCGTCCACCTCAAGGGGCAAGGGCTGAAGCTGCAAGGCATGCTGCGTGGCGACGTGGCGGTTACCGTGCATCTCGAACCGCACGAGCGGTTCAGCGTCAAGGGCTTCGATCTGCACACCACCCTGCCCGTGACGATCGAAAATGCAGTACTCGGATGGGAAACCTCGATCGAGGGACCGCGTGGCAGGCTCGCCGTCAGCGTGCCCCCATGGTCCGGCTCAGACCATACGATCCGCATTCCGGGCGAAGGCCTTGCAAATGACGAAGGCGGCAAGGGAGATCTGGTGGTCGAATTGCGGCTTATGCTTTGGGAAAAACCCGATCACAAGATGACGGATTTGATGCGCAGCATGAAGGATGGATTGTTTCTGTAGCATTTCGGTAGCGCGAGCACCCTTTATTACGTTCCCTAACAGTTGATGATGCTAGCCTAGCTTGAACCCTCGAACCGCCTATGCCATAGGCAGGGTCGATTGAAGTTCAAGGGAGCAGACTATGGCTCAAGCAACAGGCCTGATGGCAGGCAAACGCGGCGTCATCTTTGGCGTGGCAAACAACCGCTCTATCGCATGGGGAATTGCCAAGGCAATCCATGCGCAGGGCGGCGAGGTTGCTTTAACCTATCAGGGCGATGCGCTGAAGAAGCGTGTCGAGCCGCTGGCAGCCGAAATCGGCGGTCATCTGGCTGGCCATTGCGATGTTTCCGACGAAGCCACCATTGACGCCGTGTTCGACAATGTCGAGAAGCTCTGGGGCAAGATCGATTTCGTGGTGCACGCTATCGGCTTTTCCGACAAGGACGAGCTGACCGGCCGCTACGTCGATACGTCTGCCGACAATTTTGCCAAGACCATGCAGATTTCGGTGTTTTCGTTCACCTCGATTGCCCGTCGCGCTGAAAAGCTGATGACCGATGGCGGCGCCATGCTGACCCTCACCTATTACGGTGCGGAGAAGGTCATGCCGAACTACAACGTCATGGGCGTTGCCAAGGCCGCACTCGAAGCCAGCGTCAAATACCTGGCCGTCGATCTCGGACCGAAGAACATCCGCGTCAATGCTATCTCGGCCGGCCCGATCAAGACGCTGGCCGCGTCTGGCATCGGCGACTTCCGCTATATCCTCAAGTGGAACGAGTATAACGCACCGCTGCGTCGCACCGTGACCATCGAGGAAGTCGGCGACGTCGGTCTCTACCTGCTTTCCGACCTGTCGCGTTCCGTCACCGGCGAAATCCATCACGCCGACAGCGGATATCATGTCGTCGGCATGAAGGCCGTCGATGCGCCGGATATTTCCGTCATCAAGGACTGATTTCAGACAGGAATGCATTTTTGACGCTTTACGTCATCCGCCACGGCCAGACGGACTGGAACGCCGAGCGCCGGCTTCAGGGCCAGCGCGACATCGATCTCAACGATATTGGCCGCGAGCAGGCCCGCGTCAACGGTTTGACGCTGGCTGCCCTGCTCGGTGATGAAGCGTTGAATTTCGACTATGTTGCAAGCCCGCTTGCCCGGACGAGGGCAACGATGGAAATCGCTCGTGCGGCAATGGGGCTCCCGCCCGAGGACTATCGCACGGACGAGCGGCTGGTCGAGGTGTCGTTCGGCGCCTGGGAAGGCTCCACCCTCAAGGAACTGAAAATCACCCAGCCCGAGCGACTTGTCGAGCGCAATAGCGGCAAGTGGGACTTCATCCCGCCGGGCGAAAATGCCGAGAGCTACGAGATCCTGTCATGGCGGGTCGGCTCGTGGCTGCAATCGGTCGACAAACCGACCGTCTGCGTCGCCCATGGCGGCGTCATCCGCTCGCTGTTCCGCCTCGTCGCCGAGATACCCAAGGAAGAAGCGGCCGAGGGCGAGATCCCCCAGGACAAGATCCTGAGGATAGAACTGCAGGACAGGACTATCGGCTGGATCGACTGATCCTGCCGCCTGCCGCTTAGACGATATCCAGATCGTTGATAACGCGCCTGCCGTCGACTTCAGTATAGAAGACGATGACCTTGAGCCCGACCTCTAGCCCGTTGAAGTCGAAACTGGGCGGGGCCTGGTAGGTCTTGCCGTCGTCCAGCGTCAGGCTGCGATTCTTCAGATCGACCTTCCGGATGATCCCCTCGACGTCGGCGCTTTCGGCAAAGCCTGCAACCGGCGCAAGAAAGCTGGCTGTGGCCAATAATGTGGCAACAAAGAATCGCATTTTACCAACCTCTTCCAAATTCGGTCGTTCTGATGTTGACCAATAGCCTTCCGAATATGGCTGAAGTTGCTCGTAACAAAGGCTTTTACCGCCTTAATGATGAATCATCTTTAAGCGTTTCATTAAGTTCGGATTAACCAGGGACAGGCTTTGTCGACAAAGGTCAAACGACGGCGGGTAAGCCCATTTCGTAATCGGTCCCGGCCATGGCACTTCAAACTATGATTGCAGCGCCCGGCTTGCCGCGATGATGGCATCGCCGCGGAGCGTGGCGCGCCCGTCCGCAAGTGTTCGCAATTGTGTTTCTCCAACAGTTCTCCGGCAAAGAAAGCCTTTTGCCTCGGCCTGATTTTGTCCTAAGAGTGTGCCGCAATTCGAAGATCAAGCCGCGCCCGTCGCACCGACAGGCAGGCCCAAAGGCAAGCCGGTCGTTCCCCATGTCGCATAATACGTTTGGTCATCTGTTCCGCGTTACCACCTGGGGTGAAAGCCACGGCCCCTCGCTCGGCTGCGTGGTTGACGGCTGCCCTCCTGGGCTGCGGTTCACGCTGGCCGAACTGCAGGTCTGGATGGACAAGCGCAAGCCCGGCCAGTCGCGGTTCGTGACCCAGCGGCGCGAGGACGACATCGTCAAGGTGCTCTCCGGCGTGATGCTGGACGATGACGGTGTCACCATGACGACGACCGGCACGCCGATCTCGATGCTGATCGAGAACACCGACCAGCGCTCCAAGGATTATGGCGAGATCGCCAACCAGTATCGGCCCGGCCATGCCGACTATACCTACGACCTGAAATACGGCATCCGCGACTATCGCGGCGGCGGTCGCTCTTCTGCCCGCGAGACGGCAGCCAGGGTTGCAGCCGGCGGCATTGCCCGGCTTGTGGTGCCCGGCGTCACCGTTCGCGCAGCCTTGGTGCAGATCGGCAAGCACAAGATCAACCGGGACAACTGGGACTGGGCACAGGTCGACCAAAATCCGTTCTTTGCGCCCGACCCCAAGATCGTGCCCGTCTGGGAAGATTATCTCGACAGCATCCGTAAGGCCGGCTCTTCTATCGGCGCCGTCGTCGAGGTCATCGCCGAAGGCGTTCCGGCCGGCCTCGGCGCACCGATCTACGGCAAGCTCGACCAGGATGTCGCCTCGCTGCTGATGTCGATCAACGCCGTCAAGGGCGTCGAGATCGGCAATGGCTTTGCCGCGGCTGAACTGAGCGGCGAGGAGAACGCCGACGAGATGCGCATGGGCAACGACGGTAAGCGGATCTTCCTGTCCAACCACGCCGGCGGCGTACTTGGCGGCATTTCGACAGGCGAGCCGCTGATTGCCCGCTTCGCCATCAAGCCGACCTCGTCGATCCTCACCGAACGCCAGACAATCGACAAGGACGGACGCAATGTCGACCTGCGCACCAAGGGCCGCCATGACCCTTGCGTCGGTATCCGCGCAGTGCCGATCGGCGAGGCGATGGTTGCCTGTGCAATCGCCGATCATTATCTGAGAGACCGAGGCCAGACCGGCCGGCTGACATAAGGACGTTTCCATGCCCTACGACCAGAAGCGCGTCGTCGATGCCATCAGAGCTTTCGAAGCCGGCGAGATCGTCGTCGTCATGGATGACGACGACCGCGAGAACGAAGGCGACCTGATCGTGGCGGCTGTCCACTGCACGCCGGAAAAGATGGCCTTCATCGTCCGTCACACCTCCGGTATCGTCTGCACGCCGATGCCGCGCGAGGAAGCCAAGCGGCTGAACCTCAATGCCATGGTGGCGGAAAACGACTCGGCCCACACTACCGCCTTCACCGTGTCCGTCGATTTCAAACACGGCACGACGACGGGGATCTCCGCCGATGACCGCAACCTAACGGTGCGCAACCTCGCAAACCCCAATGTTGGCCCCGGAGATTTCGTCCGCCCCGGCCACATCTTCCCGCTGATCGCCCGCGAAGGCGGCGTGCTGATGCGCTCCGGCCATACGGAAGCTGCCGTCGATCTCTGCCGGCTGGCGAACTTGCCCCCAATCGGCGTCATCAGCGAACTCGTCAACGACGACGGCACCGTGATGCGTGGCCCGCAAGTCTCGGCCTTTGCCGAAACCCACGGCTTCAAGTCGATCTCGGTCGCCGACCTCATCGCTTATCGCCAGCGCAAGGAAACGCTTATCGAACTCGGCTCGAGCTTCGATATCGAGACCGCCTTCGGCAAGGCCCGCGCCCATACCTATTCGCTGCCATGGGATACCATGCAGCATCTCGCCGTCGTCTTCGGCGATATCCGGGACGGCGTCGATGTGCCCGTGCGCCTGCACCCGGAAAACGTCGCCAGCGACGTCTTCGGCAAGGGCCGCCCGGTCGAGCACTATATGAAGAAGATCGCTGACGAGGGCCGCGGCATCATCGTCTACCTGCGCGAAGGCTCCGTCGGCGTCGGTCACCACGACAATGGCCGCAAGGCACGTCAAGATCGCGAGGCCCATGCCGAAGCCCAGACCCGCGACAGCGAATGGCTGGAAATCGGACTGGGCGCGCAGATCCTGAAAGATCTTGGCGTCACCTCGATCAAGCTGCTGACGACGCGCTCGCGCCACTATGTCGGGCTCGAAGGTTTCGGCATCAAGATCGCCCAAACCGAGATCTGCTGAGGCCACTCGACAACAGTGCGGCGCGCTTCTGCGCGCCCTGGCTTATGAGCGAGACAGGGACGGATAGCGTCACCCGCGCCAGCCGTCGAGCAGCACCACGCGCTCGACGCCGGTAAACCGGGCGATGCGCTCGAGTTCTGCGCTAAGCTTTTCGAGCCTGCCGCTGGAGGCGCGCACGCCTTGCTCGAGCCATAGGCGCCTGACCTCGAGGGTACCGGCCTTGCGGTCGGCCTTCATGTCGATGCGGCCGATCAGCCGGTCGCCTTCGAGCAGCGGAAAGACGTAGTAGCCATATTCCCGCTTGGCCTCCGGTACGAAGATCTCGATACGATAGAAGAAACCGAACAGCCGCTGCGTGCGATCACGGTCGCGAAGCGCCGGATCGAAGGGGCTGAGCACGCGCAGGCGGGCCGGGGGATCCGGATGGTGATCGATGGTCTCCTCGAAACCGGCAAACGCAAAGGATGGACGCGGCTTGCCGCCGAGCGCCGGTTCGATCAGCACCTCGCAGAGTTCCTGGCCGTGGGCATCGACCCATGTCTTGACCTCCTGGGGCGTCAGCAGGTTCCAGAAGGCGGCAATCTCGCCTGACGTGGCAAAGCCGAGGCGCTGCAGCGCGCTGCGACAGGCCCAGTCGACGAAGGCCTCGTGGTCGACCTCTCCAGCCAGGAATTCGGCGGGGATGACGCGCTCGACGAGATCGTAGATCTTCTGGAAATTGCGGCGGCCAGCGATTGCGAACTTCCCGGTGCGCCAGTGATATTCCAGCGCCGTCTTGTTCGGATGCCAGTTCCACCAGCCGCCCGAGACATGGCCGTCCGCCTTGATCTCGCGCGCCATGATCGCGCCGCCATTGGCGACACGCTCATAGGTCTCCTCGAACGCGGCCTCGAACCCCTCGCCCCGCCACTTGCGCCAACGCTCGATGATCGCGGCGTCCTCGCGGCGAAACTTGTGCTTCCAGTAGACAAAGAAATCGCTCGGCAGGATCGAGGCGTCGTGCGTCCAGTGCTCGAACAGTGCACCGTCCTTTTCCAAAAGCTCCGTCAGGTGCTCGCGGCGATAGGTCTGGTTGCGGGAAAACAGGATCTGGTGATGTGCCCGCTCGACCGTGCCGATGCTGTCGACCTGGACGAAGCCGATGTCCTTGATCAGTTGCAGCAGCCCGGCTTTGTCGAGCGCGCGGTTGGGTGGCGTCGCCAGCCCCTGACGGGCCAGGAAGACGCGGCGGGCGTCGCTGTTTGAAATCAGAATCGTCATGCGGAGAGGATGGCCCTTTATCGACGCCATATCAAACGTCCGCCTTCTATATTTGCCACCCCGCATTTACCGGCTATAGGACAGCGTCTCCGTTTCACGAGGGCCTACATTGGATATTCGCTTCGAGCAGGCGGGACTGCGGTTCGGCCAGCAGGTCGCGCTTCAGCCTTTCAGCGTGACGCTGATCGAGCGGCGCGTCGGCATTATCGGCCTCAATGGCTCCGGCAAGAGCAGTTTCGCCCGGATGATAAACGGGCTCGCCAAGCCGACGACGGGCCGCGTGGTGGTCGATGGGCTCGATACCGTCGCCGATGCCAAGGCGGTGCTTGGCAAGGTGGGCTTCATCTTCCAGTCGCCGCAGAACCAGATCATCCTGCCAGTCGTGCGTGACGATATCGCGCTAGGCCTCAAAAATCGCGGGCTCGGCAAGCCGGAGATTGCGGCTGCCGTCGATGCCGTACTCGACCGCCTCGACGCCCGGCACCTGGCCGACCGGCGCGCCCACGAGCTTTCCGGCGGCGAACTGCAGCTGGCGGCGCTTTGCTCGGTGCTGGTCACCGGCCCCGACATCCTGATCCTCGACGAGCCGACCAACCAGCTCGATCTTCGCAACCGGGGACGGGTCGAGAGAATGATCGGCGAACTGCCTGAAAACGTCATCGTCATCAGCCACGACCTCGAATTGATCGAGAATTTCGAGCGCGTGCTGCTGTTCGACAAGGGACGGCTCGTCGCCGAAGGATCACCCGGCGACAGCATTGCGCTCTACCGGGAGATCGCCCGCTGATGCAATCGCTTTATGTCGATGCCGATAGCTGGATGCATCGCCTCTCCGCAAGGCTGAAGCTCATTGTCATGGCGCTGCTCGGTATCGCATTGTTTGCGACCGGTAACCCCGGCGTGCTGGGCGTGGCGCTGCTGGCAGGGGCGTTTCTCTATTTTACCTGCGGATTGGGCTGGAAGGAGGCGCTGCAGCGCTTGCGGCCGGTGCTGCTGACCATTGCCTTCGTCAGCCTGTTCAGCCTGCTATTCAATCCGTGGGATCAGGCCCTGGTCACCGTCCTCAGGTTGGTAACGCTGACGCTGTTTGCCGCCACGGTGACGGCGACTACCACCATTGCCGACTTCATGGACGAAATAACCTGGGCGGCGATGCCACTTGAACGGACAGGACTGGTGAAGGCTGCCGATATCGGTCTTGCGGTCGGCCTCGTGGTCCGCTTCGTGCCTGAGATCGTCGGCCGCTATGCGGCGATCCGGGAGGCGCATCAGGCGCGCGGGCTTACGATCCGGGTGCGGACGACGCTGGTGCCGCTGATCATTCTGACGCTGCGGGATGCAGACGCCATCGCCGCAGCGATTGACGCGCGCGGCATTCGGCGGCATTGAAAAAGTAACAGTTGATTTTGGAGCCCCCCATGAGTACCCGCGACCTCGTCCTCTCCGCCCTTTTCGCAGCGATCATCGTGGCGCTCGGACTTTTGCCGCCGATCTCGCTCGGCGTCATTCCGGTACCGATCACCGCGCAGTCGTTGGGCGTCATGATGGCCGGCGTCGTGCTCGGGGCCAAACGCGGGGCAATCGCCGCGCTGATCGTCGTGCTGCTGGTCGCCATCGGCCTGCCGGTGCTGTCCGGCGGGCGTGGAGGCCTGGCGGTCTTCGTGGCACCGACGGCGGGCTTCCTCGTCGGATGGATTTTTGCGGCGTTCGTGACCGGCATGCTCTCCGAGCGGCTGGTTAAGGCTGAGCAGTCGGGCATCGCACAGGGCATCGGCTTCTTCATCGCCTCCGTCGCCGGCGGCGTGGTCGTGCTCTATGCCTTCGGCATCGCCTATCTCGCCATCGCCGCCAATATCGGCTTCAGCAAGGCCTTCTTCGGGTCGCTGGCCTTCGTGCCCGGCGATATCGTCAAGGCGGTCGTCGCAGCGCTGGTCGGCCGCGCGGTCATGGCCGGCTACCCGCTGCTGCCGCAGCGGAACTGATCAGTCGAGATATTTGTAGAGCCAGTCGCGGGTGTCTTCCGGCAGCGGCGACGGCTCGTGCTCCTCGCCACGCACGGCCAGCCAGAGGATCTCCACTTCGGCTGCCAGTTCGTTGCCCGCCTCGACCATCACCATGAAGCCGACCGACTTGCCGCCGATCTTGTTGACGGTCACAGAGAAGCGGGCAAACTCGTCGTATCTGAGCCCCCGGTGCAGGGAGCAGGAGGCGCGGGTCGGGATGTATATCGGCTCGTCGCTGACTTCGGGCCGTTCACGCCAGAAGTTCGACAGCGCGGTTTCCGCCTCCGAAATGTAGGAGGCGATGAACATCTGGCCGAACCTGTCGACATCGCGCGGTGGAACGCGCATTTCGGTGATGTCTGCTCGCTGGGCTCTACTCATTACACAACCTTGACGGACACGCTGTCCTTAATGAAAGCTTAAGCACCGGCTCGGCCGAAAGTAAACGGGCCTTGCCTCCTCTTGGTTAAGCGCATTTGTTGACATTGTGGTGATCGCTCCCATCTGCCGTGCTAGGTGAGATGTTTCATAGTTAGGCTGACCGCATGAGCACGCGTCTTTACGAACATCCGATTTTCCTGGAGCATATCACGCCCGATGGCCATCCGGAGAGATCCGACAGGCTGCGGTCGATCAATATCGCCCTGGAGCATCCCAATTTCGCCCGGCTGGAACGGCGCGATGCGCCGCAGGCCAACGAGGACGCCATCCTGCTCGCCCACCCGGAAGAGCACCTGGAATTTGTGATGCGCTCGATCCCAGACGCCGAGGACGGCGAAGGGCAGATCAACCAGCTTGAAGCGGACACCTACGCCAGCCCGAAAAGCCTGCAGGCGGCGCTGACCGGTGTCGGCGGGGCGATGGCTGCGGTGGACGACGTGTTTACCGGGGCTGCGGACAATGTCTTCGTCGCCTCGCGGCCGCCCGGCCACCACGCCGAGAAGAACAAGGCGATGGGCTTCTGCTTCTTCAACAATGCCGCCATTGCCGCCCGCCATGCGCAGCGGACCTACGGCGCCGAACGCGTTGCCATCGTCGACTGGGACGTGCACCACGGCAACGGCACGCAGGACATCTTCTGGGACGATCCGTCCGTGCTGTTCTGCTCGACGCACCAGATGCCGCTCTATCCGGGATCCGGTGCCAAGACCGAAACCGGCGGCAAAGGCACCATCGTCAATGCGCCGCTGTCGCCCAACAGCGGCAGCGACCATTTCCGCGAGGCGTTCAAGTCGCGCGTGCTGCCAGCGCTCGACGACTTCCGGCCGGACCTGATCATCATCTCGGCCGGCTTCGATGCCCACCACCGCGATCCATTGGCGCAGATCAACCTGACCGGCGAGGATTTCGACTGGGCGACCGGGCGCGTTCTCGAAATGGCCGACAAGAGCGCCAAGAACCGGGTCGTCAGCCTGCTCGAAGGCGGATATGATCTGGAGGGGCTGGCCGAATCGGCGGGCCTGCATATTCTGCGTATGATGAAGGGTTGACGATGACTGACAGTGCCAAGCCGGATGTGTCCGACTACTCGTTCGAAAAGGCTGTTGCCGAACTCGAAAGCATTGTCGCGCGGCTGGAACGCGGCGACGTGGCGCTGAACGAATCCATCGAGATCTACGAGCGCGGCGAAGCCCTGAAGAAGCATTGCGAAGCGCTGCTCTCCGCCGCCGAAAACCGCATCGAAAAGATCCGCCTGGACCGAGCCGGCAAGCCTGTCGGCGTGGAGCCGCTGGACAGCCAGTAAGGCCTCCGACGGCATGCGAACCGGCATCCACCGATCCAGTGCTGCAATTTGCAGATCTGTCGGCGGGGCGGACCGTTGCCTTATACGACAGGCGCGCTGCGTGCGGCAAAGTTCTGCTGGGCGCGCAACGGATGAGCGGGTAATCTGCCGTCACCGACAGGAGATTCCGATGTCCTTTTTCCCCGGCAAAGACCCTCTTCCCGGCGATGCCCGTGCCTCCGATGCCATTGAGCAGCTGATCATTCCGCGGACCGCCGATATCGGCGGTTTTTCCGTGCGGCGGGCTCTGCCGACGAGCCGGCGCCGGCTGGTCGGGCCGTTCATCTTCTTCGACCGGATGGGACCGGCGGTGCTGCGGGGAGATCAGGCGATGGATGTCCGGCCGCATCCCCATATCGGGCTGTCCACGGTCACCTACCTGTTCGACGGCGAGATCCGCCATCTCGACAGCCTTGGCACCGAGAAGATCGTCCGGCCGGGCGATCTCAACCTGATGACAGCAGGCCGTGGCATCGTTCACTCCGAGCGGACGCCCGACAACCTGCGCGGCCATCCGCTGTCGATCTCGGGCGTGCAGACCTGGCTTGCCTTGCCTGAGGACAAGGAGGAGATCGACCCATCCTTTTCGCACACCGACAAAAGCGCCATGCCTGTCATCGACGGCGACGGCGCCTCCGGGCGGGTGATCATCGGCAACTTCGACGGCCTGGCATCGCGGGTGAAGGTGTTTTCCGACACGCTTTATGTCGACCTGGCACTCGAGCCCGGCCGTTCGTTTCCCTTTGGCGCCGACCACGAGGAACGCGCCGTCTATGTTCTGTCGGGCGCGCTGATGGTGGCTGGCGACCGTTTCGAGGCGGATCAGCTGCTGGTCTTTCGCCCAGGCGACGCGATCACGCTGACGGCTGCCGAAAAAGGCTGCCACCTGATGCTTTTCGGGGGTGCGGCACTCAGTTCGAAACGCTATATCTGGTGGAATTTCGTATCGTCCTCGAAGGAGCGCATCGAACAGGCGAAGGAAGAGTGGCGCACCGGCCGCTTCGATATCGTCCCTGGCGACGAGGAAGAATTCATTCCGCTGCCGGAAGGCTAACTCGCCCCGCAGGCCGAAGGGGACCAACTTGCCGCAGCCCCTTGAAACGGCTTCTTTCGCAACGATCTATTTTCGGGTATGGCGGGCCGCCCGTCCAAGAACATAAGAAGAGGCTCCAGCCTGTGACATCATCGCCCAAGACGCCGCTGCTGGATCAGGTCGACTTTCCCGCCGACCTTCGCAAGCTGGAAGACCGAGACATGCCGCAGCTTGCGCGTGAAGTGCGCGACGAGATGATCGATGCCGTGTCGCGCACCGGCGGCCATCTCGGTGCTGGCCTCGGGGTTGTCGAGCTGACGATTGCCATCCACAAGGTATTCGATACGCCGAACGACCGGCTGATCTTCGACGTCGGCCACCAGTGCTATCCCCACAAGATCCTCACCGGGCGCCGCGACCGCATCCGTACACTGCGCCAGGAAGGCGGGTTGTCCGGCTTTACCCGCCGGGCGGAGAGCGAATACGATCCCTTCGGCGCGGCCCATTCCTCAACGTCGATCTCGGCCGGTCTCGGCATGGCGGTGGCAGCCGAACTGGACAACACCGCCCGCAAGGTGATCGCCATCATCGGCGATGGCGCAATGTCTGCCGGCATGGCCTATGAGGCGCTGAACAATGCCGGCGCGCTGGACGCACGGCTGATCGTCATCCTCAACGACAACGACATGTCGATCGCGCCACCGACGGGCGCCATGAGTGCCTATCTGGCGCGGTTGGCATCTGGCCGGACGTATATGGGCATGCGGGAAATCGGCAAGAAGCTGACTGCGTATCTCGGCAAGAACGTCGACCGCGCTATCACCCGCGCCGTCGAGCATGCGCGCGGATATGTAACGGGCGGCACGATGTTCGAGGAGATGGGTTTCTATCACATCGGCCCTATCGACGGGCATTCGTTCGAGCACTTGCTGCCGGTGCTGCGCAATGTCCGCGATAATGCTCAAGGGCCGGTGTTGATCCACGTCGTGACACAGAAGGGCAAGGGCTATGCGCCGGCCGAAGCTGCCGCCGACAAGTATCACGGCGTCAACAAGTTCGACGTGATCACCGGGACGCAGGCCAAGGTGAAGCCGAACGCACCGAGCTATACCAGCGTCTTTGCCGACGCCCTCGTCCAGGAGGCAAAGCTCGACGACAAGATCGTCGGCATCACCGCCGCCATGCCGAACGGCACCGGCCTCGACAAGCTGGCGGAGATCTTTCCGAAGCGCTGTTTCGACGTCGGCATCGCCGAGCAGCATGCCGTGACCTTTGCCGCGGGTCTTGCCACCGAAGGCTTCAAACCGTTTGCGGCGTTGTATTCGACCTTCTTGCAGCGGGCCTACGACCAGGTGGTGCACGATGTGGCAATCCAGGGGCTTCCGGTGCGCTTCCCCATCGACCGGGCCGGCTTCGTCGGCGCCGACGGGCCGACCCATGCCGGTTCGTTCGACACCACTTTCCTTGCCACTCTGCCCGGCTTCGTGGTCATGGCCGCGTCCGACGAGGCGGAGTTGAAGCATATGGTACGCACTGCTGCCGCTTATGACGACGGTCCGATTTCTTTCCGCTACCCGCGCGGCGAAGGTGTCGGCATCGAAATGCCGGAGCGTGGTGAGATCCTCCAGATCGGCAAGGGCCGCATCGTCAAGCAGGGCTCGAAGGTGGCGCTGCTGTCGTTTGGGACGCGGCTGGCCGACAGCCTGCTGGCCGCCGAGGATCTCGATGCTGCCGGCCTGTCGACGACGGTCGCCGATGCGCGCTTTGCAAAACCGCTGGACCACGACCTGATCCGCCAGCTGGCCCACCATCACGAGGTGCTGATCCTCATCGAGGAAGGTTCCGTCGGCGGCTTTGCAGGCCATGTGCTGCAGTTCCTCGCTACAGACGGCCTGCTCGATATCGGCCTGAAGATCCGCTCGCTCGTCATGCCAGACATCTGGATGGAGCAGGCCAAGCCCGAGGCGATGCTCGCCTATGCCGGTCTCGACCGCGCCAACATCGTCCAGACTGTCTTCAAGGCGCTCGGACGCCCGAATATTGCCGGCATCGCCGGCTGATATGGAAGGCAAGCGCTCCGATCAGCCGGCGCGGTAGAGAACCATCCCGGCGTGGTGCAACACGCCGTCGATGAAATCGCCATCGGCCGTGAAGCCGGTATCGTCCCAGTATTCGATGTGGGTGCCGCTTACCTCGTAGCGGCCACGGTAGGCGCTTTCGCGCTGTCCACGGGCTTCATCGTAGCGGTTGTCCGGGAGAAGACGGTGTCGGATGAGGCCATCGGCAGTCATCCACAAGCCGACATAGGGATGGGACATTGTCCGGACCTCATCGTTGCGTGATGGATCTGTCGTCATGCTGCGGCCGTCGGTCGGACGACGATCTCGCTCGTGTCGACATCCCCGGGCTGGGCGATGACATGATGAATAGCCCGGGCGATGGCTTCGGGCTTCAACGCAATGCTGCGATAGGCGACCATGGCTTCGGCCGTGGCTGGGTCAGTTATCGTATCCGCGAGTTTCGACTCGACAACGCCCGGATAGACGCAGGTGACGCGCAGCTTGGTGTTTTCCTGCCGCAGGCCGTCGGAGATAGCGCGGACGGCATATTTCGTGGCGCAATAGACGGCGGCTGTCGGCGACACCGCGAGTCCACCGATCGACGAGACGTTGATGATCTGCCCGGTCTCCTGCCGGTTCATGATCGGCAGCACGGCAGCGATGCCATAGAGAACGCCCTTGATGTTGACATCGATCATGCGGTCCCATTCCTCGACCTTGAGCAACGCCATCGGCGACAGCGGCATGATCCCGGCATTGTTGACGAGCACGTCGATACGACCGAATGCCTCCATGCCGGCCGCAACGAAGGCGTCCATGTCCCTGCGGCTAGTGACATCGAGAGCCTGCAAAAGCACCGTTCCGCCGCTGGCTTCGATCTCTGCCTTCAGCGTGTCGAGCCGGTCCTTGCGTCTTGCCCCGATGACGACGCGGGCGCCTGCTGCGGCGAGTTCGATGGCCACGGCTGCGCCGATGCCGCTGCTTGCGCCGGTGATCAGAACCACCTTGTCCCTGATGCCTGTCATTCAAATGTCCTTCCAGCAAAGAGACGACGGAATTGCCGTCTTTGTTGGCCACAACCTGACTTCAAGACCAAGATGGCGGTAGACAGCTTTTCCGAATTTCTTGCACGATCCTCCGAAAGCGCCCCCTTGGTCTTGGCAACAAGCTTTCGCCGGGACATAGTGCGACTATGGAAACCATTGCCGAACTCGCAGGATTGATCAACCGCCACGCACCGGAAGACGGCAGCTACGATACCGCCATCCCCCGCGTCGGGCTGATCCGCTGTTCGGCCGAAACGGAGCCCGTCCACACACTCTATCGGCCCTCCTGCTGCATCGTTGCCCAAGGTCGCAAGCGGGCCGTGATCGGCGAGACCAGTCTTGTCTACGACGCGGCTCATTATCTGGTCGTCGGCATCGACCTGCCCGTCATCGGCGCCGTGATCGAGGCAAGCGCCTGCGAACCGTATCTCTGCTTCAAGCTCGAGTTCGACGCCGGTATTCTCGCGGAGATGGTGTCGACAACACCCACGCGCGTCGACAACGCCCCGGCAGCCCGCCTCAGCGCCACGACGCCGAAGCTCATCGATGCTGTTGCGCGGATGCTGATGCTGCTGGACGAACCGGAGGATGCGGCGGCGCTGGCACCGCTCGTCGAACGGGAAATCCTCTATCGCCTGCTCGGCGGGCCGCAGGGCGCCATGCTGCGGCAGATTGCCAATGGCGAAAGCCGCCTCAACCAGATCGGCCGCGCCATCGACTATATCTGCCGGAACTTTCAAGCACCGTTTGCAATCCAGGATCTCGCCAATATCGCCGGCATGAGCCCGTCGTCATTCTACGAGCATTTTCGAACGACGACGGAGATGAGCCCGCTGCAGTTCCGGACGCAGATCCGTCTTCAGGAGGCACGGCGGCTGATGATGATCGAAGGACTGACAGCGGCCGAAGCTGGCTTTCGGGTGGGCTACGACAGCCCTTCCCAATTCAGCCGCGATTATCGCCGCACCCACCGGGAGACGCCCCGGCGCGACGTGGCACGGATGCGTAGCACCGCCACACCCGCCGCGCCAAACTAGAAAGGGCGATGCTGCTGCACCGCCCTTTTCGTTGAACTCGGATTTATCAGCCAGTTCTCAGAATTCTTCCCAGTTTTCCTGAGCCGGGGCGCTGGCGGTGGATGGCTTGCCGCCGCTGAGGGCTTTCGCGAGCGTCTGCCCAAGGGCTCGTGCCGGCGAGGTTACCGCGCGGGTGCGGTCTGTGGCGGCGCTAATTCTGGACGCAGCGGGCCTGGGCGCCGTCGCAGGCTTCGGAGCGAAGGCGGCGGGCTTCGATATCTGTGGGTGGCGGCCCTTGCTTAGCCTGAACTGGCGGAGGAGGTCGTCGAGGGCGCTGGCTTCGCTTGCGAGCGAATGGCTTGCAGCCGTCTGCTCCTCGACCATGGCCGCGTTCTGCTGGGTGCCCTGGTCCATGGCGTTGACGGCGAGGTTGATCTCCTGAAGGCCGGTCGACTGTTCGCGGGTCGAGATGACGATCGCGGCGATGTTCTGGTTGATCTCGCGGACCTCGGAAACGATCGCCTCCAGTGCCTTGCCGGTTTCACCGACGAGCGCCACGCCGGCATTGACCTGCGTACCCGACGTGTTGATCAGCGCCTTGATCTCCTTGGCAGCTTTTGCCGAGCGCTGGGCGAGTTCGCGGACTTCCTGGGCGACGACGGCAAAGCCTTTGCCCGCCTCGCCGGCACGCGCAGCTTCGACACCGGCGTTGAGAGCCAGAAGGTTGGTCTGGAAGGCAATGTCATCGATGACGCTGATGATGTTGCTGATTTCGCCCGATGATTTTTCGATCTCGTGCATCGCCGAAACCGCCTTGCGGACGACGTCGCCGGAGCGCTCGGCGCCAAGGCGGGCGCGCTCGACGAGATGACCGACGTCTTCGGCGCGCTTGGCGGAGTCGCGCACGGTTGTCACCACCTGCTCGAGGGCTGCGGCCGTTTCCTCCACCGATGCTGCCTGCTGTTCGGTACGGCGCGCAAGATCGTCGGCGGCAGTACGGATCTCGTCGGCACCGGCACTGATGGCCGAGGCATTGTCGCCGACGGACTGCAGCGTCACGTCGAGCTTTTCAGCGGCATTGTTGAAGTCGATGCGGACGCTGTCGAATTGCGGGGCGAAGACCTGCTCGAGGCGGGCAGCGACATCGCCGCTTGCCAATGTCGACAGGCCGGCGGCCAGCGCGTCCATGGCGAAACGCAGTTCTGCCTCTTCGCGGGCCTTCTGGTCGTCGTCCATGTGGCGGCGTCGCTCGGCGTCGCTGCGCATGCGCTCGGTTTCACCGGCAAGACGCAGTTTCTCGATTGCGGCGTCCTTGAACACCAGCACGGCTTCGGCCATGCGGCCGACCTCGTCGCCGCGTCCCGAGCCAGGAACCTCGACGTTGTTGTCGCCGCCGGCCAGCCGACCCATGGCCGCTGTCATGCCAACGATGGGCTTGACGATGGTGCGCGACAGGAGAAAGGCGAGGATGGCGGCAGCGAGCGAAGCAACGATACCGCCGAGGATGAGCGTCCAGCTCAGGTCGCTGTTGGCTTTGGCCTGCGTCGCGGCCAGCACATCGGCCTGGCTGCGGGCGATCTGCTTGACCTTGGCTGCGGCATCGCGGAAACCGTCCAGCTGGCCCTTGGCTTCATTGACACCGATCTTGACGATCTGGTCGACCGGCATCTCGGTTTCCTTGCGGGCCTTCGCCTGTGGCTCGGCCAGCTGGTGGAAATAGAGATCGGCCGTCTTCTGCATGGTATCGAGGGCCTGTTGCATATCGGCATGGCCGCCGGCGACGTCCTTTGCAGCCGTGATGCTCTTCAGCATGCGGTCGCGGTTGGCGAAGAGATCGCCATAGGTGCTGTTGCTGCGGAACAGCAGGAAGCCGCGCAGATTGACCGCCTGCTCCAGCATGGCCTGCAGGGAGTCATCGACGAGGTTGACGAATTTCTGTGACTGCGCCTGTTCGGTGGCGGCTGCCGCCGAGACGCGTGCCTTCGAATAGACGAAGGCCGAGACGGAAACGAAAAGCAGAATGAGCGCGACGAACGTAATCGCCAGCTTGCCATTCAGAGAAAGATTTTTAGCAGACATCGCCAAGCGCCTCCTGAGCGCTGTCCTCAGAGAACATCCCTCGCGGCGCCATGGAACGCAGCGAGAGGTCAAATTGATGAAACATGATCGGATAGGCGCGACCTGGCAGATGCCATCATGGCGGGCTTGGCCCTCGAGGGGCCATCGCAATGGCCGCAACGTTAGCGCTCATAGCTTTCCAATCGTTTAACTTCGATAGCGCGATGGTTGCGCACCGAAGCACGATCCCCAAGCATTCCGGCAGACATTAAGACCGTCGCGGTCATCGGGGAGGTCGTCGCCGGGACTTCGTGATGCCAGTGCCTGTTTCGTTGGCGGGCAGCTGATGACGCAGGCGGATTCCGGGCCGGCAGGCGTTGGAAACAGGCGGAGATCGGCTTGAGACATATAAAAAGCTTGCAACTGATGGCATTGGCGGTCATGGACAGGCCATGTCAGAACAATTTCCTCCCCAGTACCGCCTCGATCAGCTTGTCCTGTCGCGAGGCCTCGTGGCTAGCCGATCCCGCGCCCGTGACGCCATCCAGCGTGGCACCGTCAAGGTCGACGGCAAGGTCATCACCAAGGCAAGCATGACCTTTGCCGACGATGTCGTGCTCGAAATCGACGATCCCGCACAGGACTACGTTTCGCGCGCGGCGCTGAAGCTGGTCGCGGCGCTCGACCATTTCAAGCTCGATCCGGCCGGTCACGACTGTCTGGACGTCGGCGCATCCGCCGGCGGCTTTACCGAAGTACTGCTGCAGCGCGGCGCCGCACATGTCACCTCCATCGATGTCGGCCATGGCCAGATCCATCCGCGCGTCGCCGGCGACGAGCGTGTCACCAGCATCGAGGGCCTCAACGCCCGCTACCTGACATCGGACGATATCGACAACCGCGCCATCACCTTCATCGTCTCCGATGTGTCGTTCATCTCGCTGAAGCTGGCGCTGGTGCCGGCCCTCGAGCTTGCCGAAGCCGGCGCCTTCTGCGTGCTGCTGGTCAAGCCGCAGTTCGAGGCCGGCCGCGAAGCCGTCAGCAAGGCCGGCCTGTTGAAACTACCGGAAACGGCGCCCGACGTGGCTGCCGACCTCGAGCGCTGGCTGGTCGACGAAATGGGCTGGGAAACGCTTGGCCTTATCCCCTCGCCGATTGCCGGCGGCGACGGAAACCATGAATTCCTATTGGCGGGACGCAAGCCATGAGCGCCGAAACAGTTACCATCAACAAGCTTGGCGGCCAGGGCGATGGTATCGCCCATGATGCCAACGGCCCGATCTTCGTGCCCTTCACCCTGCCTGGCGAGAGCGTCGCGATTGCCCGGATCAAGGACAAGGGTACGTTGATGTCCATCCTCAAGGCGTCGCCCGACCGGCAGGAGCCGCCGTGCCGGCACTTCGGTCCCGATGGCGTCAACGGCACCTGCGGCGGCTGCACGCTGCAACATTACGCCGATGTGCCTTACCGGGCGTTCAAGCGGCAGCTGGTAATCGACGCGTTGAAGTCGAAGGGACTGACGCCTGACGTCGACGACCTGGTGGCGGCCCATCCGGGCCAGCGCCGGCGCGTGGTGTTTGCCGCACGCCGCACCGAGAAGGACGTGCTGATCGGCTTCAACCAGGCGGACAGCCATCACATCGTCGCCATCGAGGAATGTCCCATCTCGTCACCGGATATCGTCGGCAAGCTGCCGGCGATCCGCATGGTGGCAAAGGCGCTGTCGATCAACGCAGAAGCTTTCCGCATCAGCGTGCTGGAAACGCTGGCCGGCCTCGACATCGCCGTCGACGGCATCAAGGCGCTCTCGGACGAACAGCGTCGCGCCGCCATCGAAACCATCCTGTCGCTTCGCGGCATCGCCCGCATTTCGCTGAACGACGAAATCATCCTCGAGAAGACCAAGCCGATGATCGATTTCAGCGGCGTGCAGGTCTCGCCACCGCCCGGTGCCTTTACCCAGGCGACCAAGCAAGCCGAAGACGTGATGGCCGATCTGGTTGTCGCCCATATCGGCAAGGCCAAGCGCATCGTCGATCTGTTCGCCGGCTCCGGCACCTTTGCGCTGAGGCTTGCCCGTCTCGGTCGCGTCCATGCCGCCGAATCCGACGGCAAGGCGCTGGCGGCCCTCGATCTTGCCGCCCGCACCACGCAGGGTCTGAAGCCCGTCAGCACGGAGCGTCGCGACCTTTTCCGCCGGCCGCTGATGACGGCGGAGTTCAAATATATCGACGCCGTCGTCTTCGATCCGCCGCGCGCGGGCGCCGAAGCGCAGGTCAAGGAACTGGCGCGCTCGGCGGTCAAGAAGATCGTCGCGGTCTCCTGCAATCCGCTGACCCTGGCGCGCGACCTCGCCATTCTCGTCGAGGCCGGCTATCGCATCACCAAGGTAACACCGATCGACCAGTTCCTCTGGACATCCCACGTCGAAGTGGTGGTCTCGCTCGAGAAGTAAGCGAGATTTCGTCCTGGCTCAGCGTTTGAAGAAGCCTTCGAACGCGGCTCGGGCTTCTGCGGTGCGCAGTTGCGCTTCAAAATAGCCCGCCTCCTCGGCGATCCGCGCCGTGATATCCTGTTGATGGCCGCGCAGCAGGTCGCGGGCGATTTTCAGGGCGCCGGGCGGCTTGGCGGCCAGTTTTGCCGCGACCGCCAGTGTCTCCTCCTCGAGAGCTTCCTCTGTTGTGACCTTCCAGATCAACCCGTCGCGCCGTGCCTCTTCCGCCGTTAGCGGTTCTCCGGCGGCCAGCAGCGCGAAGGCGTGCTGGTATCCCATCAGCCGTGGCGCGATGAGGCTGGAGGCTTCCTCCGGCACCAGCGCCAGATCGACGAAGGGCGTACGAAACATGCTGCGTCCGGACGCCAGCGTCAGGTCGCAGTGCATATGGATTGTCGTGCCGATGCCGATGGCCATGCCATCGACGCCGGAGACCAGCGGCTTGTCGAAGCCGGCGAGCGCGTTGAGGAAATCGAGCACCTCCGTGCCCATCGCTCCCCCCATGGCAAAGGCCAGAAAGTCGGACATGTCGTTGCCGGCGGAAAAACATCCGGGTTGCCCAAGGAAGACGACGACGTGAACGCTTGCCTCCGCGCTCGCCACCTGCAGGGCCTCGGTCATGGCAGCATACATGGCGCGGGTGATGGCATTCTTCTTTTCCGGCCGGTTGAAGCGGAGCACCCGGACATCCGGCATGGCTTCCGGGGTTTCGATCAGGATATGGTCCGTCATGAATGGCTCCTCATTTAACAGGTCATGTCAGCAGGGCGCGCGCGGCAATGAGGCTGTCAGCACCGCGCATCACCTGGTCTTTCAACGCTGCGGTCTCAGGGAGCAGGTTTTTTGCAGCAAAGCGGCAAAGTGCGATGCGCGCCTCACCCTCCCCGTCGTCGGCCACGGCCATCCCTCCCTTGGCGAGATAGCAGCCTGATAGTACCAGCCCGAACAACCGCAGATAGGGTGTCGCGCCGGCAAGCGCCTCCTCGATGCGGTTGCCGGCCTGCGCTGACAACAGCCATTCGGTTGCGGCCTCGATATCCGCAATCGCCATTCGCAACCTGTCCGCCGTCGCCCCGAAGAGCGGCAATCCAGAGGCCGCGACACGCTCGCAAATCGCCTGCAGTTCGCCGATCAAGCCGCGCACAGCCTGGCCGCCGTCCAGCGGCAGCTTGCGGGTGACGAGGTCGATCGCCTGAATGCCGTTGGTGCCCTCATAGATCGGCGCGATACGGGCGTCGCGCCAAAGCCTCGCGGCACCGGTCTCCTCGATATACCCCATGCCGCCATGCACCTGGATGCCGAGCGAGGCGACGTCGACGCCGCAATCGGTGGCAAAGGCCTTGGCGATGGGGGTGAGCAGCGCGGCACGGGATCGCCAATGGTTTGTGTCCATGCCTGCATGGGAAAGATCGATCGCGTGGGCGCAGGCGTAAGTGATGGCGCGGGCACCCTGTGTCAGCGCCTTCATCGTCAGCAGCATGCGGGCGACATCGGGATGATCGACGATCGGGCTCATCGATCCACCATGATGTCCCGCCGCCCGCCCCTGCCGGCGCTCGCGGGCATAGGCGACGGCCTTTTGCGTGGCGGCTTCGCAGACACCGACCCCCTGCATGGCGACGGCGAGCCGCGCATTGTTCATCATCGTGAACATGCAGGCGAGACCCCGGTTTTCCTCGCCGACCAGCCAGCCGATGGCGCCGGGCGTCTCGCCTAACCTGCCATCGCCGTAGATCATGGTGCAGGTCGGCGAGCCATGGATGCCGAGCTTGTGCTCTAGCGAGTGGCAGAAGAGATCGTTGCGGGCACCGAGCGACCCGTCCGCCCCGACGAGGAACTTCGGCACCAGGAACAGTGATATGCCCCGCGTGCCCGGGGGAGCATCGGGCAACCGGGCGAGTACCAGATGGATGATGTTGTCGGCGGCGTCGTGATCGCCCCAGGTGATGTAGATCTTCTGGCCGAAAATGCGGTAGCTGCCGTCCTCGTGGCGTTCTGCACGGCTGGTCAGCGCCCCGACGTCGGAGCCGGCGTGCGGCTCCGTCAGGTTCATGGTGCCGGTCCATTCGCCGGAGATCATGCGGGCGAGATAACGATCCTTCAACGCCGGACTGCCATGGGCCGACAGGGCCTCGATGGCGCCCATCGTCAGCGTCGGCGCCAGGCCGAAGGCCATCGATGCGCCGTTCCACATTTCCAGCGTGGCGACATTCAGCATTTGCGGCAGACCCTGACCGCCGAATTCCGGCGATGCCGTCAGGCCGTTCCAGCCGCCGGCCGCCCAGTCGCGATAGAGTTTCGGCCAGCCTTTGGGGAGAACGACTACGCCGTCGACCAGTCGCGCGCCCTCGGTGTCGCCGATGGCCGCCAACGGTACGATTTCGTTGTCGGTGAAGCGGGCTGCCTCCTCAAGGATGGCGTCGGCGAGATCGGCACTGAGATCACCGACCGAGCCAATTTCGATGGCCTGGTCCAGCCCGGCCACGTGGCGAAGCGTGAACGCGATTTCCGCGACAGGCGCCTTGTACATTCGGTCTCCTCCCGATCATGCCGATGCTGCCGACCACCTCCGGCCGGCGTTTTTTCCTGCAGGTGGGTCGCGCAGCTGCTAAGAAGCTGTCACAAGCAGGGCCTATGCACATGTTTACCTTAAACGGCGATGCAGCATGACGACAATATTCAATCCGACCATCCCGGGCTTTGTCTGGGCACACCACCTTTCGCCCGATAGAGGTCAATCCGAGCGCCTCCCCGACACCATCGAACGCTCTGCCCTCATGTCGCTGGAGGGCTTCGTCTGGCTGCATCTCAATCTCGTCGATGCCCGTGTCGCTGCGTTTCTGGAAGACTTCCCTGGCCTTACCGACGATATGCGTCAAGCCCTGACGACGCATGATACGCACGCGACCATCACCGTCGACGAGAAGGTGATCTTCGGCACGCTGGTGGATTTCCAGCTCGATTTCGACCAGGATACGCGCGACATCGGCTGGCTGCACTTTGCCATCTCCGAGCGCTTCATCATCACCACGCGCCTGCAGCCCTTGCGCAGCGTCGAGCGGGTGCGCGCCACCATCGAAAAGAACCCGGCGCGCTTTCATCGGCCGCTGGATATCTTCGAGGCGCTGGTCGTCGAGTTCCAGCGGACGCTGATCGCGCTGGTCATCGAGACCACGGAGGAAATGAACCAGATCGAAGACGTGGTCTACGATGCCACTTTTCGCGACGAGCGGCGGCGGCTGGCTCCGGTACGGCGCACCATCGTCCGCGTCCATCGGCACCTGCGCACCATCCTGTCTCTCATGCGCCGGGCAGCGGCTTCCGACGACGACGAGATGCCCGATGGTTTCGACGACGTGGCGGGGCGGCTGACGACGCGGCTGGAGACTGTGGACCACGATGTATACGCGCTACAGGAGCGGGCGCGACTGCTGCACGAGGAAATCGATTCGAAGCTCTCCTCGGAGACGAACCGGCATCTCTACATCCTGTCGCTGATGACGGCCTTCCTCTTGCCGCCAACGCTGGTAACCGGCTTTTTCGGCATGAACACAACCGCCCTGCCCTTTGCCAGCAGCGAGCACGGGACTGCCTATGCGGTCGCGATCATCGGAGCGTCCATCCTGCTCGCCTGGTGGCTGCTGAGGCGGGTTCGCATTCTGTAGCGCATGAAAAATGCCCGGCTGTTAACCGGGCACTTTGCAGTCTGATCACATGGCTATCAATAAAACGGCGACAGGCACTGCTGGCGTGGGCCGTGGTTCGGCTGGAAGGTGTTGTCGTAGCCACGATACGAGCGATAGCGGTTGGCGCACCACTCGTAATGGCGTGGATTGATGCCAGCCGCGGGGCGCGCGTAGGTGCGAGGCTCGCTGGCGATAGCGCCGCCGATCAGCGCACCGGCGCCGAAGGCTGCCAGAGGGAACCAGTAGCCATCGTGGTAACGGTAGCCGTGGCGGTATCCATGGTATCCGCGATAGCCGCCGTAGTAACCGCGTCCATAGCCGCCTCTGTAGTAGCCGCCGCCCCGATGGCGCCAGTATTGCACCTGCTGGACATCAGAAGACGCCGCGCCGGAAACTGCTGGCTGGGCCGCCGATACGGATGGCATCGGCAGCGCGAAGGACGGGGTAAAACTCGTTACAGCAACTGCTGCTGCAAGAGCGAGCGTGACGGCTCTGGTACGTATCTTGAACATTTTCGTCTCCAATCCGTAAATCTGGTGTCGATAAACGAACTTGTGGGCGGAAAGTTCCAAATTCAGCCCACCGACACACCCGCAGCCGGGGCAGCATGCAACCCTTAACGGCGCATTAACCATATGCGCCTACCCTTGACAGACCATGGGAAAGCGAACAGTTCTCAACCTGATTATCGGTTCTCTTCTGATCCTGGCGCTGCCGGCGCAAAACAGGCTGGCGCTGGCCGGCGAACGCCAGCCCTGGAACGATCCCGAACACGCGCTCATCATAGACGCCTACGAGCTGAACAGCATCGACTGGGATGCGCTGCTGCAGGACACGCGCATCAGTGGTTTTGTCTCGAAGGCCTCCGATGGATTGCCGGAAGATTACGCCTGCAAAACGAGCGACCATTCCGGCGATACGGTCGGTCACTGCAAGACGATGTGGCGCAAATATGCCGTCAGCCGCGAGCTCTTTCGCACCCGGCGGCTCATCGCCAAATCGAACGGCATGTTGTGGGGCGCCTACCACCTCGGCCGTCCCGGCAACCCCATCGACCAGGCAAACCATTTCCTCGATTACGCCGACCCGAAGGCGGACGAGCTTATGGTGCTCGACATCGACGGGCTAGATCCGCAACAGTTCATGTCGCCGGCCGACGCCCAGATCTTCGCGATCCATATCAAGGAGCGCACCGGGCGCTACCCGATCCTCTATGCCAACGATGTGGTCGCGAGATTCATCGCCGACCACCGCAGCGACTACCAGATCCTGTCGCGCCTGCCGCTCTGGTACGCGCGCTACAAGCCCGACGTCGAAGGCACGTTTCCGCTCGGCAACTGGACTGACTATGCGATGTGGCAGTTCTCCTCCGCCGACAATTGCTCCACGCGCCGCTGCCCGTACCGCGTGGCCGGGACTTTACCGGATATCGATGTGAACATGGCATCGATGACCAAGACGCAGCTGGCAAGGATATGGCCGCAGGGAGAGCTCGTGCCGCCGCGCATCGATACACCGTCGATGCTGGCATCGGCACCGGGCCCGGCAGCGAAAATGCAGGTCACCGCGCTGAACTATCAGGATTTCTGACGAGCTTTGCGCTTAGGCTTCGATCTGGACGTCCGTCTTCGGGCGAGAGCAGCAGGCGAGGATGTAGCCCTCGTCGATCTCGTCGTCGAGGATGCCGCCATTATGGTTCATCTCGACATCGCCGGAGAGCTTCATCACCTTGCACGTGCCGCAGAGGCCGGATTCGCAGGCGGCACCGATGCGGATGCCGGCGCCACGGGCGGCCTGCAGGATGGTCTGGCCGGGCGCGCAGGCCACATCCTTGCCGGCCATGGTGAAGCGGATCGAAGTCGCGACCTCGCCGTCCGCGCCCACGGCCGGTTCAGGCTCGAGATCGGCAGAGGCCGGGCGGAAGCTTTCCTGGTGGTAGCGGCTCATGTCGAAGCCGGCAGCCTCGATGCTGGAGCTGACGAAGTTCATGAACATGTCGGGGCCGCAGCAGAACACAGTGCGGTCGAGGAAATCATGGGCAAGCAGCGCGATCTTCGCCTTGTCGATGCGGCCGCGCAGGCCGGACCACAGCTCCATCTGGCCGCGCTCCTCGACGATGAAGCCGAGATTGAGGTTGGGCATGAAACGGGCGAGATATTCAAGCTCCGAGCGGAAGACGATTTCCGAGGGGCCACGAGCGCAATTGATGAACGAGATATCGGAAAGCGGTGCGACATCGCTCATGTAGCGCGTCATCGACATCATCGGCGTGATCCCGGAACCGGCCGAGATGAACAGGTATTTTTCGCCGGGATGGCGGATATGGGTGAAATCGCCGAGCGGCCCGAAGGCGCGGATACGCATGCCAGGCTTCAGGTTGTCGAACATCCAGCGCGTGCCGATGCTGTCCTTCTGCGCTTTGACGGTGACGGCGACCGAAAACGGCCGCGTCGGGGTGGACGACAGCGTGTAGGTCCGCATTAGCGGCTCCGGCCCGACCGGCAGTTCCAGCGTGACGAACTGGCCCGGCAGATAGCGGAACCAGTTGTCCTTGTCGGAGCGGAACGTGAAGGTCATCACATCGGGCGCCTCCGGCGTCACCGACAGGCATTCGAGCAGGTGCTGCCTGTCGCTCCAGGGCTGCATCTGGTCGAGGTGAAGGTGACGCGCTGTTCCCGCTACGCTCATGCTCAGGCCACGACCGAAAGCTTGGCCTGCTCGCCCTGCAGCCGGCTCGTCATGAAATCGGCGTACCATTCGACGAACTGTGCGACGCCACCTTCATGGAGCTCCGAGTAAGGACCGGGCTCATAGGCCGGGGAGTGAATGCCGAAAGCATTTTCCTCGACGATGCGGCGGTCCTGGTCGTTGGTCTCGGTCCAGACGTGGGTCAGTTCCTCGAGATTGTAGTCGACGCCCTCGACCGCATCCTTGTGGACCAGCCACTTGGTTGTGACGGCGGTTTCCTCGGCGTTGAGCGGCAGCACGCGGAAGGAGATCGCGTGGTCCACCAGCATGTGGTTCCAGGTGGACGGATAGTGGAACAGCAGCATCGTGCCAATGTTGCTCATGGTGACGTCGTCCGAAAGCGGCTTCTTGACGGCGCGCTGGCCGGACATGGTGTAGCTCTCGGCACCCTCGATCAGCGGCATGCGGGCGACGCGGAACTGGCCGGTCGGGTCCATCTTGAACTCGCTCGGCAGGCCGCCGGCCTCGCAATGCGCCCAGTGGGCAGCGATAACCGGATCGTCGCCGGCGCCCTGGACGCCGGTTGCAGTCGGGGCTTCCGGATAGGTACGGCAGAGCTCGGGGTGGTTGGCGGCGCAGTGATAGCACTCGCGGTTGTTTTCCCAGACCAGCTTCCAGTTGCCCTTCTCGATGATGGTGCTCTGGAAGGCGATCTTGGATTCGCTCAAGCGGTGCGGCATCATGTAGGGGGCGATGCTGTCGCGAACGGGCTGGAAGTCAGGTGCGGTCTGCGCCAGCGAGATGAAGATATAGCCGGCCACGCTTTCGCAATGGATAGGCTTCAGGCCGTACTGGCTTTTGTCGAAGCTGTCGGCCATCTGGCGGGCGAACTGCAGCGAACCGTCGAGATCGTAGGTCCACTGATGGTAGGGACAGACGAGCTTGGCTGCAGAGCCGCGATCCGATGAGCAGACGCGCGAGCCGCGATGGCGGCAGCTGTTGTGGAAAGCGCGGATGACCTTGTCGCGGCCACGGACGATGACGATAGGATATTCGCCGACCTGGGCGGTGATGTAGTTGCCGGCACGCGGCACCTCGCAATCATGACCCATGAACAGCCAGTCGCGATAATAGATCATCTCCATATCGATCTTGAAATAATCCTGATCGATATAGAAGGGCTGCTCGAGGCTGAATCCCTCGCGGCGGTTCTTCAGCTGCCGCAGCATCCTGTTGCGAATATCCATCCTGATGTCCTCGTGCCTATCGCCGACCAGCGGGATAAAATGATAGGAGCGAGCCGAGATCGGCCTGCCCTGTGACCTTTCGACCGCCGACTGCGGCCCATTTCAAAACGCATTGCCTCAAACACCGCGCCAGCACGAGATTCGCCTGACGAAACATCATGCCGCCTTTCCGGACTTGCGACCAGAGGCGTTTTACCGACCCCGACCTCCTGCCGTTTTCGACCGCGCCGCCAGAAAAACGCTTCTTGCGGACGGTCTCCTGCGACCTTTCTCCATATAAACATCGCGCCCGATTACGACGTGGCTTCTATGCGACATAAGCACGGAAATTGACGACAGCGGAAAAGCCGCCCGAGATACGCATCGGTGGGGACTGCATGCATTGCAGAACAAGCGTTTACGACCGATGGAGGATAGAGGACGGAGACGCACCGCTTCCGCATTCAAACCGGCCTGGTAGCAAATGCCTGTTTGCGACATAAAGGCGCTTGGCACGCCGCAAATACGTTTTAGCCGGAGATAGCGGGCGGAGCACCGTAGCGAAGGCGATTTCATGCGTTCTTAACGATGACAGCGTAGCCTGCAGGTACGATTTTGAACCGCGAGCGCGCAGCATGGCCAAGCTCAGATATTTCGATGCCAAGGCAGAAGCCGCAGTCCAGCCGCCAGCCCCGGCTGCCATCCACAGCGAGTTCCTGCGGACCGGCCGCATCACGCGCGAAAAGGACAGGCGGGAAAAAGACCGGCGCTATCTCAGCTACGATGCCGTCGCCGAGCGCACCGCACTCCGTCTGCAGGCCGCCGGCGAAAAGACGCACGAGCGGCTGAACGGCTTCCACAGGTCGATCCAATTTCCAAAACTGGTCTTTCACCGGACACTCGCCGAAAGGCCGCACCTCGGCTACTGCCACGTGACGGCGTCACGAACGCAGTTTGCCGAATACAAGAATGTCAGCTGGGCCTTCTACATCGCCAATTTCTACGCCGAGATCGACGACAGTGAGGCCAGCTTCGTCAAGATCGACCAGCGGCATCCACGCATGTACTTCGCGGTCGCTGTCGAGCAGATGCAGAGCAGCGATGACAAGGCTCTTGGCATCAACCGCGCCGTGCGCGGCAACGGCGTATTGTTTCGCACCGTCGATCCGCAAACGGCAATCCGCAACGTCCTGCTGCTTGGCGCCCGCAACGAACAACTCCGCGACATCATTCGCCAGCTTTGAGCGGCGGCGGCGTAGGTGCCTTGGGTGAGCGACCGCGCCGCCCAGGCCGCGTCGAACTCGGAAAGCCTCTTCAAGACCCCGGACTACAACCTCATGAGCGACCCGATAGGCAATCTGCTGGACCACGGCCTGCTGAAGGTTGACGACAAGACCGAGATTTACTGGGAGAAATCGGGAAACCCCGACGGAAAGTGCGCCCTCTACCTGCACGGAGGACCGGGCAGCGGCCTCGGCTCGGGGAGCTACCGTGAGCTCTTCGATCCCGCAGGATACTGCCTTATCGGTATCGACCAGAGAGGATGCGGGCGCAGCCGGCCGCTGGCGATCGACGATCTGAACGAACTCTCCGGAAACACCACACAGGCCTTGATAAGAGACATCGAGGCGCTGCGGCACCATCTTGCAGTGGAACGCTGGCTGGTCGCGGGGATCTCCTGGGGTTCGACTTTGGCACTCGCCTATGCGCAGTCGCATCCGGCCAGGGTTTCCGAGCTTGTTCTCATGGCAGTCACGACGACGAGCCGCGCAGAAGTCGACTGGATTACCGAAGGTGTCGGGTGCCTGTTCCCGGAAGCCTGGGATCAGTTCGAACGAGCCTCCGGGCGCACCGGAACCGAGCGACCCGTCGACGCCTACGCACGCAGGCTTGCTTCATCGGACGCGGACGATCGCAGGGCCGCCGCTCGTTGCTGGAACGACTGGGAGTCCACGCATGTCTCCCTCGATCCGAACTGGGCACCGCATCCCCGGCGCTTCGACGAAATACGTGCAGCAAACTTTGCAACTCTGGTCACCCATTACTGGGCAAATGACGGCTTCCTGCGGGGCGGCGATACTATTCTTGAAAGGATGGACTCGATCCAGCATATCCCCGCCGTTCTGATCCACGGTCGCCGAGACTTCAGCGGACCGCTCGTAACGGCATGGCGGCTGCATCAAGCCTGGCCAAACAGCAGATTGCTCATTATCGAACAGGAAGGCCACGGCGGCCCAATGTCGAGAAAGGAAATGCGGCTCGCGCTTGATGCCTTTGCTTCGAGCAGGTGAGCCTAGCCTGTCGCCCTCGATTAAGCCGCTGAACCGTGGGAGACATTTTCAGGAGGAAGATCGTTGCCGGCTACGGTGGCGCCGGATTGCATCACAACAGCGCCGTTGCCCGATGAGCTTTCCGGCGACATGGCCTTTGAGAACCAGATTTCCCTCATTCAGCAGATTGCGACCCACCTCGCCGGAAATGACGGCGTTTCCGCCGGCTTCGATGATCAGTCCGCCCGATAGCCTGCCGCGTGAAACCAGGTTGGCGCCCGGCTTCACGTAGGTGACGCCGCTGATCTCATTACGGATGACGGCATTGCCCGTTACGACGAAATCGCCTGTATGCCGGTTCATTGTGATTGTTCCTCTGAGGCAGCTTGGATCAAGCATCTGGTGAAATCCATGCTGGGATCATTGCTGCGACCAGCAAGGCGGCATTGGGCTTCACCTTATCAAATTTGCTTGATGGCTGTTGGCGAGGGTTCCAGGATTAGAGCGACCGTCGCGGTTCGAACGACCCGGCGACCTCGTGGCACTTGCCCTCCACCACCGGAAAGGCCTAAGGACAGATCGATCAGGAAACGGGTCGCGCATGGCAGAGATTATCGACATCTTCCACGACAGGGACGGCGCGATTTTTCGGGCGTCGGCCTTGCTTGCGGACGGGTTTCCGGTCGCGTTGCCGACCGAGACCGTCTATGGGCTTGCCGCCGACGCCACCAATCCGGTGGCGATCACACGTATCTACCAGACCAAGGGGCGGCCGAGCTTCAATCCGCTGATCTGCCACATGAGCGATCTTGCCATGGCGGAGCGGCACGCGGTGTTCGACCCGATCTCGCGCAAGCTGGCAGAAGCGTTCTGGCCGGGGCCGCTGACGCTGGTGCTGCCGTTGAAACCGGAAAGCAACATCCACGCGCTGGCGACCGCCGGCCTCGACAGTGTGGGCATCCGGGTTCCCGATGGCTTCGCCGCCGACCTTATCCGTGCCTTCGACCGACCTCTGGCGGCCCCGAGTGCCAACACCTCCGGCCGGATCAGCGCCACCAGCGCTGCCCATGTCGAGTCCGATCTCGGCAGCAAGATCGAGCTCATTCTCGATGGCGGCGCCTGCGACGTCGGTGTCGAATCGACGATCGTCAAGATCGATAGCGGCGGGATGCGATTGCTGCGTCCGGGCGGGCTTGCGGCGGAAGATATAGAGCGCGTGGCCGGCATTCCACTGACGCGCAAGGAAGGCGCTAGCCCGGCGATAGAGGCCCCCGGCATGATGGCATCCCACTACGCGCCGCATGCAATGGTCCGGCTGGACGCCACCGAGGTTACCGCCGGCGAGGCGCTGATCCGCTTCGGAAGCAACCCGGTGGCTGGCGAGGAGGAAGCGTCCGTCATTTTCAACCTCAGCCCCTCCGGCGATCTCACCGAGGCTGCAGCCAATCTTTTCGACTTCATGAAACGTGCAGATGCCATCGGCGTTATCGGGATGGCTTTCACCACCATCCCGCAAGACGGCCTCGGCGAAGCGATCAACGACCGGCTGCGCCGCGCCGCAGCACCCCGCGACTAGACCAGAGTTTCCGACTGCAAGACAAGGACCAGCACGCATGGCCACCCCCTCTCCCGCCCTGCTCGACCGCTTTGCCGCCATCGTCGGCGCTGCCCATGTCTTGCGCGAGGCGGCCGACATCGCCCCCCGCCTCGTCGAAAATCGCGGGCTCTATCATGGCGCCTCGCCGCTGGTGCTGAAGCCCGGTTCGGTCGAAGAGGTCTCGGCCATCCTGAAGCTTGCCTCGGAAACGGGAACGGCGATCGTGCCGCAGACGGGCAATACCGGCCTCGTCGGCGGCCAGACGCCGCGCGATAACGGCGCCGATGTGATCGTCTCGCTGGAACGGATGAACCGCATTCGCGAGGTCGATGCCTTTGCCGGCATCATGGTGGTCGATGGCGGCTGCATCCTTGCCGATGTGCAGAAGGCGGCAGAGGATTGCGGCAGGCTGTTTCCGCTGTCGCTGGGTTCGGAAGGCTCATGCCGGATCGGCGGCAATCTCGCCACCAATGCCGGCGGCACGGCGGTGCTTGCCTATGGCAACATGCGCCAGCTCTGCCTAGGCCTTGAAGTCGTGCTGCCAACCGGCGAGATCTGGAACGGGCTGCGGCGGCTGAAAAAGGACAATACCGGCTATGATCTGCGCGACCTGTTCATCGGCGCGGAGGGAACGCTCGGCATCATCACCGGCGCGGTGCTGAAACTGTTTCCGCAGCCGCTTGGCCACCAGGTGGCCTTTGCCGGCCTACGGTCGGTCGAGGATGCGCTGTCGCTGTTCAGGAATGCATCGGGTCTTTGCGGCCCGGCGTTGACCGGTTTCGAGCTGATGCCGCGCATCGGCGTCGAGTTCACCGTCCGTCATATCGATGGCGTGCGCGATCCGCTGGAGACCGTTCACCCTTGGTATGTGCTGATCGACATCTCCACCTCGGATTCAGCCGAAACTGCCGAGCGGATGATGTCGGCGCTGCTGGAAAAGGGTTTTGAGGCAGGGCTGGTGCAGGATGCGACGATCGCCAGCTCGCAGGCGCAGCAGAAGGCCTTGTGGCACATGCGCGAAAGCATGTCCGGCGCCCAGAAGCCCGAGGGCGGCTCGATCAAGCATGACGTGTCGGTGCCGGTGTCGCAGATCCCTGAATTCATGCACGAGGCGGAGCAAGCTGTCATGGCGGCGATGCCAGGCGCCCGCATCTGCGCCTTCGGCCACATGGGCGACGGCAACATCCACTACAACATCTCGCAGCCTGTCGGCGCCGACAAGGCGGAATTCATCGGCCGCTGGCGCGAGATGAACCGGATCGTCCACGGGCTGGTGTTGAAACACGAGGGCTCGATCTCGGCGGAGCACGGCATCGGCCAGTTGAAGCGGGACGAGCTGGCATCGATCCGGCCGGAGATCGAAATGGAACTGATGCGCCGGATCAAGAAAAGCTTCGACCCTGCCGGGATCATGAACCCCGGCAAGGTCGTGTTGGTCTAGCGGCCGGCGACGCAGGCGCGCCGCCGCCTGTTGCTCAATCCATGTCGTCTTGCGGCGGCATCGGCGTGGCGTTGCGGTTGCCGGAAATGATCTCGCGCTTGCCGACGTGGTTGGCGGGGCCGACGAGGCCTTCCTTTTCCATGCGCTCGACGAGCGAGGCGGCGCGGTTGTAGCCGATGCCGAGGCGGCGCTGGATGTAGGATGTCGAGCACTTCTTGTCGCGCATGACGACCTTGATCGCCTGCTCGTAGGTGTCGTCGCTATCCTCGGACCCCATTGCGCTCTTGTCGAACACGGCGCCGCCGTCTTCTTCCTCTTCCTCGTCCTCTTCACCGGCAGTGACCGTATCCAGATATTCCGGGCGGCCCTGCATCTTCAGGTGGGCCACGACCTTCTCGACTTCCTCGTCGGATACGAAGGGACCGTGGACGCGCGAGATGCGGCCGCCACCCTGCATGTGCAGCATGTCGCCCTGGCCGAGCAGTTGCTCTGCGCCCTGCTCGCCGAGGATCGTGCGGCTGTCGATCTTCGAGGTCACCTGAAAGGAGATGCGGGTCGGGAAGTTGGCCTTGATGGTGCCGGTGATGACATCGACCGACGGGCGCTGCGTCGCCATGATCAGGTGGATGCCGGCGGCACGGGCCATCTGCGCCAGACGCTGGATGGCGCCTTCGATTTCCTTGCCGGCGACCATCATCAGGTCGGCCATCTCGTCGACGATGACGACGATGTAGGGCATGCGGGCCAGATCGAGTTCCTGGCTCTCTTCCGTCGGTGCGCCCGTGGTGCGGTCGAAACCGGTCTGGACGGTGACGAGTATCGTCTCGTTCTTCTCACGGGCAATGGCGACGCGGGCGTTGTAGCCATCGATGTTGCGGACGCCGAGGCGCGACATCTTGCGATAGCGATCCTCCATCTCGCGCACGGCCCATTTCAACGCCAGCACGGCCTTCTTCGGATCGGTGACGACGGGGGTCAGCAGGTGCGGAATGCCGTCATAGACCGACAGTTCGAGCATCTTCGGATCGACCATGATCAGGCGGCATTCTTCCGGCGTCATGCGGTAGAGCAGCGACAGGATCATTGTGTTGATGGCGACGGACTTGCCGGAACCGGTGGTGCCGGCGACGAGCAGATGCGGCATCTTCGCAAGTTCGGCGATAACGGGTTCGCCGCCGATGGTCTTGCCGAGGCCGAGCGCCAGCTTGAAGCTGCTCTGGGCAAAATCTTCCGATTCGATCATCTCGCGGAAGTAGACGGTTTCGCGCGTTGCATTCGGCAGTTCGATGCCGATGACGTTGCGGCCGGGCACGACGGCGACACGGGCCGACAGCGCCGACATGGAGCGGGCGATGTCGTCGGCAAGACCGATGACGCGCGAGGATTTGACGCCGGGGGCCGGCTCGAATTCATAGAGGGTGACGACCGGACCGGGGCGAACATGGATGATCTCGCCCTTGACGCCGAAGTCTTCCAGCACGTTTTCAAGAAGGCCGGCGTTCTGCTCCAGGGCTTCCTGGGTCATGATCACGCCGACGCGTTCCGGCGGTTCCTGCAGTAGTTCGCGCGGCGGCAGTTCGTACTCACCGTCGCTGCTGATGGAAACCGGGCGCCATTCCATCGGCGCAGGGCTGACGGGGCGGTCGCTGCGGGTGGAAACGGGAATGCGGCGGTTCGGCGCAGCGTCGACGACGCCAGCCTTCGGGGCGGGAGCAACGATCTGCGCGACCGGGACCTGCTTTGCCGGGGCTGCAACTGTGGCTGGCTTGGGCAAAACGACGGCAGCGACGACCGGAGGTGCGGCAACGGTTGCTGGCGCCAGCGGTGTCAGGACGATAGGCTCGGCGACTTCGTTCGGCTGGACGGCTGCAGCCTCCGGCACTGGCACGACCGGCGCCGGTGTGGCTGCGCGACCGGAGGGCTGCCAGTCGATGATTCGGTAGAGCGATGTCGCCGATTGTTGCGCCGTCTCCGTCGGTGGAGCGGACATGGGCGGCGCAACGAAGGCCGGTGCCGCTGCTGCTACGGGTGGAGCGAGTTCGCCGTCGAAGGGCATGACGTCCCAGAAGGCGAAGTCGGACAGGTTAGCCAGATGCGAGGCCAGCTGTGCCTGCGGCACCACGGCGACGGGCTGGCGCTGCCAGGCAGTCAGCGGCGGAACAGGCGTGGATGCCGGCGTGAAGATATCCTCGACGAGCCTGTTGTTCCACGGCATCGGCGCAGCAGGGCGCGGCTTCTCGATATGGCCCGGCGTTTGTGCGCTCGGTGTTGCAACCTCGGCAGCTTGCGACGTTGCTGGTGCCTCGGGGCTGATGGTGGCTTGTTTGACTGCGGTCTGTTGGATGGTCTGCTCCGTCTCGTTAACGTCCGAGTCCGGCGATTTCTTGCGGCTGATCAGACTTTCGGGTGTCCGCGTGAAACGGACATTCGGTGCCAGCGAAAAGGCGGTCTGCCAATCCTGCACGGCATCGGCCGGTACCAGTGGTGGGACCAGCGGCATGTTTGTACGGCCGGTCGGGGAAAGGCCTGCATCCGGAGCAGCGACGGGCGTCGCCTGTGGCTGGCGCAGTTGCGCCGCCTTCAGCTGGTCGGCGCGCTGCTGGTGGGCGATCTCGGATCGGCGCTTGGCTTCGCGCGCCTGGATCAGCTTTTGCTCCAGGTAGGCCCGGCGCTCGGCGATCTGCCGGGCTTCCCGCAGTTCCGCTTCGGCACGTTCGGCGTCGGCATGGACGTCCCGCTGGAAATCCGTTTCGCCGTTGGAAAAGTTGGTTTTGGAAAAACGCATAAGACCTGCAATCCAGTCATTGATTGGCCGATAGCTACCCCAATCGAATAGGCCAGGGACGGTTAATAAGTTCCTTCCGAATTGGCGGCAGTTTGAAGGGCTGGATGCAAAAACGCATGTTTTGCGGGCTTTTTGGCTGGCTTGGACAGATAAATATTTTAGCCTCCACCGACGCGAAGCCGGGCGCCGTCGACTGCGGCACGCGCAGTCGACGCGGGCGTTCCGTTGCGATCAGGAGGTCGAAAGCTGGGCGATGGAGAGCAGCGTATCGGCGCTGATGCCGATAGACTTCGAGGACCCCTGGAGGATCGAAAGTGCCGACGAGGAGGTGCTGCCGGCGTTGTTCTGCAGATCGTATTCGACCGAGAAGCGCTCCAGCAGCTTGTTAAGTTTCGTCGGATCGCGAAGATCGTCAACGTTGACGAATTTCTTCAGCAGCGCCGCCTGATCGTCGACGTTCATCGACGAAATCGCGCTCGGCAGGCTGAAAGTGGTGGTGATGACCGAATAGAGTGCCGTGTCGGACATGATGTCGTAGACGGAATTGATATTCGGTGCCTGGCGTTGGAAATAGAGAGCAAGGCGCGTGCCGGGGTTGTTGTCGCCTTCCTGCGATTCGAGGGTCTGGTGCAGGTAGAGTTCGTTGGTGGCGTCGAGCGCGCCCTTGTTCTGGGCGCTGCCAAGCTTGGTATCGACCATGGTGCCGTTGGTGCCGAAATTGAAAGCTTCGACGATGTCCTTGAACTGGGCACCGGCGGTGGTGTTGAGGAAGCTTTTCGAATTGTCGGGGTCCGACGCAAAGGCCTTTTTCAGCGTGTCTGTTGTCACCTTCTTCGGATCGATACCGCTGGCCTTGAGGATGAAGTCGGTCAACTTCGGGTCGGCCAGAAGGTCTGAAACGCTCGTCACCTTGGCGATGTTGGTGGTAAAGTAGGTGGCATCCTTCTTGACGGTGGCCGTTGCCGCCGTCAGTGCCGAACCCGTCAATCCGCGTCGCGTCTCGGTTGAATATTCGGAGATGTAGCTGTTGACCTGAGTCGTCGAGAGCGCCGTCACCTGCGGCTTGATCGTGCCGGCGCTGTCGAAATTGAAAGCCTTGGCGAGCTTGACGAAGCGATCGTCCTTCAGCGTGTTGACATAGCTTTTCGGATCATAGGGATCGCTCTCCATGATCTTCTTCATCTGCGCCTTGGATATCTCGTTTTCGCCGATCCCGTAGGAGCGCAGCGCCATCTGGTAGAGTTCAGGCAGATTATCGTTGGCTGTGCTGGAGTCAGCCGTCGCATTGCTGGCGAAGAACTCGTTGATATTCTTGACCTTGGCGATACGCGTCTCGTAGTTCGCCACGGCATCCGCCTCGGCGGTGGTCTGCTCCGACTGGTAGTTGGCTGAAAATGCCGTGGTCGCTGCAGCCAGTTGCGTGGAGGTTTGCGCCACGGTGCCGGAGGCCACCGTCCCGTCGGACTGGAAGTTGAACTGGGCGACCACGCCCGAAAAGCCGACGAGCTTGGCGTAGGTGGGGTCTTCCACCGATGTCTCGAGGTCGTATTTGAGCGTGTTGTCCGACGCCTGCGCATCCAGCGACTGCAGGTTGTAGGCGATCTTGACGTAGTCGAACAGGCGCGTATCCGAGGTCAGGTCTTCGACTGACGTCACCGAGCCGATATGCGCCTTGTAGTAGGCAGCGTCGTCAGCTGCGGCGACGGAGGTGACGAATGACGGGACGGTGGTGTTGTAGGCCTCCATGACGGCAGCCTTCTGGCTGAACGTCTGTATCTGGCTGGTATAGTTGGCGGCGTAGTTTGTCGATGTGGTACTGATCTGGTCGGCGGTCTGGGCAGACGCGCCCGTTGCGACAGTGCCGTCGCTGCCGAAATTGAACTCTGTGAGCACGCTGGTCAGTCCGTTATCCGAAGCGGTTGCGGGGTCCTTCACGGAGGCCACGAACTTCGCGCCCGTAAGGGACGGGTCGATGCCGTAGGCGGTCTTGACGTAGTCGAACAGGCGTGGATCGGACACCAGCTGGTCCACCGATGTAATCGTGCCAATATTGGCCTCGTAGTAGCTCTTGTCCGCATCCGGCGTGGTGGTGGCGATCGATCCGTCGGCATTGAAGCTGAATTGCGCCGCCATCGCCTTGTCGGCGGCGCTGCCGTTGACGTTGACGAAGCTGTTCGGATCCGACACGTCGCTGGTCAGCATCGACTTCAGGAAGCTGTTCGAAATATTGGTCGGGTCGATGCCGTAGCCTTTCAGCACATAGTCCCTGAGATCGGTATCGCTGAGGAAGTCGTCGACATTCTTGACCGAGCCGATGGCCGCGTCATAGGCGTCGCTCGCAGTCTTTGCCGCCGTTTCTTCGTCCGTAAAGGATTGCTGGTAGAGGCCGATGGCGGCATCCGTCGTGTCGGACGAAGTCGATGTCGACGTCGAACCGAACATCGTCGTCAGGGTATCGCTCGACTGCGCCGTCGTCGCGGTAGAAGCGCCGAAATTGAATGCTGCGGCAATCGCCTTGTATTTCGGGTCGTTCAGGCGATTGGCAAAGCTGCTGCTATCGCTGAGGTCGCTGGTCAGTACCTGCTTCATGAACGCCTTGGCGTAGGTGAAGTCCTCCAGCCCGTACGACTTCATCGCGTAGCTGTAGAGCTGGTAGTTGTCCATCAGGTCGTCGACGGTTTTCACCTTGCCGATATTGGCATTGTAGTAATCGACCTCCCGCTTCGTCGTCGGCTGGGAGGCAACGCGCGCAAGGGTCGACGTCATGTTCTTTGTATCGAGCGTGTAGCTCAGATAGGTCGATGTCATCTACGCGCACCTTGAAGTCTACACTCGAGACCGTTTTCGAATCTTCCCGATTATCGACCTCAAACCTTACCCGGGACTTTACATCGGCCGCCACGACGCTGCGCCGGAGTGGGACGACGCGCATCGGCACATATTCATATTATGGAAACCCTGGCGGGTTCGTTTTTGCTAACCATTTGACGACGCAAACTTTTCTTAACCGCAATTTTTAAGCTGTCTGGAAGGGGGCGCGCCTAGTCTCGGGTCATCGAGAGGGCGAAAGTTCTCCGTCAAGAAGACCGGAAAACCGGCTCTCATGATAAGACAAGGGTAGAAAACGATGACCAATACCGTCCTTAAGCCTGTCTGGGCCGGAACGACACTGCGGCTCGATCCAAACCGCTTTCCGCAGCATGTCAGCTATGCCATGCGCGGTGCTACCGGCGACGTGACGATCACCATCGACTCCCGCGGCGCCGTGCTGCGCAAGGTGCTGCCATCGAGCGGTCTGCCGCTGTCGATCGCCCTGCCGAAGCGCGCCTTCAAGGGCGTTGCCGCCCGGGCCATCGACCATGGCGACGGCGAAGTGACCGTGACGCTCGAACTGCACCATGACGATCCGGATCTCTGCATCCCGCTGCTCGTCGCCCATGATCTCAGCGACATCGCTGCCGACTGGCGCACATGGTCCGAAGCCTTCAATATCCCGATGATGATGGTCGAAGCGGATGGCGTCGCTCGCCTGCTCGAAGATCATCTCGGCGGTGTGCGTACCAACGAAACGCAGCCGCGCCGCCGCCATTCGTTCTTTGCCGACAGACGCCCCCGCTTCCTGGTTCGTCGCATATCGGGCAAGATGGGCGTCACGCTCAAGATCGCCGGTCGCGAGATCATCGCCCGCGACTGAGGATCAAATACCCCTCCCCCGAAACCCGGCGCCTGCGCCGGGTTTTGCGTTTCAGCCGGGAGCGGAAAGCGCCATGGACAACAGCAGGCCGGCAAAGATGATGGCACCGACCCTGCCGTTCGAGCGGAACAGGATCAGGCACTGCGGCGCGTCTTCGATATCGAGGACGACGATCTGGTAGGCGAACATGCCGCCAGCGATGACAAGGCCAAGAAATGCGATGGGACCTGCGCCGGCCAGCGCGAAGGCAAGGAACATCAGCACTAGCGCCGCGCCATAGAGGCTTACGAGCCATATCTTCGTCTTTTCGCCGAACAGTCGCGCCGTCGAACGGACGCCGATCAGTTCGTCGTCCTCCTTGTCCTGATGGGCATAGATGGTGTCGTAGCCAATGGTCCAGAGAATGGCGGCGATGTAGAGCAGGATCGGCGGCAGCGACAGGCTACCGAAGATGCCGGCCCAGCCCATCAGCGCACCCCAGGAAAAGGCAAGCCCGAGGAAGAACTGCGGCCAGTCGGTAAAGCGCTTGGCAAAGGGGTACACCGCCACCAGTCCCAGCGACAGCAAGCCGAGGCCCACACAGAACCAGTTGAACTGCAGGAGAACGAACAGTCCGACGAGAGCCTGCAATGCAATGAATATCTTTGCCTGCTTGCGGCTGACACGGCCTGACGGCAAAGGCCGCGAGCGGGTGCGCGCCACGGAAGCATCGATATCGTGATCGATGAGATCGTTGAACGTACAGCCGGCACCGCGCATCGCCACCGCGCCGATGAAATAGAGGATGAGATGGTAGAACAGCAGCGGACCGACGAACTCGCCCAGCGTCAAGGCGGCATTGGCGGCCAAGGTCACCGACCAGAAGCACGGCCATAGCAGCAGCTGCCAGCCGATCGGCCGGTCCCAGCGTGCCAGCTGGGCATAGGGCCACAGCCACGGCGGCAAGGCCTTGTAGACGAAATTATCGGATGGCGCATCGGCGACTCGGTCGCGGAAATCGTGGCTGTTGCTCATGCGGAATGTCTAGAACATTTCAGCGTTTCACGGAAATGCGAAAATGTTGGACCTATCTGCTCTCACGCACTTCCAGACGCAAAACCGCCAAGCACTTTTGCCGAACTGTTCCGACGGGCGCCTTATCAGTTCAGCGTGAAGCCGAAGCGGTAGGTGGCGGACAGGCCGATGACGAGCTGGTTTTTGTCGCCGCGTTCACGCACCAGGCTGCTGTCGGCTGCAGGACCCTTCAGCCGCTGGTATTCCACGAAGGAGCTGGTGCTCAAATTCTTGGTTGCCTGCCAGGTCAGCGCACCGCCGACACCGACGGATTTCAGGCCGCCGCCGGGATTGTAGCGATCGAGCCCGCTGGCCGCCGATTCCTTGCCGTCGACACCGTAATAGGTATCGAAATAGTTCGCCGTCGCGAAGGTTGCCCTCGGTCCACCGGAGAGCCGCAGATCAGGGGCGATGTCGGTGAAAGCATCAACCGCCACATCGGCAACGATGCCGTTATGGGCGCGGATACCCTGGCGCACTTCGGCACGGGCGCGGATCCAATCGGTCGGGTAGACCTCGACGAAGCCACCGGCCTCTGCGCCCCATTTGACATCCTTCAGCCCGCGCAGTTCACGCCCGTCGCTCGAATCCCGGCTCGGCACAAACTTGCCGACGATGCCGGCCCGAAATGTCCCGGTATCGAGCAATGCAAAAGCCGGATTGTCGTTGCGCGAGGTAAATCGCGGCGCAGGTCCTTGCTTGCCGAAGGAGATCAGCGGCGAAAACTGTAACTTGTAGTGCTTGGCGCCCTCGAATTTGGGACCGACGAAGCCGGCAGCGCCGACGCTGACATACCAATCGCCGGACCACCAGGCACGACCGTCGCCAGCCGTGGCGGCCCCTGCCATTGTCGCAAAAAATCCAAACGAAATCAGCAGACTCGAGGTCTTGGCCATGGGAAATCCTACTACGCAATACAAAGGCAAGAGCCCGGAATGCCTAAACTTATCCGGATCGCATTACCACTTGCTTAACCAAGCGCCGAAGCTGTCCGCCCGCAGATCGTCATGGCAAAGACGCGAGGATCAGAACACAATCTTCTCCAGCGGTGCACGGCGGGCTTCGAATTCCTTGAGCTTGGCTTCGTTTTCGGCAATGTAGTTCCGGTTGTTGGGAACCGCGAACTGGTCCTTGGCGATCTGGATCTGGAAGATAAAGAGCTGCTCCCAGCGGAAGGCCATCTCCGAGCCTGCCAGGTAGAACTCCCACATCCGGAAGAATTTCTCGTCATAGAGGGCGACGGCTTCCTCCTTGCGGGCGATGAAACGTTCTCGCCAGTGACGCAGCGTATAGGCGTAATGCATCGGCAGGATTTCGATGTCCTTGACCAGCAGGTTGGCCTTTTCCAGAGCTGGCGTCGTCTCGGCCAGAGACGGGATATAGCCGCCGGGAAAGATGTATCTCTCGATGAAGGCGTTGGTAGAGAAGCTTGGCCTCGGGCGACCGATGGAATGGAGCACCATCACCCCATCATCGGCGAGCAACTCCGAGACCTTGCTGAAGAACTTGCGATAATTGCCGATGCCGACATGCTCGAACATGCCCACCGAGACGATGCGGTCGAACTTGCGTCCGCTGAGGTAGCGATAATCCTGCAGTTCGAAACGCACCCGGTCAGAAAGGCCGCGCTTTGCAGCGCGCGCGCGCGACACCTTAAGCTGCTCCTGGCTGAGCGTGATGCCGGTGAAATCGACATTCTCCGTCGATTCCGCCAGGTACATCCCCATTCCACCCCAGCCGGAGCCAATCTCGAGCACGGACTGACCGGGCTCGAGCCGCAGCTTGGCAGCGATATGGCGCTTCTTGGCGAGCTGGGCTTCGTCGAGACCGATGCCCGGCGGCTCGAAATAGGCGCAGGAATACTGCCAGTCCTCGTCGAGGAAGAGGTCGAAAAGCTTGGCCGAGAGATCGTAGTGGTGGGCGACATTGTGCTTGCTGCGGTTGACCGGCAGGCGGCTCTTCAGCTGCTGCCAGGCAATGCGGCCGATCAGCTTCATGGCGATCTTGAAATCGAACAACTCGTCCGTGGTGTTGAGCTTCACCAGCGACAGGAAATCATAGATGTCGCCCTGTTCGAGGATGAACCGGCCTTCCATGAACATTTCGCCCAGCTTCAGCGTCGGATCTGTGGCGATGGCGTCTTCCGCCTCGCGGTCGGCGGTGCGCACCGCAACGGTCTGGCCGGTGCCATCGCCGAGCAGATGCGTCTCGCCGTTGGAGAGCGTGATCTGAAGGGAGCCTTTGCGGATAATTTTGGTGACAAGAGCAAGCAGTGACGACGCCATGACGCCTCTCAATCATATGACAGACAATCAGGAAACATTATCCCCTCAAGATAGTCTGGCAAGCTTACGAACGGCGGTACAGGCACTCCGGCACGAACATTGCCGGAGTGTGACATTCTTGCAAATATATAAGCTAAGTGACTATTTTCGCTTGAGCGCATCGGCGAGCGCCGCGCCGAAGCTGCCCTGCGTCTGCGGTGCCGGGCGACTGACCTGCTGCTTTGCCGGCATCACCCGTGTTTCGGGACCGCTTCGGTTCTCGCGGGCCGGTGGCGCGGCGTCATCGCCGGCGTCCTTGCGCATGCTGAGGGCGATCCGCTTGCGCTTGGCATCGATGTCGACGACGCGGACTTTCACGACGTCGCCGGCCTTCACCACCTCATGAGGATCCTTCACGAAACGGTCCGCCAGCTGCGAGACGTGAACCAGACCGTCCTGGTGTACGCCGATATCGACGAAGGCGCCGAAGACCGCGACATTGGTAACTGTGCCCTCCAGCATCATGCCTGGCTTTAGGTCGCTGATTTCGTTGACACCCTCGGCAAAGGTCGCCGTCTTGAAGCTCGGGCGCGGGTCACGGCCGGGTTTTTCGAGCTCGGCCAAGATATCGCGCACGGTCGGCAGGCCGAAGCGTTCATCGACGAAGGCGCGTGGATCGACCGCCTTCAGCGCGGCGCTATCGCCCATCAGCGTGCGCAGGTCGCGACCGCAGGCGGCGACAATCTTCTTGGCGACACCATAGGCTTCCGGATGCACCGAGGAGGCGTCGAGCGGCTCCTTGCCGCCGGTGATGCGCAGGAAGCCGGCGCATTGCTCGAAGGCCCGGGGCCCAAGCCGCGCGACCTTCAGGAGATCGCGCCGGGTTTCGAAACGTCCGGCCTCGTCGCGGTGGCGGACGATGGATTCGGCAATCGCCGCACCAAGGCCTGAAACGCGGGCAAGCAGCGGCGCCGAGGCCGTGTTGAGATCGACACCGACGGCATTCACCGCATCCTCGACGACGGCATCCAGCGAGCGCGACAGCTTCTGCTGGTCGACATCGTGCTGGTACTGGCCGACGCCGATCGATTTCGGCTCGATCTTGACCAGTTCGGCCAGCGGATCCTGCAGCCGCCGGGCAATCGATACTGCGCCGCGCAACGTCACGTCGAGATTGGGGAACTCCAGGGCTGCCGCTTCCGATGCCGAATAGATCGAGGCGCCCGCTTCGGAAACGATGACCTTGGTAGGCTTTGTGCCAGGCAATTCGACTAGCATGTCGCTCACCAGCTTTTCGGTTTCCCGGCTGCCGGTGCCGTTGCCGATCGAGATCAGTTCGACCTTGTGCTTGACGATGAGGGCCGCAAGCGTCGCCTGGGTGCCGCGCACATCGTTGCGTGGTTGGAAAGGATAGACCGTGGCTGTCTCGAGCAGCTTTCCGGTGGCATCGACGACGGCAACCTTGACGCCCGTGCGGATGCCGGGGTCGAGACCCATGGTGGCGCGCGCGCCGGCGGGTGCTGCGAGCAGCAGGTCCTTTAGATTGCGCGCAAATACGTGGATGGCCTCCTGCTCGGCTCGTTCACGCAGCTCGCGCATCAGGTCGAGCGACAGCGACATCGACAGTTTGACGCGCCATGTCCAGCTGGCGACCTCCATCAGCCAGCGATCGCCGGGCTTCTGGGCGCCGATCTCGTAGGCCGTGGCGATCATCCGCTCGACAGGCCTGAAGGGTGACGCGAGATCGGCGTCGATCTCGATCGTCAGCGTCAGCATCTCCTCGTTCCAGCCGCGCAGCATGGCGAGAGCCCGATGGCCGGGAGCCGTTGCCCAGCGCTCGGTGTGATCGAAATAGTCGGAGAACTTCGCGCCGGCCTCCTGCTTGCCATCGACGACCTTGGCGCGCAGCTGGGCATTCTGACGCATATGGGCGCGCAAGGTCTTCAGGAGATCGGCATTTTCGGCGATGCCCTCGGCAATGATGTCGCGGGCACCCTCGAGCGCCATCTTCACATCGGTCACCTCGTTGGCGACATAGCCCTCGGCAAGCTGCGCGGGTTCACGGCTGCGATCTTTCAGGATTGCCTCCGCCAATGGCCCTAGACCGCGCTCGCGGGCGATCTCGGCGCGGGTCCGGCGCTTCTGCTTGAACGGCAGGTAGAGATCCTCGAGCTCGGCCTTCGTGGTGACGCCGGCGATCTTGCGCTGCAGGTCGTCGGTCATCTTGCCCTGGCCGGTGATGCTGTCGCTGATCGAGCCGCGGCGCGCTTCGAGCTCGCGCAGGTAGACCAGCCGCTCGGCCAGCGTCCGCAACTGCCCATCATCCAGCCCGCCGGTCACTTCCTTGCGGTAGCGGGCAATGAACGGCACCGTCGAGCCCTCGTCGAGAAGGCCGACCGCCGAAACCACCTGCTCAGGCCGAGCATTGATCTCGGCGGAAATGATTGCTGCGATGGAGCGGATATCTGCGGCCATGGGGATCTCTGCGTTGCTTCTGATTGGCGCGACCATAGTCCGAGAAAGCGGCAAGGCAATGATCTCAGTCAGCGCTTCCGGTGGACTCCACAGGAATTGCCGCTTGACCTTTGCGGCAGGGCTGCTTAACCGCCAAGTTCTGGCAACAAAGGGGCAGGCGATGAAAGTTCTGTTGATCGGATCGGGCGGACGCGAGCATGCGCTGGCCTGGAAGCTGGCGCAATCGCCGCTGCTGACCAAGCTTTACGCCGCTCCCGGCAATCCCGGCATCGCCGAGCATGCCACGCTCGTTGCCGTCGATACGGAAGACAACGACGCCGTTGCTGCGTTCTGCCTGTCGGAAGCCATCGATTTTGTCGTCGTCGGCCCTGAGGCGCCGCTGGTCGCCGGTCTTGCCGACCGCTTGCGCGAGGCCGGTATCGCCGTCTTCGGCCCCTCTGCCGCCGCCGCCCAGCTCGAGGGTTCCAAGGGTTTCACCAAGGACATCTGCGCCCGCTACAACATTCCGACAGGCGCCTATCAGCGCTTCGACGATGCCGGCAAGGCGAAGGCCTATATTCTCGCCGAGGGCGCGCCCATCGTTGTCAAGGCCGATGGCCTTGCTGCCGGCAAGGGCGTCACCGTGGCGATGACGCTGGACGAGGCGATTGCGGCCGTTGACGACTGTTTCGACGGCGCCTTCGGGTCGGCGGGTGCGGAAGTCGTCGTCGAAGCCTTTCTCGATGGCGAGGAAGCAAGCTTCTTCTGCCTCTGCGACGGAACTCACGCTTTGGCGCTGGCCACCGCCCAGGACCACAAGCGCGTCGGCGACGGCGACACCGGCCCGAACACGGGCGGCATGGGCGCCTACTCGCCCGCCGCAGTGATGACGCCCGAGCTGATCGAGCGGACGATGAAGGAGATCATCGAGCCGACGATGCGTGGAATGGCGACAAGCGGTATGCCGTTTTCCGGCGTATTCTTTGCCGGTCTGATGATCACCGCAAAGGGGCCGGAACTGATCGAGTACAATGTCCGCTTCGGCGATCCGGAATGCCAGGTGCTGATGATGCGGCTGAAAAGCGATCTTCTGCCGCTGCTGCTCGCTTGCGCCAACGGCACGCTCGACAAGGCGACCGCCGAATGGAGCGACGATGCGGCGTTGACCGTCGTCATGGCCTCGAAGGGCTATCCGGGCGCCTATGAGAAGAACTCCGTCATCGCGGCCCTGCCCGCAGACAGCGACGGTGCGAAAGTGTTTCATGCCGGGACAGCTTTGAAGGACGGTGCGCTGGTCGCGACCGGAGGCCGGGTGCTGGGAGTGACGGCAACGGGCAGCAGCGTCGGCGAGGCCCAGAAGCGCGCCTATTCGCTTGCAGAGCAGGTGGTCTGGGACAGCGGCTTCAGCCGCGCCGATATCGGCTGGCGGGCAATCGAGCGCGAAAAGGCCTGACTGGACGGCTCTTTCCTGCCCCAAATCCGCGTTTCCGATAAAGTTTTACCGATTCCCCTGACCGGATGGAAACAAAGGCGCGCTAATCTCCTCGCAGTATCCGATGGAGAGTTTCATGCGTCCCACGATCCTGAGTGCAGCATTCGTTTTGATCGGCAGTTCTGCCATGCTGATCGGCAGCTCCGCGATGGCGTCGTCGTTCCTGACGCTCGACGGCGCGACCCGCACCAGCGGCGACAGCATCCAGGCGAAGGTCTGCGTCGATTGCGCGCCGATCAAGCAGGAGGTCGCCAAGAAAAGCTATGTGGTTCCCGAACTCCCCGTGGGGACGCAGACGACCGTGGTGCGCCAGATCAACGGCGAGCAAAAGGTCGTCCGCACCGAAGCCTGGCTGGGCGGATCGCCGGTCGTATTCATCAGTAAGGCGTCGCCGGAAGCACTGGCCGCAGCCGGGGTATCGCCTGACGGCATCGATCGCAGTGCGATGACGGCAGCGATCGCCGCAGCCACGCCACCGGCCAAGCCTCTCGACACCTCGGATTTCCAGTTGCGCCTTCAGTAGCCCGCTCATTCCCCTCCCCATCGAACTCCAGTCGATAGGGGTGCGCCGCAAGGCAGACAGATGCGTCCCTGAAGAGAAGCAGGGGCGCATTTTTGTGTTCGCAGATGCTGGAGAGAATTGCTGCTGGTCACTCCATATTCGTGCAGTATTCCCGGCGGGAAAACGGTCATATGCGCGGTTGGGGTGACAATCGCCGGGATTAAAGCCGATAAAAGCCCTAAATATTGACAGCTTTAAAGCATTGTTAGGTGAACGCGATGCAACTTCGCCGTACCGGAAGCAGCATGTGACTTCAGCAGCAACAGATGCGCCATGATCGACGGCGCAGGATCAAGCGGTAGGATACCGCACCGGGATAATCGAACCTATTCCGTTGCGAGGCCTGATGAAGAACCTGCGAATTTCGACCCAGCTGATGATGCTGGTTACCGGCCTGATGATCGCCTTTGCTGGCGTCACCTACTATCAAATCCAGAGTTCCGCGGCAGCCATCTACCACGAGCGCTATGCACTGCTGCGCACGCAGGTCGAGTCCGGGCTGTCCATTCTCCAGCAATATTACGATCGCGAAAAAGCCGGTACTCTGACGCACGAGCAGGCGCAGACGCAGGCATTCGACGAGCTCTCCCATATCCGTTTCGAACCGGATGGGTACCTCTTTGGCTATGACGACGACGTCGTCCTGAAAATCCACTACGATCCTTCCAAGGTCGGGCTGAGCAACAAGGGCAAGCCGGATCCGAAAGGCAACATGTACCGCGACGAACTCGTCAAGGTCGGAAAGGCCGGCGGTGGCGTCGTCGATTTCTACGGGCCCAAGCCACAACAGCCTGCCGATGCGTTCTTCCGCAAGAGCGCCTATGCCAAGGTGTTCACGCCGTGGCACATCACGCTTGCGACCGGCGTCTACATGGACGACCTGGAAGCACAGGTACGGGCGACGATCTGGCAAACGCTGCTGGTCGGCCTCGTCGTCTTCGTGATCGCCATCGCAGCGGCACTTTATGTGATCCGCAGCATCTCCGGGCCACTGGCCGATGTACGCGGCGCACTGAATGCCGTCGCGGACGAAGACGTTACCCTTACGATCCCGCACACCGGCCTGCACAACGAAGTCGGCATGATGGCGAAGGCGACACAATCGCTGCAGCAGAAGATCCGCGAGCGGCATGCACTGGCCGAACTTCAGGAAGCCCAGGAACGACAGATCAGTGCCGAGCGTCAGGAGAACGTTCGCCATCAGCAGGACCAGGCCGACTTGCAGGCACGCGTCGTTGCGACCATCGGCGAATCGCTCGAACAACTGGCGAAGGGCGACCTGACCATCCGCTGCGGCGACCTCGGCACCAGCTATGCCGGACTGCGCAACAACTTCAACGAAGCCCTGTCGCATCTGGAGGCGGCAATGAGCCGCGTCAACTCCAAGGGCAACGACATCGGCGTCTCGAAGGAAGAGATCCGCCGCGCCTCCAACGAACTGTCGCAGCGCACCGAACGCCAGGCCGCCAGCCTCGAGGAAACATCGGCGGCTCTCGATGAGCTCACCGTTGCCGTCCGCCAGACAGCGGAAGGCGCCCATGAGGCCAGCAAGCGCGTCGACACCATCAGCGTCGAGGCCTCGCGCAGCGATGGCGTCGTGGCACAGGCGATCGGCGCCATGAGCGGCATCGAACAGTCGTCCACGGAGATCGGCAAGATCATCGGCGTCATCGACGAGATCGCCTTCCAGACGAACCTGCTGGCGCTCAATGCCGGTGTTGAGGCTGCACGCGCCGGTGAAGCCGGCAAGGGCTTTGCCGTGGTCGCCCAGGAGGTCCGCGAACTGGCGCAACGCTCAGCAGCGGCCGCCAAGGAAATCAAGGAGCAGATCGCCCGGTCCTCGACGCAGGTCGAGCACGGCGTGCGCCTGGTCGGCGACGCCGGCGAGGCGCTGAAGCGCATCTCCGGCCAGATCAAGGCGGCCAACGAGATCGTCTCGAAGATCGCCCACAGCGCCTCCGAACAGGATACGACGCTGCGCTCCATTTCAACGGCCATGAACCAGCTCGACGCCGCCACCCAGCAGAACGCAGCCATGGCGGAAGAAACCACGGCTTCGGCCGAAACGCTGGCCAGCGACACCGAGGAGCTGCTCGACCTGATCCGCGGCTTCCGCATCTCCGATGGCCGCCCCACCATGCAGCAGGCCCGCCGCGCTGCCTGATGCCCGGAAAAATCGACGATCTTTCCACAACCGCCGGAGCGATCCGGCGGTTTTTGCCTGCGGTGGACCTGTCGCGCACATCACGTTATCGGCAGTTGACTTGGCAGCACCGCCGCCGCGATATGGGGTTATCGGATGCGACAGCCGCAGATGAGCGAAAGGTAGCGACATGAGCAGTGCATGGCCTGAAATCACCCTGGTGCGGCACGGCGAGACGGCGTGGAGCCTTTCCGGAAAGCATACGGGCCGGTCCGACATTCCGCTGACCGCAGCAGGCGAAGCAGCGGCCGTGAAACTGGCCGACCGGCTGCAGGGCCAGCATTTCGACGCCGTCTGGTCGAGCCCGTCCATGCGCGCATCGAACACCTGCGCCCTCGCCGGTTTTGGTGACCGGCGGGAGATCAAGGCGGACCTGGCGGAATGGGACTACGGTGCCTATGAAGGGGTGACGACGAAGGACATCCTGAAGACAAGTCCGGACTGGCATCTGTTTCGCGATGGCGCCCCTGAGGGCGAAGCTGCCGCCGATGTCGGTGCGCGGGCAGACAGCATCATTGCCGCATTGCGGGCGCGAAACGACCGCGTGCTGATCTTTTCCAGCGCCCATTTCCTGCGTGTGCTCAGCGCCCGCTGGATCGGCCTGCCGCCAGAAGGCGGCGCGCTGCTGGTTCTCGACACGGCGAGCATCAGCGTGCTCGGATACGAGCACGACCTCGGGGAGCCAGTCATCCGCCGCTGGAACCAGACGCAAATTTTTATGTACTGATCGGCGGCTCACCGGGGCCGCCGATAGTTAATCTAGCCGGATATCTTTGAGAAATCGGTAACCGTGCCAGTGGCTTCGCGGATCAGGCGAAGCAGCGCCAGGCGGTTGCCACGCACGGCAACGTCCTCGTCGTTGACCAGGACATCCGTGAAGAACCGGTCGACGGGCAGGCGCAGCGTCGACAATGCCGTCATCGCCGAGCGGAAGTCCTCCGTGGCGATAGCGGAAGACGCCTCCCCGGAGGCCTTGGCGACGGCCGAAAACAGATCCTTCTCGGCATCGAGCGTCAACAAAGCCGGGGTCACGGCATCGGCGACGACGGTACCCTTCTTCTCCTCGGCCGCTAGCAGCTGAGTTGCGCGCTTGGTGCCGGCAAGCAGGTTCTTGCCGTCTTCCGAGGTGATAAAGAAGGTCAGGGCCTCGACGCGGCGGGCCACCATCAGCAGGTCGTCCGTCTCCGGCGTCAGCACCGCATCGATCAGGTCGTAGCGGGCGCCCTGATCGCGCAGGTAGACTTTCAGCCGGTCATGGAAGAACGACAGCAGGTCGCGCTCGCGCGCCAGCATCTGCTCGCCGTTCGCATGGCCGAACTTCATCAGTCCGTCCGGATGCTCCTGCATCTGCTGGCGGAGGCCGGCCATTTCGACGGATTCGTCGACTATCGCCATATGGTCGCTGAGATAGCGCATGATCGGCAGGCGGATGCGCTGTTCGAGCACGATACGCACGACGCCGAGCGCTGCGCGACGGAGGGCGTAGGGATCCTTGGAGCCAGTCGGCTTCTCGTCGATCGCCCAGAACCCGACGAGCGTGTCGAGCTTGTCGGCTAGCGCCACGGTCAGTCCGACCTTGTCATGCGGCAACCGGTCAGACGGGCCGTTCGGCTTCCAGTGATCTTCGATGGCAGCAGCGACAGACGGGTCCTCGCCCTGGAGAGCCGCATATTTCCGGCCCATCAGCCCCTGCAACTCCGGGAATTCGCCAACGGCTTCAGTGCGCAGGTCGGCCTTCGCCAGCACGACGGCGCGGTCTACGAGGCCTGCATCGGCACCGGTCACCGCTGCCAGTGCTGCAGCGAGCTTGCGGATGCGCGCAACGCGCTCGCCCTGGCTACCGAGCTTGGCGTGGAAGGTGACGTTGAGGGCATCGAGCTTGGCCATGCGCTGGTCGAGCGGCTTGCCAAGGTCCAGGTTGAATTTTGCGGCCGACGCCTGCAGCGTGTCGAGGTCGGGAAGATCGCCCTGGTCGCGCTTCCAGAAGTGCAGCGCGTCGGATAGCCGGGCGCGCACGACCTTGCCGTTGCCGTGGATGATTTCCGCGCCACTGTCACTGGCCTCGATATTGGCGATCAGCACGAACTTGTTGGAAAGCGTCTCGCTGCCGTGGGGACGGGTGACGAAGCACTTCTGGTTGGTTTTGATCGTCAGGCGGATGATTTCGGAGGGGATCGTCAGGTAATCCGCCTCGAACTCGCCCATCAGCACCTGCGGCCATTCGACGAGGCCGGAAACCTCCTCGAGCAGGGCTGGATCGTCGACCAGTTCCAGTCCGCTGGCAAAGGCCAGGTTTGCTGCATCGGCAGCGATGATTTCCTTGCGGCGCTCGGCGTCGAGGATGACCTTGGCTCTCTCCAGGCCGGCAACATAGTCGTCGAAGCGCTTGACGGTGATCGCTGCGGGCGCGTGGAAACGGTGGCCATAGGTGACGTCGGAGGCGACGATACCGTCGATCTCGAAGGGAATGACGACAGTGCCTTCGTGCTCGGTACCGAAGGTGCAGACAATCGACTGCAGCGGGCGGACCCAGCGCAGCGAGCCCGGCTTTGCGGAAGCGGCACCCCAGCGCATCGTGTTCGACCACGGAAAGCTGCGGATGATGCCGGGCATGACATCGGCAATGATCTCCTCGGCAGCGCGACCGGGTTTGGCGATGATGGCGACGTAGAACTCGCCCTTCTTGGGATCGCTCTGGATCTGCGCCTCGTCGATGGACGACAGCCCTGCGGCGCGCAGAAAACCTTCGATCGCCTGGGCGTTGGCATCGCGACGGGGGCCCTTGCGCTCCTCGCGGACATCGGCGGAACGCGCGGTCAGTCCGCGAATATCGAGTGTCAGGCGCCGGGGAGTCCAGTATTCCCGCGCACCCTCGTAGGACAGGCCCGCATCGACCAGGGCGTCGGTGACAAGCTTCTTCAGGTCTCCCGCGGCCTTGCGCTGCATGCGGGCTGGAATTTCCTCGGAGCGAAGTTCAAGCAGGAGATCGGGCATGTCAATATTCCTCACCCTCCCCGAGAGGTGGAGGGTCGGCACTCAGTGCCGGGGTGGGGTGAAAACGGTCGGCTTCTGCTAGCAAAATTTGTCGCTGCTGCACAATGGCAAATATGGTGTCGAGGACCGCGTCAAGCTCGGAGAGGACATCGGCATTCCAAAATCGGATAACTTGATAACCTTGGCTTTCGAGGAAACTCGTCCGTTCGAGATCGTAGCGCCCGGCGGCGGCTTCAGCATGCTGGCTGCCGTCCAGCTCGATGATCAGACCGATCTGATGACAGGCAAAATCCGCAAAGTACTTACCGATAGGGACCTGCCGTCTGACATGCGTACCCTCAATGGGGATGCGCCAGAGATGGCGCCATAACTTTACCTCCGCATCCGTGGCATCAGCGCGGAGCCGACGGCTGTTGGCCACCTTAAAACGGCTCAGCTGTGAAGGCTTTTTTGGCATGCTTGGCTCCCTTTGACGCGCTGCACGGCGAGCTTGCAAATGGCACACCCTCCCCTTGAGGGGGAGGGTCGGCGCGAAGCGACGGGGCGGGGTGATCCGCCTCACAAACGGGTATGGCCCCTGGTTTCAACAACCATCACCCCCACCCGCGGCTTCGCCGCGACCTCCCCCCTCAAGGGGGAGGTAAATACTGCCACTTACCGCGCGCCCTCAACTCACCAGCCGCCGCCGCCTCCACCGCCGCCGCCACCTCCGGATGAGCTGCCACCGCCGCTGCTGGAGAAGGCGCTGTCGGAGGTGGAGACGGGAGCCGGGATCGTCGAGGCTATGGTCGAGGCCATCGATGAGGAGAAGCCGCCGATGCGGTCCGAGAAACTGTCGGCACCGAAGCTGCCGCCGTACCAGCCTGGCGCGTAAGCAACGCCGCCGATGGCGGCTGCGGCAAACCAGCTCTCGAAGCTTTTAGTCCAGGGCTTTTCGACGCCGAGCGCCACCGCATAGGGGAGCAGCGTTTCGAAATGCTTCGGCGACATGGTCGGAGCGCCCTGCATGTTCATCCGGTCCTTTTCGGCGAGCGTCAGGTACTGCCGGAGCCCGGCGATGCCATCCATCACCCTGGCGCCGAGGGCAGTCGGCGCGCCCATCAGGAAGAAGAAGACGCAATTGGCAGCGAAGATGCCGATGATCGCGACCGTCAGCGGCAGGTCGCCGACGATGGCGGGCGACGAGGTCTGCGCAGCGAAGAGGATGGCGACGACAGAGACGGCGACAAAGGCGATGAAGGCAAAGACCAGTACCGCGAAGACCTTGCGCACCGTGCCTGCATTGGGACGGAACGACCTTCCAATGAAGGCGGCGACCGCGACGCCGAAAACCGACAGCATGCCGGGCACGATGATCAGCGGCATTGCATTTTCGTGCAGCCGGCCGAAAACGACGATGCAGACGAACACCACCAGCGACAGCACGATGCCACCGAACGTGTAGAGCGCGTTGCTCTTGTAGTAAGCGTCGCGATGTTCCTTCTCGATCGCGTCGCGGAACGCCTCGCCGGTTGCCTGAACCTTTTCGCCGTGGGCCTTGTCGATGACCAGCGCGTCGTCCTTGCCGCCAATCGCGTTCAGCAACGTCTGCTCGCCGGCATCGAGCTTGCCGGCTGCAGTTTTGGCCGTGCGGCGGATGACGATGCTGCTGTCAAGATCTTCCAGCACGACGTAGCCGTTGACGGCGAGATTGAGCGCGGCGGAGGACAGTGCGGTCCAGCCGCCGGAGGAAAAGCCGCGATTGTCTATATAGTTGACCAAGGCTGGCGAGGTTCCTTCAGGCGCATCCCAGCGGGGTACGACGACACCGCGGTCGGGGTCGCGGCCAACCTTGACCCAGCTGCGTCCATAGTACGCCAGCACCAGCAACAGGCCGATACCGGCGATGATGAGGTCGCTGTTGTCGCGCAGGAACCAGGCGCGCTGCTGGTCGACGCTCGGAGCATCGACGGCGCCCTTTGCCAGCTTGATGGCGATCGTCAGGCCTTCCTTTGGGGCCAACGGCCGGGTGGTCTCGAAAACGACATCGCTGCCGTCCTCGCTGACCCGGGCATTCCTGCCCTTTGATCCAAGCGGCCCGGTGGCAAAATCGAGACCCTGCGGCCTGACACCTTCGGGCAGCATGACCGTTGCCGACGCCTGTTGGATCGGGAACACCCATCCGGTACCGGTGACGTTCCAGTACAGCTCGTCGTAGTCGTCGAAATAGCGGGTCTGGCGGTTGGTCTTGTAGGTGAGCTGAAATTCATGGCGTCCGGGGCTGAGGGTGACGTCGGCAGACCCGATATAAATGCGGATGCCGCCTTCGATACTCTCGCTGCGCCATTGCTCAGGGCTGCCATCGCGGCTAACCGATTGAACCGTAAGATCGACGGTCGCTGTCCTGCCGTACGCATCCTGGAACGTCAGCGGGAAATCGCGGAAAATGCCATGGCGGATATCGCGACCCTCGGCATTGACGCCGATTGTCTCGGTCACCTGCATCGAGGCGTCCTTGTCGAGGATGATGGCCTGCTGGAAGGCGGTGATGACCTCCTGCGCCGATGCAGCCCCGGTAACGAGCAGCCCAAGACACAGCAGACAAAGACGTGCGGCAATCCGTATCACGATGCGTTCCCCCGAACCCAGTGTAGCGCGCGCCGCGAAACGGTTTCGCTAGCTGGCGTCGTCCGTATAAGTCACCCCCAGCGATGCCAGCACCTGCCAGTAATCAGGGAATGTCTTGGCAACGCAATCGGGATCCAGAATGGTAATCCCGTCGATAACAAGACCAGCCAGCGCAAAGCTCATCGCAATGCGGTGATCGGCAAAGGTATCGATTTCCGCTTCCAGACGCTGTCCGGCGAGGCTCGGATCGGCAGCAACGATCAGGTCGTCGCCCTCCTCCGTCGCCAGCCCTTCGCGGATGGCGTTCAGGCCGGTCGACAGGGCGCGGATACGGTCGCATTCCTTGACGCGCAGGTTGGCGATACCGACGAACCGGACCGGAGTTTCGTTGAACGCGGCCAGCACGGCGATGGTCGGGATGGCGTCCTGCATTTGCGATCCGTCGATGACACCAGGCATATGCGGAAAGGCCGAAATCACCGCATGGGCCTTGGCATCCGGCTGGGTAAATGCGTCTGCCGGCGTGCCGATGTCGATGGCCCCGCCGCTGAGCACTTCGGCACCCCAGAGATAGGTGGCCGCCGATGCATCTGGCTCGATGTGGAAATCGGTTGCCGTGTAGCCGGTCGGTTGAATGGTCCAGGAGACGCCGTCGCGCTGCTCTACCTTCGCTCCGTAAGCCTGCATGACATCCAGGGTCAGGTCCACATAGCCGCGCGCGCCGATGTCTGCACCTGCAAGGGTTACGGTGACGGGCTGGTTTGCGCCCGGCGATGCCAGAGGTGCAGCCATCAACAATGCCGAGACATATTGGCTGGAAAGGCCGGCATCGACTTCCACCCGGCCAGAGCCGAAATGGCCGTTGCCACGCACTGTCACAGGCGGGCATCCGGTCGGGGCTTCAACATCGATGCCGAGCGATTTCAATGCTGTGACCAGCGGTCCTATAGGCCGTTTACGCATATGCTGGTCGCCATCGACGACCACGGTTCCAGCAACGCTTGCCACAGCCGCCGTCAGGAAGCGCGTCGCAGTGCCGGCATTTCCAAGAAACAAGGGCTTTTCGGGCGCAGACCACACACCCGTGCCGGTGACGATGAAAGTCGTGCTATCCGGTTCCTCGACGCTGACGCCCATGGCGCGCAGCGCATCGGCCATGTATCGGGTATCATCGCTTTTCAACGCGCCGGTCAGCCGGCTGGTGCCCTTGGCGAGGCCGGCCAACAGCAGCGCACGATTGGTAATGGACTTCGATCCGGGCGGCACGGCGCGACCGGTGAGCGGCTTGCCCGGCGGAATAATCGTGAGTTTTGCTCTGCCCATCGTCAATCTCTTCCATCTGCCAACGAAACGGTAACCCGGCAACAGGTTCTATCGCCTCCATATCCGTCGCAAAACCATTCCGAAAGGGGAAAGATCTAGAATTTCACGGATGGAACGGCGCGATCGGCTTCATTGGTGACCTCGAAATAGGGACGCTTGGCAAAACCGAACGGGCCGGCAACGAGATTGTTCGGAAAGCTCTCGACCTTGACGTTCAGATCGCGGGCAGCGCCGTTGTAATAGCGCCGCGCCATCTGCAACTCGCTCTCCATCGTTTCCAGCGAGGCCTGCAGCTCGGAGAAATTCTGGTTGGCCTTGAGGTCCGGATAGGCTTCGGCCAGCGCCATGACCCGGCCGAGAGCTTGCCCGAGCAGCCCTTCGGCGACACCGCGAGCGGCGACATCGCCTGATGGCACGGCCTGCGCCTGGTTACGCAGGGAGACCACCTCCTCCAGCGTCGATTTTTCGTGGGTGGCATAGTCCTTCACGGTTTCGATCAGGTTGGGGATCAGGTCGGCGCGGCGCTTCAGCTGCACGTCGATGCCGGACCAGGCTTCTTCGGCCACCTGCCGGGCACGCACCAGACCGTTGTAGACAAAGATCACATAGATCGCGGCCAGCACAGCCACGCCCAGAATAATGTACATCGTCAAGCCCCCAGAACGACAGAGAAGTGCGCCGGACCCTATGCGTTCCCGGCGCCGATGTCATGCGTCATTTCAGTGTCGATCTACGAGCGGTTCAGGCCGCCTGCATGACGTTGGCCCCGCCAGCATCGGTCAGCAGGAAGGCCTCGCCGCAAGCCTTGGCGAGCGTTCTCACACGCAGGATGTAGCTCTGGCGCTCGGTGACCGAGATCACGCCGCGCGCATCGAGCAGATTGAAGACGTGGCTGGCCTTGATGCACTGGTCATAGGCCGGGAAGACGCATTTGTGCAGGACCCGTTTGTCGCCCTCGCCCGGCGCGCCTGATGCCAGAAGCGCCAGGCACTCCTTCTCTGCGTCGATGAAGTGGCGATGCAGCATCTCGGTGTTGGCGAACTCGAAATTGTGGCGCGAATACTCCTGCTCCGCCTGCAGGAAGACGTCTCCATAGGAGATCTTCTCGTCGCCCTCGCGGCCGTTGAAATTGAGGTCGTAGACGTTATCGACGCCCTGCACATACATGGCCAGCCGCTCGAGACCGTAGGTCAGTTCGCCGGCGACGGGTGCGCATTCGATGCCGCAAATCTGCTGGAAGTACGTGAACTGCGAGACTTCCATGCCATCGCACCAGCACTCCCAGCCGAGACCCCAGGCGCCCAGCGTCGGGCTTTCCCAATCGTCCTCGACGAAGCGGATGTCGTGCAGCAGCGGATCGAGACCGATGGCGGCCAGCGAGCCGAGATACAATTCCTGCAGGTTCGGCGGGTTCGGCTTGAGGATCACCTGATACTGGTAATAGTGCTGCAGGCGATTGGGGTTTTCGCCGTATCGGCCATCGGACGGGCGGCGCGACGGCTGCACATAGGCTGCCTTCCAAGGCTTCGGACCGAGCGCGCGCAACGTCGTCGCGGGATGGAAGGTACCGGCGCCGACTTCCATGTCATAGGGCTGCAGGACCGCACAACCCTTATCCGCCCAATAGGCATGCAACGTCAGGATCAGCGCCTGGAACGAGCGCTTCGGGTTCATGTGATCGGGAATGGCTGCAGCCGTCATGATGGGGATCCGAATTGCGGTAAGAAGCGCGACTGGTGCCATGGGAGGGGACAGGGGTCAAGATAACAAGTATAGAGAAACACCGGCTTCATCGGAGAAGGACAATGAACGTCAAGACAGAGATTACCCTTACCGAAGACTATTTGCGCTATGCGGAACGACTGGTCGAGGAGGGTATCTATCCGTCGATCTCGAGCGTGGTGGAAGCTGGCATTGCCCGGATGATGCTTCAAAATGAAACTTCCGCCGAAGATCCTGTGGGACTGACAGATGAAATCCGGCGACGGATGGCCTTGCCTGTCGGTGACTGGTTACCGTGGGACGGCGCTGACATGGCCGAGCGCGTGAAGAAAAAGCTGAGCGCGCAACACAACATGTAAGGCCATCCATGCGCTATACGATCCGTAGGCACCCGGCGGTCGAAGACGATCTTTTTGAGACCGTTTCGATGATTTCGGACTATGCCGGCATTGCAGTCGGACTGGCAAAGACAGATGAAATCGTGAATTTCATTGCGTCGCTCGCAGACTTTCCGAAAATCGGCACCGTGCGTGACGAAATCTATCCCGGGTTACGCGCTATACCGGCCTCTGAAAAAGCAGTTGTTTGTTTCACCGTCGACGACCCAACACGCACTATCCTAATAGTCTGCATCAGCTATGCAGGAGCCGATTGGGTTTCGCGGGTCCGGCATCGGCGCTAGCGATGCACTCGCGGTGCAGCTAGCCTGGTCAATCATTTGGCACTGCACGCATTTCGCAGGTTTGATCCGGAACTAGCATCCCGCGACCCGCTATTCCTCGTCCCTCTTCAGCCGGTATTCGCCCGTCAACGGATCCTTGACGAGCGTGCCCATGGCGCCGGTGCTGCGCTCGCGCTCCTGGCGCTGCGACTGCTGTTGCAGCCGCTGCGCCGCGTTGATGAAGCGCTTGTAGATCAGCCAGCAGACGCTGCCGATAACGATGATGAAAATGAGCTGCGCCATGCCGGGGCTGTTCCGTTGTTATAATCCGTATCGGCCCCATAGTGCCTTTTCTTCTGCGGCTTCCGCAAGCCCGGATGCAAGACCTGCGGCAATGCTGTCAAGGCCGGGCAAGGCGATGCTTGGCGCCTTTCTTCCGAACAGGCCGCGCGACGACGAGACGAGCTCGATTTTCGTCTTTTCGCCATAGCGTTTCTTCAGCTCCTGGCGCATTTCGCCGAGGCCGTCGATGAGGCCGAGCTCCAGTCCCCTTGTTCCCGTCCAGAACAGGCCGGAGAAGATCGTATCATCGTCCGCCTTTATCAGGCCGGCGCGGCGCTCGCGGACCATGTCGATGAAAATCGTGTGGATCTCGAGCTGCAGGCTCTTGAGATAGTCGATGTCCTTCTCCTTTTCCGGCTGGAAAGGATCGAGGATCACCTTGTTGCTGCCGGCGGTGTAGACACGCCGCTCGACGCCGATCTTCTTCAACAGTTCGGGAAAACCGAAGCCGCCGGAGACAACGCCGATAGATCCGACGATCGATGTCGGGTCGGCGATGATCTCGTCGCCGGCGAGCGCAATCATGTAGCCGCCGGAAGCAGCCACATCCTCGACGAACACGAGCACCTTCTTCTTCTTCTCGACCGCGAGGTCGCGGATGCGATTGTAGACCATGCGCGACTGGACGGGCGAGCCACCCGGCGAGTTGATGACGATGGCAACCGCAGGTGATGCCTTCATCGAAAACGCCTTGTCGAGAGCGTGGCCGACACTGGCCAGATTGAGGGCTGGCCGGAAAGGGCTGCCACCTGCCATGATCGTGCCGCTGAGGCGAACAACGGGGATCACCGTCCCCTCCTTGCGAAATCGCTTCGGCAGCAGTCGTCTCAGCAGTCCAGCCATCGTCAAACCCTTGTTTTGGTCCCGTTCAAGTCACAAGCATGTATGAATTGAAACGGCAAACACAATGGCTGACGGGACGAAAGCGGGGGAAGAGCGCAGCGCGCCCTGATTTGCAGGGTGACTGGCTGCAGATTTGTGGCGTTCTGCGCAAGCGGTGGAGCAATCAGATTACGGAGCGGATCAAGGATGGCATTTGGAGCTGTCTGCACTCGTCTCGGGAGATCCGATCTGTCTGGCGCCTGTCGTCACGATGGCTGTAAAGTCGTTCTGCGCTGCATAGATAAGGCGCTCCAGATCGGCGTAGGCGGAAGGTTCGAGCTCTCTCGCCTTCAGGACAAGTTGACGTTGGACGACCAGGCAATCTTCCTGGCGTTGGTAGATCGCCTTGTAAGACCCAACTTCGTTGCTGATATCGACATCCCTGGGCGCAGTAGCAATCCTGAAAGAGGCGGGCATGGCGACGCTATAAGCCCAGTTGAGATCACGAACGGGCAACTCCATGGGCGTAAAACGCCTGCCCTTCCGGTCGAGAAACGATCGCAGCTCATCGATCGGATCGAACAGGGGCGGCGATGGCAACACGAACGCACCGCCCGCCGGGTCTATTCCATGGGGACTATGCCAGTCCATCGTCAGTTTGAAAGGATGATCCATGTCCTCCGGCCCGCTCGTCACAAGCCGGCCAAAGCCGCCTTCGGGCGTGTTTCGGAGCTTGCGGTCGATCCGGCGGTTGTTTTCATCGGGGTTTTGCAGGGCCGAGCGGAGCGACATTTCGATGCTTGGTGACATCGTCGCGGTCGCCTGGCCGAGGATGGTTCCGTCGTCGTTGATGCGTATGGAGCCTTTGGTGACGAATTGCTCGGTTTCAGGCGTCATCTCAGGCGTGCGACGAACCTCGGAATGCTCGCCAGCGACAATGGCGAGCTTGCCGCTCAGTCCCTGATCGAGGACACCAAACGGGGTGAAGGGGCTGGTCGGGTTGGCGAAGACATCGAAGTCGGGCAGATAAATTATCGCGTGATTGATCTCGTAGGGCGACCAGAGCGGAAGCGGTCTGGCCCGATTGCTCCAGTCGATGAGTGCCGGCTGGGAGCGGATGCCTTCTGCAGAAAGAAGGGCTTGCATCAACGTAACGTGGTCTTTGCAATCGCCATAACCGTTTTTCAAGATGGTCGCTGCGTCATGCGATTCGTAGCCGTCGTCATCGCTCATGTAAACGGCGAGATAGCGGATGTTCTTGGCGCACCAGTCATAGATGGCGCGTGCTGCGTCGAGCCCCCTGCGATCTCCGACGATACTCTTGGCGAGCGCGTCGATCTCTGCCGTGACAACCGGCTTGCCCTTGTTGACGCGGTAGTAGATGTCGCCGGCTTCGTTGTAACTGCGCAGCGAGGTGCCGAGAAACAGCGGCTCGAACTCCACGAGGGAGGCCATATGCTGCTCTTTGTCACCGGCCGAGACGTTCCGCAGGCTGGCGTCGGCGACGATATGACGAATGCCGTTCGCCGTCGTGTCGGAGACTGCGAAACCACCCTGGCTGGCGATGGTGAAGGGAAGTGTGGCAGGCATGTCGATGACCACCTGCTCGTTGGCGTCTCGAAACGGGTCGAGCCATGCCGCCGGGTTGAAGCCCATCAGGGACGGTTTGGAGACGACTTCCTCGATCTCGTAGTGAACATGGCTGCCGGTCGTCACCGCAGGCATGACAACCGTTGTCGTCAGCGAGGATACGAAGCCCGGCGCGTCGCGCGAGGCGGCACTTGGACGGGTGAATATGGCATCCGGTGCCGGTTCGTGACGAACGCCGTTGGGTCCATCGACCCACCCTTTTATAAAACGAAACGACGTTCTGGCAGGGTCATATGTCATTGCAAACTGCGACAGATCCTTGATCTGCGCTTGCTTTTGCACGAAGTCGTCGATGACCATCGTAAACTTGTATGTATAATCCGACGCGACTTTGTAATGAATGCTTTCAACCCTTTCAATGGGTTGGTCGGCATGACTTTCTCGGGCGAGGACTAGAATACTCGCTGCGCACAGAAGCGTTTGGACGGCAAGATTTGCCAAGGTGCATGAGCGCGACGACCGGGAAGGCAAATCGTTTTTCATTGCAATCACCTTCGTGGACGACGAGTGGGCAGGCGGCATGCCACAAGCATCACCCCGATATTAGGCGAAAATGAAATCAGGCTGAAGGTAGCGCAAGTGCCTCCTACTCCCGTGGCGAAGTAGGTAGCGCGGTCCGGACTTAGGCGATTGATCCGTAACTTTTACGCGCCCCAGCCTTATCAGCTGGCCGCCAGCGCGCGGGTGGTGGAGTGGTTTGGGTGGAGGGCTGCGTTGAGGGCGTATTGGCTGAAGCGTGCGATGTCGGCTTTGAGGAGGGATGCGGCGCTCTCGGCAGCGACTTCAGTGTGATCGATGCATCGCGCTTTGCCGGTTGCCACGACTTGCTTTGGCGGGTCTTGGAAGGACACTGGGAATGTTGCGAGGCCGCGGCGGATCAGTTGGCCGGAAATCTCCAGATGCACGCGTGGACTGATGCTGTCGTGGCTGGCGAGGAAAACTGCACGGCGCAGAGGTTGCGAGCGGTGGGAGGAGAGTATGTCGAGGAGCTCGATTGTCCTTACGAACGGAGCGGCGTCCGGCTGATGGGGGAGGAAGGGAATGAGCACGAGATCCGCCATGGCAAAGGCGATCGCGGCGATCTGGTCCCCGGCACCGGAGAGGTCGATGACAAGATGTTCATGGGTTCGGGCGAGGGCTCTGGTCTCCTCGATGAACTGCCTTCCGCAAACCGGATTTCGCACCGATGTGTCGCGCGGAAATTGCAGGTGGGTTTCCAGAGCAAACCGTTCCAGGCAGTCGTAAAGTGCGGCACCAAACCCCTCGTTCAATAGTTCGTTCGCTACGGCAGCGGCAGCGCGCCCTCCGATTTCCGACCGGCTATTTGCAAAGCAGATGATTGCCAAAGATGCCCCTTCCCGGCCAACCCTTGCGAACATGGGGCGCAGGGGTCAAGGACGCGTCTTCATGACTGTTTGATGACGAATATATGACGTATAAATTATTAACAATAAATATAAACATCTTGCCCATAGCTGAATACCGACACGATTTATGGCCTTGTAGCGCTGTTATCCGGCGTTATCGCACCACGCGCCGCGCCCACCGAAGCCGATGCGCGCGCTATCCCTCCGCCCCCGATCAGCCTGACCATCACATCGCTCTGCTGCCGCAAATGACCCCGCCACGGCAAATTTTCTCGTCACATAAATTTCTTGTTGCGAATGACTTGCATTATCATTCTAAACAACTAGTCTTGCATTGCAGCATACAGACGAGGACACCATGGACGCGATCAAACCGAAAACCGATGCCGGCTGGCGGCAGGACAGCCTCGACCTCAGCCTTGCCGACGTGCATGGTTCGGTGGACACCCAGAAGAGCGGATCGAAGCTGCGCCGGATGATGGCGTTTGCCGGGCCGGGCTACCTGGTGGCGGTCGGCTACATGGACCCCGGCAACTGGGCGACTTCGCTCGCGGGCGGCTCGAAATTCGGCTATGCGCTTCTCTCGGTGGCGCTTCTGTCCAACCTGATGGCCATCGTGCTGCAGGCTCTGTGCGCCCGGCTCGCCATCGCCAGCGGCCGCGACCTGGCGCAGGCCTGTCGCGATGCATTTCCGCGCTATGTCGCGGTACCGCTCTGGGCACTCGCCGAAATCGCCATCATCGCCACCGATATCGCTGAAGTCATCGGTACCGCCATCGGGCTCAACCTGATCTTCGGCATGCCGCTGGAACTGGGCGTGCTGCTGACGGCGCTCGACGTATTTCTCATTCTCTATCTGCAGCGGCTCGGTTTCCGCTGGATCGAGGCACTGATCATTACCCTGCTTGGCGTCATCGCCTGCTGCTTCGCCTTCCAGATCGCCCTTGCCGATCCGGATTGGGGCGGCGTCATCCGTGGCTTCCTGCCGACCACAGACATAGTCCGTAATCCGGAAATGTTGTACCTGGCACTCGGCATCCTCGGGGCGACCGTCATGCCGCACAATCTCTATCTGCATTCAGGCATCGTACAGACCCGCAAATACGGCAAGACCCTGCCGGAAAAGCGCGAGGCGCTGACGTTTGCAACGATAGACTCGACGGTGGCGCTGACATTTGCGCTGCTGATCAACGCTGCGATCCTCATCCTTGCCGCTGCCGCCTTCCATGCCCACGGCAAGACCGACGTGGTCGAACTCGGCGATGCGAGCTCGCTGCTGGCGCCACTGCTGGGCATGGCGATTGCGCCGACCCTGTTCGGCATTGCTCTTCTCTGCTGCGGCATCAATTCGACGGTGACCGCGACGCTGGCAGGCCAGATCGTCATGGAAGGCTTTCTGCAGATCAGGCTGAAGCCGTGGATCCGCCGGGCAGTGACGCGCGGTCTGGCCATCATCCCGGCCTCTATCGTCACCATCTGGTTCGGCGACGAGGGTACGTCGGAACTGCTGATCCTGACCCAGGTGGTGCTCAGCCTGCAGCTTTCCTTCGCCGTCTTCCCTCTGGTGATGTTTACCTCCGACAAGGCGAAGATGGGTGCCCTGGTGGCTCCGCGCTGGCTGAGTGCAATTGCCTACCTGATTGCCTTCGCCATTGCCCTTCTGAACATCAAGCTACTGGGAGACATCTTCTTCTAGTAATTCCAGCAAACGCGCTGAGCGGTTTTGCGTCCGGAAATGCGTGAAAACAAAGAAAGACCCGTTACCGTCGACGATAGGCAATGCGTCCGTTGTTGAGGTCGTCGACGAAAGGCATGAACTGGTTGCTGCCTTCCTCGTGCATGACGAGCGGATAGCGCAGCGCCAGGCGGGCCCTCGATCCCTTGATAGCGGTCGCCAGGATCCGCACCGCACTTTCGCCGTTGCGCGGGTGGATGGCGGTGATCTCGATCCCGCCGAAACGCCGGCCGCAGGCAGCAATGATCTCGCCCATCGATTCCGGACGGGCAATCAGCGAAAGCTGGCCGCCAGGGACCAGGATGGCGCTGGCTGTGCGCAGCCAGGTCTCGAAAAGGCCTTCCGTCATGGCATGCGCCTCCGCCCTGAGGGGGTCGGGCGTCAGCCGATCGCTGCCGTCGTTGAAGGGCGGGTTCATGATGACGTGGTCAAATTTGTTGTCGGCAAGGCCCACAGCATTGCGTCGCTTGCCTGTCAGCGTGACATCGGCACTGACGACCGATATCCGGCCGGCAAAACGGCTGTTTTCGGATAGCGCGAGGCTCTTTTCGGCAAACTCGACCATTTCCTGAGAGCGTTCGAATAGTGTGACCTCGGCACGCTCGAGGCGTGAGGCAACGGCAAAACCGGCAGCGCCGGCACCGGCGCCGAGATCGGCAACCCTGATGGCGCGGCTGTCGTCAACGAGTGAGGCTAGCAGCATGGCATCCATGCCGGAGCGATGTCCCCGACCCTTCGGCTGGACGATATGGAACGCGCCGCGATGAAAAGCGTCGATGGTTTCGCCGGGTTCGTTCATCGCCGCTCTCAGCGCCGCTCGGCGCGCAACTCGTCGCCAAGGCCGGCGTCTATCAGGATGCGGCGGGCCTCGATGGCGCGGTCCCCGTCGACCAAGAAGCGACGCGGCAACATGCCGAGCGAGCCTTCGAGAATGCTCATTGCCTCATCGGCAACCATGCAGCGGATACCCGCATCCTTCATCAGGCTTTCGGCGAATGAAAGCGTGACGGGATCGTTGGTGCGTATCAATTCGTGCATGAACCTGGCGTTTCCTGTCAATTTTGCGCGACCGGACAATTCGCCCCTTGCCGCGTCCCCTGCCCCTTCTTATTGTCGTTTTCACAAAATGAACAGGAGTTCGGGACGTTGGGCGTCGTGATACCGCTTGAAGAAAGCAAAAACAGACTGGCCTCCGTCAAGCCGCTGGTCGACCTGACCAAGGCAGATATGGAGCGTGTCAACCAGTTGATCCTTTCCAAGGCTGGATCCGATGTGCAGATGATCCCGGAGGTCGCGGAGCATCTGATTTCCTCCGGCGGCAAGCGTTTGCGGCCGATGCTGACGCTCGCCTCTGCAGCGCTTTTTGGCTACAAGGGCGAAAACCACGTCAAGCTGGCGACCTCTGTCGAGTTCATGCATACGGCAACGCTGCTGCATGACGACGTGGTCGACGAGAGCGACTTGCGCCGTGGCCGCTCCACGGCCCGCATGATCTGGGGCAACCAGGCGAGCGTGCTGGTCGGCGACTTCCTGCTCGGCCAGGCATTTCGTATGATGGTGGATGTCGGATCGCTGGAAGCGCTCGATGTGCTGTCGACGGCGGCCTGTGTCATTGCCGAGGGCGAAGTCCTGCAGCTGTCGGTCGCCAAGAACATGGAGACCACCGAGGACGACTATCTCTCGGTCATCCGCGCCAAGACGGCGGCGCTTTTTGCAGCGGCTGCGGAAGTCGGGCCGATCGTTGCAAATGGCGGCAAATCCGGCCGCAATGCGTTGAAATCCTACGGGACCAATCTTGGTCTCGCCTTCCAGCTGGTTGACGATGTGCTCGACTATGGTGGCAAGGCCGTCGATCTCGGCAAGAATGTCGGCGACGATTTTCGCGAGGGCAAGATCACCCTGCCGGTCATCCTCGCCTATCGCCGGGGCACCGAGGAAGAGCGTGCCTTCTGGCGCGACGCCATAGAGAACGGCAACAGCAGCGACGCCAATCTCGAAAAGGCCTTGGGTTTGATCACCAAGTACGGCGCCCTCAACGACACCATCGGACGGGCCGTCCACTACGGCACGATTGCGCGAGATGCCCTGGCACCGTTGCCGGACAGCCCCGGCAAATCGGCCCTGATGGAAGTCATCGACTTCTGCATCGAGCGCGTTAACTGACAAGCGACGAGCTGTATTTCTTGCGGGGCCGCTTCAAAAAAGCCATCCTGTTGTGAATCAGTGCTGAAAGAATGCATGGCGCGACCGGCTTCCGGTTGCCCTCCAAGAAAGGTTCTCTAATGCGGCAAACACTTGCCATTCGCTTGCTTTCGAGCGCAGCTCTCGCCGCGTTCATTTCGGTGACTGCGATCAACGTGCTGCACGCTGAGGATGCGTCCAAGAAGGCAGTGGATGCGAGCGATACGGTGACCTTCGAGCCGGACCGCGTCGATACCTTTTCCGGCGCCTTTCTTGCCGCCCGCACGGCCGATGTCGACCATGACTACATCAACGCCATAGCGCTCTACAAAAAGGCGCTGATGATCGAGCCGGGCAACCCGGAAATCCGCCAACGCCTGATGATTTCGCTGCTGCTCAACGGCAATATCGACGAAGGCGTCAAATATGCCAACGAACTGAAGTCCGACCCGACGGTCGAGCGGATCACCACAATCGTGCGCGGCATGGACGCCATGCGCCGCCACGATTACAGCGCAGCCCAGGCTATCCTCAAATACACCGGCCCGAACGACCTCGACCGGATGATGAACGGGCTGCTTGCCGCCTGGGCGCAGGTCGGCGCCGGACGCGGCAAGGAAGCGCTGGCGATGGTCGACAAGATGCAGGGGCCGAACTGGTTCGACATCTTCAAGAACTACCAGGCCGGCACCATCGCCCTTGTCATCGGCGATACCAAATCGGCTCGCACGCACCTCAACAGCGCCGTGCTCGACAAGGACGGCGGCGCCACGGCACCGGACACCTACATGCGCGCCGTCATGGCGCTTGCCTCGCTCGAAGCCAAGGAAGGCAACAAGCAGAAGGCGCTGGACGCAATCTCCGTCGGCGACAGCATGATCAGCAATTTTGCGCCGCTGAACGCGCTGCGTGACAGCATCGGCAAGGGTGAAAAGCCGGAGCAGGCCGTGACCAACGCCTCGCAGGGGGCCGCATCCGTGCTGTTCTCCGTTGCCGCCGCGCTAAACCGCGATGGCGCCGAAGACGTGGTATCGCTGTACCTCGAGACGGCGAATGCGCTGGACCCGAAGAGCTCGGACACGCTGGTGCTGCTCGGCGGCATTGCCGAAAAGCAGGACCAGATGGACCGCGCCATCGCCTTCTACAAGCAGGTGCCGCCGGGATCGCCAATGGCCCGTATCTCTGAACTGCAACTCGGGCTGGCGCTGGCACAGGGCGGCAAGTCCGAAGATGCGCTCAAGCACCTGAAGTCGCTGATCGAGTCCGATCCGAAGGATATCCGCAGCTACCTTGCCTATGGCAACGTGCTGTCTCAGGCCAAGAACTACCAGGCGATGGCCGACAACTATGACAAGGCTGTTGAGGTCATCGGCCCAGTGCCGACCAAAGCCGACTGGAACATCTTCTACCAGCGCGCTATCGCTTATGAGCGCCTGAAGAAGTGGGACATTGCCGAGCCGAACTTCAAGAAGGCGCTCGAGCTAAACCCCGACCAGCCGCAGGTGCTCAACTATCTCGGCTATTCCTGGGTCGACATGAACCGCAACCTCGACGAGGGGCTGGCGATGATCAAGAAGGCTGTCGATGCGCGACCTGACGACGGCTACATCGTCGATTCGCTCGGCTGGGCCTATTTCCGCCTCAACCGCTTCGACGATGCGGTCAAGGAACTGGAACGCGCCGTGCAGCTGGAAGCCGGCGATGTCACCGTCAACGACCATCTCGGCGATGCATACTGGCGCGTCGGGCGTCGTCTCGAGGCCGTCTACCAGTGGAACCGGGCGATTACCTACAAGCCGGAAGAGGCCGACCTGCCGCGTCTGAAGGACAAGATCGCCAACGGCCTGCCGCCGCTCGACGACCCCAAGGCTGCGGAGAAATCCAAGCCGCCGGCAGCAGTCCCGGCCGAGACCCCGCCAGTCGACAAGAAATCCTGACGACCGATGCCATCGATTTTTGACGCGGGCGCCTTCGACCTCACGGAAGAGGCGCCCGCGAAAATCAACCTTGCCCTGCATGTGACGGGGCTTCGGGACGACGGTTACCATCTGCTCGACATGCTGGTGACTTTTGCCGATCATGGCGACCGGCTGGGGTTCAGCGCCGCCGATGCGGACAGGTTCGAGATATCCGGACGGTTCGCAACGTCTCTTGGCCCGCAGGAGCAATCCACTAGCAACCTCGTGATCAGGGCTCGCGATCTTTTGCGGCAGGCATCTGGCGGCAGTGCACCGCCGGTCCTGATTCATCTCGAGAAAAGCTTGCCCATCGCCTCCGGCATAGGTGGCGGCTCGGCCGATGCCGCTGCGGCCTTGCGCGGGCTGATGCGGCTTTGGAATATCAATCTCACGCCGGATAAGCTGAAGGCTCTTGCGCTGCAACTCGGGGCTGACGTGCCGATGTGTCTGACGAGCCGGCCACTGATCGCCCGTGGCATCGGCGAGGAGATCGACGTGCTACCGGACTTCCCGTCCTTCGGCTTGCTGATCGGCAACCCTCTGGTCGGGGTATCGACACCGGCGGTTTTTCGTCAGTTGACGGAGAAGAACAATCCACCGTTCGGTTTCGAACACCGGCAACTGCAGAGTAGCACCGAGTGGCTTTCCGTGATCGACAGCCTCCGCAACGATCTAGAGCCGCCGGCGCGTGCACTTTGCCCCGAGATCGGCGAGCTATCGGTATTAATGGCCGGGCAACGACCCAGGCTCGTCAGGATGTCCGGCTCTGGTGCCAGCTGTTTTGCCCTGTTTGACGATCCGGATGCAGCCAAGGCTGCGGCCGCTTCGCTTCACAGCCACAGGCCGGACTGGTATTTTCAGGCAACGCAGACAACCGCAGGAGATCTCCGATGACAGGCTCTACGCAACAGCGGCCTTTCGTGCCAGTCGGCATTGCCGTGCTCACCGTCTCCGACACCCGCACAGCCGAAGACGACAAATCCGGTGACACTCTGGCGGGGCGCATTGCAGACGCCGGCCATTGGTTGGCCGCCCGCGCCATAGTGCCCGACGATATCGCACAGATCCGCGCTACCGTGGAAGCCTGGACCACGGACCCCGCCGTCGATGTGGTGATCACCACCGGCGGCACCGGCTTTACCGGCCGCGACGTGACGCCGGATGCGCTGGAGCCGCTGTTTGAAAAGCGCATGGAGGGTTTTTCGGCGGTCTTCCATCGCATCTCCTACGACAAGATCGGCACGTCGACGATCCAGTCGAGGGCGACGGCAGGGCTGGCCAATGCCACCTTCATCTTCGTGCTGCCGGGATCGCCCGGCGCCTGCAAGGATGCCTGGGATGGCATCCTGAAGGCACAGCTCGACTACCGCCATATGCCGTGCAATTTCATCGAGATCATGCCGCGCCTGGACGAACACCTCAAGCGCGGCGGACAATCCGTCTGATCAGAGAGGCTGCGTGCTCAGCGCAGCGAGCGCGCCGCCACCCAGGACGGGATGATCTCGCTCGACAGCTTTCCGGGCTTCTGGCCCTTGGCAAGTTCTGCCAATGTCATGCCGCTTCTGGCAGCGGCCAGAGCTTGCGCCTTTGAAATGAGGAAGCCGAACTCCAGCGGCGACACCGCCCGGCCGATGCGCTGCAGCAACGGCCGCCTGTATCCACGCGAGGCGGTGAAGCGGGCGGGCAACTTGTTCAGCGCCATATACTCGCCGATCTCGTCTATCCAGCCGGCCTGCGGGCGCGCGCCGGGCTCCACCAGCAGCAGCCATTCGCCGCGTGCGGAGCGCAGGATTTCGCCGATATCCCATTCGGTATGATAGCGGCAGCCGGCGGCATCGGCAACGCGCTCGGTGCCATCGCTTGAGCCATGGTCGAGAACCACGACGTCACAGACCAGGCCCTCGATCGCACCCGCGACGAGGGACGCAAGTGTCTGCGCCAATTCGGGTTCCTGGTCCCGGCATTCGATTATGACTGTCAACATCGCTCGTTTATAGTGCGGTGCATAATCGAATACCAGCGCAGTTTTCCGCATTTTGTTCTTGCATTGTTCTCATTGCTGCGATAGGAATTTAATCAAGGTCAGACATCGGGATGCACGGGCATCCCCTGCCGCTGGAGCCACCGATGAACCAACAGTCCCTTGCAGGGCAGGCCGCATTCGCGCCTGCCAACACGGCAGATATGGCTGATGCACTGATCGTTTCGTCCGGTCTGCGGATCGACATCGACCGGCGGCGTGGCCGCGGTGCTGGGCTCAATCCTGGCGGTCGCTTCGAACTATCGAGCCGCGAGAGCATCGACGACGGCTGGCAGTCGCTGGAAGACCTGCCGCCCTTCAGGACCGAGGTGCAGATCGAGAAGGCGCGGACGGCGATCACCCGCAATACGTCGCCGGACATTCCCTTCGATCGCTCCATCAATCCTTACCGTGGCTGCGAGCATGGCTGCATCTACTGTTTCGCGCGCCCGACGCACGCCTATATGGGGCTGTCTGCCGGACTGGATTTCGAGGCCAAGCTGTTTGCCAAGCCGGATGCGCCGAAGCTGCTGGAAAGGGAACTGGCTAAACCAGGCTATGAGCCGAAGGTCATTGCCATCGGCACCAACACCGATCCGTATCAGCCGATCGAGAAGGAATGGCGGATCATGCGCCAGATCCTGGAGGTGCTGAACCGGGCCAACCATCCGGTATCCATCGTCACCAAATCGGCCATGGTGCTGCGCGACCTCGATATCCTTGGCGAACTCGCTGCAAAGAACCTCGTGCGCGTCTCGCTGTCGGTCACCACCCTCGACCGCAAGCTTGCACGCACCATGGAGCCCCGCGCTTCGACGCCGGCACGCAGACTGGAGGCAGTCCGGATGCTTTCCGCGGCGGGCATCCCGACGTCGGTCATGCTGGCGCCAATGATCCCGGCACTCAACGACCATGAACTCGAGAAGATCCTGGATTCGGCCAAGGCTGCGGGCGCCGAGGAGGCCGGCTACGTAATGCTGCGCCTGCCGCTCGAAGTCAGTCCGCTGTTTCGCGACTGGCTGCTGCAGAACTACCCGGACCGGTACCGGCATGTGATGTCGCTGGTCCGCGAGATGCGCGGCGGCAAGGATTACGATGCGGATTTTGGCAAGCGGATGAAAGGTGCCGGACCCTACGCCTGGCAGATCAGCCGTCGGTTCGAGATGGCGACCAAGAGGCTCGGCCTTACGCGCCGCAGCATTAGACTGCGCACCGATCTGTTCGTTCCCCCGGATGGCAGTGGCGTTCAACTGTCGCTGCTCTGAAAACCCATTCCTGCGGACGGTTGCCCTGACTGTCCAAAGGATATCCCCCGGCTTGGCCGCCCCAATGCCGGGGGACTTGCAGGAAATCGGGTTGGCGTGCGAGGGTCAGCCGCATGACACGTCGCACGCCACCCGATTCTCCTCAGCTCTTCGAAGACCTGCCGCTCGTCCCGGATTTCACGCTGGAGCACTCGGCGCGCAAAGCAGGCCACTGGCCGGTTGCCGGCACGGACGAGGCAGGCCGAGGTCCTCTCGCCGGGCCTGTCGTTGCTGCAGCCGTCATCCTCGATCCGGATAACATTCCCGAAGGCCTGAACGATTCCAAGCAATTGTCGGCTGCCAGACGGGAAGAGCTGTTCGAGTTCATCATTGCGACATCGACGATCTCCATCGCATCGTCCAGCGCCGGACGCATCGACGCGACCGATATTCGCAAGGCGAGCCTCGATGCCATGCGTCGGGCTGTCTGCGGTCTTGCGATCGCGGCAGGCTTCGTGCTTGTCGACGGGCTCGACGTGCCACCCGGCCTCCCCTGCTCCGGCAGGGCTGTGGTCAAGGGCGACCGGCGGTCGCTGTCGATCGCCGCGGCTTCGATCCTTGCCAAGGTAACGCGCGACCGGATGATGGTCAGGGCCGGCATGGTGTTTCCGGCCTATGGCTTTGCGGCACATGCCGGCTATGCCACCGCAGTTCATCGCAGCAGCATCGAACTCGTCGGCCCCTGCCCTCTGCACCGCATGAGCTTCCGGCCGATGCGCAAGGATGTCCTCGCCAACGAAACCCCCTAAATGCAAAAAGGCCGGGACGATGCCCGGCCTTTCGCATTGATGTGTACAAAGCTTAGTTCAAGCTTGCCTTGACGTCGCCAAGCGCTGCCTGGAACAGCTTCGCTTGAACACCGGCGTCTGCCTTGCTGGCGATGACGGTTTGGGCTGCGGCGATTGCCAAGTCGACAGCGGCAGCGCGAACTTCCTTGATGGCGTCGAGCTCTGCCTGCTTGATCTTCTGCTCGGAAATTGCCGTGCGGCGTTCGACGAATTCTTCCGTCTTCTTCTTGGCTTCGGCTGTCAGCAACTCGGCTTCGCGAGCGGCAGAGGCAACGATATTGGCCGCCTCGACTTCCGCTTCCTTGCGCTTGCGCTGGTACTCGGCCAGCAGATGCTGGGCTTCCTCGCGCAGACGCTTGGCTTCCGACAGATCGTTGCGGATCTGGTCGGCGCGCTCGTCGAGCGACTTCGCCATCATGCCGGGAACCTTCATGTAGACGATGAGGGCGATGAACAGCAGCAGGCCAACGAGGGCGAAGAAGGTTTCGTCCAGATGGAATTCCATGGCTTATGCCTCCTGCTTGACGTTGGCGACAGCAGCGGCAACCTCGGACTGCGAAGCCGGCATACCGATCAGCTGCTCGACCACGGATGACGCAGCCTCTTCGGCAACAGCGCCGACGTCGGCAAATGCCTTCGCCTTGATTTCGGCGATCCGTGCTTCGGCGGTCTTGATCTTTTCGGCCAGGCTTGCCTCGATGGCACGGCGTTCGGCTTCCGCCTTCGCCTTTGCTTCGGCGCGGGCTGCGGCACCGATAGCATTGGACTTGGCACGGGCTTCTGCCAGTTCGCGCTCATAGGTCGCGACAGCGGCGTCGGCTTCGGCCTTCAGGCGTGCGGCTTCCTCGACATCCTGCGCGATCCGGGCGTGCCGGCTCTCGAGGATCCCGCCAACGCGTGGCACGAGGACTTTCTGCATGACGATGTAGAAGATGGCGAATGTAATCACCAGCCAAAGCAGCGCAGACGGAAATGTCTTGGGGTCAAAGGGCGGGAAAGACGCGTGATGGCCTGGGGCCACACCCGTTTCCGTGTGCACTTCGCCGGGTGCCGGCGCGGCTTCTTCAGCATAAGCCGGAGTCACAAACATGCTCACCTCCAGTGGTGCAAATACGAAGAATCACGGCTCGCTTCCCGCAAGCCGTGATCCATCAAACCGTACAAATCAAACGGCGAAGAGGAGGAGGAGAGCAACGAGCAGCGAGAAGATGCCCAAAGCTTCCGTAACGGCGAAACCGAAGATCAGACGGCCGAACTGGCCATCGGCAGCCGACGGGTTGCGAAGAGCGCCCGACAGGTAGTTGCCGAAAATCGTGCCGAGGCCGATGCCTGCGCCACCCATGCCGATGCAAGCGATACCGGCGCCGATGAACTTTGCTGCTTCTGCGTCCATGTTAGAAACTCCTTAGATTGATAGGTTTTGGCTTTGACTGGTGCACGCGGCACCAACGACTTTACTTCTCAGTGGCCGTCCGGATGCAGCGCATCGTTCAGATACATGCATGTCAGCACTGCAAATACGTAGGCCTGCAGGAATGCCACGAGAAATTCGAGGGCCGTCAGAGCGACGGTCATGATGAGAGGCAGGATGGCACCACCGATGCCGAGCGCGCCAAGGGCTCCAAGCGAGGCAACGAAGCCTGCGAACACCTTGAGCGTGATGTGACCAGCCAGCATGTTGGCAAACAAACGGACGGAAAGGCTGATCGGCCGGGCCAGGAACGAGATAACCTCGATCGAAATGACAAGGGGTAGCAGCACTGCGGGAACGCCCTGCGGCAGAAACAATTTCAGAAAGCCGAGGCCGTGCTTGAAAAAGCCGTAGACCACGACAATGCCGATCACCAGCATCGACAACGCGAAGGTGACGATAATCTGACTTGTTACCGTGTAGAAATAGGGGAACATGCCAAGCAGGTTGGCGGTCAGCACGAACATGAACAGCGTGAAGACCAGCGGGAAGAATTTCATACCGGCGGAGCCAGCACCTTCACGCAGGATATTGGCGATGAATTCGTAGGACATTTCGGCGACGGACTGGGCGCGGCCCGGGATCAGGCTGCGCGACGCCGTTGCGAAATAGAGAAATCCGCCAGCCAGAACGACCGATGCGACCATGAACAGCGACGAATTGGTGAATGAGAAATCCAGCCCGCCGATTTCGATCGGAACGATCTTATTGATCTGGAATTGATGAATCGGACCGTTGGCCACCGCGCGTTCTCTCTCACTTGCCCGCCTCAGCAGCGGATATCCATGCTTCGAAGACATGCGCTGATGCGCAGTCTTGTTGCCTATTTCCTGTCCGACTTGCTGTCGCCGACCGTTGGGGTGGATACCTTCCCGGCCATACGCAAGACATTCAGCACACCAGCACAAAACCCGAGGAGCAGGAAAATAATCATGCCCCACGGTCCGGTGCCAGCCAGACGGTCCAAGAAGTAGCCGATGAGTGCGCCGACAATGATGGCAGAAACGAATTCGCTGGAGAGTTTCAGTGCTTGAGCATAGCCTTTGCGGCTGGCCTGAGCCCGAGCTTCCCCCCGTTCGGCTTCCCCCGTCGCAGCGCGTTTGTTTGCCAGTTCGGCTCCCAATTGCGCCCTACGCTTTTCAAGACCTTCGTCCTGATCCCCCACCATGGCGCCCTCCCTGCTGCCGTTCCTTAACGCTACCCTTCCCCGATAACCTAAGAACGAACTGGAGGCTTAGCCACCTTTCGGCCCGTTTTGAACTCGGGCGAACATAGTTTTATGGAAAAGCATAGTCAAGACGTAGAAAGCACATGTCCCGCCATTAATAAAGGCAGGCAAATCATCGACTTATATGCGCTTGAAGGGAGCTTTGCGAAATCACGACAGAAAGTCGCACCCGCTGCCGCGGGCGCCGCGTCCCGGGGGTCGGGCGGTCAGCTCCAGCCGCCGCCATACGTCCGATAGAAGAGATGCATGCCGATGCGGCCGACGTTGACCATCTCGGCCGCCCAGCGCGGCTTGACGTAGACTGCATGGTAATGGGTCGCGGAGCCGACTTCCGGGAGCCAGATCTTGCCGGCCGTCACCGCCATCGCCACCTGGCGGGCGATCTGCCAATGAACGGGCGAATTAACGCGGTCCTTGACCTTGTCGCAGGCGAAGGAAAACTGGCAGGCGTTGGTCCAGTCCTCGTTCTGGTAGACGACGCCGCAGATGGTTTTCGGATAGGCCGGGTTGCGGACCCGGTTAAGAATGACCTGCGCCACGGCCGCCTGCCCCTTCACCGATTCGCCACGGGCCTCGAAATAGATGCCGGTCGCAAGGCACTGCTGTTCGTCCGGTGAAAATACGGCTGCAGGCAACACGCTTGCCGCCCAGAGATGGTCCTTGGCGCCGATCTGCGGCACGAAACGGCCGCTGTCGGCAGGTTGCTTACTCAGGATGCTGTCGAAGGGCGAGACGGTGGCATAGTCGGGCCCGGGCTCGGCATAGCCCAGCGCCAGACTGTCGGCGACAGGATTGGTGACGAGGCTTGCGAGAATGGGTGGAACACCGCCATCGGCCTTCAGGGGCTCCTGCTTGGAAAACAGGAAGGCTGTCTGCACGCCGCCGTCGCCGATATCGTCCTTGACGAACGCCGTCTTCTCGCCGGTGCCGGAGGTGGGCACGTCGAGTTCCGGGTGGAACAGCAGCGTCGTGCGCTGCAGGATGGAGCCGGCGGTGAAATCTTTCGGCGGCGACATGGGAACGACGTCCGTCACCCTGCCCTTCTTGTCGCGGCGGCGGACGCGGTCTTCGTCCGGGCGCGGGTCGCTGCCTTTTTCCTTGGACTGGAAAGCAATACGCCGCCCATCCGGCAACAGCATGCCGCCACCCTCGATGCCGCTTTCGTCGGCATTGGCGAAGGCAAGCTCCGCCTGATGGATGGAGCCGGCCGGCGACGTCGTCAGCACCATGCGCCAGTTGCTGCCCGAATCGTCGGAGCCGGAGAGCAGCCCGGCAATGTCGGCCTGCGCTGATACGGAGGGGAAAATCAGCCAGGCGCAGCAGCCGAAGACTGCGGGCGAAAGCCAGTTTCTGGGTTGCCGGCGAGGCTTGGCCTGGTACGAACTCATGCGACGCAACACCCACTCCATCACCGACGGGAACATTAGCAGATAATGTCCTATTAACCTTGATAGATGGTTAATTTCGCCGAGATCCCCCGCCGATCAGATGATGACGTGCGAGCCGAGTTCGACCACGCGGTTGGCCGGCAGGCGGAAATAGTCGGACGGGTCGGTCGCGGCATTGGCGAGCGCGATAAACAGGCGGTCCTGCCAGTGCGGCATGCCCGATTTTGCATCCGGCACGAGCTTGCGGCGTCCGAGATAGAAGGAGGTCGACATGATGTCGAACTTCAATCCGGATTTGCGCAAGGCGGCCAGTGCCTGCGAGACGTTCTGCGATTCCATGAATCCGAAACGTAGCTCGACACGTGAAAACCGCTCTGAGACCTTTTGCACCGTGTAGCGGTCGCTGTTGGCGACCCTTGGCTTGTTGACCGTGCGGATGGTCAGGATGACGTTCTTTTCGTGCAGAACATGGTTGTGTTTCAGATTGTGAAGCAGTGCTGCGGGCGCGGATTCGGGGTCGCTGGTCAGGAAGATGGCGGTGCCCGGAACGGAAGCCGGCGAGTGGTCGCTCTTCCGCTCGATGGAACTGACGAACGACGGCAGCGGAATATCCGTATGACGAGTCTTTTCCATCAGGATCGCCGTGCCGCGTCGCCATGTCCACATGACGACCGTGAAGGCGGTGGCGATCATGACCGGAATGTAGCCGCCGTCGTGGATCTTCAGCAGGTTGGCGCCGAGGAAGACCATCTCGAGCAGGAACAGCGGCATCAGCACGACGATGGTCAGAGGCAGCGACCAGTTCCAGCGAACGCGGACGAACTCGAAAGCCATGACGGAAGTCACCACCATCGCGCCCGTCACAGAGATCCCGTAGGCGGTCGACAGCGAATCGGAGGTCTGGAAACTCAACACGAGGAAGATCACGCCGAAGAACAGCAGCGTGTTGACCGACGGCAGAAAGATCTGGCCGGTATTGGTCTCAGAGGTGAAGAGGATCTCCATGCGCGGCAGGAAGCCGAGATGGATCGCCTGGCGGGTGAGCGAGAACGCCCCGGTGATGACCGCCTGGCTGGCGATGATCGTGGCGCAGGTGGCAAGGAATACGACCGGTAGCAGCGCCCAGTGTGGGAACATCAGGAAGAACGGATCGGACATGGTGAGCGGCTCGCGCAGCACCATGGCGCCCTGGCCGAGGTAGTTCAGCGTCAGCGACGGGAAGACCAGCGCAAACCAGGCCCACTGGATGGGTCGGCGACCGAAGTGGCCTAGATCGGCGTAAAGCGCTTCCGCACCGGTAACGGTCAGGAAGACCGCCCCGAGCACGATGATGCCGAGAATGCCCTCGTGCATCAGGAAGGTGATGCCGTACCAGGGATTGAAGGCGTTGAGGATGCCGTAGTCGTCCGGAATACGCAGCAGGCCGGCGACGCCGATGACGATGAACCAGACGGCGGTAATGGGCCCGAAATAGCGGGCGACGGCGCCGGTACCATGCGACTGGATGGCAAACAGCAGCGCCAGGATGGCGACGGCAATCGGCACCACATAGGGCCCGAAGTGCGGCGTCACCAGCTTCAGGCCTTCGACCGCCGAGAGAACCGACAGCGCCGGAGTGATCATCGCATCGCCGAGGAAGAGCGCGGCGCCGCTCAGCCCCAGGAACATCAGCACGGCGGTATGGCCATTGGCGGTCTTCAGCAGCAGCGCCAGCAACGAGAGTGTGCCGCCTTCGCCGTCGTTATCGGCGCGCAGCAGGAAAAGGACATACTTGAAGGTGACGATGATGGTGAGCGCCCAGAACATCAGCGACACGAGGCTGATCACCTCGCCGCGCGTCAGGCCGTCGGCGGCAACCGGCTTCAATGCCTCGCGAAAGGCATAGAGCGGGCTCGTGCCAATGTCGCCATAGACGACGCCGACGGAGCCGAGCGTCAGGTAGAAGAGTTTGCGCGGGCTCATCTTCCTGTCAGGAGAATGATCGATTTCGTGAGACATTCGGGACCACTAGGCTCTCAGAGCCAGCCTTTCCAACGAAAAAAGAAGAACGGGACGACGGCCGAGACCACCATCAACACGAGGGAGGCAGGATACCCGAACGTCGAGTGCAACTCGGGCATATGTTCGAAATTCATGCCGTAGACAGACGCAACCAGCGTCGGCGGCAGGAACACGACGGAAGCAATCGAGAATATCTTGATGATGGAATTCTGCTCGATATTGATCAACCCGAGCGAAGCATCCAGCAGAAAGGTGATATTGCCGGCAATGAAAGACGCATGTTCCGAAAGAGACTGGACATCCCGCGTCACGTTGCGACAGAGATCCTTGGTCTCGCGATCCTGCTGAACAGCCGGGATCGTATGCATGAAGGTAAGAAGTCGCGACAGCGACATCAAGCTATCGCGCGACTTGCTCACCAGACGGTGGTGGCCGGCGACGTCGCGCAGCTTTTCCTCGAGATAGTTCGAAGGACGGCGGACTTTCCGCGCCTTGTCGCCGAACACGTGGGTCGACAGCACATCGATCCGCGACACGGCCTGCTCGAGGATCTCGGCGGTACGATCGACGATGGTTTCCATCAGCTTGGCGAGCAAGGCGGCGCCGCTGCGCATGTCTTCCGGGATCCGGTGCAGTGCTGCTATGAACAGGGCAAAGGATTTCGGATTGGCATAGCGGATCGTCACCAGCCTGTTGCCGACGAGAATGAAGCCGACGTCGGTCAGGCTCGGCAGCTCGGAGTCGGCTTTCCATACCAGGGATGCGGTCAGGAAGACGGCGCCGTTCTCGTTGTAGAGGCGGCTCGATGGCTCGATGTCCTTCAGATCGTCACGGGTCGGAACCTGGATGCCGAGCAGCGCCTCGAGCTTGTCTTCTTCCTCGCGGGTCGGGTCGACCAGATCGATCCAGACGATGTCGTCCGAGATGGTGCTGGCGGCAACGATATCGGCGCGCGGCACCGATTTGCAGTTGGAACGGTAGGCAGTGATCAATGGCCTACTCCTGCCATGGACCGGAAACGGCGGGGCAGACAGCCGACGTCATGGCGCTGCATGCGCGACGACTGCGATCCTAGGGACGAAATCTCTGAAAATTTCATAAAACTCCGGGACGCGTTCTGCCGATCCTGTCGGGAAGGCGTATCCATGCTCCACTGCGTTGCAGTACCAATTTCGCGGGCGGCGCACAATTCCCTTGCGCGGCCACGAACCGAAGTTTCCAACAAGCCGCCCGCTGCCCCAGGGCATATCCGGCGACCATCGCATCGGCGGCGCATATGCAGCATAGCGGACAAAGAATCAAGTCCAACCCCTTTTCCCGTGCGCTTTGACCGCAGAAACGGCGCGACGGCATGGGTAGAACATTGTGCCGACAAGGCAATGCGGCGGCACTATGGGGCACGTGCATGCTATTCGAAGACGATTGCCGGCGCGGCGCGCAGAGGCTGGCCGGTCACCTGCGCCCACACCTTGGTGGCGATGTCGCGATAGACGCCGGCAATCACCCCGTCCGGTTCGGAGACCACAAGCGGCGTGCCGGCATCGGATGTCTCGCGGATGTTGATCGTCAGCGGCACCTCGCCGAGGAACGGCACGCCGATGCGCTCCGCCTCCAGCCGGGCGCCGCCGTGACCGAAGATATCGTAGCGTGCGCCTGTGTCGGGGGCGATGAAATAGCTCATGTTCTCGACGATGCCGAGCACCGGCACCTCGACCTTGCGGAACATGTTGAGGCCCTTGCGGGCATCGATCAGCGCCAGGTCCTGCGGCGTCGAGACGATGACGGCGCCGGCGAGCGGCACCTGCTGGGCCATCGTCAGCTGAGCATCGCCAGTGCCGGGCGGCATGTCGACGACGAGCACGTCAAGCTCGCCCCAGGCGACCTCGCGCAGCATCTGCATCAGGGCCGATTGCACCATCGGCCCGCGCCAGATCATCGCGGTTTCCTCTTCCACCAGGAATCCCATCGACATGACCTTCAGGCCGTAATTCTCCATAGGCACGATAATGCGGTTTTCGATCTGCTGGGGGCGACCGGAGAGTTTCAGCAGCCGTGGCATGGACGGACCGTAGATATCGGCATCGAGCACGCCGACGCGCAAACCGTTGGCAAGCAGCGCCAGAGCAAGGTTGACCGCCGTCGTCGACTTGCCGACGCCGCCTTTGCCTGATGCGACAGCGATTATGGCTCCGATGCCGGGTACGCCGATCTTTGCGCCGCGCGACGGAGGCGATGCAGCCTTTGCCGGCTGCGCGTGGGAATGGCCGTGGCTATGGGGAGCTGGGGCCGGGCCCGGCTTTGGGGGTGTCGGCCTCGGGGGTGCGGATCCAGCCTTCTTGTCGGCGGTCAGAGTCACCAGAGCGCCCTTGGCGCCAGGGATTTCCTTGACGGCACGCTCTGCTGCCAGGCGCAGCGACTCCAACTCGGTCGCCTGGTCAGCCGGAACGGTGATGGAGAAATAGACCTTTGCATCGGAAATGAAGATGTCCGAGACCATGCCGAGTTCGACGATGTTCTTTTCGGTGTCTGGCCCGTGAACGGTCTTCAGCGTTTCGAGAACCTGTTCCTTCGTGACGTCGGCCATGCGGCAAAACTCCCTGCTTTTGTCAATCCAGTCATAGACCTTCATGCGCATCTGCCAAGAGGCAGTGCTGATTTTACAAGAGTTTCAAGATCCCAAAATATGAAGGCCGCTGTCTCGAACGGTGCTGGGAGGAGCATCACGTTGTCGACAGCGGCCTGTATCATCCGCGCCCGTTGACCGGCGCTGTTATGAAAGTCCCCTCTGGACCTGAAAGTGATGATGCAGAAAGCGTGCCAGTTTGGGATGAAACAAAAAATGCATTGATTTCAAGGGGCGCAGGGCGAAGCCCGGAACGGCGCAAGAAGAAATTCAGCCGGAGCAGAGCCATTTTCTTAGGCGACCAGTAAATCACTGCATAAATATTACGCAGATACTTTCACTTGATGATGCCGATGCGCAACGCCTTCGCCACAGCCTGGGTGCGGTTGACAGTGTCGAGCTTTTTGGTCGTGCGGTTGAGATAGTGATTGACCGTGTGCTCGGACAGCCCGAGAATTTCGGCGATCTCGGCACTGGTCTTGCCGGCTGCCGTCCAGGTCAGGCAGTCGATCTCGCGGTCGGTCAGCGGGTCCGTCAGGCGCGTATCAATGTTGCGGATCGTGCCGAGCTGCTCGAAGATATGAATGGCAATATAGCTGAGATCGCGCATCTCGTGGGGCGTAAAGGCTTCACGCTCGCCTGAAAAGGAAACTGCGCCACGAAGACCGGACGCATCGTGCGTCGGAAAATACGCACCGCGCGGAATGCGAAACCGCTCCAGCAGCCCGACAATCGTTTTCGTCTTTCCATCGTCGCGCTCCATATCGGGGCTCGACGAGTCGAAACAAAACGGCAGGGTGGAATTGCGCAGGTGACGCATCACCGTGCTGTTCACCAGGAGACGCTCTTGGTCGTAGAGCGTGAGGAGTTCCGGCGGCCAGTTGGTAACGACCGTGTTGCTCTGCAATGCGAAAGAGGTGGTCGGCGGCAGGTTCAGGACCAAGAATGTCCGGCAACGATAGGCGTCGGCGACACGCTTCAAGAATCTGAAGACGTCGAACTGTGTTTTCAGGCCCGCAATTTCAGAAACGAAATCGTGCGAGCTGAGTACCGCCTGATCCATGAGCCCCATGATACTATCTTCTACACGCAAAATCGAAACGAAATCACGATTTCCCAAGCCGGCGCGTTCGAAAACATGCGCCAGCAAGCGGCGCGTCAACATGGCCAAGATGAGGCAATTACTCAACTACAAAATCCAAGTAAAAGAGTAGCACCATATCTTTGTCCCCAGTCGCGGTTCTATTACCGGTTGCCGGGACCATCTGATGCTATCGCCTAGAACTTCGCGCGCGGACCGAGGCGAATTTCGATATCGGCAGAGATCGACATCGCTGCCGCCTGCACCAGCGGCGCCCATTGGCGCAACCTATCCTCGGTGACACGATAGGCCGGCCCTGTAACCGAGATACCTGACGGCGGACGCGCGCTAACCGGCGGGATAGCGGCGGCAACGCAGCATATGCCGGCTTCATGTTCTTCCCTATCCAGAGCGTAGCCCCGCAGCCGAATATCGCTGATCTCTCCGAGCAGCGTCGCCTCCGTCAGGTGCGTACGCGGCGTGAAAGCCACGAATTCCATCCGCGCGGCCCGGGCATGGAGCTCGGCATCGTCCAGCGTCGAAAGCGCTGCCTTGCCGACGCCGGTGCAGTAGGCCGGAGCGGCATTGCCTATATGCGAATACATGCGCACGGACTGGCGGCCTTCGACTTTGTCGAGGTAGATGACCTGCAGATCCTGCAGAATTCCGAAGTGGACGGTCTCGCCTGTCTGGTCGTGGAGCAAAGCAAGATGCGGCTCGGCGATGCGCCTGATATCGTTTCCGGCCCAGCTGCGGGCTGCGAAGGTGAGAAGGCGCAGTCCCGGGCGATATCGCCCATCCCTGTCCATCTCCAGCAGGCCTTCGCGCACCATATGGCCGAGTTGCCGGTGCAGCGTGCCCCTCGGCTGTCCGGAAATCTCCAGGATATCGGTGAAGCGCATCGGCGTGTCCGACAGGGCAATGATGTCCAGCAACGCCATGACCTTGCCCAGCGTGCCGGTGTCTGCTGTCGTCGCGCGCTCGCTCCCCGCCATGCTCTTGCCTTTACGAAGGGCGACGAAATGGATGCATCGCCGGTTGACACAGCTGGACGCTAGTCGGATAATTCCAAATAGTCAAATTGAGTTCCGAATAATGGAATTCGATGCGACAGGAGGATATTTTGAAGACACCGTCTGCGCAAATTGCCGATCTCAAAGACAAGGCCGTCCTCATTACCGGCGGAGGCTCCGGCATCGGGGCAGCACTGGTTGAAGGTTTCGCGATGCAGGGCGCACGGGTTGCCTTTATCGACATTGCCGAAACCGCGAGCCGGGCGCTGGCCGCGCGGATCTCGAACAGCTCGGCGCATCCTGTCTCCTACTACCATGCAGACCTGCGCGACGTATCGTCCATCAGGAGCACCGTTGCCGCCATTGAATCCGACTTCGATGCGATCCGGGTGCTGGTCAACAATGCCGGATGGGACGGTCGGCATCAGTTCGATACGGTATCGGAGGCGGATTGGGACGATAGCCAGGCCATCAACCTGAAGCAGATGTTCTTCGTGTCACAGGCCGTCGCGCCGCTTATGCGGGCTGGTGGCGGTGGCGCGATTATTAATTTCTCGTCGATCGCCTTCATGCTCAACATGCCCGACGTGCCGATCTACGCGACTGCCAAAGCCGGCATCATCGGCCTGACCAAAAGCATGGCTGGCCGACTGGGGCCGGAGGACATCCGGGTCAACGCGATCCTGCCCGGCATGATCGTCACCGAGCGCCAGAAGGAATTGTGGCTGACCGACGAAAGCATCGCCAGGATGGTCGACCGCCAGTGCCTTAAACATGTTCTCACGGCAGAGGACCTCGTCGGTCCCTGCCTTTTCCTTGCATCGGACCTCGCAGCCGGCATCACGGCGCAGTCCATTATCGTTGACGGAGGCGTTTTCTGATGGAAAGACCAGCCTATGTGGCTGTCGATTGGGGCACCAGCAGCTTTCGACTGTGGCTGATCGGGACGGATGGCAACATTCTCGGTGAGCGTCGGAGCGGCGAAGGCATGACGACCGCAGCCAGCCTCGGCTTTGCCGGCGTCCTGCAGGCGCATCTCGACAGCCTCTCGGTTCCGGCCGACGTGCCCGTGATTATCTGCGGCATGGCCGGTGCCCGGCAGGGCTGGGTCGAGGCCGGCTATATCGACACGCCGACCTCGCTCTCGGCGATCCTCACCGGAGCAGTGTCCGTGCCCGGGCAGGAACGCGACATCCGCATTCTTCCGGGCCTCGCCCAACGCTTGCAGGAGGCGCCCGACGTTATTCGTGGCGAAGAGACGCAATTGCTGGGAGCGCTTTCCGGTGAGAGCCGCGGCGAGCAGATTGTCTGCATGCCCGGCACCCATTCGAAATGGGTCCGCGTCGTCGATGGCACGGTTTCCGGCTTCTCGACATTCATGACCGGCGAACTGTTCGACGTCATCAGCAAGCACAGCATTCTGGCGCAGGCTATCGCCGGTGCCGGCGAACCCGATACCGCAGCGTTCGAGGCTGCGGTGGGCGCGATTTTCAGGCAGCCGACAATGGCGACCAGCCTTCTGTTCGGTGCCCGCTCCGGGCAGCTGTTGCACGGGCTTTCGCCGGCCGGCGCCAAGGCCTGGATTTCCGGAACACTGATCGGCGCCGAGATCGCCGGCGCCCTGTCCTCTGCCGGCGACGGTGCGACAATCACGCTGGTCGCCTCGGGCGGCCTGCAATCGCTCTATGAAACCGCCTTCAAATCCTTATCTATATCCTACCAGACAATCGACGCCGATGCCGCCGTCCGCCGCGGGCTTTCCGCTGCCGCCAAGGCAATCTGGCCAAACGATGAGAGAACAGCCGTATGACCCGTATCCCTTTCCCGCCGATGAAACGTCCGCTGATCGCCATTCTGCGCGGCATCAAGCCTGAGGAAACGCAAGCCATCGTCGGCGCGCTGATCGAAGCCGGCATGACGGCCATCGAAATTCCGCTGAATTCGCCGGATGCATTTCGCTCCATCGAAATGGCCGCCAAGATGGCACCGGCCGATTGCCTCATCGGCGCCGGCACCGTGCTGGATGTCGAGAACGTCGACAGGCTCGATGCTGTCGGCGGCAAGCTGCTGGTAACGCCGAATGTCGAGCCTGCAGTCATCAGCCGTGGTCGCGACCTCGGCATGGTGACCATGCCCGGCTGCTTCACCGCAACGGAGGCCCTTTCGGCCGCCCGCGCCGGCGCTACCGGCCTCAAGTTCTTCCCGGCCGGCGTGCTCGGCGCTTCCGGTATCACCGGTATCCGCGCCATCCTGCCACCGGAACTGACGATCGCTGCCGTCGGCGGCGTTTCCGACCAGAATTTCGCCGATTATACCAAGGTTGGTATCCTCGCCTTCGGTCTCGGCACCAGCCTCTACAAGCCCGGAATGACCGCCGCCGATGTTGCAGAGCGCGCGCGCGTCACCATCTCTGCCTATGATGCAGCAATAGGAGCGTGACGGCATGACGGACATTCACGAATTCCAGGGCAACATCCTCTGCGACACCGCATCGGTGCTCGGGGAAGGCCCGACTTACGATCCGGCGACCGATACTGTCTGGTGGTTCAACATTCTCGGCAAGGAACTGCATGAGTTGCAGCTCGGAAGCGGCCGGAAGAAAGTCCACGAGTTGCCGATGATGGCAAGCGTGCTGGCGCGTATCGACGCGGACAGGCAACTGCTGGCGACGGAACAGGGTCTGTTCATCCGCGACATCGCCACCGGCGCCCTCACCTTCTACCTGCCGCTCGAAGCGGACAAGCCGGAAAACCGCTCCAACGACGGCCGGACGCATATCTCGGGGGCGCTGTGGATCGGTACCATGGGCAAGCGGGCGGAAATGCAGGCCGGCGCCATCTATCACGTCGCCGCCGGCAAGGTGACGAAGATCTTCGACGGCATCAGCATCCCGAATTCCATCTGCTTCTCGCCGGATGGATCGTTCGGCTATTACACCGACACGAGGATCAGCCGGCTGATGCGTGTCCTCGTCGACCCCGCGACCGGCCTGCCCATCGGCGAGCCGACGGTGCTGGTCGACAGCTCGGCGGATATCGGCGGCATCGACGGTTCGGTCTGCGATGCCGACGGCTACATCTGGAACTCTCGCTGGGGATCGGGCTTCGTCGATCGCTACAGCCCGGATGGCCTGCGCATCGAGCGCCACCGCGTACCTGCCATGCAGCCCTCCTGCCCGGCCTTCGTCGGCCCCAATGCGGACCGCCTCGTGGTGACGACCGCCTGGGAAGGGCTCGATGACGAGGCGCGGGCGACACAACCGCAGGCTGGTGCCCTCATGGAGCTCGGGATCACGGTCAAGGGCGTCTTCGACCCGGCTTACATTCTCTAATATATCGCGACTAATTTGCGGGAATTCGAAAGGCGTCGGCGACTGTCCGGCGCCTTTTGCACGTGGTGAGAAAGCCCCGCAGCCATACGTTTTGCGTCAGTTAGCGCCATTCCGGCCTTTCTTGAGGATCATCGCAAAAGACCAATTTCATCCGTTTTTTCGAGGAACAAAGCGTAGATTCGTCCATTTCCTATACGAACCGGCATGATGATGGTGAGCCTGAGACAGGCGCCGCCCATGTCGGGGGTCAACCGATCCACTCGAAAGGAAGATTGACGATGAATACCAAGTTTATGACCACTGTCGCTACCGGCGCTATCTTTGCAGCTGCCTCCGTCTTTGCTCCAGTCGCCTTCGCGCAGACTTCAACGACACCTTCGACAACCACGACACCGATGGCAACGGCACCGTCGACAGACGCGCCGGCTGCAACTTCCACGGGTTCCTATATCACCCAGCAGTCGCCAGATCAGGTCAGCGCCAACACCTATATCGGTCAGTCAGTCTACAATGGTGCCAATGAAAGCATCGGCAAGGTGAGCGACCTCATCATGCAAAAGAACGGCGGCATCGTTGCGGCCGTGGTCGGCGTCGGCGGGTTCCTGGGTATCGGCGCCAAGAACGTTGCAGTTCCGATCAGCAACATTTCCATCGCCCAGAACACCGACGGTACCGTCAAGCTGACGACATCCGAGTCGGCCGACACGCTGAAGTCGGCTCCGGAATTCAAGACACTTGCAATGCAGTCCTCCGAATCGTCGTCTTCGACACCGGCGACAACGGCTCCGGCCGGCGGGACGACTGCTCCGGCTGACGGTTCCACGACCACCAAGTAACCTGACGGCGGGTTATAACAGACGTAGATTATCGGCGGCGGCGTGAAAACGTCGCCGTTTTGCTATGCGACGTCATAGCAGCGAACAGTATCGCAGAGCGTCATAGATTGCGGCGTGGACGTTGCGGCTGGAGACTGCGTCGCCAATGCGGATCAGGTCGAAGCTGCCCTCGGGATTGCTCGTCCGCAAGGGCTGCGAGCGTGCGATCAGCGAACCGTAATCCACTGCTCCGAGGTTTCGCGACAAGGGCTTGAGTTCTTCGTAAAGCTCGGCATTGGCCATGGTCCCGTGTTCGACCACCACCTGCGACACGCGGCGCTCCATCCGGCTCTTTTCCGAGTAATCCGACCCCAGCACGGCCACAAGGCCGTTGCCCTCACGCCGCACCGATTTGAGGCGCGTGTTGATCGTCACTCGGACGTTCTTCTCGGCGAAGACCCTGGCGTAGGGAACGTGGTTCATGCCGCCCATCTCCGGCGCAAAGAACCGCTCCGGCGAGACCAGCTCGAGGTCTGCGCCGGCGGTGGCAATAACTTCTGCAGCCGACATGCCGGGATGGCCGCCATTGTCGTCGAACAACAGCACGCTGCCCTCCGGCTTGACGGCACCGGCGAGAATATCCCAGCTCGAGGTCACCAGCTCGTCACCGGCCTCCAGCTCCGGCGACTGGGCGATGCCACCGGTGGCGACAACCACAAGGTCCGGAGCAAACGGCAGCACCTCGTCTGCCGAGGCATAGGTGTCGTAGTGGATCATGACGCCGAGACGCTCCAGCTCCTGCAGCCTCCAGTCAACGATGCCGATCATTTCCTTGCGTCTGGAATTGCGGACAAGGAGATTGATCTGCCCACCCGCCTGCCCGCTTGCCTCGAGGACGTCGACATGATGCCCGCGTTCGGCCAGAACGCGCGCCGCCTCGAGGCCGGCCGGTCCGGCGCCGATGACGACGGCCTTGCGGGCAATTTCGGCTTTCGCAATGTCATGGCCGATCTCTGCCTCGCGGCTGGTGGCAGCGTTGTGGATGCACAGCGCCTCGCCCCCTTCGTAGATGCGGTCGAGACAGTAGGTGGCGCCGACGCAGGGGCGGATGCGGGCTTCCTCGCCGGCCATGATCCTGTTGACGATATGCGGATCGGCGATGTGGGCCCGCGTCATTCCGACCATATCGAGCTTACCCTCGGCGATCGCATGGCGGGCCGTGGCGACATCGGCGATGCGGGCAGCGTGGAACACCGGGAACTTGGTAGCCGCCCTGATATCACCGGCAAAATCGAGATGCGGCGAAGCGCGCATGCCCTGGATCGGGATGACTTCGTTCAACGCAGCATCGCTGTCTATATGGCCGCGGATGATGTTCAGGAAATCGATCTGGCCGCCGCTGGCAAGCATCTTGGCGATGGCCACGCCTTCCTCGCGGGACAGTCCCTTCTCCCAGTCTTCGTCGGCCACCAGGCGGATGCCGACGATGAAGTCAGGCCCGACGGCCTTGCGGACCGCTTCCGTGACCATAGTCGAAAAACGCATGCGGTTTTCGAGAGATCCGCCGAACGCGTCGTCGCGGTGGTTGGTGGCCGGTGACCAGAAGCCGTCCATGAGATGGCCATAGGCCTCGAGCTCAATACCATCGAGACCGGAGGCCTGCATCCGCACCGCCGCAGCCGCATAATCGGCGACGATGCGCTCGATATCCCAGATTTCGGCTTCCTTAGGGAAGGCGCGATGGGCGGGCTCGCGGATCGCCGAAGGCGCCAGCACAGGCAGCCAGGCGCCCTTGTTCCAGCCGGTGCGCCGGCCGAGATGGGTCAGCTGGATCATAACAGCTGCCCCGAACTCATGACAGTCGTCGGTGAGCGCCTTCAGCCACGGAACGATTTCGTCCTTGTAGGCGTGCAGGTTGCCGAATGCCGGCGGCGAGTCGGGCGAGACCACGGCAGAGCCCGCGGTCATCGTCAGCGCGATACCGCCCTTGGCTTTTTCGCGGTGGTACAGGCGATAGCGATCGGTGGGCATTCCACCTTCGGAATAGGCCGGCTCATGGGCCGTCGACATGATGCGGTTTTTGAGCGTCAGATGCTTTAGCTGATAGGGTTGCAGCAGGGGGTCAGTCGGTTCGGCCATGATATGTGTTCTCTGCATGCCAAGGGTTCGTCATGACAGACATCATTGCCGAGCTGGATGCAGAATGCGAGGCCTATCGGCGGCGCGCGGTGGTCGCGCAGCGGCGCGATCGAAACAGACACCCTGGAGTGTCAGGCGTTGGCGTGATCGCTCAGCGCGTAATAGCGTTCGTGCAGATAACGTAGCGTGGAGGCGCCATCGACGGGCCTGCCGTAGAAATAGCCCTGCCCCATGCCGCAGCCGAGGGAACGCAGCTTTTCGGCCTCGTCGCTGTCCTCGATGCCTTCGGCCACCACCTCGAGGTCCAGCCCTTCGCACATGGCGAGAATGGCCTTGATGATATGTTCGGATGCGCGGTCGCTGTTGATGCGCGAGACGAAGGCGCGATCGATCTTGACCTTGTCGAAAATGAACTCGCGCAGCCGGCCAAGGCTGGATTGACCCGTGCCGAAATCGTCGAGCGAGATGCGGACGCCGGCGGCGCGCAGGTCAGTGATGATCTGGTGGGCGGTCTCGGCAGATGTCATGACTGCGGTCTCGGTGATTTCCAGCTCGAGCCGTCGTGGATCGAAGCCGACGCGCGCAAGAATTGCCAGCACGCTGCTGCTGGTGCCCGGATCCATCAGCTGCGCCGACGAAAGGTTGAACGACAGGAACAATTCGCGCGGCCAGGCGAGTGCTGCCTCCGCAGCCTTGCGCAGCAAGGTCTCGGAAAGGGCATCGATAAAGCCTCGCTCCTCGGCAAGCGGCACGAAGACGGCCGGCGAGACGAAGCCGAGATCCGGATCGCTCCAGCGGGCGAGCGCCTCGAAGCCGACCACGGTGTCGTTGGCGAGCGAAACGATGGGCTGGAAGTGAACGTCGATCGCGTCGGAGATTATGGCGTTTCGCAGGGCCTGCTCCAGCTGCGTCGCCCGCTTCATCTCCTCGGCGATTTCATTGGAATAGACCGTGATCTGGCCGCGACCACGACGCTTCGACCGGTAAAGGGCGGTCTCTGCACTTTTCAGCAGGGCATCGAAGTTGTCGCCGGCAAAGGGGTGTATGGCAAGACCGAAGGACGCCGAGAGTCGGACGTTGCGGTCGCCGAGGTCGTAGGGCGCGGAAAGCACCTCGCGGATCATCTGGCCGAATTTCTCGCCGCCGACACGCTCGAACACCAGCGGCAGGACGAAGGCAAATTCGTCGCCATCGTGACGGGTCACGGTTGCGCCATCAGGAATGCATGCCTTGAGACGGTGGGCGACCTGGCAGAGGATTTCGTCGCCGGCTTCTGCGCCGAACAAGTCGTTGATCGGCTTGAAGGCGTCCAGGTTGGCAATGGCGATTGTAAAGGGCGCAGGATCGCTGGCACGCTCTTCCGCGAGCAGCCGTACGCGGTCGCGCATGCGATACCGATTGCCCAACCCGGTCAACGGATCGGTATATGCCATGGCCTGCAGCTCAGTCTGGCTAACGGGCAAGGGCGGCAAATCCGGTGATTTCATCTGCAATTCCGACACGTCTCCCACCCATGGGGCAGAATGCCGGCTAAGTCTTAAAAAATGGATAGCGACGCCCTGGCGAGACCGGGCGGGAGAGGCTGCGCGCGCTTGTCGCTAAGCAGTTTCGCGGGCCTGTGCGTTGCCGAGATGCTTGAGGAACACCAGTTGCAGCATGTCGGGGCTCACGGGTTTCAGGATCACGTCGTCCATGCCGGATGCAAAGCACGCATCGCGATCCTGGTCGAGCGCCTGGGTCAGGACGCCGACGATCGGCGTTCGACTGGCCGAACCTGCTTCGACCTGCCGGATCAGCCTGGTTGCCTCGAACCCGTTGAGGCCGGGTAGCGTGATGTCCATGAGCATCAGCTGGGGACGGTATTCGGTCCACATCCGCACCGCCTCATCGCCGGTGGAAGCGATCTTGTAGCTATAGCCGAGGCCTTCGAGGATCTGCGAAAAGACGATCTTGTTGATGGCATTGTCTTCAGCGACCAGGATCTCGCAGCTGTTGTCTTCCGTGCTGATCGAGATTGGCCAGATTTTTTCATCGGGATGTTTCGGCGCGAGCCTCTTGCCGCGCATGTTGCGGTTGAAATACCGGGCAATCCGGAAGGTCAATTCATTGGCGAGTTGCGCGCCGTCGAGGCAGAGGGCCGGGATATTCTGGCGTTCGGCCAGCTCCATGCCGCGCACGCCGATCTGGTTGTCGATGACGACCAGATCGATGCGAACACCGAGCGAGCTTGCAAAATCGAGAAACGCCGCCTCCTCGCCCTCACTGCGCACCACGCAGGCCTCAAACCCGTATTTAGCAAGCATCTTCAGGGCTGTCGATTCAGCCGCAAGATCGTTGGTAACGAGGAGTATCTTCTGACCGTTGAACGTTTCAGGGGTGAACGTTTCCATGGCGGGCAGTCTGTGCAGGGCTGCCTGCAAGGTCTCGACCGGGACATAGGCCCGCCGATAGCTGCGGTCACCGGATTCGGTGATGGCGGACGCAAGGCCGAACTCGTCGAAATCGGCGCCGTCGGTCGGCAAATCCTGCATCGTGGCGACGAGAAAATAGCGGCCGGGCTTGCCGATCCTCAGCTTGCGCGTGACGATGTCCCGCTCCATGCCGCTGCGGTCGATCTGCCGCTGGCGTGAAATCGACAGGTCACCGGTGTCGATCACGTGCTGGTCGCTTTCACCAAACCGCTGGGCGACATCGGTGGAAAACAGGTCGCTGCTCTTGCGCCCGAGGATCTCGTCGGCGGACTTCTGATATTTGTCGCAGAGCGCCTTGTTGACGGCGACGTAGGTCAGGTCCCTGTCCTTGACGAACAGCGGAAAGGGCAGGTTGTCGAGGATATCCTCGGTGAGCTGAACGCGCTCGAGGTCCGCCCGCCACTGCTCCTCGCGTTTACGGGTCTCGGAAATATCGGTGATGATGCAGACACCGTAGCCGCTGGAGAGCCGGCGCTTGGTAAAGCGTACCCAGCGATCGGCGCCATGGCGCTCGGTGAATTCGTACCGTTCGCGCCAGTGGGTGGCGATCGTCTGAGACAGCCAGTCCTCGCGGCTGCTCGGAACGGGTCGCTTGCCGGCAATGTCGCGCTGGCGGATACCGGTGTCGAAGACGGCACCGAGGAAATCGCGCAGTCGGGTTTGCGGCCGCAACAAGTGCTCGGAAATCGGGTAGAAATTCAGAACCTGGCGGCTGGCAAAGAGCAGCGTATCGTTTTTATCGTAGACGAAGAATGCGGACTGCAGCCCCTCGCAAATCGCATCGAAAAGCGCCGTCTGCAGCGTGCCATCGGCAGGCGCATCGTCATTGACGGAGAGCACTGCCTTCTCAAACTCGGCAGTCATTCGTCCGATTCCCCTATGGCATCGATCACTGAGAGGCCCTCAGGCGGGCACGGTCTGGCCGGCGCCGAATTGCGGTAAGCATGCTGGCAAGCTGTTTGAAACAGACGGATGCCGGCCAGTATATGTGACGGTTTCCAGCTGGCCATCACGCGCCGAGATCAGGTGCAATGCACCGCCTGCAATCATTTCAAACAATAACGGAAATCTGCCTTTTTAGTATTAAGGTCCGATTAATGGCGCAGCGAACATGTTGCGTCGCGGAATAAGGTGGACGGTGCCCTGAGCGGACAGTTTCTCCTTTCCACGGGGTCAAGAATCCGGGAAAATGCTGCCATGAACATCAAGCAGCTTTCCGAAACCCTGGTGAACCAGATCGCCGCCGGCGAAGTCATCGAGCGGCCGTCGAGTGCGGTCAAGGAACTCATCGAAAACGCACTGGATGCCGGTGCAACGCGTATCGAGATCGCCACTGCCGGTGGCGGCAAGGCACTGCTGCGGGTCAGCGACAACGGCAGCGGCATGGACCGGGACGATCTCGAACTTGCCGTACGCCGACACTGCACCTCGAAGATATCGGATACGCTCGACAACATCCGCACCCTCGGCTTTCGCGGCGAAGCGTTGCCCTCGATCGGCTCGGTGGCGCGCTTGTCGATTTCGAGCCGCAGGGCGGATGGCGCGGACGGCGCCGAAATCGCCGTCGCCGGCGGCAGGCTGCTGCACCTGCGGCCGGCAGCCGCCAATCCCGGTACCATCGTCGAGGTCCGCGACCTCTTTTTCGCAACGCCCGCCCGCCTGAAATTCCTGAAGACGGAACGTGCCGAGGCAGCAGCTATCACCGAAGTCGTGAAGCGGATGGCCATCGCTTTTCCACATGTGCGCTTCGTGCTCTCGGGCTCCGACCGCTCGACGCTGGAGTTTGCCGCAACCGGTGACGACAGGCTGGCGCGCATGGCTCAGGTGCTCGGCGAGGACTTCAAGCACAATGCCATTGCACTGGATGCCGAGCGCGAGGACGTCGGTCTGAAGGGCTATGCCGGTGTGCCGACCTTCAATCGTGGCAACGCGGCGCATCAGTACGCCTTCGTCAATGGCCGACCGGTGCAGGACAAGCAGATCCTCTCGGCGATCCGGGGCGCCTATGCCGAGACAATTCCGTCGGGGCGCTATCCGGTGGCAGTGCTGTCGATCAGCATCGATCCGGCGCTGGTCGACGTCAACGTCCACCCGGCGAAATCCGATGTGCGGTTCCGCGATCCCGGCCTCGTGCGCGGACTGATCGTCGGGTCCATTCGCGAGGCGTTGTCGCGCGATGGCGACCGGGCCGCAACCACCGGCGCCGACAGCATGCTCCGCTCTTTCCGGGGCAGCGCCCATGCGGCGTGGCGCCCCTCCCCGCCTTCGGCACCTTGGACGCCACAGACTTCGCCATCGCGGCCATATGATGCAACGTCCGTGGCGAGCGGCTTCGGCGAACCGGCGCAGGCAACATTCGAGCACCTGTCGACCCCGGCGGCTCGCGTAGACAGAGGCCATGCCGGCGTCCAGCCAGACGCACCCCAGCCACAGCACCGCCTCGGCGCGGCCCGGGCACAGATCCATGCCAACTACATCGTCGCCCAGACGGAAGACGGGCTGGTCATCGTCGACCAGCACGCGGCCCATGAGCGGCTTGTCTTCGAGGAGATGCGCAAGGCGCTGCATTCCAGGCGGATGCCGTCTCAAGTGCTGCTGATTCCCGAAATCATCGACCTGCCGGAAGAGGATTGCGACCGGCTGATGGTGCATGCCGAAAACTTCGGTAATCTGGGACTTGGCATCGAGCGCTTCGGACCGGGAGCAATCGCAGTGCGACAAACGCCGGCGATGCTGGGCGAGGTCGATGCGCAGGGAATGATCCGCCAGCTCGCCGACGAGATTGCTGAATGGGACACGTCATCGCTGCTGGGCGCAAAGCTTGAATATGTTGCTGCCACCATGGCCTGTCATGGCTCGGTGCGTTCCGGACGGCAACTGCGCCCGGAGGAGATGAACGCGCTGTTGCGGCAGATGGAAGCAACACCCGGATCCGGCCAATGCAACCACGGGCGACCGACCTATATCGAGCTCAAGCTCAGCGATATCGAGCGGCTGTTCGGCCGCAGCTGAAAAAGCTGGAAATATGCCCGCCGCCGCGCTAAGGCAGGCGATGGCAGGAGAACGACGGAAATGAACCTTTTAGAGGGAAGCGGAAACCGCGAAGCGAAGGTGCGCTATCTCGACGGCGACTTCCAGCTGCTGGCGCCCGGCTCCCATGTGATCTGCGCCATGACCGGACAGCGCATTCCGCTTGACGAACTCCGCTACTGGAGCGTTGCCCGCCAGGAACCCTATGCCGACGCCATCGCCTCGTTTGAGGCCGACAAGCGCGCCGGTATCCTGCCCAACCAGCGTCGCTAGCCCTTGGTGCCGGACGTGCCTTTCGCGAGCCCCCGGCTACGGCAGGCTGCGAGGGCGTTGTCGATGATGAGATCCGCAGCGCGGTGGTCCGAAAAAGTCATCTCGACCTCGATGACAAGGCTCTCGGCAACCAGTTGCTCCGCAGCGCCGGATCTGCCAAGCAAACGCACATAATCCTTCGATGTCGTGACGATCTTCAGGTCATGGCGTCTTGCCGTGTCGAGAACATCGACAATTGCCGCATCGCTGAGGTGCTGGTGGTCGCCGAAAGGCCGATGGACGACGATTGTGGCACCGGTGGATTCCACGGTACGGAAGAACTTCTGCGGGTCAGCGATACCGGCGAAGGCCAGTACGCTCTGGCCGGCCAGACCCTCCTGCCCGCGCACCTTGAGCACTGCAGTGAAAAACGGCTTGCCGGCGCGAGCTGCCATCCGCACCACCGCATCGGCCGCCTTGCCGCTGCCAACCTTGAGCAGTCCGGACGTATGCCGGAGCTGTTCGCCGAGGGGCGCGCGCAACGGTCCTCCGGGTACGATATGACCGTTACCGATTCCGCTGTTGGCATCGATCACCAGCAGCGCATAGTCGATGGCGAGTTGGGCGCTCTGGAAGCCGTCATCCATGATGATGAGATCGGCGCCCTCTTCGACCAGGCGACGGGCCCCTTCGATGCGTCGCCGTGAAATCACCGTCAGGGCTTCGCGCGCAAGAAGCAGCGGCTCATCGCCGACCACGGCCGCGGTATGATTATCCGGTTCGACGACGGTGATACCGCGCGCCGAGCCACCATAGCCACGACTGAGGAAACCGGGTTTCAGCCCCTTTTCCTTTGCCTGACGGGCTAGAGCGAGCGCAGTCGGCGTCTTGCCGGCGCCCCCGACCGTGAAATTGCCGACGCAGATGACTGGAACCGGGACGGAAGCTCGCCGGCCATTGGCCATGCGCTTGCCGGCGATGCGGCCATAGAGGTACGACACCGGCCAGAGCAGGCGCGCGCGCCAATCGGGCTTCGTCCACCAGAATGGCGGTGCTTCCGATACCATGTGATCCCCTGTTCGATTATCGGCAAAGAGACGGCAGTTTGCGCTTGAATGCAAGCGGTTAGCGCGACATCAGGGCATCGGGCAGAAGCGGCTCGAGCCCGGTGATGTCATCGAGGCAATAGTCTGCGGCGGCGGCCAGGCTTTCCGGCGAACCGGTGCCGGTCAGGACGCCGATGGTGAGCCCGACGCTGGCGTTACGTCCCATGTGGAGATCGTGATTGTTATCGCCGACTATGGCTACATCGCCCGGAGACAGGCCTGTGGCCTCGCAGAAGCCAAGCACCATGCCGGGCTCAGGCTTGACGCCGAACCCGCTGTCATAGCCGGCAATGAAATCGAGGCAGTCGAGAAACCCGAAATGCCGGGCAGTTTCGCGGATGGAAGTCTGGTTGTCACTGGAGGCGACGCCAAGACGGTATCCCCTTGCCTTCAGGCGGCCAAAAAAGGCTCGGAGATCCGTGACCGGAACGGCAAACTGCGCGGCGCCTGAAAACAGGTCGTCCAGTTGGAGCGTGAGATCATCGATGTCGAGGGTCGAGCCCGCAGCGACCAGTCCTTCGGCAATCTGGCGGGTGTTGCCGGCTGCCAGCAGGCTGTCCGGAACGACGTGGCCAGACACCGGGTCCATGCCGCAGGCAAGCAGCAACCGGTCCGCCAGCGCCGCCTCGCCTCCGGCGGCGATCTGCGCCAGTTGCCGGTTCACCGGCAGCCAGCTCTTGTTGTAATCGAGCAGCGTGCCGTCCTTGTCGAAAAGGATGCCCCGGATGGCGGCCAGTCGTTCGTCAGTCACCAGGAAGTCCTCAAGCCTGCGCGGCCTTCGGCAACAGCCGGGCTTTCAGCGTCAGTGGATTGATATAGGGCTCCAGCCCCTTGATCGTCGCCGTCAGGGCGCCGCGCATCTCGTGCACCGCCGTAAATCCGGCCTCGATCATGGTGGCGCGGGCAGTGTCGTTGGTCAAAAGGTAATGGACGCCCTTGGCCAGCATTTCTGTGTCGCGGACCATGCGGGCGCTGCCGCTGCGCGCAAGCCTCTGGTAGGACTCGCGAAAATTCTGCACGTGGCCGCCTGTCAGGATCGCACAGCCCATCATTGCCGGTTCGATCGGGTTCTGGCCACCCTTGTTCTCGAACAGCGAGCGGCCGACGAATGCCACCTCGGTCATCCGAAGGTAAAGGCCCATTTCGCCGATGGTGTCGCCGAGGAACACGTCGACATCTGCAGTCAGCGGATCGTTGCGGGTCCGGCGGGCGACCTTCAGCCCCTGTGCCAGCAGCATCTTCTCGATATCGTCGCAGCGTTCGGGATGGCGGGGGACGAGGATCGTCAGCAGATCGTCGCGCGCCTTGAGGGTGCGGTGGACGACGGCGGCAGCATTCTCCTCGCCCTCAAAGGTCGAGACGGCAGCCCAGGTCTTGCGGGTGCCGAGTTGCCGCATGTAATCGGCCAGCACCGCCGCGTCATAGGGCGGTGCGTCGGTATCGACCTTGAGGTTGCCGGAGGTGCTCACCTGCAGCGCACCGAGGTCGCGAAAACGCTCCGCATCGACATCCGATTGCGCCAGAACAAGCGCCATATTTTCCAGCAGTGCTGCAGCCAGCGACGGATGGCGCTGCCAGCGGCTGAAGGACTTGTCCGACATGCGGGCATTGACGAGGATCTGCGGGATACGCCGCGCCACGAGTTCGCCGATCGTCGTCGGCCAGATCTCGGATTCGGCGATGATACTGCAATCTGGCTGCCAGTAGTCGAGGAAGCGGGCGACGGCAGGCTTCAGGTCGAGCGGGACATACTGGTGGATGACATCATTGCCGAGACGCTCGCGGGTCACCTGCGCCGACGTCATTGTGCCTGTCGTCAACAGCACGTGGATGTTTCGCTGGCGGATTTCGCGGATCAGTGGCACGACGGCCGAGGTCTCGCCAACGCTTGCGGCATGGAACCAGATCAGAGGACCCTGCGGCCGGTTGGCGCTGGCATAGCCGAAGCGCTCGCCACGCCTTGCCTTGTCTTCCTTGCCGTTGGTCGCACGCAGAGCAAGGTAGGGCGTCATCAGTGGCGAGATCGCGACGCCACCGAGACGATAGGCTTTCAGCGCCATACGCGCCCTAAAGCTGCTCATCGCAGAAGCCTCCGATCCGTGGTGATCGTCATCAATGCCAAAACCCAAACTGTTGCGACTGGACTAAATAAAGTTTTAGCTCGAAAAGAGCAGTAAAACCAGATGCTTGGCAAATTTATGACCGACCCGCGACAATCACGGCTGTATCAATGGTTTCCGCAATCAGCCTTTGGGAGAGGCTGAATCCTGCGGATCGAGCAGGCGATGCATGTGAACGATGAAATAGCGCATATGAGCGTTATCGACAGTCTGCTGAGCCTTGGCCTTCCAGGCCATGTGCGCGCTGGCATAATCGGGGAAAATACCGACGATGTCGAGGCCGCTCAGATCACGGAAATTCACGTCGTTGAGATTTTCGAGTTCGCCGCCGAAAACGAGATGCAAAAGCTGCTTTTTAGCGCTGGAGTCAGTCATATCTGTCTTTCTTTCCTATCGCTCCCCCAACGCTCATCTGAGCGATTTTGGGTGAAAGGTCAACCGTCTCGTCGGGAGGCAAGCTGATGCAGGAATTCCGGCATCAGGGCCTCTCCGGCACCACAAAGTTCGGCATGCTTGACCACGGCCTTGTTGTAGACAAGCAGGTCGCCGGCAAGGTCGACAAGCTGCCCCCCGGCACGCTGCAGGATCAGGTCGGCTGCAGCCAGATCCCAGTCATGGGAATCGCGCTTGACCAACGTACCTTCCAGCCTTCCGTCGGCCACCATGGCGAGGCGGTAGGCAAGCGATGGGATGTGCTTGACGCGCTGGACGGTGCTGCGGAACGCCGCGCCAAAGCCGGCAATCATGTCTTCGGCAGTTGCCAGCCGATGGACATCGCCGGCTCTTGGCTCGGACACCTTGAGTATATTGCCGTTCTTGAGCGCAGGCCCTTCGCGCCCCGCGACATAGAGTTCGCGGAGCGCTGGCGCGAATAGAACGCCGGCAACAGGGCGCCCGTCGGTGACGACAGCGACACTGATGCACCAGATCTCCGAGCCAGCCAGAAACCCGCGCGTCCCGTCTATCGGATCGACGACGAACAACGTGCGGCGCTGGAGGCGGTCGGATGCGTCGTCTGTCTCTTCGGAGAGCCAGCCGTAGTCAGGACGGGCTGCCTGCAGCACTCTGGAGAGCGCATCGTTGGCGGCATAGTCTGCGGCGCTGACAGGCGATTGCCCGCCATTTTTCCACCAGACTTCCGGAGACTGCCGGAAGAAGCCGAGCGCCACTTCGCCGGCCTCCTTGGCCGCCTGGACAATCAGCTCCAGGTCGCTTTCCCAGCTGAACGTTGCGCTCTCGGCCATGATTTGGTTCCCGTATCGGCCTAGGGCATCTCAGCGTTTCACGGAAACGCAAAAATGCTCTATCTCTTTGTTTTTATGCACTTCCAAACGCAGGCACTCTAGAGGCCGGCCAGCGTCATGCCTTCGATGGCTATGGTCGGCGCTGCTGTGCTGAAGCTCCGGTCGATATCGTTGGCCGGCGTGAAGCGCATGAACATGTCCTTGAGATTGGAGGCAATGGTCACCTCCGACACTGCAAATGTCAGCTCGCCGTTCTCGATCCAGAAACCTGTTGCGCCACGGCTGTATTCGCCGGTGATCATGTTGACGCCCTGGCCGATCAGTTCGGTGACGTAGAACCCGTCCTTGACGCTCTTGATCAGCTCTTCCGGCGACATCTCGCCGGGCTCTAGCGCAAGATTGGTGGATGATGGCGTAACCGTTGTGCCGCCGCGAACGCCACGGCCGTTGGTCGGCATGCCGATCTCCCGACCGGTCGATGTCGACAGGAACCAATGCTTGAGCACGCCATCCTCGATCATCACCAGACGCTGGCCGCTGACACCTTCGCCATCGAAGGGACGCGAGGCAGAGCCGCGCACGATGAGTGGATCGTCGGTGATGTACATTCCGGATTTCAGCACCTGCTGGCCCATCTTGTCGCGCAGGAAGCTCGACTTGCGGGCGACCGAGGAGCCGTTGATGGCGCCGCCGATGTGTCCGACGAAGCTGCGGGCGACGCGGGGGTCGAAGACCACGGTGACATTCTTACCGGTCGGCACCTGGCGCGGATTGATGCGCTTGACCACCCGCTCTCCGGCGCGGCGGCCGATGTCCTCGGCGGAATCCAGATCGGCAAAGTAGAGACGGCTGTCGAAATCGTAGTCGCGCTCCATGCCCGTGCCTTCGCCGGCGATAACGCTGACGGATCGGCCGAACCGCGAGCCCATGTAGGCACCTTCGAAGCCGCGGGAGGTCACCAGCACCATGCCGCCCATGCCGGCCGATGCGCCGGAGCCGGAGGACTTGCTGACGCCCTTGACGGCAAGACCTGCCTCCTCCATCGCCAGCGCGGCTTCACGCAGCTGGTCGGTGGAGACTTCGGTCGGGTCATAGAGATCGAGATCTGGGTAGTTGCGGGCCAGCTTGTCGTCGTCCGCGAGACACGCAAACGGATCCTCCGGAGACACCTTCGCCATGGCAACGGCGCGTTCAGCCAGGACCTGAAGATCGAAACCCGGATTGGCCGAAACGTTGGCGACCCGGTTGCCGACGAAGACGCGCAGCGAGAAGTCATCGCTTTCGGAGGACTCTGTGCCCTCGACCTTACCGAGGCGTACACTCACCGATTGCGACCGGGAACGCACGACGACCGCATCGGCGGCATCGGCACCGGCCTTGCGGGCGAGATCTATCAGCTGGCTGGCGCGGGAAAGTAGTGTTGCGGAATCGATTTCAGAGGACATGAGTTGGCCTTTCCTTCGTCTTCCATTTATTGTGCAGTACCGAAAGCATCAAGGCCGAGCGTGTCGATTCTTGGGGCTCGACAGCATATGCACTGCCTACCTACGGAAAGATACAGACCATGTCAGCCCCCAACGCCTTCTTCACCGAAACGCTGTTGCTGCTCGGCGGCACCGTCGTTACAGCACCGATCTTCAAGAAGCTCGGTCTGGGCACGGTGCTCGGCTACCTGGCGGCCGGCGTCGTCATCGGCCCCGTATTGCACGGCATAAGCGACGGCGAAGCTGTTCTCGGCGTAGCCGAGCTTGGCGTCGTATTCCTGCTGTTCATCATCGGCCTCGAACTGAAGCCGACCAGGCTCTGGCAGATGCGCAGGGATATCTTCGGCCTCGGAAGCGCCCAGGTCATTTTCACCGGCATGGCCCTTACGCTCGCCGCATGGCTTACGGGCATGGTCGACTGGCGCGGCAGCGTCATTGCCGGCTTCGGCCTGGCGCTGTCGTCCACCGCCTTCGCGATGCAGATCCTTGACGACCAGAGCGACATCAACACCCGTTACGGCCAGCGATCCTTCTCGATGCTGCTGTTCCAGGATCTCGCAATCGTACCGCTGCTGGCACTGATCACTGTGCTCGACGGGCCGAAACAGGAAGCCCATCCCCTGACCGATCTTGCCATCGCCATAGGCGCGGTAGCCGGCATGATCGTGGTCGGCCGCTACCTGCTGACGCCGCTGTTCCAGGTGATCGGCCGGACCGGCGCCCGCGAGGCAATGATTGCAGCAGCACTGTTTGTCGTGCTCGGCTCGGCCACGCTGATGCAAATGGCGGGGCTGTCGATGGCAATGGGCGCTTTCCTCTCCGGGGTGATGCTGGCAGAATCCTCGTACAGGCACGAGCTGGAGGCCGATATTGAACCGTTTCGCGGCGTGCTGCTGGCGATTTTCTTCATTGCCGTCGGCCTGTCGCTGCAGCTTCAGGTGATTTACGATCACGCATTTTTCATCCTCATGGCCGTGCCGGTGTTGCTGGCAATCAAGGCGCTGGTCATCTATGCCCTCTGCCGGATATCGGGCTCGTCGCATAACGACGCCATCCGCATCGCCCTGCTGCTGCCCCAGGGCGGCGAATTCGGCTTCGTTCTGTTCAGCACCGCCGCGTCCACCGGCGGATTGCTTTCCGACAGCACTGCCTCGTTGCTGATCGCCATCGTCACGCTGTCGATGGCGCTGACGCCGCTTGCCGTGGCGCTCTCGAAGCGACTGATGTCAGGCGATGCGCATGAAGAGATCGACGAGAATTTCGAGGGCGCCGGCGCCGACGTGCTGATGATCGGTTTTTCGCGCTTCGGCCAGATCGCCGCACAGATCCTGCTTGCCGGAGGCCGCGAGGTGACGGTGATCGACTTTTCCGCCGACCGCATCCGGCAGGCGTCGTCCTTTGGTTTTCGCATCTATTTCGGCGATGGAACCCGCAAGGACGTTCTGCGCTCCGCCGGCATAGACCGCGCCAAGATCGTGGTCATCTGCACCCACACGCGGGAAATCACCGACAAGATCGTCGAACTGGTGCAGGCTGAATATTCCCATGCCCGGATTTTCGTGCGCAGCTACGACCGCATCCACTCCATCGCGCTGCGAAAAGTGGGCGTCGATTACGAGCTGCGTGAAACGCTGGAATCAGGCCTATTGTTCGGCCGGCGGACCCTCGAGGAACTCGGAGTCGGTGAAGCGGAGGCAATGGCGATCCAGGAAGATATCCGCAGGCGCGACGAGCAGCGACTGATTCTGCAGACGACGGAAGGTCCGCAGGCAGGTGCCGACATGCTGTTTTCGAAGCCGGTCAAGCCGGAACCGCTGATCAAGCCAAAGCGGTCGGTCGAAGTCATCGATGCCAGCGACGATCTGTCGGAGCCAGCGAGTCTCTAGGTCTGGCGTGCGGTCAGGATCTCATCGAGCGCATATTTCAGCTCGTCCTTGATGCCGACGGACATGGCGAGGATTTCGCGAGCTTTCAGGAAATCCATGACGCCGATGCGCCCGACTGCTGGGCAGAGGAAGATCTGCGGCGGACGCAGGCGGAGCTTCAGGGCAATCGCCGTCTGCATCATCAACTGGCCGCTGCCGAACAGGCTTTCCATGCGGTTCGGCACATGGGTACCGTCGCCATCCGGCGCGCCGACAACATCGACGCCGATGACGATATCGGCAAGATCCATCAGATGTTCGTAAGGCACCGGATTGATAATGCCGCCGTCGATCATGACGCGGTCGTTTCGCCGCACGGGCATGAAAACGGCCGGAATGGCGGCGGAAGCGGCTAGCGCCTCGATAAGATCGCCATCTTCGATGACCACCTCGGCCTGGCCATAATAATCGGTAGCGATCACCTTCATCGGAATGCGCAGACCGTCGAAACTATCCGGCACCTGATGCGGCAAAAAGGCCCGCAGCACACGCTCGAGATCGAACTGTCCGATCTTCAGGCCGCGTACCGACTTCGGCCTGAGACCCCAGATCCGGTTGGCGACAGCCTTTTTGTTGCCGATGCTGGAGAGAGCGTGGTCGCGGATCTCGAGCCCGCTCATGCCAGACGCCATGCCTGCACCCATGATCGCGCCGATCGACGAGCCGGAAATGGCGACCGGCCGGATGCCGAGTTCGTCCAGCGCCTCGATGATGTGGATATGGGCAAGCCCACGCGCACCGCCACCGCCGAAGGAGACGGCCACGGATGGCTGCGACGATCTGTAGGCGGTGTCGGTGATCTCATCACCCAGTCTGGTCATCGTGTTCATAACTCAAGCCGGCTGGTAGCGGAAAAAGTGCATCTTGCTGTCGCCAAAGGTTCTGACCTCCAGCAATACGTAATCTGCAGGAGCGTTGACGACGATATCGGCACGCTCTTCGAGGATCGCAAGGGCGCCCGGCACCAGCCAACCGCCATCGGCTGCCGCCGCGAAGGCTTTCTCGCCGAGGCCGTGGCCATAAGGTGGATCCGCGAACAGGAAGTCGAACGGCTCGAGATTGCCGACGCTGCCGAGATCGGTGGCGTCGCGACGCAGCATGCGCGTCCGGCCGTGCAGGCCGAGCGCATCGATATTTTCCCAGAGAAGGCCACGGCCCTCGACGCTGCTTTCGACAAACAGCACGTGGCGGCAGCCGCGCGAGGCGCCCTCGAGGCCGACCGCGCCGGTGCCGGCGAAGAGGTCCATCATGCGCGTCGCGTCGATCGCCTCGGGATAGGCGTGGCTGAGGATATTGAACAGGCTCTCCCGCGTCCGGTCAGCCGTTGGCCGGATCGCATTGGACTTGGGCACGGCTAGAGACCGACCGCGAAACTCTCCGCCGACAATCCTCACCGTCCGTTAGCCTCTCTTGCCCTTCGGACCACCCCTTGGGGCACCCCCTGCCGGACGACCGCTGCCGGCACCGTCGCGTGGCTTGCCGGAAAAGCTCTTTGCACCCGGCTTGCCCGCTGGCTTGCCACCGAAGGATTTACCGGCTGGCTTGCCTGTATAAGGACGGCCTGCGGGCTTTGCACCGGCCGGCTTGTCGCCATACGAGCGCTCACCGGAGGGACGTTCAGTCCTTGCCGGACGCTCGGACCGCTGGTCGCCATCGAAGGACCGTGTCGGGCGGTCGCTTCTCGGCTTGTCACCAAATGAACGTTCGCCCTGCGGACGTTCGCTGCGGACAGGACGATCGCCACGCGGAGCGTCGGAGCGGAACGGCTTTGCACGGGGACGATCCTCGCCTTCAGTGCGCGGCCTGCCGGAATAAGGGCGGTCGCCCTGCGGACGGGCGCGCTCGGGCCGGTCGCCACGAGGACGATCGCTTTGTGGACGATCACCGCGCGGTGGCCGGTCGCCGGAGGGACGATCGCCACGAGGGGCATCCGAGCGGCTGTCACTGCGGAAAGAGCTGGTCCGTGGGCGATCCTCGCCCTCGGTACGCGGGCGGCTCGGGCCACGCGGGCGGTCGCTGAACGGCTTCTCGGCACGCGGAGCACGATCGCCGAATGGCTTGTCGCTGCGGGCCGGACGATCACCGAAGGACTTTGCACCCTGGGGCCGGTCGCCGCGCGGGGCACGGTCGCCAAACGGTTTGTCGCCGCGTGGCGGACGGTCGCCGCCGGCGCTCTTGCGGCCGAAACCGCCGCCCTTGCCCTTGGCATCGTCGGAATCGTCAGTGGCGCGGATCCACTCTCCTTCGCTGTCGCTGACGCGACTGACACGGACGCGCGGACCTTCATCCGGGCGCTCGGAGCCGGGGCGCACGCGCGGGCCACGGGTCGAAGGGCCATATCTTTCGAGATTCTTGGCAACCTTTTCAGCTGCCTTCTCGCCAAGAGGACGGGCGCCGGGCGCCATCCAGACATTGGCGCTGCGGCGCGGCGTCGTCATCGGTGCGCGCTTCGGACGGTCGTCGTCCTTGCCACGGGCACCGCCCTTGCTGTCCTCGCGCTTGGTATCGAGATGGCCACGGGCGGGAGCGCGCTTGTCGCTGGACTTTTCGCGCTTGACCCAGTCATCGCGCTGCTGCGGACGGGCGGCGGGCGCTTCGTCGTCGTCAGCTGCGTCGCCACCGCTCACGTTGTAGATCGGCGCATCGAAATTCGCCTTGGCGTCTTCGACGAGGCGTGGACCGAGCTGGTCGCGGAGCGTTCGACCACGGACTTCTACGGCTTGGCCTTCCGGCAGGTCGCCGAGCTGGAACGGGCCGTAGGAAATGCGGATCAGGCGATTAACCTCGAGGCCGAGCGCGCCGAGGACGTTCTTGATTTCGCGGTTCTTGCCTTCGCGAAGACCCATGGTGATCCAGACGTTGGAGCCCTGCACCTTGTCGAGCGTTGCCTCGATAGAGCCATAGAGCACGCCATCGACGGCGATGCCTTCTTTCAGCTTGTCGAGCGCATCCTGGTCGATCTCGCCATGGGCGCGAACGCGGTAGCGACGCAGCCAGCCGGTGGTCGGCAATTCCAGCACGCGGGCAAGGCCGCCGTCGTTGGTCAGCAGCAACAAGCCTTCTGTGTTGATGTCTAGGCGGCCGATCGACATGACGCGCGGCAGGTCGTCCGGCAGGTTGTCGAATACGGTATCGCGGCCTTCCGGATCGGCATTGGTGGTCACCAGGCCGGCAGGCTTGTGGTAGAGCCACAGACGGGTGCGCTCGATACCACGGATCGGCACGCCATCGACTTCGATCTTGTCCGTCAGCGTGACGTTGATGACCGGGCTGTCGAGCTGCACGCCGTTCAGCTTGACGCGGCCTTCCATGATCATCCGCTCGATATCGCGGCGGGAGGCGACGCCGACGCGTGCCATCACCTTGGAGATACGCTCGGCGTCATCCGGGATATTCGCCTTGGTCAGCTTCGACGGCGCAGGTTTTGCAGCATTGGTGTCTTCGCGCTTCGGCATCGGCTTATCGCGAAGAAAGGGCTTGGACCCAGGCCGCTTGGGCTTGTCATTGAATGTCATTTGATGTTTGCCTGAGTTTTTAGACCAAATTGGTCTTTGGCGTGTCCTATCAGGTCACGCCGCTTCGGTTAAGTGGAAAATCTTGATGGCGAGGACAAATCATTTCATGGCGCTGGCGCTGGATGAAGCGCGCGCCGCCGGACAGCGTGGCGAAGTGCCGATCGGCGCCGTGGTGGTTCTCGACAACACCGTCATCGCCATAGCGGGCAACCGGACCCGGGAATTGAACGATGTCACTGCCCATGCCGAAATAGTGGCGATCCGGCTTGCCAGCGCAACGCTAGGCCAGGAACGGCTGGTCGATGCCGATCTCTACGTGACGCTGGAGCCCTGCACGATGTGTGCGGCGGCCATTTCGTTCGCCCGCATCCGCAGGCTCTACTATGGCGCGGAGGATCCGAAAGGCGGCGGCATCGACAACGGCGTGCGCTTCTTTGCGCAGCCGACATGCCATCACAGTCCGGAGGTCTATTCAGGCCTCGCCGAAAGCGATGCCAGCGATATCCTCAAGGCATTTTTCCAAGCCCGGCGCGGCGAATAACGCGCTCAGGTGTTGCTTACTGGAAGGGCTTCCACCAGCTGCTGGTCTGCTGGGCTGCCTCGGCATCCTTCAGGCGCTTCTTTTCCTTCTTCGATTCCGGCGTGCCGAGATCGTTGAGGGCGGCCGGATCGGCAACCTGGCGGTACTGCGCCGGTGGGTCGATCAGGTAACGGCGCTGATCGATGTAGGTACCGTCCTGCTGCTTGCGCGCCTCGCGATAGGCCGCGGTCTGCTGCGCCTGCGTCATCTGGTTGGCGTGGCTGTCGGAATAGACCAACGGCGAACGGTATGTGGCAGAATTTTTGTTGGCGTCTGCATCGGCAACGAGACGCTTGCGGGCGTCTTCAGGCGATTCGACCCAGTTCGGATTGTCAGAGGAGGCCAGCGACTGCTGCGGCTGCGTCAGGGTCGACCTGCCATTGGCCGGCGGCACTACGAGGCCCGGACGAGGCGGATACTTGACGGCATTTTCCTTGGGCGTCGCAGCCGAGATCGAGCCGATATCGGCGATGTCATCGAACAGCTGTTCGCCCGATGTCTTGTCGGTGCCGTAGGTCGGGCTGCTCATGCAGCCGGACATCGCGCCGCAGCCTGCCAACAAAGCAGCCAAGCAGACGCCAACACGAACCCTATGCAACGCTTTCATGAAAACCCTTCCCAACCGTGCCGGCGCACTCATTGCCCACCACGGTTCTACGCCCCTTCGCGCAAAACTTCGGCCAATTTCAGGCAGCTTTTACCGGATGAACGCGGTTAACGCAATTCATCCGGTAATTTTCTTCAGGCCAAAGCCGCCAATTCGTGCATTGCGGCTGCGTCGCGGGCGGAAATATCGGGATAGGCCGGGTCCGATCCGACGTCTTTGGTGATTTTCCACGAGCGGGCGCATTTGACGCCTTCGGCAAGTTTTTGCTCGACGGCGACCTTAGTTCCGTCCTCAAGCCGGAAGGCTTCTGCCGGTCCCTCGCCTGCCACGACGGAAATATCCGAGGTGATGCAGATCTCGGCGAAGTCGAGACCTTCCAGCGCCGCCAGAAGCTCGGGATCGCCGACGTGGACGACGGGGGCAGCTTCCAGCGAGGAGCCGATGCGCTTGTCCTTACGCTCGATCTCCAGTGCGCCGGTGACGGCACGACGAACAGTGCGGACCTTCTTCCACTTTTCCGCAACTGGCTCGTTCGACCATTCGCCGGGAATCGTCGGAAACTGCTCGAGATGCACGGAGACAGCATTGGGATCGCGCGACAGCCATGCCTCCTCGGTGGTGAACGGCATCATCGGCGCGAACCACAGGACGAGGCAATCGAACAGCTTGCGGATGACATAGAGGGCCGCACGGCGTTTCGGGCTCGACGGCGCATCGCAATAGAGCGCGTCCTTGCGGATGTCGAAATAGAAGGCCGACAGTTCTACATTGGCGAAGTCCGACAGCGAGCGGACGATGCGCTTGAAGTCGAATTCGTCGTAGCCTCCTCGCACCACCTTATCCAGTTCGGACAGGCGGTTGAGCATCAGCCGCTCGAGTTCCGGCAGGTCCGCATAGGCGATCTCGTCACCGTGATCGTGGGCCAGCGTTCCCAGCATCCAGCGAAGCGTGTTGCGGATCTTGCGGTAGCTGTCGATGTTGGTCTGGATGATCGTCTTGCCGAGACGCTGATCCTCCCAATAGTCCGTGTTCATCACCCAGAGGCGCAGGATATCGGCGCCGGACTGGCCCATGACTTCCTGCGGGGTGACGGTGTTGCCGAGCGACTTCGACATCTTGCGACCGTCCTCGGCCATGGTGAAGCCATGGGTGACGACAGCGTTGTAGGGCGCGCGGCCACGCGTCGCGCAGCTTTCCAGCAGCGACGAATGGAACCAGCCGCGATGCTGGTCGGAGCCTTCGAGATAGACGTCGGCCGGCCATTTCAGGTCCGGGCGGTCTTCCAGTGTAAAGGTGTGGGTGCAGCCACTGTCGAACCAGACGTCGAGGATATCGGTGACCATCTGCCAGCGTTCGCCATCATGCTCGTTGCCGAGGAAGCGATCCTTGGCACCTTCGGCAAACCACGCGTCGGCGCCTTCCTTTTCGAAGGCCGCGAGGATGCGCTCGTTGACGGCATCGTCCAGCAGCACGTTGCCTTCTTCATCGGCAAAGACGCAGATCGGCACGCCCCAGGCGCGCTGGCGCGACAGCACCCAGTCCGGACGCTGCTCGATCATGGCACGCAGCCGGTTCTGGCCACCTGCCGGCACAAAGCGGGTCTGGTCGATGGCCTCCAGCGCGCGGATGCGCAGCGTCTTGCCGTCGTCCAGCTGCTTGTCCATGTAGACGAACCACTGCGGCGTATTGCGGAAGATGACCGGCTTCTTGGAACGCCAGGAATGCGGGTAATCGTGCTTGATGCGGCCACGGGCAAAGAGATTGCCGGCAGCGATCAGCGCCTCGATGACACGCTTGTTGGCATCGCCCTTCTTGCCGTTGTCGTCCAGCACGCGTGCAGCGCCACCTTCGGCAGAGGGGCCGAAACCGAACGCATCCTCGGTGTAGAAGCCGGCATCGTCGACCGGGAACGGGATTTTCACATCGATCCCACGGGCTTCGAGCTGGCGAACGCTGGACATCCAGGCCTCGAAGTCTTCTCGGCCGTGGGACGGGGCGGTGTGCACGAAACCGGTGCCGGCATCGTCGGTGACGTGGTCGCCGTCGATGAGGGGGACATCGAAGGTGTAGCCCATGTCTGCGAGCGGGTGGGCGCAGGTAAATGCCTTACCCATTGCGTAACCATCAAGTTCTGTGATCTGCGACAGCTTCACCTTAGCTTTTTCCGCACATGCTTGCGCTAGGCTTTCTGCAAAGATCAACTTCTCGCCTGGTTGTGGCCCAAAATCGTTAGCGGCTTCCGTCACTTCGTAGAGGGCATATTTGATTTTCGAAGAGAACGAGATCGCGCGGTTTCCGGGAATGGTCCACGGCGTCGTTGTCCAGATAACAATCGACGCTCCTTTGAGAGGCGACTTTTCGAGGTCGATTTGAGGTTGGGCACCCGTCTTCTTGTCGATCCAAGTATAACTTGAATCAACCTTCACCACCGGGAACTTCACCCAGATCGTGTCGCTCTCGACCTCGTGGTATTCGACCTCGGCCTCGGCCAGCGCGGTGCGCTCGACCACTGACCACATGATCGGCTTGGAACCGCGGTAGAGCTGGCCGGACTTGGCGATCTTCAACAGTTCGCCGGCGATGCGGGCTTCCGAGTGGAAGGCCATCGTCGTGTAGGGATTGTCGAAATCGCCCTCGATGCCCAGACGGCGGAATTCTTCCGACTGGATGTCGATCCAGCCTTGCGCGAAGTCGCGGCATTCCTGGCGGAATTCGTTGACCGGGACCTCGTTCTTGTCCTTGCCCTTCTCGCGGTATTTTTCCTCGATCTTCCACTCGATAGGCAGGCCGTGGCAATCCCAGCCGGGCACGTAGTTCGCATCGAAGCCGCGCATCTGGAACGAGCGGGTGATGACGTCCTTCAGCACCTTGTTCAGCGCGTGGCCGATATGGATGTTGCCGTTGGCATAGGGAGGGCCGTCGTGCAGGACGAACTTTTCGCGGCCGGCAGCAGAAGCGCGGAGCTTCTTGTAGAGCCCCATCTGCTTCCATTTCGCCGCCATTTCCGGCTCCTTCTGCGGCAGGCCTGCGCGCATCGGGAACTCGGTCTCGGGGAGGTAGAGGGTCTTCGAATAGTCGATCTTTTCGGGCGTATCGGTCATTGTGCTGACAATCGTCTCTTGCAGCCCCAAGCGGGCGCATCCAATCGGGAAATTTTCGGTGGCGGAGGAGCGCTTGGGGGAAGCGCCAAGAACCCGGACCTTCCGGCAGCTAATGCGCGCGGAAAGCCGGGCCTATAATTCGTATCGCTACTGCCAGCCAAAATTGGGTCATTACCGCCGGTTCATAGGCGGTTTTCGGGGGAAAAGGAAGAGGTTGGCAGCGGCGAAAGCGACGATTGAAGATTTGGCCATTTGCGCGTATGATGACTGGCAAATGGCACGGAGCATTCCCATGGCAGACAGTTTTCCGATAGCCGGCGGCAGGTCAACACAAGCGGCACTTGTAATGGTGACCGACAATGCCTGGCCCTCGTTCGAGGCGAAGGCAGTCGGTCAACTCAGAGAGCATGGCTTCTCGACGGAGGAGATCTATCGTTTCGTGGCACCGCGCAGAACGCTTGCGCGGCGTGTCGAGAAAGGCGAGCCTCTGACGCTTGCCGAAAACGACAGCGCCCAGCGCCTATTGCGTATCAGCGAGCTGGCAGACAAGGTTTTTGGCGACCATGACAAGGCCCACCAATGGCTGCGCAATCCCAATCGCGCGCTGAAAGGGATCGCCCCGATCGACCTGCTGGAATCGGAGACCGGAGCCCGTCTGGTCGAGACGTCTCTTTATCAGATAGACTACGGCATTTATGTCTGATGACGACCCTCTAGCGCATATCCAACTACGCGGACCTCTCCGGTCGCGGTGGGCTGGTCGCGCCGGGCCGATGGCACGACCTGGGCACACCTGTCGTCTATTGCTGCGATCATCCGTCCACTGCATTGCTCGAGACCCTCGTGCAGGTCAGCCTTGAGCAGATTCCGGAGACCTTCCAGCTGTTGCGGATTTTAAGTCCGGACGATCTGCCGATGGTAGACATTGACATCGATCAGGGCGATTTCGACGACATCAATCGCACCCGCTCGAAAGGCAGCCAGCTCCTGCGGAGCGGCGAGGCTTGCCTGATCCGCGTGCCGTCAGCGATCATGCCGCCGGCAGCCAACATTCTCATCAACCCGCAACACCCCCGCGCCCATGAAATCCGGATCGAGGAGATAAAATCCTATCCCTTCGACAGCCGTCTCCTGCAGCCGTAGCGGGACTGGCAGCAGGAAAAAGTAGGGTTGCCGGCCACGGTCCAGACCGCTGACAAGGGCCTTGTCCAACAGCTCAGCAGGCCACCGGGGAAATCGAGCCGGTCACCAAACTCCCCTCATCCTCGCCCTTGTGGCGGGGATCCAGTCAGCTCAAGTCCTTGAGCTGAAAGAGTCTTTGACTCGACAGACGTCGTGTCGCTGGATCCCCGCCACAAGGGCGAGGATGAGGGAGAGTGGGATCGCTCTCGTCAACCAAGCTTCTTCAGGGTTTGTCAGGCTCGTTCCGTCACGCCTGTGCAGTGGCCCTGCCCTTGGTGACAGCGTTCACCGCCGAAGCGACGACGATGTTCGCGGCAAGCGCCAGCAGGCCGATGTAGATCGTGACAGGCGCGCCGCCGAAGGCGATGGCCTGCATCGGCTTCCAGCCGTTGATCCACACCAGATAGGTGCCGCCGAAGAAGCCGACGAACCAGCCAGCAAGGAGGCCCTGTGCCCGGAACCAGTTGGTGTAGAGGCCGAACACCAGGGCCGGCAAAGTCTGCAGGATCCAGATGCCGCCGAGCAGCTGCAGGTCGAGGGCGAACTGCGTCGGCAGGAACAGGATGACCAGCAGCGCGCCGACCTTGACCACCAGCGAGGCGATCTTGGCGACCTGCGCCTCACCCGCATGGCTGACATCTGGATTGACGTAGGCCTTCCAGAAATTGCGGGTGAAGAGGTTGGCGGCGCCGATGCTCATGACGGCCGCCGGCACCAATGCGCCGATGGCAATCGCTGCGAAGGCAAAGCCGGTGAACCAGCTCGGGAACAACGACTGGAACAGCGCCGGCACGACTTCGTTCGGGCTGGACACCGTGAGGTGCGCGGCATGCGCCATGTAGCCAAGCAGCGCCAGCAGGCCAAGCAGCAGGGTATAGGCCGGCAAAAGCACGGCGTTCTTGCGGATGGTGTTGCCGCTGTTGGAGGCGAAGATGCCGGTCAGTGTGTGCGGATACATGAAGGCGGCAAGTGCCGAGCCGAGCGCGAGGCTGGCATAGGCGACATACTGGTTGCTGCCGAGCAACAGGCTGCCGGACCCCTTGGCCTGGAAATCGGCGTCGGCTGCGGCAAAGACGCTGGCGTAACCGCCGAGCTTCATCGGAATGGCGGCGACCGCAACGATCACCACGATATAGATCATGATGTCCTTGACGAAGGCGATCAGCGCCGGCGCGCGAAGGCCGGACGAGTAGGTGTAGACCGCAAGGATGATGAAGGCGATGGCGAGCGGCAGTTCGCCGTGCAGGCCGAGCGCCTTCAAGACGACGGTCATGCCCACCAGCTGCAATGCGATATAGGGCATGGTGGCGATGACGCCGGTGATCGCCACGGCCAGCTCCAGGCCGCGCGAGCCGTACTGGCCGTGCACGACATCGCCGGCGGTGACATAGCCATGGTCCTTGGCGCGCTTCCAGAGGACAGGCATGACCATGAAGACGAAGGGATAGACGACGATCGTATAGGGTAGCGCGAAGAAGCCGTAGGCGCCGACGGCATAGACCAGCGCCGGCACTGCTATGATCGTGTAAGCGGTATAGAAATCGCCGCCGACGAGGAACCAGGTTATCCAGGTGCCGAAATTACGGCCGCCGAGGCCCCATTCGTCGATATGGGCCAGTGTCTCCGGCTTGCGCCAACGGGCGGCGACAAAGCCCATGACGGTGACCAGCGCGAAGAAGAACAGGAATACGGCGAGCGCCGTTGGATTGATATCAGTCGTCATGGCGCGTGCTCCGGTAAGCGATGTATGTCAGCAGAGCCGTGAGCGGCACCCAGAGAAGCTGGTACCAGTAGAAGAACGGAAACCCGAACAGCACCGGATCGCGAAAATTGTAGAACGGCACCCAGAGGAGCCCGATGTAGGGAATGACGAGCAGCCAGAGGGCTGCCTTTCCGGAACGTTTGTCCATGATGAGCAGTGCCTTTCGGACATTTTAGCGCGGCGATTCCGCTTCTAGAATGCCCAAGACATAAACGCTAAGCTTGGCTGCGCAAGCAATTTTGCCTTACAAACCCCACAATTCGATTGCGCGGCGCAGCATCAGGAATTGAGGATGCGGTCGAGTTCCCCGAGAGGTGCGACGCCTGACAGCAGCGCCCGCGCCTCGGCCTCGTCGTTACGCATCTGGGCGATCAGCGGCTCAAGTCCGTCGAACTTCAGTTCGGGCCGCAGATAGCCAAAAAACGACACCGAGCAGTGTTGCCCGTAGAGATCGCCGCTGAAATCGAACAAAAAGGTTTCGAGCAGAGGCGCGCCGTTTTCTGTCACAGTCGGGCGGCGTCCGTAGCTGGCGACGCCATCGTGGATGACACGGTCGGCGGTGCGGAAGCGCACGGCATAGATGCCGTTGCGCAATTCGGTTTCCGGCGGCAGCCGCATGTTGGCCGTGGGATAGCCGAGCGTGCGCCCGAGCCTTTCGCCACCGATGACGTCTGCTTCCACGAGGTAGCGGTAGCCGAGCAGACCGGCGGCCTCGGACATTTCACCGTCGACCAGCAAGGCACGGATGCGGCTCGAGGACACCACTTCGGCATTCTCGTCGCGAAAGGCATCGATCAGCGTCACCCCGAAACCATGGCGACTGCCGGCATTCATCAGGAAGGCCGGACCGCCTTCGCGCCCGTGGCCGAAATGGAAATCGAAGCCGGTGACGACTTCGGAGGCGCCGAGCCAGTCGATCAGGATCGTGCTGACGAACTCGTCTGCCGAGCGTTGCGAAAATTCGCGGTCGAACGGATATTCGATGACGGCGTCAAAGCCGAGCGCTTCGAGGATGCGCGCCTTCAATGGCGCAGGCGTCAGGCGGAAGACGGGCTCGTCAGGGCGGAACACCGAGCGGGGATGCGGCTCGAATGTCAGCACCAGTGCCGGAACGCCGCGTGCCTTGGCAATCTCCAGCGCCCGATCCAGCACCGACCGGTGACCACGGTGGACGCCGTCGAAATTGCCGATGGCGATCACGCCACCGCGCAGGTGCGCCGGCAGTTGTTCACGGGTCTCGTTTCGATGGAAAACGGTCATAGCGTCAATATCCAGACTGTTTCAGGCGAGCGTCGGCATCCACCATGTCGGTGACGCCTGCTCCCTGTCCAGGAAGGCATGCAGAATTGCTTCATCCGCCTTGCCCTCGATGGTGTATTCGCCGGCGTGGATGCCCTGGCTGATATAGAGCAAGTCGAGACCGTAGCCGAGTGCGCCGCGCACGTCCGTCGGCATCCCATCGCCGATGGCGACGACACGCGACAGATCGAAATCGCCGCGCACCTCGCGGGCGGCCGCAAGGCTCGCCTCATAGATCGGCCGGTGCGGCTTGCCGGCGACGCGGGTCTGGCCGCCCATCTGGTTGTAATAGGCAGCCATGGCGCCGGCGCACGGGATCATCCTGTGACCGCGCTCGACGATCAGATCCGGATTGGCGCAGATCATCGGCACGTTGCGTGCCGCGAAGGCCTTCAGCATGTCGGTATAGTCTTCCGGGGTCTCGGTCTCGTCGTCGAAGAAGCCGGTGCAGACCACCGACTGCGCTTCGTCGGCGGAAACACGGTCCACACCAAGGCCCTCGATCAGGGCGACATCGCGGTCCGGGCCGAGCAGAAACACCGACTTCGGACCCTCGGCGATCAGCGTGCGCGTGACGTCGCCGGATGTGACGATACGGTCATAGGCACCGTCCGAAACGCCGATGGTCCGCAACTGCTCGACGACCTGCGGCGAGATGCGCGGCGAATTGGTGATCAGCACCACGGCCTGGCCTCGCCCGCGGGCGGCTTCCAGCGCTGCCGAGGCATCGGCATTGGCAACGACGCCGTTGTGAAGCACGCCCCAAACGTCGCAGAGGACGACGTCGTAGGCGCTGGTGAGATCGCGAAGGCTATCGATACGCTTGGCCATGCCGTTGTTCTTCCGGTAAGAGACGTTGCGGCTGACATCGCAAACCAGCTTCAAGATTACAAGTCTGAAAAAGCACCGCGCGTCCCGAACGCCGAATTGCCGCAGTCGCATGCCGGATGCGCTTGCATGGCCAGCAAAGGGTTCGGGCAATTCGGGCCGGGGGTCACAATTCCGGTACAAAAATTCACTATCGCTGTTATTGACTCCCGTGACAGCCGTCCCTAAATGCAGGTCGTTAGCACTCGCCGAGGCTGAGTGCCAACACTACCCATACGGATCCCCCGTGGTCCGTGAATGTCATTCGATCGAGGGATTAGACAATGGCAACCACCAATTTCCGCCCGCTGCACGACCGCGTCGTCGTACGCCGCGTCGAATCTGAAGCCAAGACAAAGGGCGGCATCATCATTCCAGACACCGCCAAGGAAAAGCCGCAGGAAGGCGAAATCGTCGCTGTCGGCACCGGCGTTCGCGACGACAAGGGCACGATCATTCCTTTGGACGTCAAGGCTGGCGACCGCATCCTGTTCGGCAAGTGGTCGGGCACTGAAGTCAAGCTCGACGGCGAAGACCTTCTCATCATGAAGGAAGCCGACATCATGGGGATCATCGGCTGATCCAGCCGGTTTTCTTCGTCAACAATTCCATAAAACCAATTGGGCATCAGCCCGGGAGTTTTTAACATGGCAGCTAAAGAAATTAAGTTCGGCCGTACTGCGCGCGAAAAAATGCTGCGCGGCGTCGACATCCTCGCTGACGCAGTAAAGGTCACGCTCGGTCCTAAGGGCCGCAACGTCATCATCGACAAGTCCTTCGGCGCTCCGCGCATCACCAAGGACGGTGTTTCTGTCGCCAAGGAAATCGAACTCGAAGACAAGTTCGAAAACATGGGCGCCCAGATGGTCCGCGAAGTTGCTTCGAAGACCAACGACATCGCCGGCGACGGCACGACGACTGCAACCGTTCTGGCCCAGGCCATCGTCCGCGAAGGCGGCAAGGCTGTTGCTGCCGGCATGAACCCGATGGACCTGAAGCGCGGCATCGATCTCGCCGTTGCCGAAGTCGTCAAGGACATCGTATCCAAGGCAAAGAAGATCAGCACTTCGGACGAAGTGGCCCAGGTCGGCACGATCTCTGCCAACGGCGAAAAGGAAATCGGCCAGTACATCGCTGAAGCGATGCAGAAGGTCGGCAATGAAGGCGTCATCACGGTTGAAGAAGCCAAGACCGCCGAAACTGAACTCGAAGTCGTCGAAGGCATGCAGTTCGACCGCGGCTACCTCTCGCCTTACTTCGTGACCAATCCAGAAAAGATGGTTGCCGAACTGGAAGACGCTTACATTCTCCTTCATGAGAAGAAGCTCTCCAACCTGCAGGCAATGCTGCCGGTTCTCGAAGCTGTCGTCCAGACCGGCAAGCCGCTCCTCATCATCTCTGAAGACGTCGAAGGCGAAGCTCTTGCAACGCTCGTCGTCAACAAGCTGCGCGGCGGCCTGAAGATTGCTGCTGTCAAGGCTCCTGGCTTCGGCGATCGCCGCAAGGCAATGCTCGAAGACATCGCCATCCTGACGGGCGGCACTGTGATCTCCGAAGACATCGGCATCAAGCTCGAGTCGGTTACGCTCGAAATGCTCGGCCGCGCCAAGAAGATCTCGATCACCAAGGAAAACACGACGATCGTCGACGGTTCGGGCCAGAAGTCCGACATCGAAGGCCGCGTCGCGCAGATCAAGGCTCAGATCGAAGAAACCACGTCTGACTACGACCGCGAAAAGCTGCAGGAACGTCTTGCCAAGCTCGCTGGCGGCGTTGCCGTCATCCGCGTTGGCGGTGCGACCGAAGTTGAAGTCAAGGAAAAGAAGGACCGTATCGACGACGCGCTGAACGCAACGCGCGCTGCCGTACAGGAAGGCATCGTCCCCGGCGGCGGTACCGCACTTCTGCGCGCATCTGTCGTCCTCAACATCAAGGGCGCCAATGACGACCAGACGGCCGGCATCAACATCATCCGCAAGGCTCTGCAGTCGCTGGTTCGCCAGATCGCAGAAAATGCTGGTGATGAAGGCTCGATCATCGTCGGCAAGATCCTCGAAAGCAACACCGACAACTACGGCTACAACGCCCAGACCGGCGAATATGGCGACATGATCGCCATGGGTATCGTCGACCCGGTCAAGGTTGTCCGTACGGCTCTACAGAACGCAGCCTCGGTTGCCTCGCTGCTGATCACCACCGAAGCCATGATTGCTGAAGCTCCTAAGAAGGACTCCGGCGCCGGCATGGGTGGCGGAATGGGCGGCGGCATGGGCGGCATGGGCGGCATGGACATGATGTGATCCTTCGGATCACCGCACTATCGAGAGGGCGACCTTCGGGTCGCCCTTTTTTGTCCGCCGCCTCGGGACGGCGCAGAAGAATACCGCGCGATTCTCTCATAGATTGCATCCCGGCAATTCCTCTGATCCCCTCTCCGTAAAGTTAGCTCGGTGCTGTCGACAAAATCACGGGCTCTGGTCCCCGGACTACAGTGCGCCCCAGATGCCCGGAGAATGAGCGACAGGCTCATGTCAAAAGAACGCCCCTCCCCTTTCCACGCATGCATTGTGAGCGAAGCGACGGTTTCCTGCCGTGCATCCGGTCTTTTGACGATGTCTTCTCAATTCCTGCTTTTGCACACGACCAGTCGAAAGCCGGTTTACCTTGAACAGCAACCGATCATTAAGTATATGCTTTGACACGCACATACGACGTGTTTTCGTCGTTTGGCCCATTGCTGTTTTTAATATTTCTTCTATAAAACGGACCCTGATGAACCAGGGCGCGGAAAACGGCAGGTTATCTGCGAAAGACCTTCGCTCCCAACAAGTTGCAGTCTAAAGATGCTTTGCGGCTCTTGTGAAACAAATTTCGCTACTTGATCGTTACGGTTTTCAAGTGACTAACCTGAACGCCATGTCTGCGATTATAGTAATAACGCGCGGCATCGGCTAAAAATCGTCCGCTTTTCTATCTGAGGCGAGACGGGAAATATACAATCTGATAGTGTACTTGGCCAGGGAGTGGCCGCACGGGAGTGGGGAACGTTTTGTTTAAGATTGCCAAAGCCAATCTTGCGGCGCCTTTCATCGAGGGATCCCGTGGCGTCGAGGAAGACCATGAACTTCTAAGCCAGTTTTGCGTGTCCGAGCGCTGGATCGGCGATCTCGCCAGCGGTGTGATCAAGCTCGGCAGCCTCAGCACGATACTGCACGGCCTGCACGTGACGGAATGCGGCCTGCTGAACCTGATGCGCTGCTATGACAGCCGCGACCATTCGCGCATTCTCGAACTTTTCGAACAGGCAGCAACCTCGTCCTCCTCGTTCTGTTTCTCCACAACCGTGCTTGCCGAAGGTGGACAACGTCAGCCGGTTTTCTGCATCGGCGAGTCCATCGGCACCGAGGAACGTTACTCCGGCAGCATGGTCGGCGTGTTCCTGTTCCCACGGTTCAAGATCGGCGCATCCGAAAGCACAGGCAGCCGCCAGTAAAGTGCGGCGGAACCAGCGCAACAGTGCCGGCTCCGCAAGTTCCACCAATCCAGGTATCAGTCACGCTTCGGGATTTCGAGGCCCTTCTGACTGGCCGGACGTGCCGTGGCGCGCGCTACCCAATCCATGACCAGCGGGAAGTCGGCAAGGCCCAGCACATCCTTGCCGCCGTAGAAGACGTCGACGCCACGCACCCACGGGAAGCAGGCGATATCGGCGATGGTATAGAGATCGCCCATCAGCCACTGCTGACCCTTCAGGCGTTCTTCCAGAACCCCCAGCAAGCGCTTCGTCTCGTCGCGATAACGCTCTACCGGGTAAATGTTGTTGGCGACCTTATCGGCGGCATATTTGAAGAAGTGGCCGAACTGCCCGAACATCGGGCCGATGCCGCCCATCTGGAAAAACACCCACTGCAGAACTTCATAGCGGCCGGCAGCATCTGTCGGCATGAGCTTGCCGGTCTTTTCGGCGAGGTAGACCAGCATCGCACCGGACTCGAACAGACCAATAGGCCTGCCGTCGGGTCCATCCGGATCGATCATCGCCGGAATGCGTCCGTTGGGGTTGAGCGACAGGAATTCAGGCGTCTTCTGGTCGTTGGTCCCGAACGAGACAAGATGCGCCTCGTAAGGCAGCTCCAATTCCTCCAGCGCGATGGAAATCTTCACGCCATTCGGCGTCGGCAGGGAATAGAGCTGGATGATATCGGGATTGTTCGCCGGCCAGCGGCGGGTGATCGGGAAGGAGGACAGATCTGCCATGGAAATTGCCTTTTTGGATATGTCTGACGGGAAACGATATCATAACCTGACGGCGCGGTTTGCAAAGTCAACAAGCGCTCATCGCGTTCACTATTTGCGAACGAAGCGTCTTTGATCGTTCATCTTTTCAACGGGCGTAAAATAGCGAATAAGAACTCCAGAGATTGCCGCGATCGGCAATGCACATCCGGAGGGTCCGATGTCCAATACTAACAACATCATCATTCTCGTTGCCCGCGTCCTGCTGGCATTCATGTTCATCTTCGCCGGCTTCGGCAAGCTGACCGACCCGGCGGGCACCGCCGGAATGATCGCCGGCGCCGGCATGCCGGGCGCGACGCTGCTGACCTACGTTGCCGGCCTGTTCGAACTCGTCACCGGCCTCTGCGTCCTCGTCGGCTTCCAGGTGCGCATCGTCGGTTGGGCAATCGCTGCATTCTGCATCTTCACCGCAGTGGTCTTCCACCTCCCGACCGTCAACGTTCCGGGCTTTCCGGACGCGGCACTGGGCTGGATCAACGCGCTCAACCAGATCATGGTCATGAAGAACTTTACGCTTGCCGGCGCCTACATCTTCCTCGCCACAGTCGGTCCCGGCGCCTACTCGCTCGACGCTCGCCGCGGCTCCTACGCCCTCGCAGCCTGATAGCCCTAAATCATCGCGATGCAGAAAGGCCCACCGTGTCCGCACGGTGGGCCTTTCTGTTTTTGGGATGCTGCTTATTCCGGCAGTGCTGCTTTGACTGCGGCGACGATACGGGCAATCAGCGGGTCATTGTTGTGGCTGTCCTTCCGGGCCCTGACAAAACAGGCCTGCGAGCGCAGGATGATGCCATCAGACAGAACCTTCAGGTGGTTTGCCACCAGCGTCGAACCCGTCGAGGTGATGTCGACGATAATGTCTGCCGAGCCCGAGGCTGGCGCGCCCTCTGTGGCGCCGAGGCTTTCGACGATGCGGTAGAGCTGGATGCCGTGCTGGCTGGAGAAGAACTGCTGTGTCAGCCGGGCATACTTCGTGGCGATCGTCAGGCGGCGGCCACGGCGGCTGCGGAAATCGGCAGCGACATCGCCGAGATCCGCCATGGTATCGACATCGAGCCAGATTTCCGGCACGGCGACCACGACATCGGCCCGCCCGAAGCCGAGCCGGGCGCAAAACTCGACGCGCTTGTCGGCTTCCGCCAGACCCTCGCGAATGAGATCCTCGCCAGTGACGCCGAAATCGACGCTGCCGTTGCCGATCTCGCGGGAGATTTCGGATGCCGAGAGAAAGGCGATCTCGACGCCGTCCCAACCTTCGACACGGCCGCGATAGGAACGGTCGTTGCCGACGGCGACGATGGGCATGCCGGCGCGGGCGAAAATGTCGGACGCGTCATCTTTCATGCGACCCTTGGAGGGCAAGGCAATGGTGACGGTCATGCCGGCGCCCTCTCACTCTCGATGCGATCGAGCCAGAGCGCGAAGCCGACAGCAGGAATGCGGTTCTGGGCGCCGAGCAGCGCCATCAGCCGGTCGAAGCGACCACCGCCGGCGAGCACCGCAGGCGATCCCTCGGCTGCGATCTCGAAGACCAGCCCGGTGTAGTAATCCAGCGGCCGTCCGAATGCGGCGCGGTATTCGATGGTGGTGAGATCGACGCCGGCATTGGCAAGCGCCGCAACCCGGCCGTCGAACCGCGACAGCGCATTGCCGAGCCGCAGGCCTGCCGCATCGGCAAAGCCGGCAAGTGCAGCAGACGCGTTAAACAATGGCACGTTCAGCGACAGGAACTCCTCAAGCACGCCATAGGCGGCATCGTCGAGCCTCGTTTCCGAGAGCATCAGCTTTTCCTTCAGCCGACGGGCAATGTCCTGCGGCGAGCGGCTGGCATTGGTCGAATATCCGGTTTTCTGCATGGTACCGTCGATGTGGGCAACAAGAGCTGCCTCGTCATCCTCTGCCACCAGCCGGGCAACGTCGTCGTCGAGATCTGTGACGAATTGCGGGCTGACCAGCCGGGCAAGCAGCGCCTGCAACTGCGCGGTATCGCCGAAGGCATGGATCAGCCGCTTCTGCCAGCCGAGCGGCAGGCCGAGCGCCTGCACGACTGCCTCGAACACAGCCTGATCGCCGAGCGTCACCTTGAGGCGACGGCCGGGCAACAGGCGGGTGAGGATGCCGGTGGCATCGCCGATGGCACGCGCGTCGGCACTCGATATATTGATATCGCCGAGATCTTCGATGCCGGCTTGGTAGAATTCGTGGCTCCCCTCACGGCGCTGGCGGAAGACCTCGCCCAGATAGGAGTAGCGTTTCGGCGTGCCCGTCGCCGTTTCGATGTGGCGCAGGCAGACGGGAATGGTGAACTCCGGGCGCAGGCAGAGGCTTTCGCCCGTTTCGCTTTCGGTCATGAAGATACGGCGGCGCAGATCCTCGCCGGCCATGTCGAGGAACGGCTCGGCGGGCTGGATGACCGGGGTGTCGATGCGGCTGGTGCGACGGGCCTCAAATTCGGCCAGCAATTCGGGCGCAAAGGTCGGGAGGTCGATCAGCGGCATAAGGCGATCTCCCCTCGAACGCTTGCCCGCGTCATGCCTGCCGCCCCTGCATCGCCCGCTTGCGGTCCTCCGCCTGAGCTGCCAGCATCGCTTGCACCTTGGCGACGATCTCGGCTTCCGGCACGATCTCCTGCGCCACCCGCGCCTCGCGCCAGGATGCGTTGTCCTCGATCTCGCCGGAAAGGCGCTTGCCCTCGATCAGGTCCTTGATCTGCACCACGCCCTCGGCCCGCTCGTTACCGCCCTGGATGATGGCGAGCGAGCAACCGCGACGGTCCGCATATTTCAGCTGGTCGCCGATCTTCTTTTTGGCGCTGCCCTGGTACATTTCGGCACGGATCCCGGCGCCGCGAAGCGCCTGCGTCAGCTTCTGGTAGCCTCCCAGAGACTCGATATCACTGTCCATGACGGTGACGAGGACAGGTGCCAGCACCTCGTCCTGACCGAGCTTTCCGAGGTTCTTCAGCGCCGTCATCAGACGCGAAACGCCGATGGAGAAGCCTGTGGCCGGCACCGGCTGGCCCATGAAACGCGACACAAGCCCATCGTAACGACCGCCACCGCCAACCGAGCCGAAAACGACCTTTTCGCCCTTTTCATTGGTGACGTCGAAGGTCAGTTCGGCCTCGTAGACCGGGCCAGTGTAGTATTCGAGGCCACGGACGACGGAGGGGTCGATGCGGATGCGCTTGGTGCCGTAGCCGGCTGAGCGCACCACATCGCTGATGATCTTGAGTTCCTTGAAACCCTCATGAGCGGGATGGTCCGCCCCAAAAAGCTTAAGGTAGTTCTCTAGCTTGCTAGAACTGCTGGGGTAGATTGTGATCCCATTTTCATTAATGAATTGATCATCGTCAGCGGTCGCTGCATCTTGGAGCGCCTCAGCAGCGGGCGCGTGTTCTGCAAATCCTGAGTAGAAGAGTTCGAGAGAGTTTATTTGTTTCTCATCGAGCCCCGCACCCTTGGTGAAATCGCCGGACTCATCTTTACGACCGGCGCCAAGCAGCAACCGAACGCCGTCACTGCCGAACTTATCAAGCTTGTCGATGGCACGCAGCACATTCAGCCGCCGCGCGGCATTCTCCTCGCCACCGAGACCAATGGCCTCCATGACCCCATCTAGAACCTTGCGGTTGTTCACCCGGATCACGTAGTCACCGCGCTTGATGCCAAGCGCTTCCAGCGTGTCGGCCATCATCATGCACATTTCGGCATCGGACTGGACGCCGGGTGCGCCGACGCTGTCGGCGTCGAACTGCATGAACTGGCGGAAGCGGCCGGGGCCGGGCTTTTCGTTGCGGAAAACGTAGCCCTGGCGATAGGTGCGGTAGGGCAGCTGGATCTCGTTGAAATTCTCGGCGACATGGCGGGCGAGCGGCGCGGTCAGGTCGTAGCGCAGGCTCATCCACTGCTCGTCGTCATCCTGCAACGAGAACACGCCTTCGTTCGGACGGTCGCTGTCGGGCAGGAACTTGCCGAGCGCATCCGTATACTCGAACTGCGGCGTCTCGATCGGGTCGAAACCGTATCGCTCGTAGACCTCGCGGATTTTTGCGACCATCTCGTTGGTGGCATGGATATCGGAAGCAGTGCGATCACCAAAGCCGCGCGGTAGGCGGGCTCTCAGCTTCTGGGGCTTCTTCGGCTTGTCGTTCATGGCGCTGCATTCCGGTCCTGTGACAGTGGCGGTTTCCTAGCGGATCGGGCCGATTGCGGCAAGGGTTGCAACGGCAATTCGGCGGCTGGCGGTTGCCGGGGAAAAATGCCACCCTCGCCGATATCTTTCCGGGAAGGCCGACATCGATGCTCCAGCAAACCGCCACGCCGCCACCCGCAAAATCCGTCATCCTGGTTTTGGCCGCATCCTCGCCCGACGCTTCCTGCCGATGATTGCCGAAACGCTCCAGCAACTCGCCACCCTACCCCTCACCGGCAAGCCGTTTCGACGGTTCGTCCGCTCTTCCGTCAGCCTGTGGTCGCGGGCCGGACGCTGCCGACAGGCCTGGGCAGAGCACGAGCGGCACAGCCAGAAGGCCGTGCTCGATGCGATGGCCGACCTCACCCAGCGGCGCACCGCCGTGGTGCTCGGTTCAGGACTGCTGCGTGATGTACCCATTGTCGAGTTGGCCCAGGCTTTCGATAGGGTCGTGCTGGTCGATCTCGTGCATCTGGCATCGGTGCGACTCTGGTTGAAGGCCCGGCGCCTCGGCAACGTCCGTCTGATCGAGCGCGACCTCTCAGGCTATGACCAGCTCACCGCCGGGAAAGGCCTCGAACCGCTCGGCTTTTTGCGGCAGGTTCCCTACCTCGACCTCGTCGTGTCAGCCAATCTCCTGTCGCAGATCGGCCGCGGCGTCCAGCGGCGACTATCCGACGACCGCAAAGGCATTATGCCGGCGGATGCGGCGGCACGCCTCGTCGGCGCACATCTTGCCGACCTCGCCGTCCTGCCCTGTCGCAGCTGCCTTGTCACCGATATCGCCTACGCCGTCATCGACCGGACAGGCAAGATCCACGAGCAGGCAGACCTGCTGCTCGGCATCGCACCGCCCGAGGCCATCGAGCGCTGGACATGGCCGGTGGCGCCGCTCGGCGAGGAAAGCCGGGACTACCAGATCGTCCATCAGGTGATCGCCGCCCGCCTGTCGCGCCGATAGCGCAGAATCCAAGTTTTATTGTAGCACTTTTATTATCGACAAATATTCACTTCGGGGGTATTCTTGCGATGAAAATTACGTGGGACGAGCGCAAGCGCGAGAAGAACGTCGAAAAGCATGATCTCGATTTCGGCGACCTGGAATTGGAGTTTTTCACCGAGGCGATGATCCTCAATGCCCGAAACGGACGACTGAAGGCGATCGGCCTTTTGGCCAACGACATGGTTGCCGTCATATTCGCGAGATTGGGGCATCAAGGAATATCGCTGATTTCGCTCAGGCCGGCCAGTCGCAAGGAAAGGAGCCTTTATGACCAATATCGATCAAGGACGCCGTATCCTCACTGACGCTGAAGAACGACGAATACAAAGAGGGATTGCCGAGGATCCGGAAAATCCCGAATGGACCGAAGAAGACTTCAAGAACGCCCGGCCGTTTGCCGACGTTTTTCCGGATCTGGCGGAAAGCATTCGCCGGGCCCGTGGGCGACCGGCGGTCGAGGCGCCGAAGCGGCAAATCTCGCTGCGGCTCGATCCCGATGTCATCGATGCCTTCAAGGCCACCGGCAAGGGCTGGCAGAGCCGTATCAACGAGGCGTTGCGCAAGGCGGCCAAAATCTGAACAGTCTGATTTCACGCGAATTTCGACCCATCCCGAACGAGGAATTCCATGCTCACGAAAACCATCTTCCTGGCCTCCGTACTCGCCTTTGCCTCCAGCACCGCCTTTGCCGAAGACATGTCAAAGATGGATATGAGCAAGCCGATGGGTGACCAGAGCCCGTCGAGCCAGGCCTTTGCGGCTGCCAACGCGAAAATGCACAAGGACATGGGCCTGACCTACAGCGGCAATGCCGACGCCGATTTCGTGCGCGGCATGATCCCCCATCATCAGGGCGCGATCGAGATGGCGAAGGTCGAACTGCAATACGGCAAGGATCCGGAACTTCGCAAACTGGCGAAAGGCGTCATTGAGGCCCAGCAGAAGGAGATCAAGGAGATGGAAGCGTGGCTGAAGGCGCACGACAAGTAAGACCGGCATCAGCGCAATCAAGCTTTCATCCCCTCCCGAGGCAGACCCATGACAGATCCCGCCGCCATCGAAACCCAGTACTGGACAGTCGATGTCGCCGGCTATCCAATCGATCTGCCCATCGTCCCGATCAAACCGGATTTTGGCATTTCGCTGATGATGGTGATCGATCTCGGCGTCAGGTTCGGCGCACATGTCGGGGAAAAACTGGCCGCCAAACTGGCGCCGCTGAAGCCGGATGTCATCGTCGGGGCAGCCACGCTCGGCATTCCGGTTGCAATCGAGGTCAGCCGGGCGCTGGGGCTTGATCGCTACGTCATCCTGCAGAAATCGCCGAAAATCCATCTTGGCGATGCGCTCGTGCAGACGATCACATCGATCACCTCCAAAGGCGAGCAGCGCCTGCTGCTCGACCGGCAGGCGGTTCCGTTGCTGGCCGGCAAGCGCGTCGTGGTGGTAGACGATGTCGTCGCATCCGGCTCCAGCCTGAAGGGCTCGATGGAACTGGTGCGCAAGGCGGGCGGCGAGGTCGTCGGTGTTGGCGTGATCCTGACCGAGGCCCGCGACTGGCAGAAGACGCTTGGCGCCGACAGCGCCCTGGTTCAAAGCCTCGCGCATATTCCGCAGTTTCGTCCGGGTCCGAATGGCTGGGAGCCGATTGCGGAAACATTCCTTTAGGAGAAAAGCCGCCCCGACAGAGCGGGACGGCTTCGTAGTCTACGCGATCAGGCCTTCGGGTCGAAAGGCTGGGGACGGCGAGCGGCGTTCTGGCGCGGCATCATCCAGCCCGGATACTCGGCATCGAGTGCGCTGATCTCGTCGAGCCTTGCCATATCTTCGGCATCAAGCCTGAGATCGACGGCGCTGAGGTTCTGGTCGAGTTGTTCGACCCGCTTGGCACCGATGATGACGCTGGTGACGAAAGGTTTTGCGAGGATCCAGGCAAGCGCCACTTCGGCAACGCTGGCATCGTGCTTGGCAGCGACTTCACGCATGGCGGCGACGCAGGCCCAGGCGCGGTCCTTATCGACTGGCGGGAAATCGAAGCTGGCGCGGCGACCTTCGCCGTTACCGGGTGCGCCCGGGCCGTACTTGCCGGATAGCAGCCCGCCGGCGAGCGGCGACCAGACCATCAGGCCCATTTTCTCTTCCGCCATCATCGGCACGATCTCACGCTCGATGTCGCGGCCGGCGATGGAGTAATAGGCCTGCACCGTCTCGAAGCGGGCAAAGCCGCGACGCTCGGAGATGCCGAGCGCTTTTTCGATGCGCCAGGCCTGCCAGTTCGATACGCCGATGTAGCGCACCAGACCGCCGGAGACGAGATCGTCGAAGGCACGCAGCGTCTCTTCGATCGGGGTCACCGAGTCGGTCGCGTGGATCTGGTAAAGATCGATATGATCGACCTGCAGCCGTTCGAGGCTGGCCTCGACGGAATCCATTATGTGGCCGCGCGAGGCGCCACGATCGTTGGGCTTTTCGCCCATGGGTCCGAAGACCTTGGTGGCGATAACCACGTCCTTGCGCGGCACTTCGAGGTTCTGCAGCGCCTGACCGAGGATCGTCTCGGAAACGCCGAAGGAATAGACGTCGGCGGTATCGATGAAGTTGACGCCGGCTGCGAGCGATTTTTCGACGATCTTGTCGGCTGCATCCTGGTCGACGTCGGCGATTGCACCCCAGGTGCTGCCGCCGCCGGCCTCGCCAAAGGTCATGGTACCCAGGCAGAGTTCGGAGACGAACATGCCGGTGTTGCCAAGCTGATTGTAGCGCATTTGAAATTCCTTTCGTTCGGCCGCAATTGGACACTCCGCAGACGTTTCGACGCTGCTGTCCACTCGCAAGCGGATCGCCTGCAGGCCTTGCCGCTACCCCAAGATAACGCGGGGAGCCCCGACTTCAACGATACGATGTACCGGTTTCACGCAGCCGTGATGTCTTCGAGGATGCTTGTCTCGCTTGCCGGAAGGGATAAAGTCTGCCCGAAGAACCGACGAGGAAGATGGCTATGACCGTGCGTCCGCTGACCACCATCGGCTTCGATGCCGACGATACGCTCTGGCAGAACGAACACTTCTACCAGCTGACCGAAAAGCATTTTACCGAATTGCTCGCCGACTACGCCGAGGGAGACAGGGTGTCGGAGCGGCTGCTTGCCGCCGAGCGCCGCAACCTTGCCCATTACGGGTTCGGCATCAAGGGTTTCACCCTGTCGATGATCGAGACGGCCATCGAGATCACCGAAGGCACTGTTCCGGCGAGGGTTGTCGCCGAGATCCTCGACATCGGTCGGGACCTGCTGTCGCACCCGGTGGAAACGCTGCCGCATGCGCGCGAAACCTTGGAAGCGCTGGCCGGACACTACCTGCTGGTGCTGATCACCAAGGGCGACCTGTTCGACCAGGAGCGCAAGCTGGCGCAATCCGGTCTTGGCGATTTCTTCGACGCCGTCGAGATCGTCTCGGACAAGACGGCGACCACCTATCGCCGGATCTTCGCAAAGGTCGGCGATGGGCCGGAGCGGGCGATGATGGTCGGCAACTCATTGAAATCGGACATCGTGCCGGCCATCGCTGCCGGCAGCTACGGTGTCTTCGTGCCGCACGCGCTGACCTGGGTCTACGAACATGTCGATGAACCGAAGGATGCACCGCGCTTCCACAAGATAGAGCATCTGGGCGAGCTCGGAGCGTTGATCGCAAAGCTGTCTGCCGCCTGAGGCCCCGGATTCTCTAGGGCCGGAACAGGGACGTTTTGTTGGCTGCGGGCGCCGGCGTGCCGGGTTTTGGCGGAAACAGGGAGGGCGCCTTGTCCGCATCGCCAGCCGGAGCCGATTGCTGCGGCAGGCCCGATGGCAGCGGCTCGATGAGGATGGAATAGGGTGCGCCGAGGCCCCGCCGCCGGGTGACGCGGGAATAGTACGGCTTGATGAACCAGGTCGTATCGGCACTGACGGTAACATCGGCGGTCATGCCGTCCTCATCGGTGCCAAAAAAGGCTTCGTCGGCGCTTGAGGTCAGGTCGAATATGGCCATGAAGGCATACTGGCTCTTCGACGCAAAAGTGATCTTCACATGCTGGCCGGCCTTGATCGGCAGGGTGTAGACCTTGCCTTTGCCGAATTTGGTCCAGCCGGTGAGCTTCTCGGTGACGGCGGGAAAGCCGAGCTTTTCAAGCTCCTCGCCTCGGTCCAACTCCGGCATCTGCAATTGCGGCGCCCTGGCATCCTCGGCGTGGGCCACGGGGCCAAGACCGGTTGCGGCGAGCCCAAGGCCGAGCGACAAGCAGAACCTTCTCACGGCCGCACCAGGTCGTTGCGCATCTTTTCCACACTGTCCCGGCAATAGCAGCCCTCGAGATGATCGTTGACCAGACCCATGGCCTGCATGAAGGCATAGATTGTCGTTGGGCCGACAAAAGTCCAGCCACGTTTCTTCAGGTCCTTGGATAAACGCACCGAGGTGGGCGTCGTCGGATTGGCCGAAAGGCTTGCGCGGTCGACAACTGCGGGTCGTTCGTCGGGCCTCGGCTCGTGGCTCCAGAAATAGCGGGCGAGCGACCCGAACTCCTCCTTCAGCTCGATGGCACGACGAGCGTTGTTGATCGTCGAGACGATCTTGCCGCGATGGCGGATGATGCCGGCATCGGCGACGCAACGCTCGATGTCGGCCTCTCCGAAGACGGCAACCCTGTGAAAATCGAACCCGGCAAAGGCGCTGCGAAAGTTGTCGCGCTTGCGCAGGATGGTCAGCCAGGACAGGCCGGACTGAAAACCCTCGAGGCAGATCTTCTCGAACAGCCTTATATCATCGGTGACGGGACGCCCCCACTCCTCGTCGTGATAGCGCAGATAGTCGGGCAGGTTTGCGTGCCAGAAACAGCGTTCCCGGCCGTCGTCGCCGATGATTAATCCTGTTGCAGTCATCAGGCTTCCCAATTCGTTCGGTGCTTTACCATTTGCAAACCGTCTTTCCAAACCGATGGTTAACCCTGACGAAAGGTTTACATGTCTGCCGGCGTTTTCATGAACCGCCGTTTACCATTCATGGGCAGGGCAATGTCACGATGTTTTCCGAACCGAGCGCCAGAACGCCCGATCTTCGGTCCATTGTAGAGAGTCCGTCCGATGATGAAACAGTCTATTTTGCTTGCGGCCGGCCTCGTCGCCGCCTTTGCCGCCCCTGCCCTCGCCACCGACCGTTACCAGATACGCCCGCCGGTCATCGTCAGCGCCGACCTCACGGCCCCGTGGGTGACGCAGCTCGGCGGCGCCTCCGTCCAGCCGGTTGTGTACCCCCGCCCGGTTCCGGTCCAGCCGCGCGGGCTATTCCAGCAGCGGGCTTCGCGTCCGCTGTTCGGCGGCAGACCCGTACAAACGGTTGCCAACGTGCGACCCGGCATGCCTGTCATCCGCTCGACACTCGACCCGCAGTATCTGCCGCAGATGGTGGACTACCAGACCAAGGAACGGCCGGGCACGATCGTCATCGATACCGACAACCGCTTCCTCTATCTGGTGACAGGCGGCGGCAAGGCCAGGCGCTACGGCGTCGGCGTCGGCAAGCCCGGCTTCGAATGGGCCGGCGCCCACACCATCACCCGCAAGGAAGAGTGGCCTGGCTGGACACCGCCTTCGGAAATGATTGCGCGCGAAGCTGCCAAGGGGCACTACCTGCCGGTCCACATGGAAGGCGGCACCGGCAACCCGCTCGGCGCCCGCGCCATGTATCTCGGATCGACGCTTTACCGCATCCACGGCACGAACGCGCCCTGGACCATCGGCAGCGCCGTTTCGTCCGGCTGTATCCGCCTGCGCAACGAGGATGTCAGCGATCTTTTCGACCGGGTGAAGGTCGGCACCCGCGTCATAGTGATGTAATTTTACCATGGGTGGCGACGAGCTGATCGGATGACGGCTCGACGCTACCCAAAAATGCCTCTGCTGATGCTGTAGATCTTGAAATTCTAATCGGTTTGATTAGCCTCTCGATCTTTGCACCAGAGGAACTCCAGGATGAAGCAAGTTATTCGGCTGATGGCCGCAACAGCGATTGCGCTGACGTCCATGATCGCTGTGACGACGGCCGCCCCGATGACGACGGCCAACGACGCGGTTCGCAATATCAAACCGAACCGGACCGTGCCTGCGGAATTCCACAAGCGTCTCGTCCGTCTCGTCACCAATGAGGCGCCCGGCACGATCATCGTCGATACCAACAACAAGTTCCTCTATCTCGTCGAAGGCAACAACCGCGCCACGCGCTACGGCATCGGCGTCGGTCGTGACGGCTTCGGCTGGTCGGGGATCGTCACGGTCGGCCGCAAGGCGGAATGGCCGGTCTGGACGCCACCGGCGGAAATGCGCGTGCGCGAAGCCCGGGAAGGCCATCCGCTGCCGGCCTCCGTGCCAGGCGGCGAAGCCAACCCGCTCGGCGCCCGCGCCATGTATCTCTACCAGAACGGCCACGACACGATTTTCCGCATCCACGGCACCAACCAGCCCTGGACCATCGGCCTCAACCTGTCGTCGGGTTGCATCCGCATGATGAACGCCGATGTCGCCGATCTCTACGACCACGTGCCCGTCGGCACCAAGGTCATCGTCGTCGGCCCCGGCAACAAGCAGGGCGAAGTCAGCTACAAGGATCACGGCATGGACGTGCTCCGCACCCTCTTCGGCGGCTTCGGCGGCTGATTGCCAACTGGCGCGGATTTAAGAGGGTTGGGCATTCGTGTCCGGCCCTCTCGCTGAAATGTCGGGTCATCGCTTTTGTCACAGATGACATCAGTTTCGTCGTACGGAAAACGGCGGTTTATTTTCCAAACCATACGTGTCCTCCGCCAATCGCCTTGCTTGGCACTCTCGATTCAATCGACCATGAGATCGTAGATCAGTTGACGGATCCAATGGTGGCCGGGGTGCCCATGGGTACGATCGTGCCATACCAGCTCCACTGTAAAATGTTCATATAGCCATGGAACGTCGATCATGGTCAGCAGGGGGAGCCGACGCTGCAGCAAGCGGCGCGGCACCAGCGCGACAAGGTCGCTGGCAGCGACGATCTCCGGGACGACAAGGAAAGACGCTGCCGAGGCGACGATCTTGCGTTGACGACCAAACGCCCCGAGCGTTGCATCAACAGGGGTTGTGAATGCGCCGCCGGACGGCGAAACGATCAGTTGCTCCAGCTCGGCAAACCCTTCGGCAGTAAGGCTGTTCCTGAGATGCGGATGGCCTTCTCGACCTATGAGGACGTAGGTTTCCTCGAACAGATGCCGCGTGCGCAGGTGCGGCTGGCTGCCATCGGGCGTGGCGATCGCCAGATCGACATTGCCATCCGAAAGCTGCTGGTCCAGTCTCGGCGGGTTTAGCCGATGCACGGCGATCCGTACGCCTGGGGCCTTCTCACGCAACGCCAATATGAGGGGAAGAACGACCGCCGCCTCGACATAATCGGTGCATGCGATGGAGACAACGAGTTCGGCACTCATGGGTGCGAAGCTCTTGTGACTATCAAGAGTGCTGCGCAGCTGTTCCAGCGCCGCGCGCAATGGCTCCAGCAATTCGAACGCCTTCGCGGTCGGGATCATTCCACGATGTCCCGGAACGAGCAACGGATCATCGAAGACATCGCGGAGGCGGTTCAGCTGCGCGCTGAGCGCTGGCTGACTTAAATTCAGCCTTTTCGCAGCCTTCGTGACATTTCGCTCGATCAGCAAAGCTTCCAGGCTGACGAGCAGGTTGAGATCCATACGCTTGATATCCATCAGATGGATTGTAACCCAGAATTAAATCGATTTCACAAATACCATGCCGCCTGCCATGCCATGGGCTTCTATTGACGCCATATGCATGGGAGATCTGCATGCCATCGAACAGCAAACCTATCGTCGCGATCGCAGGAAGTCTGAGCAAACAGGGCCGTAGCGTGGCCCACTCGCTGCTAAAAAACGGGCGCTATCATGTGCGCGCCCTCACCGGCAACGTCGGTTCTCCCGAGGCGCTCGCCTTGGCGGCACAAGGGGCCGAGCTTTTCGCGGTCCCACTCGCGCAAGGCCGCAAAATGGATTTCGCCGAAGCATTCAGGGGTGCTCATGGGGCATTCCTCATGACCCCCGGCGTTGCACCGCCAGCAACATACGAGTTCGACATCGGCAAGGATCTGGCGGATGCCGCCGTCGAGGCCGGCGTCCAGCACGTGGTCTTCAGCACTCTGGAGAATGTCGACCAAATCACGGGCGGCACCAAGTTTGCGCCGCACTTCACCGACAAAAGCAGGGTCGAAGCCTATATCCGTGGGTTGCCGATCCTGAGTTCGTTTATCGAGCTTGCGTTCTTTTACACAAATCTCCTCGAATATTACGCGCCCCGCATGGATGGCGACACGCTGGTATTTCCCATCTATTTGCCCGAGCACTTCAAGGCACCTTTTGTCGACCCGTTGACTGCGACGGGACCGGCAGTCCTTGAAATCTTCGATCATCCCGGCACCTATTCCGGCCAGACGCTGCCGGTGATTGGCGACGTCATCTCGCCGGCAGAGATGATCGAGGCTTTTACCCGTGTCACCGGTCAAAAGGCGGTTTACGCCTCGGCTTACAGAACCGAGGAATTGCTTCGGCACTTCCCGCATTTTGCAGAGAGCCCGGACCTTGTGCGCGAGATCATCGGCATGGCCGAATTTGCGGTGGAGTACGGCTACTTCCGAGGCGATCGCGACCTTGAATGGAGCCGGCGGATCAATTCGGACTGCCTTGGCTGGGAGCAGTTCGTCAGGACCACGGGCTGGGACGGTCCCAAAAAGACCTTCGGTTTGGAGCCTCCGACGAACGGTGGCGGCGAGTAACGTCGCAAACTCTCGCAATCCGAACCTGCGCTTTGCGACCGAATTCTCCGTCGCAAAACCAGCAGTCTTGGCGAACGAGGTCAGCAAATGGCCACTCTACCGCCTGTTGTAATAGCCATGTCATGAAATCCCGACATCAATGGGTGACTGAATCATCCGGGGGTTCTTCATGCGCCGTGCCAATCGACTTCGCCAGTCGGCCTTTGCTGCCGTGGCGTTCTTTACGGTTCTTACCGTTGCCGACCACGCTTTTGCCGACATGATGTTTTCGGCCTATGGCGGGGTGCAGGGAGCGACCGGCAGCAATGTCACGACGTCAGACGGCGCGGATTTCGATCCGAACTGGTCCGGCAAATCCTTCAGCAACCCGCCCTATTACGGCGTTCGCGGAACATGGTGGCTGGACGAGCTCAACCAGCCGGACTGGGGCGTGTCGCTCGACTACACCCACGCCAAGGTCTATGGCGACCTCGGCAACACACCGGGCTGGTCGCACTTCGAGTTCACGGACGGGCTCAATCTGCTGACGGCCAACGCGCTCTATCGTTTTCAGGACCCTTCCCGCAAATGGACGCCCTATGTGGGTGCCGGCGCGGGCATCAACGTACCGCACGTGGAAGTCACGCGTTCGTCCGGTCGCACCTTCGACTATCAGTTCGGCGGGCTTGCCCTACAGGCACAGGCAGGCGTGAGCTACGATATCAGCAAGCACTGGGCGACGTTCGTCGAATACAAAGGCAATTACTCCTTTGTCGATAACGTTTCCATCGACAGTGGCGACACGTTGAAGACGCGCGTCTTCACCAATGCCATCAACTTCGGCGTTTCGTTCAAGTTCTAGAGCGGCGGGTTTGGCGGCCCGTCACTTTGCGTTGCAGGTGAGCCTGCCGGTCAGCTTGACCGGCTTGGCACCGTCCGGCGTGGAGATTGTCAGGACATAGCTGCCCGGCATCGGGGTTCCATCTTCCTTGCCTGATGCGACGATGACAAGCTCGGCACTGGCCGCGTTGTCGCCATTGCCGTTAAAGGCTGCGACAGCAAGCCGCACTTCGCCGGCATAGGCCCAATACTGCGTCAACTGGCTGGATTCCAGCGGCAGTTTGCGGAAGTCTTCCGGGATGAGGGCGGACTTGCCGATCATAAGGCCACGGAAATGATTGAGCTTGTGGCCCGGACCGACTGAAAAGCCGCTGTCTATGCTGAACTTGATGGAGGTGTCGTCGGCTGCACAGTAGAAGCGGTCGGCGGCCAAAGCAGGCACCGCAACCGCGCAGATGCCGATAGAAAGCAGTAGTCGACGCCACATGTCGGCAATCCCCGTTGCACTGAAATACGCTCCGCATTCCACTTCCGGAGCAGACACATTAAGACACTAAGGGAAACTCTTTAATTTTTGCAATATCGTAAAAGTGAAGCTATAGAGGCCATCGGACGATTGAAAGTTAGCGCGTCCGTCTTACGTCTGGTGTCACCGACCCTCCTCCCTCGGCTATCTCGCGTCTCGTCGTCACAGAGACGAACGGCGACGCATTCTGACGATGGAGACGCGGATTTGCTGATAATCAACCTTGGAAGCCGGGCCTAAACCGCTTTTTCATAGGTTCTAGCCCAGGTTGATGTAGAATAAACTTGTTTAATGATTCCTCGCGAAAATTACAAAGGTGACCCGCCCGTTGACTCTCCTAGCCCGACTCGCCACCGATATGCATCTGATGTTGCGTCGCCCGCCGCGGCAGCAGTACGCAGCCCTGTGCTATCGCTTTAAAAAGAAGACAGGCGAGTTGGAAATGTTGCTGATGACCAGCCGCGATACCGGTCGCTGGGTCATTCCCAAGGGCTGGCCGATGTCAGGCAAGCTGTCGCATGAAGTGGCCGCCCGCGAGGCTTACGAGGAGGCCGGCGTGCGCGGAAAAGTGGAAGCCACATCTCTCGGCTTCTTCACCTACCCCAAGGTCATGAAGGACGGCCTGACCGTGCCGTGCAAGGTGCAGGTCTACGCCCTTGCCGTCACCGAACTTGCCAAGAATTTCAAGGAAAAGGGCGAACGCACGCTCGAATGGGTTTCCTGCAACGAAGCCGTCAGGCGCGTCCGTGAACCGGAACTGCGCGATCTCATCCTCGCCTTCCAGCAGCGGATGGGACTTACCGGCCAGGCCGAAGACACCGACCGCAGTTCCACGTCGTGACCTCACAGCATTGCGCCTCAACGTCGAGGAAAAAGCATGTCTGAGCGGCCGGCCGGATTGATAAAGCCAACTCTCGACAAGGATCTCGACAAGCTCACCTATGTCGAGGACGCCGCCGATCACGTGGTAAAGCCGCTGATCGCGCCCGGCTATGCGCTGATATTCCTCGGCGTTGCCATGCTGTTTGCCGGCATCTACGTGTTCGACAGACCCGGCGCGACGCTGGTCATTGCCGGCGTAGCGCTGGCTGGATATATGGCGCTCAACATCGGCGCGAAGGATGTGGCCAATACCGTAGGCGCTGCCGTCGGTGCGCGCGCCATCGGCATGCGGCAGGCGCTGGTAATGGCGGCGGTCGTCGAGGTGCTGGGCGCCACCATCGCCGGCGGTCCCGTGGTGCGGACCATATCCTCGGAGATCATCGATACGTCGCGGATCGCCCAGAGCGGCCTGCTCGCCTGGGTGATGATCTCGGCGCTGACTGCCGCCGCCGTCTGGATCAATCTTGCGACCTGGCTGAAGGCGCCGGTCTCGACCACGCATGCCATCGTTGGCGCCGTCATCGGCGCGGGGATTGCCGGCGTCGGTGTCGATACCATCCATTGGCGCACTGTCATCGCGATCTCGGTCACCTGGATGTTGACGCCGATGATCGCCGGGGCGATTGCCGCAGGCTTTTTGTACCTGATCAAGACCTTCATCATCTACCGCGACGACAAGATCCTTGCTGCCCGCTACTGGATCCCGATCCTGACGGGGACGATGGCAGGCACCTTTGCATCCTACCTCGTGATGGTGCTGACGCGCGCCGCGCCCTATTCCCCGGCAACGGTTCTGACGATCGGCATCACCGTCGGCCTGCTGGTGTGGCTGATGGCGCGGCCTCTGGTGGCGCGCCAGTCGGTCGGCCTCGAGAACAAGAACAGCGCCTTGCGCGGCCTGTTTCGCCTGCCGTTGATTTGCTCGGCGGCGCTGCTGTCCTTTGCCCATGGCGCCAACGATATCGCCAACACAGTCGGCCCACTGAGCGCGATCGTGCGCTCTGCAGGGACCTTACCCGCCGGTCCAGCGCCGTTCTGGGTCGTCCTGATCGGCGGCTGCGGAATTGCCGTCGGCATCCTGCTGTTCGGGCCCCGGTTGATCCGGCTTGTCGGCGAGCAGATCACCAAGCTCAACCCGATGCGCGGCTACTGCGTCGCTCTTTCGGCGGCGCTGACCGTTATCGTCACTTCCTGGTTCGGAATGCCGGTCAGCTCGACCCATGTCGCAATCGGCGCGGTCTTCGGCGTCGGGTTCTTCCGTGAATGGTATACCCGCAACTCGAAACGGCGGATGGCCTATATGCGGATGAAGGCGGAGCATTGGGATATCGAGGAACAGGAAGTCTACAATCCGGACGAGATCAGCCGCCGACGCCTGGTACGCCGGTCGCATTTCCTGACGATCATCGGCGCCTGGATCGTGACGGTGCCTGCGGCGGCCCTGCTTGCGGCCGGGGTTTATTCGGTTATGTTCGCGCTCTTCGTCTAACAGCCAGGGTTTTCATGCGCGCCAATTTTCGTATGCAGCGACTGTTCGTCGCCGCCGATATCTCAGAGGGCCAGCCCCTCGAGGTCGGCGCAGAACAATTCAACTATCTGGCCAACGTGCTGCGGCTCGAAGCCGATGCGGAGATCTTGATCTTCAACGGCCGCGACGGGGAATGGCAGGCCAAGCTCGCCTTTCCGACCCGCAAGCGCCTGCTGCTGATCCCCCATTTGCAGACACGCCCGCAGCCCGCACCTTCGGATCTGCACTATCTCTTCGCGCCGCTGAAAGTCGGCCGTCTCGACTATCTGGTCCAGAAGGCCGTGGAAATGGGCGCAGGCATTCTGCAACCGGTGATGACACAGCATGTGCAGGGCAAGATCGGCAGCATCGACCGGCTGCGCGCCAACGCGGTCGAGGCAGCCGAGCAATGCGGCATCCTCGCCATTCCCGAGGTGGCCGAGCCCGTGAAGCTCAATGACCTGCTCGATCGCTGGCCGAGCGAGCGCCGTATCATCTATTGTGACGAGGGCGATGCAGCGCAGAACCCGCTTCCGCTGCTGCGGTCCATACAGGAGACGCGGCTGGCACTTCTTGTCGGGCCGGAGGGCGGGTTTTCGGAGGACGAGCGCGCCCGGTTGCGATCCCTGGATTTCGTGACCGCCATTCCGCTCGGGCCCCGTATCCTCAGAGCCGACACAGCAGCGGTCGCTGCGATGGCGGTGATCCAAGCGGCGATCGGCGATTGGCAATAATTACTCAAGGCACTGTACAAATTTGGGCGAGATCGTATTTTTCTGAACAAGCCTTGAAACAAATTCACTTGCACCGTAACTGAGTCCAGCCCTATCAGCCATTCTTTCTGTCTGTCTTCCGCACAGGCACCCTTCCGAGATCAAGGTAGCTTCATGGCCCGCGACACGACCGACCAGACCCCGATCGAATCGGTGTCGGAACTGACCGAATATCTCGACGCCGGCAGCAAGCCGAAGGACAGCTTTCGCATCGGCACCGAGCACGAGAAGTTCGCCTTTTTCCGCGCCGACAACAGCCCGGTTCCCTATTTCGGCGATGCCAGCATCTCGGCCCTGCTGAAGGGCATGCGCGAAAAGCTCGGTTGGGACGAGATCATCGATGCCGGCCATGTCATCGGGCTGGCCGAACCATCGGGCATGGGTGCGATATCGATTGAACCCGGTGGCCAGTTCGAGCTGTCCGGGGCGCCGGTCGAGACTATTCACCAGACCTGCAAGGAATCCAACCAGCACCTCGCAACCGTGCGCGAAGTTGCCGAGCCGATGGGTATCCGCTTTCTCGGCGTCGGTGGCAGCCCTAAATGGACGCTGGCCGAAACGCCGCGCATGCCGAAATCGCGCTATGACATCATGACCCGCTACATGCCGAAAGTCGGCAGCAAGGGGCTGGACATGATGTATCGCACCTGCACCATCCAGGTGAACCTCGACTTCTCCTCCGAAGCAGACATGCGCCAGAAGATGCGCGTATCGATGAAGCTGCAGTCGCTGGCAACAGCGCTGTTTGCCGCATCTCCGTTTACCGAAGGCAAGCCGAACGGCCTGTCTTCCTGGCGAGGCGATATCTGGCGCGACACGGACAACAACCGTTCCGGCTTGCTGCCATTCACCTTCGGCGACGATTTCCGCTTCGAGCATTATGTCGAATGGGCGCTCGACGTGCCGATGTACTTCATCGTTCGTGACGGCAGCTACCACGACTGTACCCACGTTACATTCCGCCAGTTCATGAACGGCGCGCTGAAGGGTGAGGTTGCATCGTGGGAGCCGACCATGGGCGACTGGACCAACCACCTGTCCACCTTGTTTCCCGATGTGCGGCTGAAGCGATTCCTGGAAATGCGCGGTGCCGATGGCGGTCCCTGGCGCCGGATCTGCGCCCTGCCGGCATTCTGGGTCGGGTTGCTCTATGACGACGCTGCCCTGTCGGCGGCTGACGAGATGACCAAGGGCTGGGGCTTCGACGAGGTCGAGACGCTGCGCAACGCGGTGCCTGTGCAGGGCCTGACTGCAAGCTTTGGCGGTCGCTCGCTGCTCGACATCGCCCGTGACGTGGTTTCGATCTCGCGCGCCGGCCTCAAATCTCGTGCCCGTCTCAACAGCGAAGGCCAGGACGAAAGCCTGTTCCTCGCGCCTCTCGAAGAAGTTCTGGCCAATAAGGCGACCCTCTCCGACGACATGCTGACGCGCTATAACGGTCGCTGGAATCAGTCCGTCGAGCCGGTTTTCGACGAATACCAATATTAGAGTATTCGGCACGCGCGGGGCCGGCACAAAAAAACCCGGTGTCGGCTAGGCCGGACACCGGGCAAGAGGCAGGGCAATTGGCTATCACCCTGCGGGGAAACTTGAATTCTCAGCCGCGAAAATCATCGCTGCCGAAGCTACGCGCACGGCGCCGGGCGGACTGCGTCAGGTGCAACGACGGGTCTTCGAAGAACGAGGAACCCATGAGGGCCCTGTTCAGCTCGCCCCTGGTCAATCCGATGTCACGCAGCTGGTTGTCGTCGAGATCCTGCAGCCGATTGATTTCGGTGCGATGGCGGAACACGCGGCCTGCAGAGATCAGCATGGCAAAGACATAGGTCACGCGGGCTGCAAGGGGCAGGGTGCGTGTGGCGGTCTTCATTGGCAGTCTCAGTTCCGTCGTGCTCATTTGACTATCCTTCCCAAGGCACGCAAAAACCACCCTCCTCATGGGGGGATCCGGGAGATCAGGTGGTGTTGATCGGGCGCGAACGACGACGCTGCCGTTCGATTGCGATGCAATTTGCAGTTGGAAGATGCCAAATGGCTATTGATCAGTCCAACGAATGTTTCTAATGCTTGTCATCAACTCTTTTCATAGGTGAGACAATGGCAGCGCCGCTCGATATCGACCAGTTGCAGACCTTCATTGCTATTGTCGACACCGGCAGCTTCACCAAGGCGGCCGACCGTATCTTCAAGACCCAGTCTGCAGTCTCCATGCAGATGCGCCGGCTCGAGGAGCGGGTTGGCAAGCAGCTGTTCATCAAGGACGGTCGCGGCAACCGGCTGACGGCCGAGGGCGAAAAGCTGCTCGACTATGCGCGGCGCATCATCCGCCTCAACAACGAGGCGATTGCGGCCTTCGACGATAACCGGCTGGAAGGCACGCTGCGCATCGGCACGCCCGACGATTACGCCGACCGCTATATGCCGGAGATCATCGGCCGCTTTGCCAAGACCCATCCGAATGTCGAGCTTTACATCGTCTGCGAGCCGTCGGTCGACCTCGCCGAGAAGATGGCGCGCGGCGAACTCGACATCGCGCTCGTCACCCACAATCCGCGCGAACGTGTGTCCGACGTGGTCAGGACCGAGCCGCTCTGCTGGGTGAGTTCGGCCAACCATCCGCTGCGTGACGACGCACCGGTGCCGCTGGCGCTGGGCAGGCGGGATTGCCCGTGGCGGCAGGTCAGCTGTTCGTCGCTCGATGCTGTCGGCCGCGAATATCAGGTGCTGTTCACGAGCTGGTCGTGCACCGTCATTGCATCTGCAGTGCTGGCGGGCCTTGCGGTGTCGGTGATGCCGGAATCGGCGCTGCGCAACGGCATGAAGGTTCTCAGCCACGCAGATGGCTTTCCAGCACTGCCGCCGGTGCAGATCGGCATCATGAAGCGGCCGGGTGTCTCCGCATCGCTGATGAACGCCATCACCGCGCATATCTCGGCCTGCCTGGATAACATCACGCCGGCCGCCACGGGCGAAGAGAGTGAAGCCGACAGCAAGGGCCTCAACCGCTACCTGCCGCGCTCCAAGGCCGCCCTGGTGCTTCCGAGCTGGTAATCGCCCATCTGGCAGGGTCCGCCTGAAACAGAAATCGGGGCAAAAGCCCCGATTTCCAAACTCTGTTTTCGCAGCAAAAAGCCCTACTCTGCGGCGGCGCTGATCGTATCGGCTTCGTAGCCGTGCGCGTTCTTGAGCGCGATACGGACACCGGCCTCGTATTCCGGATGCACCAGCTTGAAATGGGCCAGCTGACGCTCGACGATCTCGCCCATGGCAGCGGCGATGTTCGACGGCGAGAACGCGGCGTCTCGATCTCGGCGAAGTAGTTTTCCGGATTGCGGTTCAGTTCGATCACGCCGATTTCGATCGGCGGATACTCCGGGTGCGGCCAGACTTTCGTCAGGTCGAACGGATTGTAGGATGTCTTTTGTGCATCCATTTCCGGCATGGCTCAGATGCGTGTTGAACCCTCCTGCACGTTCGGTCGCACCTTGTCCCATTGACTTTCGATAATTTCCAATCGTATTAGATGTCATTTTTGATCAGGAAATCCTATCATGCTGACGTTGCGCCAGATGCGCTATTTCGAAGCCCTTGCCACTACCCGACATTTCGGCCGGGCCGCCGATCTCGTCCACATCAGCCAGCCGGCACTTTCCGCGCAGATCATGGAGATGGAGAATTATCTCGGCGCCAAGCTGGTGGAGCGCACGCGCGGCAGCACGATCCTGACGCGCAAGGGCGAGGAGGTGCTGACCCATGTCCACACCATATTGCATGAGGTCGATCGGCTCGAGCGGTCGGTCCGGCGAGAGGGCGGCGTGCTCGACGGGCTGATCCGCATCGGCATCATCCCGACCGTCGCACCTTACCTGGTGCCGCAGTTCGTGCCCTACCTGCGCCGCGCTTATCCTAACGTCGAGATCGAACTGAAGGAGGCGGTGACCAGCCGGCTGCTGGCGGATCTCGCCGAAGGAAGGCTGGATGCCGTCATTGCGGCGCTGCCGCTCGAGGGCGAAGGCATTCGCACCCGATCGCTTTTCACCGACCGGTTCTTCATGGCGATGGCCGAGAACGGCGATGATGTGCTAATGTCGCCGCTCACCGAAAACGAAGTGGATGTCGACCGCCTGCTGCTGCTGGAAGAAGGCCACTGCCTGCGCGAACAGGCGCTTTCCGTCTGCGGCGCCGGCAAGCGCAGCCTTGTCAATTTCGGGGCGACGTCGATGACGACGCTGCTGCAGATGGTGTCGCACGACATGGGAATGACGCTGATCCCCGAAATGGCCGTCGCCACCGAGACCGGCCGTACCAGCATCCGCATCGTCCCCTTCGCGGAGCCTCAGCCGTCACGCGAGATCGGGCTGGCGTGGCGGCGCAATAACCAGAGCGACATCGACATGCAGGCGCTGGCAGACGCCGTCATTGCGGCAAGCCCGGCACCGGTAGCAGGCTGATTAGGAAAAGGCGAGCCATACCGCCAGCCATACCCAGAGGCCGACGAGCGCCAGAAAGCTCAAGGCAAACAGGGGGCTGCGGTAGCGCAGGTTGTTGCTCGTGACATGCACATAGGCGTGGCCATAGCGCATCGCCACGAAGAACCAGGCAAGCGCGACCGCCGGAAGGTTGTCGGCCTGAGTCATGAACAGGACGATGGAGACGACGTAGAACAGCACCGGCAATTCGAACTGGTTGGCGATGGCATTGCGCACCACCAGGCTCTCGGCCGGCTCGTCGCGATTTTCTCGGAATTGCTCCATCTTAGCCCTGCCGCTCTTCATGGCAGCAGAGCGGCGCAGGCTGAGCAGGCCGTAGAGGATAAGCACCAGAACGGTCTGCGCCACCAAGGGCCAAAACATTTCATAGCCGGTCATGCAGCGACTCCAAGAACTGCGGGAACATGACGCTGCTCTAGTCGAAAAAACACGCGCCTGCCAGCGCCTGCAACGGGTATCCGCCGATCACTTTGCGACAGCTTCCGGATTGCCCACGAGCCCAGCAACTGGCCTATCAATCCGGTTCGGGCTGGCGGCTGAGGACGGCGAAGCGGATGAGCAGTATGACGGCCACAACCAGCGTCAGGAACTTCAGTCGCCCGAGCACGGGCATGACAGCGGAGGCAAATGCAAGCGTTTGCTCTGACGCTACGGCCGGCGGGAAGACCAACATTGCGAGGATCGTCTCACCGCAGCCGACCAGTCCGTAGAGAATAGGCAGACAGAACAGCAGGAAGACGCCGGCCGGAGGAATCGGCCTGCCGAAAAAGATGCCGCCGGGTTTGACGCGCTTCAGGAGCAGGAAAAGCAGGGCTGCGGACGCCACCGCGAAGACCAGCGCCGGCCCGGTATCCAGTCCATGCTGGATTACCGCCGCATCGGGGTGGGTGCGCAGAAATTCCGCCATGTCGCGGACGTCGGCGGCCTCGTAGCCCGCTATGCGGATCGCGAGGACATCACGACCCGCAGCGGCAGCCCGGAATGGCAGCACGAAACCCATATAGATCCAGGCTGCCAGCGCTATGCAAAGCGCCGCCAGGCCCGAGATCCACCGTTTCAGAGGCCCGCCGTCCGGCTGCATCAATCAGAGACCGCCGCCAGGATAGTTCGGGCTTTCGCGGGTGATCGTCACGTCGTGGGTGTGGCTTTCGCGGAGGCCAGCGCCGGAGATGCGCACGAAGGTCGCCTTCTGCTGGAAATCGGCGATGTCCTTGCCGCCGACATAGCCCATGGCCGCCTTCAGGCCGCCGCCGAGCTGGTGAAGGACGCCCGAGACCGGGCCCTTGTAGGGCACCTGGCCCTCGATGCCCTCGGGCACCAGCTTCAGGGTGTCGCGAACCTCCGCCTGGAAGTAGCGGTCTGCCGAGCCACGCGCCATGGCGCCGACGGAGCCCATGCCGCGATAGGCCTTGAAGGAGCGACCCTGGTAGAGATAGACCTCGCCGGGGCTTTCGTCCGTGCCGGCCAGCAGCGAGCCGATCATCACGGCTGACGCACCGGAGGCGATGGCCTTGGCCAGATCGCCCGAAAACTTGATGCCGCCGTCGGCGATGATCGGGATGTTCTGTGCCTGTGCTGCCTCGACGGCCGACATGATGGCGGCCAGCTGCGGCACGCCGACGCCGGCAACGATGCGGGTGGTGCAGATCGAGCCCGGGCCGATCCCGACCTTGACGGCATCAGCGCCGGCATCGATCAGGGCGCGGGTGCCGTCATAGGTGGCGACATTGCCGGCCATGACGCGAACGGAATTCGACAGGCGCTTGACGCGGGTCACGGCATCGAGGACGCGCTGCGAATGGCCATGGGCGGTATCGACGACCAGCAGGTCGACACCGGCCTCGATCAGGCGTTCGGCACGCTCGAAACCGTCGTCGCCGACGTTGATGGCAGCGGCGGCGCGCAGGCGGCCCTGGCTGTCCTTGGAGGCATTCGGGTTGAGCTGGGACTTCTCGATGTCCTTGACGGTGATCAGGCCGACGCAGCGGCCTTCGGCATCCACGACCAGCAGCTTTTCAATGCGGTGCGAGTGGAGAAGACGCTTGGCTTCCTGCTGATCGACATTTTCTTTCACCGTGATGAGGTTCTCACGGGTCATCAACTCGTAGATTTTCTGGTTTGGATCGGAGGCGAAGCGGACGTCGCGGTTGGTAAGGATGCCGACCAGGCGACCGGGCTTCTCGGTGTCGCTGCCTGGGCTCTCGACGACAGGGATGCCGGAAATGTGGTAGTGCTTCATCAGTCCGAGCGCATCGGCGAGCGTGGCGTCGGGGCCGATGGTGACCGGGTTGACGACCATGCCGCTTTCGAACTTCTTCACCTGGCGGACCTGCTCGGCCTGGGCGACGGGGGTCAGGTTGCGGTGGATGACGCCGATGCCACCGGCCTGAGCCATGGCGATGGCGAGGCGACCCTCTGTGACGGTGTCCATCGCCGCCGAGATGATCGGCAGGTTCAGTTCGATATCCTGGGCGATGCGGGTCGAGACATTGGTCTGGCCGGGCATCACTTCGGAATGTCCGGGCTGCAGAAGCACGTCGTCAAAGGTCAGGGCTTCGAGCCCAGTTGCTGTTTCAATGATGCGGGCCATGCCAATTCCTCGTCTTTAAGAAAATGCGGAGCACCCCCGGAATGATTATCCGCCCCGGCGGTGATGCAAGAATTGATTAAGAGTTGGCGAGGGCTGGTACCACGTCCGCGGACCGATGGAAATAGCAAAACGCAGTCGCGCGGTTGCAACGCAGCTATGCATGAGGCGGCGAGAGGCCACGACGACCGGAGCCGATGGCACCGGTCGTAGTTTCATGGATGACGTATACGTGGGCATTTGGGCTCTGCCCTGTCGGCTGCCGTCAGAAGTCGAATTGATAGCTTTTCGGCACGAAGCGGAAGCCGGTGTCGATTTTCTCGACGAAACCGACCGCCGGGAACGGCATGTGGTAGCCAAGGAACGGGATGCGGTCCTTCGCGATCAGGTCGAAGATACGCCGGCGTGTCTGGGCGGCCTGCACCTTGTCCAGATCGAAACGGACCTCCCAGTCCGGCTGCTGCAGCGACAGGACATAGTGGTTGGCGGTATCCGCAGTCAGCACGATCTGCTCGCCCTCGGACTCCACGTGGAAGACCATGTGGCCGGGCGTATGGCCGGGCGCCAGCATGGCTGTCATGCCGGGCACCACCGTATCGCCGTCGTTGACGAAGGTGATCTTCTCCGCCAGCGGCACGACGTTGGCGAGCACGCTTTTCTGGTTGCCTTCAGCGGGAGTTCCCTGCCGGGCCTCATCGGTCCAGAAATCATATTCGATGCGACCGGCTGTGTAGCTGGCATTCGCGAAGGCCGGCTTTCCGTCTTCCATCAAGCCTGCGATGTGGTCACCGTGCAGGTGGGTGAGCAGGACGCGGGTGATGCTCTCCGGTTCGTAGCCGGCCGTCTTCATGCCGGCCGCCAGGCGACCGCCGCCCTTTTCGCGCATCGCCGCGCCAAAGCCGGTATCGACGAGGATCACGTCCTTGCCGTTGTCGATGATGACCGGCGAATAGCTGTTGACGAAGCGGTCGGTCGGCAGAAAGTTGTCTGCCAGCAGTGCCTGCACCGTCTCGGGCCTCTGATTGACGCCGAAGGTTTCCCAGGGTCTATCCAGAATGCTGACGCCGTCCTTGATGACCGTGAATTTCAGCGCACCCAGTTTGAACTGGTTGATTTCCGGCAGCGGTAAAACAGTCATACAGTCTTGCTCCTACAGTGCGGCAATGCCGCCAAATATGCGCGCGAAATTTCCGGCCAAAGGTCAAATGCATACTCGCGCGGCTCGGTGCGATTAGCATTTTCATGCTGATGGCACATGTCAAAACTAGACAGGCAGCGAGGTTGGCAAGCGATTTCACGAAGACGTGATCCCGATAGCGACAGCAGGCTTATTAGGGGATTGGCAGAGCAAGTCCCGAGGAATAGAGAGCGGCTACCGCCCAGGCGGCATCTCCACGACGGCATCCCATGCAAGGCACCAGCCTATGAATCGCATCGTCCCGCTCATCCTCGCTATCGCACTCTTCATGGAACAGATGGACTCGACGGTGATCGCCACGGCGCTGCCGGCGATTGCGGCGGATCTGCATGTCGGGCCGATCACGCTGAAGCTTGCGCTGACCTCCTACATGGTGGCGCTCGCGGTGTTCATCCCGATCAGCGGCTGGATGGCGGATCGTTTCGGCGCCAAGCGGATTTTCCGCATTGCTATCTGCGTCTTCGTCGTCGGATCGATCTTCTGCGCCGCATCGGGCAGCCTGCTGGAGTTCGTCGGCTCGCGCTTCCTGCAGGGCGTCGGTGGCTCGATGATGACGCCGATCGGACGACTGGTTCTGGTGCGCACCACCAAGCGCAGCGATCTGGTGTCAGCGATGGCGCTGCTCAGCATACCGGCGCTTGTGGGACCGCTGGCCGGGCCGCCGCTCGGTGGCTTCATCACCACCTACTTCTCCTGGCATTGGATCTTCCTGATCAATGTGCCGGTCGGCATCGTCGGCGTTATCCTCGCGACCATATTCCTGCCGGAAGTCGAGGCCATGGCGCCGCCGAAGCTGGATATCATCGGCTTCCTGCTGACCTCGTTTGCTGCTGCCGGCATCGTTTTCGGCATGTCCGTCATCAGCCTGCCGGCCCTGCCCTCCTATATCGGCATCTCGGCAGTGGTCATCGGCTTTGTCTGCGGCCTTCTCTATGTCGGCCACGCCCGCAATCATCCGTCGCCGATCCTCAATCTGAAACTGTTGCGGAAGCCGACGTTCCGCGCATCGGTGACCGGCGGCATCCTGTTCCGCATCTGCATAGGCGCCATGCCGTTCCTATTGCCGTTGATGCTGCAGCTGGGTTTCGGCCTGAACCCATTCCAGTCGGGGCTGATCACCTTTGCCGGCGCCATCGGGGCGATCAGCACCAAGTTCATCGCCAAGCGCGTCTTTGCCGCCTTCGGCTTCCGGACCGCACTGCTGACGGCCGCCGGCGTCACGACCATGACCACGGTTGCCATCGGCTTCTTCGAGCCAACGACGTCTCACCTCGTGATCATCGGCGTGCTGCTTCTCGGAGGCTTCTCGCGGTCGTTCTTCTTTACGGGGATCAATGCGCTGGCCTTTGCCGATGTCGATGACCGGGAGGCAAGCCAGGCGACGTCGATGAGCTCGGTGATGCAGCAGGTCAGCCTCGCGCTCGGCGTTGCCGTGGCCGCCGCGATCCTGGAGACGACGACCTTCTTCAGCGGCACCAGCCTGCAGGTCGCCGATTTCCACATCGCCTTCTTCACGCTCTCGGTGCTGACCGTCATCGCGACGCTGCCGTTCCTGCGCCTCGACCGCAACGCCGGTGCACTGCTCTCTGGCCATGGGGCAGGACCCAGCAAGGCAGAGGTTCTGGCTGTGCCGCAGACGCCCGCCGCAGAGTAACGCGTCAGCCCTCGATCAGGAAGGTTGCTCGCAGACTGCGCTGAGCTTGTTGCCATCGGGATCGCGGACATAGGCGGCGTAGAAGTTGGCGTGGTAGGAGCGCAGGCCGGGGGCACCCTCGTCGCTGCCGCCATGGGCCAGCGCCTGCGCATGGAAGGCATCTACGGCGGCGCGGCTTTCCGCATCCAGCGCAACCATCGAGCCATTGCCGATGCTGGCCGCGCGCCGGTTAAAGGGCATCACCACCCAGAGGCGGCAACGGCTGTCGCCATCGGCAGCATAGCCGATCTCTTCCTCCGAATCCCGCTGGCGCCTGTAGCCGAGGCCCGCCAGAACAGCATCGTAGAAATCGCCGGCGCGATGGATATCGTTGGTTCCGATGGTGACGTAAAGCAGCATCCGCAAAGATTAGCCAGAGAGACTGGCTATTCATAGTGATGCTTTGAATAATTTGGAAACTAGGCTTAATTCGTCTCTTCTTCGATATCCGCCTTGCGACCTTTGAAGCCCTTGGCAAGCAGGAACATCTCGACGGATTCCTGCCTCGACGAGGCCGGCTTGACGTGTACGACCTGCTTGAAGTTCTGCTTGAGCAGCGTCAGCAGGTCACGCTCGGCGCCACCCTGGAAGGTCTTTGCCAGGAAATGGCCGCCTTCAGCCAGCACTTCGATAGCGAAATAGGCAGCGACTTCGCAGAGATGCATGGTGCGCAGGTGGTCGGTGCGATGATGGCCGGTGGTCGGGGCTGCCATGTCGGAGAGAACGATATCCGGCTGGCCGCCAACCGCCTCGATCAGGAGGCGCGGTGCGTGTTCGTCGAGGAAGTCGAGCTGCAGGATCTTGACGCCCGGCAGCTGCGTCATTTCGAGGAAGTCGATCGCAGCGACGCGGATGTCCTCGTCGGTCGAGCCGGTCACCTTGGCAGCGATCTGCGACCAGCTGCCTGGGGCCGCACCGAGGTCGATGATGCGCTGCGCACCCTTGAGGATGTGATGCTTCTCGTCGATCTCCAGCAGCTTGAAGGCGGCTCGGGCGCGATAACCCTCGAGCTGCGCCCGCTGCACGTAGGGATCGTTGATGTGACGATGCAGCCACTGGCGCGACGAGGCTTTCATCTTCTTCTTGGTGACGCGCTGGCCAAGCTTGCGGCCGGTGCGGTTGGCACCTACGGGTGGTTTGGTCATCGATACGACCCCTTCAATTGTTCGGACGATAGCCGCGGCGCGAGCGACCGCGCCGCCAGACCCCGTCATCTGCCATCATGTCGGTGAGCAGGCCTTCACGCAATCCACGATCGGCAACGCGCATGCGCGGGCTCGGCCAACGGCGGCGGATGGCCTCGAGAATGGCGCAGCCGGCCAGGACCAGATCGGCGCGATCTGGCCCGATGCACGGATTGGCAGCGCGACCGGCGAAATCCCAGGAGAGCAGCTTTGCCTGCATTGCCGTCACCTCGTCGTCGGACAGCCAGACGCCGTCGACCTTGCGACGGTCGTAACGCGGCAGATCGAGATGGACGCCGGCGAGCGTCGTCACCGTTCCGGAGGTGCCGATCAGGTGGAAATCCGTGCTGTCGCGCATAGCAAGCGGCGACGGCGGGCAATCGAACTTGTCGAGCATGCCCTCGACTTCGTTGATCATTGCCTCGAAGACGACAGGGCTGACGTCGCGGCCCCCGTGACGCTCCGACAGGGTGACGACGCCGACCGGCAGCGACGTCCAGTGGGTGATGTGGTTGGCAAGGCGGCTGGAGCGGTGATCGTCGATGCGAATGACGGCAATCTCGGACGAGCCACCACCGATGTCGAACAGCACCACGGAGCGGGCTTCCGGGCCGACCAGCGAGGAGCAACCGGAGACGGCAAGGCGCGCTTCTGTCTCCCGGTCGATGATCTCGAGCTCGAGACCGGTTTCCTCGAGAACGCGCGCGAGGAACAGCTCGCCATTTTCGGCGGCGCGGCAGGCTTCCGTGGCAATCAACCGCATCCGGCGGATATCGCGCGCCTTCAGCTTCGCGGCACAGATGCGCAGTGCTTCCACGGCGCGGTCCATGGCATCTGTCGAAAGCCGCCCGCTGGCACCGAGGCCCTCGCCGAGCCTGACAATGCGAGAGAACGCATCGATGACGCGGAACTGCCCGGGACGCGTAGGCTGGGCGATCAGCAGCCGGCAGTTGTTGGTGCCGAGATCCAGCGCCGCATAGAGATCGACCGGCTGCTGGTGGTGGTGATCGATGCTGTCGGCGGCAGGCTTCGGATCGGCATGCGTCTGCGGCTGATGCCGGCCATGAACATGGTGCTGCGCGGCATTGCGGGCATTCGCGGCGCCGTGGGCAGGAGGGACCACATGTGCCGGCTTTTCCTGCGCGAGGGGACGCCCCTGCAAACCGCGCTTGCCACGATGCTTGCGTCGGTTCGCACCGTTTTTGGGAGCCTGAGCCAGCGACGGCCGCTCGGGATGTGCCTCGACAATCGTCATGACATGGATCGTCGCATCGGCCACCGCGACGGTCGTGCGCTCGCCGCCATTGGCACGACGGCGACGCTTCCGCTTGCCATGCGGCTGGGTGCTTTTGTTATCTTTGGGGCGCATGGCGGGATCAGCGGCGCTGATCGGGCCTGGTTCCGCAGGGGAGGCTATTTCGCGCGGAGGTCCGCCACGCTTTCGCCTCGCGCGCCGGGAAGGTTTTTTCCCACGCTCTGCTACCGACGCCCCGCCTGTTTGCGGCTTTGAGCCGCTGTCGGGGTCTTCCACGTGTGTCTTCCATCGCACCGCGCAAGGCCGTAACGGCATGCAGCTGGCACTCATTTGATTTTCGTTGGTGCGAGGATACCAGCATGCGCGGCTTTCGCCAAATTCTTTTTGAATACAGTGCCGGTTGAGCCACCATGCTACCGTCTCATGCGGAAAGCCTGGCCCGCACCTGCTCCGCCGCGATCTTCATACGGTCGGCGTCGGCGTGGCCGATCAGCATGAAGGCGTGTCCTCTGGCCGACCAGTAGACGACATTCATGCCGTGACGGCGTTCCGTTTCAGGTCCTGCGGCAGCGCCTGCAGATTTGACGATACACAGCGCCATCGGGCCGTCCTCCGGGTCGAGATAGGCGATCTGGGCCAGCGGTTCGCCGTCGTATTGCAGCACTTGAGCTCGACGGAAATCGGCACCGGGAAGAGCGATGGCCTCGGGGCTGAGGGAAAGGCCGATCTTCGATCCGACCCGGTCGAGTTCCGCCAGTTGCGCCGCCCTGTCGCCTGCGGGCGCACTCAGCGTATCCGGGCTGTAAAGCGCGACATAGTCGGCGACGACAGCGCGCCATTCGGCGCCCTCGCCCGGCTGGTTCAATCGGCGATCGACACCGATGACGGCACGGTCGATGGCAATGCCGGCAATGACACAGGCGGCTGCCGCGGCGAGGAAACCGCGCCGGCCGATGGCGGCGGTAAATCGATGACTGGCTTTTACGGGTGGAATGGATGCGAGCATGGCCTCCAGCCGGTCGCCCGGCGCTGCGTCCAGAAGCGGCTCGAAGGCAGCGGCATAGGGAAGATCGGCGCGGCTGAGCTGGTCGAAGCGCTCGGCAACCGAAGGATCGGCGCCGATCAGCGCCTCCACCCTTGCAGCCTCGTCGGCGCCGAGTTCACCATCGATGAAGGCGGTCAGCAATTCGTCGGAGAGACCATGATTTCTGTCGCGGGTGCTCATCGCCGTTCCTCGTTCGATCGTCTCTCGCCGTCCGATGGCGCCATGTTCTCCGCGAGTTTGGCCCTTGCGGCGGCCAGCCGGCTCATCACGGTGCCAATGGGCACGTCGAGGACGGTCGCCACCTCGCGGTAGGATAGGCCTTCCACATAGGCCAGAAAGACTGCAGTCCGCTGGGCCTCCGGCAGGTCCTGGACCTTGCGCATGACCTGTACGGCCATGAGATGCGTTTCCGTCTGCGCGGCGCCGTCGAACACGAGGATTTCGTCAGCCTCGACAAAGCCCTGGCCCATCCGGACCCGCCGCGAACGCACCTCGTTCAGCCAGATCGAATGCAGGATCGCGAACAGCCAGCGATCAAGCCTTGTACCGGGATCGTATTGGCCGGCTCGCTCTAGGGCCCGCACGCATGTTGCCTGGACGAGATCGTCGGCGACATCGCGCTGCCTCGAGAGCACGATGGCATAGCGCCAGAGGCGCTTCAGATGCTGCGACAGGCCGGCCCTGATGTCGTCTTCGCTGGCGATGGCATCCTCCGCAGGCAAGGTTGTGCTGCGAGCCGCCGGTTTGGCCGGCGACTGCGCTGTTGTCCGACTATAGGCCGGAACCGTCACCCGCCCATAGGGCGGAAATGTCAAAGGAGCGACTGACAAGCGGATGCCCTTTCGCAGACGCCGTTGATGGTGACCGGCGTGACGATGCCGAGAGGAGGAGATCAGATCTTGGCAGGATGCTCGATGGCCTCATGCAGGTCCTGATACTCTTCGCAGCCGGTGCCGCAGATCGACTGGATGGTGGCCAGCTGGTCCTTGGCGAGATCGACCTGACCCTTGATGACGTAGGCCTCGCCCAGATATTCGCGGACCTTGGCGTATTTCGGATCGAGCTTGACCGACTGCAGGTAGTAGGAAATGCCCTCATCAGTGCGGCCGAGCTTGCGGGTCGCATAGCCGCGATAGTTCAGCACCTCGGCGTTGTTCTGGTCCTTCACGGTATCGAGCATGGCCAGCGCTTCCTCGTAACGGCCTTCCTTGGCCAGCGCATAGGCATAGTCGGCGCGGTCTTCATCGCTGATATTGGCGCCGGACTGCTTGACGCACTTCTTTTCCTTCTTGTCGTAGACTTCGCCCTTCTTGCAGGTCGGCGGCGCGCTCTCGCTGTCGCCGGCGGCAAAGACAGGCACAGTCAGGGTGCCGAGGGTCAGGCAGGCGCCGACCGCGATTGTTGCGAAGCGAATTGCAGTGTTCGTCATGGGAAGGTCTCCTTGGCTGAATTGAACGTTGCGGCAGGAGAACACCCGAGGCCGGTGGATTATTCGACGGCTGAGCAACTATTTCCATGCATCACTCGTTTGCCTGTTCTCACGACCAAGTGATCGCCCCACATCGAATATTTCAACGTACCAAGTGTTGTCGGCAGCAGCGCGCGAACAGCGCCAAAGGAGACAGTTTTTGACAGACCAAGTTAAGCTCGTCGGACTGGCCGTTGCCACGCCCGAGCACGTCATTTTGCAGTCGGAAGCCAAGGAAATGGCCGCCCGACTGTTCTCGGATCGCTACCGCGAATTCAAGCCGCTATCGCGCGTCTTCGACAATGCCGGGATCACCAAGCGGCATTCGGCGAGACCTTTGTCATGGTTCTCCGAACCGCACGCCTGGAAAGACCGGCTCGCCGCCTATGCCGAGGTCGCCAGCGCACTTTTCGTCGAGGCAACCACAAAGGCGCTAGATCACGCTGGTCTGACGGCGGCCGATATCGACTGCATCGTCACCGTATCGTCGACCGGCTTTGCGACGCCAAGCCTCGAGGCGCGGCTGGCCGGCCAGATGGGTTTCCGCGCCGATATCGAGCGCGTTCCCGTTTTCGGGCTGGGTTGTGCTGCCGGTGTCTCGGGCTTTGGCATTGCCACGCGCATGGCCAGGGGCCGGCCCGGGGCGACCGTGCTGTTCGTCGCCATCGAACTCTGTTCGCTGTCGTTCCGGCTGGATGCCCCGACCAAGCCGAATATCATCGCCACCGCGCTGTTCGGCGACGGCGCAGCCGCCTGTATCCTGCGCGCAGGGCCCGGCGGGCTGGCCGAGGTGGAGACGACGGGCGAGCACCTATTTCCGGATACGCTCGGTATCATGGGCTGGCAGATCGACGACGCCGGCTTCGGCATCATCCTCGAGCAGTCGCTGCCGCGATTTGCCGAGGCGGAGGTGGGTCCGGCAATCGCCTCGATCCTGGCGCGCTCGGGGCTGGCACTTTCCGATATCGACCGGTTCATCTGCCATCCCGGCGGCGCCAAGGTCCTGGTCGCGCTGGAAGCGACCTTCGGACTGGAACCGGGATCGCTTGACCACGAGCGCGCCGTCATCGCCGAATATGGAAACATGTCGTCTCCGACCGTGCTTTTCGTGCTCGAACGGGCCATTGCCGCAGGCCTGCCCGAACGCTCGGCGATGGTCGCCATGGGACCGGGCTTCACGGCCAGTTGCGTCACGCTGAAGAGGGTCGCCTGATGTTGCCTGCAATTGCACTCCTGACCTTCGTCACCCTGCAGCGCCTGGCCGAACTGGTGCACGCCAAGCGCAACACCAAGGCGCTGATGGCGAGAGGCGGACGCGAGATCGGGGCGGAGCATTACCCCTATATGGTGGTCATGCACGCGGCCTGGCTGGTTGGCCTGTGGGTCTTCGGCTGGAACCAGCCCATCAACCTGTTCTGGCTGGCCGTCTTTGCCGTTCTGCAGCTGCTACGCGTCTGGATTCTTGCCACCCTTGGCGGGCGATGGACGACGCGGATCATCGTCCTGCCGAATACCCCGAGGATCGTCACGGGACCCTACCGCTTCTTCAGCCATCCGAACTATGTGATCGTCGTCGGCGAGATCGCAGCTCTGCCGCTGGCGTTCGGACTGCCGCTGTTTGCGCTCGTTTTCTCGCTGCTCAACGCGGCGATGCTGACCGTCCGCATCAAGGCCGAGAACAAGGCATTGAAGGACGCGATGCTTTAAGCTTGCACGGTCTCATTTTTTATTTGCAACGCAGCAATTCGACAGGCACTTTCCGGGTTTGAAAATGCTGACCGACCGCAGGGAATTATGACAAAAGACGCAATCGTGCTTGGCGCCGGCATTGTCGGCGTATCGACCGCAATCCACCTGCAGCGCCGCGGCCGGCAGGTGACGCTGATCGACCGCAAGCAGCCCGGCCAGGAAACGAGTTTCGGCAATGCCGGGCTGATCCAGCGCGAAGGTGTCGTTCCCTATGGTTTCCCCCAGCAGTTTGGCCTGCTGCTGAAATATGCGCTGAACAACCGCATCGATGCCCACTATCATCTGCGCGCCCTGCCCGGCCAGCTGGCATTCCTCGCGAAGTACTGGTGGAACTCCAATGCCAAGCGGCATGCATTGATCTCCCGGGCCTATGCGCCGCTGATCGAGAACTCGATCCTCGAACATGCCGACCTGATCCAGGCCTCAGACGCCGAACATCTGATCCGTAAGGATGGCTGGATGGAGATCTTTCGCACCGAGGCCAAGCGCGACGAGGAATTTGCCGAGGCCGCCAAGCTGAAGCGCGAATACGCGGTGGATTTCGAGGCGATGACCCCCGCCGACGTCGCCCGTGCCGAGCCGAACATCATGGGCCAGTTCGTCGGCGGTCTGCGATGGAAGGATCCTTGGTCGGTGCTCGACCCTGCCGGGCTCACCAACGCCTATATGCGCTATTTCGAGAGCCTCGGCGGCCGGTTCGTGCGCGGCGACGCAGCCTCGCTCGGCCAGTCGGGATCGGGCTGGCGGGTGATGACTTCGGAAGGCCCGTTGCAGGCCGACGATGCCGTGTTGGCGCTCGGTCCCTGGGCCGACACCGCGACCTACCGCCTGGGCTACAATTTTCCGCTTGGCGTCAAGCGCGGCTATCACATGCATTATGCGACCGAGGGCAATGCCGTTCTCAACAACTGGACGCTGGACAAGGAGCGCGGCTACTTTCTGGCGCCGATGAACCAGGGCATCAGGCTGACGACAGGCGCCGAATTTGCATCCCGCGATGCGCCGAAGACGCCGGTGCAGCTCGACCGCGCCGAAAAGGTCGCCCGCACAATCTTCCCGCTCGGCGAGCGGCTGGATCCTGAGCCATGGATGGGTGCCCGTCCGTGCACGCCCGACATGATGCCTGTCATCGGCAAGGCACCGCGCCATCAAGGCTTGTGGTTCGGCTTCGGTCATGCGCATCACGGTCTGACGCTTGGCCCGGTCACCGGTCGCGTTCTGGCCGAGATGATCACCGGGGAAGCGCCGTTCATCGATATTTCGGCCTATGGACCGGAGCGCTTTCGGCCCTGAGGGGCGACAATCATGTCCCCGTTGCCCGCAGTCATGGCATGCTCGTTCGCTTTTTCGCACAACTGAAGAATAGTGTTCCTCTCGCCGGGAGAGGAACAGGCGTAAAAGTGCTTCCTGCAATCAGGAGCATGTCATGTCTGTCGCCTCGCCGTCCATCAACGAGACCAAAGCCCCACTGCTGGGAGCGCCGGGGGTAGGATCGCTCGCCGCATTGGTACTGGGCACAGTGCTTCTGGGCTATTTCTACGGCCCGGCCCAAGGTGCGCTGTTCCTCGTCGGTGGAGCACTCGGCATTGCGCTCTACCACGCTGCCTTCGGTTTCACCTCCGCATGGCGGGTGTTTATCGTCGATGGGCGCGGGCGCGGACTGCGGGTGCAGATGATCCTGCTGGCGCTCGCTGTCATCCTGTTCTTTCCATTCCTTGCAAGCGGGTCGCTGTTCGGCCATGAGGTGAAGGGCTCGGTCTCGCCGGCCGGGATCGGCGTCATCGTCGGTGCCTTCATGTTCGGCATCGGCATGCAACTCGGCGGCGGCTGCGCTTCAGGCACGCTGTTTACCGCTGGCGGCGGCAATGCCCGCATGCTGGTCACCCTGTTCTTCTTTGTCGTCGGCTCGGTTCTGGGCACCGTCAACTTCGACTGGTGGTGAGCCTGCCCGCGCTTCCACCGATTTCGCTGGTACAGAGTTTCGGCGCAGTTGGCGGCATTGCGGTCTCGCTCGCCATTTTTGCAGTCATCGCCGGGCTGACGGTTCTGGTGGAAAAGCGCCGGCACGGGGCACTCGAGACCGAGGCGCCAGCCAGGCGTCACGGTCTGCAGCGCCTGCTGCGCGGTCCATGGCCGCTCGTCCTCGGTGCGGTCGCGCTGGCCCTGCTGAATTTCGCGACGCTTTCGATTGCCGGTCGTCCTTGGGGTATCACATCCGCATTCGCGCTCTGGGGCGCCAAGGGCGCAGCGCTCATCGGCATCGATCCGACCGCCTGGACCTACTGGCAGACGCCGGCCAATGCGAAAGCTCTGACGGACAGCGTCTTTGCCGATGTCACCTCGGTGATGGATTTCGGCATCATTGCCGGCGCGATGCTGGCATCGTCGCTTGCCGGGCGGTTTGCGCCGAGCCTCGACATTCCGCTGCGCTCTATCCTTGCGGCTGTCGTCGGCGGGCTTCTGCTCGGCTATGGCGCCCGCATCGCCTACGGATGCAATATCGGCGCCTATTTCTCCGGCATAGCCTCCGGCAGTCTTCACGGCTATCTCTGGGCCGTTGCCGCTTTCGCCGGCAACGTGCTCGGCGTGCGGCTCCGCCCCTACTTCTTCTTCGAGCGCAGAGTGCTGTCGCGGGCAGACGGCTGACCAGTTCTGGTCAGCCGATTGCAGCGAGACCCTTGACTGCCGCAGCGACGATGCCGTCGATGCTGTCGTCGATATCGACGGTGACCACGCCGGGTTCGCCGGTCGGCACTTCCAGCGTCGCCAACTGGCTTTCGAGCAGCGATGTCGGCATGAAGTGGCCCTTGCGCTCGCCCATGCGGGTGTTGAGCAAGGCGCGGGAGCCTTCGAGATAGACGAAGGCAAGCGCGCCGCCGGCTTCGCGCCGCAGGCGGTCGCGATAGGTGCGCTTCAGCGCCGAGCATGTCACGACGATGCCTTCGCCGCGAGCCACGGCTGCGGCGATCTCGGCACCGATCAGGTCGAGCCAGGGCCAGCGATCCTCATCCGTCAAAGGTGTGCCACGGCTCATCTTCTCGACGTTGGCAGACGGATGCAGGGCATCCCCTTCGACGAACTTGAAGACCAGCTTGCCGGCAATTGCCTCGGCAATCGAGGTCTTGCCGCTGCCGCTGACGCCCATGACGACGATAGCCCGGGGGCCGATTGGTTCACTCATTGCATGCGGTCCTGTTACTCGTGTTCAGTCCAGCGGAAAATGGCAGGCAAACCCATGCGCCGCAGCCTGGTCAAGCAGCGGCTCGTTTGTCCGACAGAGATCCTGCGCTTTCCAGCAGCGCGGATTGAAGTGGCAGCCAGTCGGCGGATTGAGCGGCGACGGCAGTTCGCCCTGAAGGCGGATGCGCGTCTTGGCGCGCTCGGGATCGGCAATCGGCGTCGCCGACAGCAGGGCTGCGGTGTAGGGATGACGCGGATGGGCAAAGACATCGGCGGCGCTACCAGTCTCGACCGGGCGGCCGAGATACATGACCATGACATCATCTGCGATGTGGCGCACAACAGACAGGCCGTGCGAGATGAAGAGATAGGCGAGCCCCATTTCCTTCTGCAGGTCCATCAGCAGGTTCAGCACCTGTGCCTGGATCGACAGATCGAGCGCAGAGACCGGCTCGTCGAGAACCAGCACCTTCGGCCGCAGCATCAGCGAGCGGGCAATTGCGATGCGCTGGCGCTGGCCGCCGGAGAACATGTGCGGATAGCGGTCGTAGTGCTCAGGCCGTAGACCGACGCGCTCCATCATCGCCTCCGCCTTGGCGCGGCGGGTGGCTGCATCTTCCGTTGTGTTGATCTTCAGCGGCTCTTCGAGGATCGCCCCGACCTTCTGGCGCGGATTGAGCGAGCCGTAGGGGTTCTGGAAAACAATCTGCACCTGGCTGCGAAGGCTGCGGTCGCCGATACGGGCCGGCTTGCCGTCGATCAGCAGTTCGCCGGCGGTCGGATCCTCGATCATCGTGACCAGGCGTGCGAGCGTCGACTTGCCGCAACCGGATTCGCCGACGACGGCCAGCGTCTTGCCGGAATAGAGGCTGAAGCTGACGCCGTTCAGCGCCTTGACGGTGGCGTCCGGCTTGAACATGCCACGATTGACGGTGTAGTAGCGGGCGAGATCGCGCCCTTCGAGAACGGCGCCGCTCATCGGACGTCTCCTGCAGATACTGCGACACGAACGCCGGGATGGTTGAGCGGAACGCCCTTGACCAGCGGATAATTGCACAGGGCATTGCCGAGATCGGCGCCCTGGCGGACGACCGCGCGATCACATTCGGCGGTCGCGAACGAACAGCGCGGCGCAAACAGACAGGCCGGCGGACGGTCGTGCTGGCCGGGAACGACACCGGCGATAGACGGCAGGCGCTGGCCGACGACGGCCCGTTCCGGAAGTGCCGACAGCAGCGCTGCGGTATAAGGATGATGCGGGTCGCGGAACAGCTCCTTGACCGGCTGCTCCTCGACCTTCTGGCCGGCGTACTGGACCTGAACGCGCTCGGCGGTTTCGGCCACCACACCCATGTCGTGGGTGATGAGTACAAGGGCCATGCCCTTTTCCTGCTGCAAGCGCACGAGCAGATCGAGGATCTGGGCCTGGATGGTGACATCGAGCGCCGTTGTCGGTTCGTCGGCAATCAGAAGCTTCGGATCGCAGGCGAGCGCCATGGCGATCATCACGCGCTGGCTCATGCCGCCCGACATCTGATGCGGGAAGTTCGACAGCCGTTCCTCCGGGGCGGGAATGCCGACCAACTGCAGCAATTCGATGGAGCGGGCGCGCCTTGCCTTGCGATCTAGACCCATGTGGACCCGCAGGGTCTCGCCGATCTGGAAGCCGACCGTGAAGCACGGATTGAGGCTGGACATCGGCTCCTGGAAGATCATCGCCATGTCCTTGCCGATGATGCTGCGGCGCTGGCGACCGGACATGCCGCGCAAGTCGTTGCCGTCAAACATCATGCGATCGGCGGTGATCTTCGCCGTCCATGGGAGCAGGCCCATGACCGCCAGCATCGCCACCGACTTGCCGGAACCAGATTCGCCGACGATCGACAGGATCTCGCCCTTGTCGCAGGTGAGCGACACGCCATCGACAGCGCGGAACACACCGGACGAGGTCTGGAATTCGACGGTCAGATTTTGGATATCGAGAAGGGACATCACGACCTCTTCAATTTTGGATCGAGGGCATCGCGAAGGCCGTCGCCCATCAGGTTGATGGCAAGCACCGTGATCAGGATGGCAAGACCCGGGAAGGTCACCACCCACCAGGCGCGCTGAATGAATTCCCGAGCCTCGGCGAGCATCGTGCCCCACTCCGGTGTCGGCGGCTGGGCGCCCATGCCGAGGAAGCCAAGCGCTGCCGCATCGAGGATCGCCGCCGAAAAGGCGAGCGTCGCCTGGACGATCAGCGGCCCGAGACAGTTCGGAAGGATGGTCTTGAACATCAGCCGCATGGTGCCGGCACCGGCCACCCGCGAGGCGATGACATATTCCTTCTCGCGCTCGGTCATGACAGAGGCACGCGCCAAGCGTACGAAATGCGGCTGGTTGACGAGCGAGATGGCGATCATCGCGTTGACGAGGCCGGGGCCGAGGACCGCCACCAGCACCAGTGCCAGCAGCAGCGACGGAAAGGCCAGGATGATGTCCATCACCCGCATGATGGCGATGTCGAGCCAGCCGCGGAAAAAGCCGGCGATCAGGCCGATGACAACGCCCGTCAGAACAGACAGCGTCACCACCACCAAGCCGATGAACAGCGAGAAGCGGGCGCCGAAGATCAGTCGCGACAGGATGTCACGGCCGACGGCATCGGTGCCGAGCACATGCGACCACTCGCCGCCCGCCATCCAGGCCGGCGGCATCAGCAGCTTCTCGCGGATCTGGTCGCTCGGGCCGTGCGGCGCTACGAATGGCGCGAAGATCGCCAGAAAGAGGACGATAAGGAACACCGCAAGTCCGATGACGGCGCCCTTGTTGCGGGAAAAATAGTACCAGAACTCCGAAAGCGCGGAGGGATGGCCGGTGTTGGTGCTGACCGAGCTCATGCAGCCTCTCCTAGTGACGAATGCGAGGGTTGATGAAACCATAGGTGACATCGACCAGCAGATTGACGAGCATGATGACGCCGGCGATTAGCAGAAGACCGCCCTGGACCACCGCATAATCTCGCTTGAAGACGGAATCGACCATCCATTTGCCGATACCGGGCCATGAGAAGATGCTCTCGGTCAGGATGGCGCCGGCCAGCAGCACGCCGATCTGCAGGCCGATGGTGGTGATGACCGGGATCATGGCGTTGCGCAGCGCATGCACACCGATGACGCGAAACGGCGTCAGGCCCTTGGAACGGGCGGTGCGGACATAGTCCTCGCCGAGCACTTCGAGCATCGCCGAACGCGTCTGGCGGGCGATGACTGCGAGCGGGATGGTGCCGAGCACGACGGTCGGCAGGATCAGATAGCTCATTGCCGACTTGAAGGCGCCGGGCTGGCCGGACAGCAGGCTGTCGATCAGCATGAAACCGGTGACCGGCTTGAAGAAGTACATGAGCGAAATGCGACCGGAAACGGGCGTCCAGTGCAGATAGCCCGAGAAGAAGATGATCAGCAGCAGGCCCCACCAGAAGATCGGCATGGAATAGCCGACCAGCGCCACGCCCATGATCGACTGGTCATACCAGGTGCCACGCTTGACGGCGGCAAACACACCGGCCGGCACGCCAAGACAGATTGCCAGGAGAATGGCGCAGAGCGACAGTTCGAGCGTTGCTGGAAACAGCGTCAGGAACTCGCTGAGCACCGAACGCTTGGTGACGATCGAGGTGCCGAAGTCTCCGTGCAGCAAGTTGCCGAGATAGGAGAAATACTGGATGTACATCGGCCGGTCGAAGCCGAGATCGTGCATGATCTGGGCATGACGGACATCGGACATGACCCGTTCGCCGGACATCAGCATGACGGGATCGCCGGGGAGAAGCCGGATGAAGGAGAACGCGATCAGCGAGACCCCGAGGAAAGTGGGGATCAGAATGGCGATGCGTCCGAGGAGAAAGCGCAGCATGGCGTATATATCCAAAAAATTCACCGGCGATCAGGAGACCTGACCGCCGGATGAAGCCCGGGAACCGGATTTTAGGGTACTATCTTATTCAGCGATATCCACGCCGTCAAAGCGGTGAATGCCGAGCGGGTCCATGAAGTAACCCGTAACCTTCTTGCTGATCGGCGCAAAGGCGATGGAGTGGTCGAGCGTATTCCATGGGGCTTCGCGCTTGAAGACGACCTGCGCCTCTTCGTACAGCTTGGTGCGTTCGGCCTGATCGGAGGTCTGCTTGGCAGCCTTCACCAGCTTGTCGAACTCCTTGTTGCACCACTGAGCGCGATTGTTGCCGCCGACGGCTTCGCAGCCGAGCAGCGTGTCGAGGAAGTTGTCCGGATCGCCATTGTCGCCCGTCCAGCCGAGGATGGCGGCGCCATCACGGGCCTTGTCCTTCGACAGCTTCAGGTATTCGGCCCATTCGTAGGAGACGATTTCGACGGTGACGCCGATCTTGGCAAGATCCGACTGCATCAGTTCAGCTGCACGACGGGCGTTCAGCATGTAGGGACGCGAGACGGGCATGGCCCAGATCTTCATCTTCAGGTCTTTGATGCCTGCAGCCTCGAGGGCCTTCTTGGCAGCTTCCGGATCGTACTTGTCGTCCTTTACGGCGTCGTTGTACGACCACATTGTCGGCGGGATCGGGTTCTTGGCAACGGCAGCAGCACCCTGGAATACGGCGTCGACGATGGCCTGCTTGTTGACGGCCATGTTGAGCGCGCGGCGCACTTCAGGCTTGTCGAACGGGGCAACCATCGTGTTGTAGGCGAGGAACGAGACGTTCAGGCCAGGCTGCTCGAGCACGTTGAGGTTAGGGTCCTTCTTCAGATCAGCCACGTCGGCGGCGTTCGGGTAAGGCATGATATGGCATTCGCCGGCCTTCATCTTCTGGGCGCGAACGGCAGCATCCGTGGTGATGGCGAAGACGAGATCGTCGATCTTTTCCTTGCCATGCCAATAGGTGTCGTTGGCCTTGTAGCGAATGACGGCGTCGGGCTGGTAGGCGACGAAGGTGAACGGACCAGTGCCAAGCGGCTGCTGGTTCAACATTGGCATCTTGCCGTCAGCCTGCAGCTTGTCGGCATATTCCTTCGACAGGATCGATGCGAAGTCCATCGCAAGGTCGGCGAGGAACGGCGCTTCGGGCTTGTTCAGCACGAACTTGACGGTGTGGTCATCGACCTTGTCGATCGACTTGACCAGATCGGGGAAGCCCATGCCGGCGGAATATTCCCAGGATGCGCCTTCGACGTACTTGTTCCAGGGATTGTCAGACTTCAGCTGGCGATTGAACGAGAAAATCACGTCGTCGGCGGTCAGCTCGCGGGTCGGGGTGAAGAAATCCGTGGTCTGGAACTTGACGCCCGGGCGCAGCTTGAAGGTGTATTCCTTGCCATCGGGAGAAATCGTCCAGCTCTCGGCAAGACCCGGCTCGATCTCGGTGCCGCCATGCTTGAACTCGACCAGGCGATTGTAAACCGTCCGCGACGACGCATCGAAGGTCTGACCGCCGGTGTAGAGGCCAGGGTCGAAGCCCTCTGGCGATGCTTCCGAGCAGTATACCAGGGTTTTAGACCAGGCGGACGTTGCCATGACCGAAGCCAGGGCCGTCGCTGCCAAGAGAACAGAGATCTTTTTCATGGTGCCGTTTCCCAAATTTGTTCTTATTCGAAGTTGTGTGTTTGCGGCCATGCAATCCGCAGAGCGTGGCGATGGAACGACATTTGTGAGGCGAAAGCAACATGTCAAAGGCAAAAATTTTCCGGATGGTCAAGTTTAGCAGATGTTTTATTCGCGCCTTCTGCAGACACAACAAAATCTGACTAGTTGCTTTAGACAGGCCGAACAGGCGATTCCGAATTGAAGCGGGCTAAAGTACTTCCAACCAGGCCAAGAACGATGCGCCAGCACGGACTTGTCACAGCCCAACCTAGCCGCATCCGCGATGGCGGAGGCGCTGTCATATCAAACGACGGAGCGACGGAGGAGAGCTTCAGGCTGCCGGGGCGGCGATGGCGATGCGCTTGTTCAGGGCATTGTGATCGCGATCGGTGATGCCGAGCAGGAAGTTGATCTGCGGACGGGCCTTGACGAGATCGTCGATCGAATAATCTGCCAGCACGTCGAAAAAGGCATTGAGCGCCTTGCGCAACGCCGAGTTCAAGCCGCAGCTATCGACCAACGGGCATTCGACAGCGCCGTCCTCGAAGCATTCGGCCATTGCAAAACTATCCTCGGTGACCTTGACGACATCGAAGAGGCTGATCTTGTCGGCAGCACGACCGAGACGCACGCCGCCATTTCGGCCACGCACGGTGTCGATGAGGCCGGCCTTGGTCAACGGCTGCAGGATCTTGAAGAGGAAAAGCTCGGAAACGCCATAGGCCTTGGCGATCTCAGGAATACGGCTGAGGTAGCCCTCGTTGGCAGCGCAGTACATCAGCATGCGAACCGCGTAGTTGGTCTGTTTGGTCAAACGCATGCCAGTCTCCTGAATCAAAGCCTCAGCCAAGTATATAGGACCAACGGTAGTTTTGAACAATTCCAAAAGATGAAATTTTCGTTCACGTTTACTCGTTTTCATCACAGGCTCTCAACGTCAACGGGCTCCCTTGAGGGGAGCCCGTCGATAAGTCGATCACTTGAAGACTTTTACTTCATCGTCGGCATGACGAATTCGGCACCGTCCTTGATGCCGGATGGCCAGCGGGCGGTGATCGTCTTGGTCTTGGTCCAGAACTTGATCGAGTCCGAGCCGTGCTGGTTGAGGTCACCGAAGCTCGATGCCTTCCAGCCGCCGAAGGAGTGGTAGGCAAGCGGCACAGGGATCGGCACGTTGATGCCGATCATGCCGATGTTGATGCGCGAGGCGAAGTCGCGGGCGGCATCGCCGTCGCGGGTATAGATGGCGACGCCGTTGCCGTATTCGTGCTTCATCGGCAGTTCGAGCGCTTCTTCATAGTTCTTGGCGCGAACGACGGAGAGAACAGGTCCGAAGATTTCGGTCTTGTAGATGTCCATGTCCGGCGTAACGTTGTCGAACAGGCAGCCGCCGACGAAATAGCCGTCTTCATAGCCCTGCAGCTTGAAGCCGCGGCCATCGACCACGAGCTTGGCGCCCTCTTCCACACCGCGATCGATCAGGCCGGTGACGCGGGCCTGGGCTTCCTTGGTGACGAGCGGGCCGAGATCGGCCTTTTCATCTGTGTAGGGGCCGATGCGCAGGGCTTCGACCATCGGCGTCAGCTTGGCGATAAGACGGTTGGCGGTTTCCTCGCCAACCGGGACGGCGACCGAGATCGCCATGCAGCGCTCTCCGGCCGAGCCGTAGCCGGCGCCCATCAGGGCGTTCGCAGCCTGGTCGAGATCGGCGTCGGGCATGATGATCATGTGGTTCTTGGCGCCGCCGAAGCACTGCGCCCGCTTGCCGTTCATCGCCGCCGTGCCGTAGACATAGCGGGCAATCGGCGTGGAGCCGACGAAAGAGATGGCGCCGATATCGGGATCGGTGAGGATGGCGTCGACCGCGCCCTTGTCACCGTTGACGACGTTGAGGATGCCGGCCGGCAGACCGGCTTCGATCATCAGTTCGGCCAGACGCATTGGCACGGACGGATCGCGCTCCGAGGGCTTCAGGATGAAGGCGTTGCCACAAGCGATGGCAGGAGCAAACATCCACATCGGGATCATTGCCGGGAAATTGAACGGCGTGATGCCGGCGCCGATGCCGACAGCCTGGCGCATGGAATACATGTCGATGGCCGGACCTGCGCCCTCGGTGAACTCGCCCTTCTGCAGGTGCGGGATGCCGCAGACGAACTCGCAGACTTCCAGGCCACGAATGATGTCGCCCTTGGAATCCTCGATGGTCTTGCCGTGTTCGCGCGACAGCAGCTCGGCCAGTTCGTCCATGTGCTTGTTGAGCAGTTCGACAAACTTGAAGAAGACGCGGGCGCGGCGCTGCGGGTTGGTGGCGGCCCATTTCGGCTGGGCTGCCTTGGCGTTGGCAACGGCGGCGCGCATCTCCTCGACGCTTGCCAGCGCGACGGTCGCCTGGATTTCGCCGGTGGCCGGATTGAAGATATTGCTGGTGCGGCCGCTGGTGCCGGCTACGGCCTTGCCGCCGATGAAATGACCGATCTCGCGCATGGTGCCTCCTACCCTGGTTTCTCTCAGTTTTACGATGGCCGACATTCGCACTTCAATTTGCACAAATCAATGTGCTGCTATAATCAACCGTTGTGCATAAATAGACATAAGGTCGATCATGGACTGGGACGACGTTCGCATGTTTCTCGCCGTCGCCCGGACCGGGCAGATCCTCGCCGCGTCTAAACGGCTCGGCGTCAACCACGCAACGCTCAGCCGCCGGGTGACGACGCTCGAGCAGCGGCTGAAGACGCGGCTGCTGGTGCGCCGGACCAACGGTTGCGAACTGACGGCCGAGGGTGAAATCTTCCTGCATGCTGCGGAAAGGATGGAGGCCGAGATGCTGCGCGCGCAGGCGAGCGTCGGGCACCTCGACAGCACGGTAGCCGGAACGGTGCGTATCGGCGCACCTGACGGCTTCGGCGTATCGTTCCTCGCACCGAGGCTCGGCAAGCTGATCGCCCGGCATCCGGAATTGCGCATCCAGCTGGTCCCCGTGCCGCGCTCGTTCTCGCTCTCGCAGCGTGAAGCCGACATCGCCATCACGCTGGAGCGACCTGAGCAAGGGCGCCTGATATCGGCGAAACTCACCGACTATTCGCTCGGCCTCTATGCCTCGCAGGCCTATCTTGACCGCGCCGGAGTGCCAGGCAGCGTGGACGCCCTGAAATCGCATCTCCGGATCGGCTATGTCGAGGATCTGATTTTCACCGCGTCCCTCGCCTTCACCAACGAGGTGATGCGAAATTGGGATGCGTCATTCGAAATCTCGACAGCTATCGGCCAGACCGAAGCGGTGCGTTCTGGTGCAGGGGTGGGTATCCTCCACGACTATATTGCCCGCCAATATCCGGAATTGATCCAGATCCTGCCGGACGCCAGCATACGCCGGGCCTACTGGACGACCTATCACGAGTCCGCACGCGACCTGATACGCGTCCGGACCGTCGTCGACTATCTTCAGGAACTGGTCACCGACGAAAGAGGCATGTTTCTCTGAGGGGCAGGATCACACCTGCATCGGCGGCTCGTCGTTCTCGTCCGGATTGGGCAGCGGCACCTCGTCCGGCAGGGTGTCGGGCTCTGGCTCGCCGATAGGCGGGACAGGCGTCCATCCCGGGGCCGGCATCGGGGGCTGTTCTTCGGGCTTCAGGGGCTGAGACATTGGTGCTCCTTTCAAAGGTTTGCGGATTGGAAATCAGCGGTCTTGCTGGCGGGTGGTCTCTGCGGCGCGCATCGGCATTCCGTCGATGATCTCGAACAGTTCCTCGCAGGCAACCGGCTCGACCGCACGCAATTTGACGCTGCCGTCCTTGCCGATCAGGATCGCGGCGAAGATGCCGGCTTCAGGCGCTTCCAGTTCTTCCCGGAGACGGTCCGCATCCAACGGGCCGGCATCACCGAAAACCGCATCCGCGTTGTGTTGCGTCACTTTCAGAACGACCAGATCACGTTCCTGCAGTCCCTCCCTGTCGGAGAGCAGCAGGTTTTCCTGCCGGCTGCAGCGCGCGTTGTCGGTGTCCGTAAAAATCACCAGCACACGGCTTTTCCACTGGTAGATATCGAGGCTTGATACGGCGGTGGAACCATCGACTTTTGTGGCGCCGTAGAGAAGTGTCTTGTTCATGTAAATCTCCCGTCATCCATTCAACGGAAATCGGTCGGAGCGGTTCCATGACAAATCCGCAACCTTGCCCGCGACTGAACGTATCGGCGACCGGCAAGAGAAGCGATAACTCCATGTACCGCTGCAGAACGACTGGATCGGTCACTTCGTCTTTGCTAGCGTATAGACGGGGAGCGGCGGCATGCATTCGAAGATAACATTCACGGACGTGGCAAACGACCCCTGCGCCGTCATTGCGCGCTCCACCTGCGGGACAGCGATGTTTTTCGCGTCCTATGCTTTTCTCGCTTGTGCCGATGTCAGCACACTGAAGGCGTTCTGGTTGTCACTCTGCCTCGGCATGGTCGGATGCTTCATTCCTGGCCACAAACCGGACCCTCGGTTTTTGCTCCCGCTTGCCATGATCGCCCTCCCCGCAGCCCGTCTTGCCACACATGCGGTGGGCGGCTGGGCTTGAGGAAGACTTAAGTGCCAGCTCGCTCCAGGACGATGCCTTCGCGCGCCTCGCTGGCGCTGGCACGGATCCTGAGATTACAGGCCAACGCGAACGTGAAACTCAGCATGATGATGGTTTCACCAATTGCCAGCCGATTGTTGGAGTTGCTGAGAAGCGTGATGGCAAAGAATATCTGCACGAGAAGGTAGCCATGGAAGGCCGCCGGGGGAACGAGGCCGAGCTTTGCGGCACGTTGGACCTGAAGCAGCATGACAACAGCCATGAAAGCCAGAAATACGCTACCAACCGCGCCATACCGCACGAGAATTTCCAGATATCCGTTGTGCATGGCGTTGTAGTCGACCGACGTATAGTGGGTCTTGTGCCAGCGCGGTTCCCAGGCGTTTCCGAGGCCGAACAGCGGCGCACTGGCAACAAGTTCCCAGGCGTTCGACCAGAGTTGCAGTCGTTCGTCCATGGCCCTTGGCGTCGTCGCATCATCGATACGGGCCGCCACGGCCTTGCCGATCGGCTCTCCGGCAGCGATGTCCTGATAGAGCCCCGTGGTCGCCATGAAGGTCGGTCCGGCAGTTTTCTCCAGATTGCCCCAGACGAAGTAACCGCCGGCTGCGAGCAACAGCACGAAGCAGCCGATGAAGGCGAGTCCGGCCTTCGAGCGAAACCAGCCGACGATGGACAGGAGCAGCAAGGGGCCGGAGAAGCCGAGCGCCAGCCAGACGCCCTTGGATTTTGCCCCGTAGATGCAGAAGATGCAGAGCATGGCGACAAGCGGCGCGACGATGCTGGCATAGGTCCTCAACTGCCTTGAGACCGTCGGGCATTTGCGACAATGGATAAACCAGAAGCAGGCGGAGATCAGGATGACGCCGCAGCATACCGCTCCGTGGATCTGATTGTGCTGGATCAGCGGCCGCACGGTTTCACCGGCCATGATCGCCCGGTAACGGGTGGTGAACAGCAGGGTGGCAAGGGCAACGCCGAAATAGGTGGCGATCACCTTCTGCATTTGCTGCCAGCCGATGAACATCGCAAAGCCGAGGCTCGGGAACGCCAGCGGCATCGCATACATCAGTTCGCCATCCCCCTGGGGATGGCCCGCTCCCAGAAGATATTGCAGCAGGAAGCGGCCGAGCGCGTAACTGCCCCATCCGACGCAGAGCCATGCCGGCAAACCGACAGCCGGTCTTTCTGCCATTGCGAGATAGCGATACAGGCCGTAGGCGAAAAGAAGAATGCCGCTGTAGCGATAAGCGTCGTTTTCGATCAGCGTCGCGGATGCGGTTACAACCCATAGCAGGACGACAAGCCATTCCGACGCGTTTCGCTTCAGCGCTTCAGATCCCGGCAAACGCACGCCCCCCGCTTAGCCAACAAGACATTTCTTCAGGAAATGCAGCCATGAATCGTTGCGGCGGATCGTCAGCCGCGGCAGCCCGAAAGGATCGTCGCACTTGCGAGCCCGCCGGCGCCAGGTCGTCGTCGCAACGCTGTAACCGGCTTCTATCGCCAGTTGGCGATGCAGGGAACGCTCGTCGCCGTAGGGAAAGCAGAAGGAGGAGACTTCGTCGTCGATCGTATCCTCCAGCGCAACCCGCGACAGGAAAATCTGGTTCCATGCATCCTCGGCCGACAGGTCCGGCAGGCGGGCGTGATCCATCGTGTGGGAGCCGATCTCGTTGCCGAGGGCCGTCCATTCGCGCAATTGTGCGAGGTTCATGCAGGCCGACGGCGGGACGCCCAGCGGAATATCCCATTCGTTGCGGCCACCGATCTGATTGGCGACGACGAAATTCGTCGCTGTAAATCCGCAGTCGCGCAGCACCGGCAAGGCATTTTCATGAACGTTGGCATAGCTGTCGTCGAAGGTGATGGCGACGACCTTGCCCTTCTTCTTGCCGTTGACGTAGGGAAGCGCCTCGCGCAGCGACAGGCCCTGGAAACCAAACCGTTTCAGCAAATGCATCTGCCGCCGGAAATCATCCGGATGCACGGCCATGCTCCGAAACGGTATCCGACGCGACGGGGGAACGGCGATCTGGTGGTAGGTGAGGATGGGAACGGACAATCCTGATCCTCAGACGAAGTATCGCGAACGAAATGCCACCTTGGCCCGGTACAGCGGACGCATGACCTCGCGGGTCAGTTTATCGGCGAAGGTGCTGTGGCGCTTCATGCTTGTGCCTCCGAGGGTCGACGATATCTCGCGAACGCCACCCGGCAGCACCGTAAGCGGTGACAGATGCAAAAGCCACTCCATCTGAACCATCGTGTCGACAGGCCGATCGAATATCTCGGTGGCCTGCAGAAGGCGGATCGCGGCGCCACGGCTGACCAGCTGGGCAACCATGCCGAGGCCGATGACCTGCGGGCGGATGACGCGGGCGGCATCCTGCGCAAACACTTCCTCGCCGCTCTCGCGGTTGTCCCGGAACGGAAAGCGCACGAATGCGCCCGGCGTCAGGCAGGCGCTGGCAGCCGCAAAAGCTGCCGGGAAATCTGCAGTCAGCTCGACATCGTCCTCGATGACAAAGCCCGCATCCAGCCCCTGCTCGACGATGGCCGCCCAGGCTTTCCGATGGGACAGGAAGCAGGCGATCTCGGAGTTGCTCAACTGGAAGGGATAGGCCGGCTTATGCAGATTGCGGTGGTAGACGCGCTCCCTGTCGGCCTGGCTGAGAGCGAGGCCATCGACGGCCTCGATGACTTCGGCCGGCACCGGCAAGGTTTCCACAAGCCGCTCGACCTGGCCCGCACGCTGCTTTGCGCGGCCAAGGTGGACGATGAATGCCTTGATCGTCTGCGGCCTTGCGGATGGCTCCACCTTCAAGGACAGGCTGGTTTCGACGCTCGTCGCACGCTTCTGCAGGCCCAGGGTCTGCGGCCGCTCCAGATGATAGGCGTTGTGCATCGATACGTCCTCGGTTTCGTGGCCATGGACGGTCTAGAAGACGGATCTGATCGATGCCTTAGGTGAAAGTGAAGCCAAACTGAAGAGCGGCGGCAACCTCGTCGGCGATCAAGGGCCGATCAGCGTGAGCCGGCCTTCGGCAACGTGGTTTGCCACCCAACTCCGCTCGCCGTCCCAGCTGTGGCGCTTCCATCCCTCCCAGCTGAAACCGCAGAGCTTTATGTCCCACCGGTCGGCGGGAAACTGCTGCAGACAATGGTAAAGTCCGAAAAAGCCGGTGCTCGGGAATATCCGATGCATGTCGGCCTCGGACAGGCCAAGCTCTGTGCACCCGGCCTTGTAGAACTGCGGCGGCATGATGCGGATCTCTTTTCCAGCCGACCCGACGCGCTCGATCGTCTGCTGCGTCCAGTCAGACCTGCGGCCCTTCAGCCACGACAATATATTTGGCTTCGGATGATAGGTGCGCAGGATCGCAGGATGATAGACCAGCAGGACGGTCTTAGCCGCCTGGAATGTCGGACTGGTATAGAAGGCCGAATCGCGGAGGCGCCGCTGCATCGGCTTGCTGGACGTCGCCAGCATCAAGAGGTCGGTCCTCGTTCCGCTCATGCCGATGGAGAGTTTCGGCTCGTTGAAGCGCAAGACGAAATCGGCCGCATCGACGACAGGCGAGAGGTCGGCCGGCAATTCTCCGTTGCCGACGATGATGGCCGTTTTGCGCGACAACGTCTGGTTTCCAGTTTGCAAGAGCGCGCGTGACTAGCAAGCGTCGATGATATGAAACTGATGGCTGCAGCTGCTCGGAGGCTGTTCACGCAGGTGCGGGCAGGCGGACACGGACGCTGAGGCCGTATCCCCAGCTGGGCGTCGACAGATCGATGGTGACAGCCAGGCGGGTCGCCACGTCTGCCACGATCGCCAGACCCAGTCCCGATCCCTGCTCCTGCGGTGAGTCCACCCTGTAAAACCGCTGGAAAACCGCCGACCTCTGGTCTGCCGGGATGCCTGGACCGGTGTCGTCGATGGACAGCAGCCATGCCTCGCCATCCGGCATGATCGTCACCTCGACCTTACCATCCTCCGGCGTATATTTCAGCGCATTGTCGAGCAGGTTGCTGATCATCAGCTGCAGCAGGGATTCGTCCGTCAGCACCTCGGCGTCTTCGCTGCCCTGCAGGGAAAGGTCGAGCCGCTTGGCGGTGATGCGGCTGCCGAAACCGGCCGCGATGGACGCCACAAGGTGGTAGAGCGGAACCGCATCGAGCTTGAGCGGGTGATGGCTGACCCGCGCCAGTCGCAGAAGCTGTTCGATCAGGTGCATCGCCCGATTGTTGCTTTCGACCAGATCCGCGACGATCGCATCCCTCTCACGACCCGCCTCCGTGTCACGCAGCATCTGCAGCAGCAGCTTGACGCCTGCCTGCGGTGTGCGCAACTCATGCGCCACGAGATCCGAAAACCGCCGCTCCAGGGTGAGCGAGTGGCCTAGCTTGTCGAGTAGTTGATTGATCGAGGTGCCGAGCGGCATCAGGTCCAGCGGCAAGCCCTCGACGGGGATGGCCGAGAGGTCGTCGGGCGAGCGCAGGCGGATCTGCCGAACGAAGTCGCTCATCGGGGCAAGCCCCCGGTTGATGCCGAGCCAGATCAGGAAGGCGATGATCGGCAGCAGAACAAAGAGCGGAAACACCAGGTTGCGCAGGATATTCGATATCAGCCTGTCGCGCAGCGCGATCTTCTCGCCGACCTCCATGGCAATCGTCGTATTGGGAATGGGCAAGGCATACACCCGCCAGCGCTCGCCCTTGTAATTTATCGTATGAAATCCGGCCTTCTGCTCGGGCATGTCGGCCTGGAAGGCGGTGCTGCTGAAAACCTGGATTTTCCCGTCTTTCCAGGCGCGAACCATATGCGCGTCGGCGTAGTCGTCGGCGTCCTGATTGAAGGACAGCTGGTTGTCCATCTTGAAGTCGATATCGTCGATCCTGCGGGGCGGATCGTCCGTCTGGCGCAACAGCGGCCGTTGCAGCAATCCCCACAGGACATTGGCCTCGTTGATCAGCTGGGCATCATAAATATTGTCGATTTCGTGCCGGGCGCTCTTGAACGCCAGCAATCCGATCACGCTGATGGCAATGACGATGACCGGAATGATGCGCAGATAGAGTTTGCTGGTGAGCGTTGCCCGGGTCATCGCTCGATCATGTATCCGACACCGCGGATCGACTTGATGAATTCCGATCCCAGCTTCTTGCGCAGATTGTAGATCGTCACCTCGGTGGTGTTGCTCTCCACAGCGTTCTGGGCGTCGTAGAGCGCATACTCGATATCGTTCTTCGTGACGTAGCGGCCGCTGCGTTCCATCAGCAGCTTGAGCAGATGGAATTCCTTGGCCGTCAGCGGCACCGACTGCCCGTTGCGGCGGGCCACCATTGCGGCGGGATCGACCTCGACCTCGCCACACCGGATTGTCGTCTCGACGCGCCCCTCGCGGCGGCGGATCAGGGCGCGCAAACGGGCCAGCAGCTCGTCGAGATCGAAAGGCTTGACCATGTAGTCGTCCGCGCCCTGGTCGAGGCCGTCGACCTTCTGGAGAACGCTGTCGAGCGCGGTCAGCAGCAGGACGGGCACATCGTTCCCCTGCTTGCGCAACGCCTTGAGGACGCCGATGCCATTCAGCTTCGGCAGGTTGAGGTCCAGCACGATGGCTGCAAACTCCGACGACTCGGCCGCCGCAAGCCCCGCCTCGCCGTCCCGCAGCCAGTCGATGCCATAGGCATGCTTCTCCATGGCCTTCTTCAACGATGAGCCAAGGATATGGTCGTCCTCGATAAGCAGGATACGCATGAAAACCTTCACCGGGCTTGAAAACTGGACTGGAGACGCCAACATCCCCAATCCGCATCTGCGCCCAGTTTAAGACCGAATAGCGTCAACGCCAGCAGGCAAAGCGTGGTTTGTGAGGTTTTTTTGGTAGTTGGGTATTGCGCCGTATGATCAGGCATCAACCCACTACGGGCGTCCGTCCATTGACTAAACGAAGCGTCATAAAGAAAATGGAAATAATGGTACGGTTGGGTGGAATCGAACCACCGACCTCAGGATCCACAAACCTGCGCTCTAACCAACTGAGCTACAACCGCACATGCCGCGTCTGGACGCAACTCGGGTGAAATACTGGGAGTTCAGTTTTTTTTCAAGCCCTATCTCGGCGAATTGAGAAAAATGCCTATGGGCCCCGGCTCTGGCCCGGCGGCACGATGTAGCTGCGGTCGTGCTTGAAAGAACCTCTTTTTGTTCCGCGCGCATATTCGTTGCCGGATTGGGCGCCAATGGGGCCTCAAGGCCGTGGATGACGCATCGGGGGCGATTGAAAATCGGCCGGCTGTGGATAAGGTAGCAACGCCGATAGTGATGTCATGAAGCGGGTATGCCGTGTCTTCGGCATTGCGGAGAGCTTGCGGCGGCATATCGGGGCCGTCCATTAACCCTTTCTGGCGAAAGCATTGGCACTTGCTGGACCGGACGGAGCGTCACCTATATTAACAAAACGTTAATGCGAGAAGGCCTCGGCTCGAACATCAGGTTGGACAATGCCGGCAGTACAGTATCCGTTCATCGACATTGCCGTTCATCCGAGCATCCGCGACCGGTTTGCGCGCGGCGAAGCGATGGCGCTGTTCTCGGTCGAACTCGACCGGGTGCTGTGGGCAAACGGCGCCGGCGCCGACCTTTTCGGCTATGCGGCCATCTATGATTTTCTCGACCAGGGCGCCCGGCCCGGTGACGTATCCTTCCGCCAGATTGCAGCCACTGCGCACCAGCTGGTCGCCGTCGGCGATACTCGCAGCTTCCTGATCCGGATAGCGGCAGGGTTCCAGCGTGTTGTTGCCAATGCGGCAGTCGAGAAGATCCGCACCCCGGCCGGCGAAGACGCAATCCTGTTTTCCTGCCCGGTTTCCGCAAAACCGCTGGAGACCACCGAGCGTGCGCAGCGGATGCTCGACGGGTTCGACGATCCCGACACCCATATCGCCGTCATCGGCCGCGACGGCGAGATCATCGCCGCCTCGCCCGGTTTCGCAGCCCTCGGGATCACGACGGAAACTGCGGGCATGCTGGTGACAATGGCCGGTGGCCAGCCGGAGCGACTGATCAAAAGGCCGATCCGGACCGGCCAGGGCTACCTACCCGCCGCCATCGGCCTCCTGTCGGATACACCAGCCCTCAATCTGCTGTTTGTCGTCGAAATGGTCATCGGCCATCTCGATCCCGTTGAAACCGTTTCGGCAGTGGTGCCAGCGGCGGCCGAAACCTTGGCAACGCCGGTGGCAGAGGCCGAAACGACGGCAGCCGTCGCCGATGATGGCTCCGCCCATATCGAGCCAGCTGCTGTTAGGGCGACTACCGCCGCAGAAGCGCCTGCCGATGTTCATGAAGATCGTGGCGACGTCGAGAGCGTCTCGGAAGAAGCTGGAACCGACGCCGCCATCCCATCTTCGAGCGCCGACGAACCAACCAATCAGTTAGACCCCGGTACACGGGAGTTCTCGGCGGCGATCGATGCTCTTGCCGAGATCGAAGATGTCGAAGACGAACCGGAAGAAATTGCCGCCATCGAACAAAGCGATCCCAACGCCGTCGAGGAGCCCGAGCAACCGGCGACACCTGCCGTGCAGGACGATGGCGACGAGGACGACGCCGATCACGAGATTGCCGAGGACGAGCAGACTGCGGCCCTGACGAATGAGGATGCGGAAACGCATGTCGAGGATTCGACCGATGCATCACCCGAGCGGGGCTCGGAACTTTCGCCTGACATAGAGCTGTCAGCGGACGACACCGAGGGTGCTTCGACGGATGACGCAAGCGTTGAGCGGGAAGTGCCGGATCGGGAGCCGAGTGAAGATCAACCCCTCACTGCCAATGCGGAGATCGAGCCACGGGAGCCGGCTGCGTCCGAACAGGAAGCAGCACCAGCCGCATCGGTCGATATCGCCCAGCCCGCAACCGTAGCGGACGCCGTTGCGGCTGCAGCACCCGAGACCGATCAGCCGCAGCATTTCGTTTTCAATCGGCAGGGACGTGCGACGCGCTTCGTCTGGAAGATCGATGCAGAGGGCCATTTCAGCGAGATTTCGCGGGAATTCGCCGAGGCTGTCGGGCCTCATGCAAAGGCTCTCGCAGGCGTCGCCTTTGCCGATATCGCGACGCTGTTCCACCTAGATCCCGATGGCAAGATCGCCGAGTTGCTTGCCCGTCGCGACACATGGTCGGGGCGGACCATCCATTGGCCGGTCGAGGGAACGAGCCTGACGGTTCCTGTCGATCTTGCGGCTCTGCCGACCTATACGCGCAGCCGTGAGTTCGACGGCTTCAGAGGCTTTGGCGTCGTCCGCCTGTCGGACGCGACGGAGGACCCGCTGCGGACCGGGCTGACCCTGGGGTTGCCAGCCATCGATGACACCGCGTCAGGCAACGAAGCGGCTGATGCATTGCACCCGGAGCATCCGGATGAGAAAGCCACGGTCGCAGATCCGGTGGTTTTCGACGAGAGCACTGATGAGAACGAAACGTCCGCCGTCGAGGCGGAGCATGTGCCTGATAGCGTCGAGCCGCTGGATGGACCGTCCGAGCGGATATTCGAACCCAACGAGCCGGAGCTGCCGTTCCACGTCGAACCGCCCGCCCTGAAGATATCAGAGACGCCGGCCCGCAGGCTTTCCGACAAGATCATCCAGCTGCATGAACGGCGGCAGAACCTGACTGACGGCCTGTCGCTGGCAGAGCAGGCTGCCTTCCGCGAGATCGCCAAGCAGCTCGAGCCGTTCGGCAAGCGTGGCGAAGAACCGACGGATGCCGCCCCTGCCGATCCGACAGATGACGAGAGCGAGCAGCCGGAAGCGCCTGCGGCAGAGCTCGATGCGTTTTATCCGACGCCGCTGCTGGCGGCTAACGACGATATAGAAGGCTCCGACACGCCCGAACCTGCCGATGCTGTGGAGGGACGTGAAGGCGGCGACGAATTCAACGCGCTCGATGTTCTCAACACGGCCATTCCGCCGCGCGTGAAAATGACCGACGGGCTGTCGGCTGCTGTGGTCGATCAGCTGCCCGTCGCGGTCCTCGTCCATGCCGGCGACACGCTGATCCACGCCAATCCCGAGTTCATGCGGCTAACGGGCTATACCTCGCTGGCGGAGCTGGAAGGGGTTGGCGGCATCGATGCGCTGCTGCAGCGGGAGGATTTGCAGGACAAGACAGAACGCTCCGGCGTGATGATGGTGGTCAGAGCCGACGACGCGCTGGTGCCGGTCACTGCCCGGCTGCAATCCATCCGCTGGGAAGATGCCAGCGCATTGATGTTGGCGCTGATGCCTGTCGAGAAGGATGGCGAGGCGCTGTTGTCGACGCGGATCGACAGCCGCGAAGAGCCCCGTCCGGAACGCATGCTGGAAAAGGTTGCCAAGCTGCAGGTCGAGGTGGAGGAACTGCAATCGATCCTCGAGACCGCGACAGATGGCGTCGCCATCATCGGGCCGGAAGGCGATATAAGGTCGATGAATCGCTCGGCCAGCGCGCTGTTCAACTATGATGAGCAGGAGACGCGCGGCAAACCCTTCGTCATGCTGTTTGCCCATGAGAGCCAGAAGGCCGTGCTCGATTATCTGAGCGGGCTCACCGGCAACGGCGTGGCCAGCGTTTTGAACGACGGACGCGAGGTCATCGGTCGCGAGGCATCCGGCGGGTTCGTGCCGCTGTTCATGACCATGGGCGTACTGACCTCGTCGAACGGCTACTGCGCCGTGATCCGCGATATAACCCAGTGGAAGCGCACGGAGGAAGACCTGCGCAATGCCAAGCGCGCGGCTGAAACGGCCAACGCCCACAAAAGCGACTTTCTTGCCCGCGTCAGCCACGAGATCCGCACGCCACTCAATGCCATCATCGGCTTTTCCGACATGATGGCGAGCGAGCGGCTCGGGCCGATGGGCCATGCGCGCTATGTCGAATATGCCGGCGACATCGGACGCTCCGGTCGCCATGTGCTCGATATCGTCAACGATCTTCTCGACATCTCGAAGATCGAAGCCGGCGAGATGGAACTCGAGTTCGGCGCCGTCGGCCTCAACGAGGCGATCGCCGAAGCCGTATCGATCGTCCAGCCGCAGGCCAACGGACAGCGCGTGATCATCCGCACCGGGCTTTCGCAGTCGGTGCCGAATGTCGTTGCCGATCTGAGGTCGATCAAGCAGATCGCCCTGAATATCCTTTCCAACGCCATCCGCTTCACGCCATCCGGCGGCCAGATCGTCGTTTCAACGTCCTACGAGGGCAATGGCAGCGTCGTGCTTCGCATTCGCGACACCGGCGTCGGCATGACGCGCACGGAACTGGAACAGGCAATGAAGCCGTTTCGCCAGGTGGCAACAAACTCGCGCCAGCGCGGCGACGGCACCGGTCTCGGCTTGCCGCTGACCAAGGCGATGGTGGATGCCAACAGGGCGCTGTTTTCCATCCACTCCGCTCCCAACGAAGGCACTCTGGTGGAAGTCACCTTCCCCTCGCCGCGCGTTCTTGCCGATTAGGCCGATGCATTAAAAAAGGGCGGCCGAGGGCCGCCCTAAGTCATGCTGTTGATTGGAGATAGAGACCCGCAGATCTGGAAGTTCTCCATGGTCGGGCCGTGCGCGGAGTGAATATTAGACGCCGCGCAACTGAGGGTAGCTTGATCGCTATCTCCTAACACAATCTTAAAAAGACCGGCAATCTCTCACCTGTGACTATTGCGCATTTGCGTTCGGTTAATTTTTCAATGCCTCGAGATCAGCGAATTGTGCCAGGCACTCCGGATTGGCGAGCGCTTCCTTGTTGCGCACTGTCCGGCCATGCACCACTTCGCGCACCGCGAGTTCGACGATCTTTCCGGATTTGGTACGGGGGATATCGGCGACGGCAACAATTTTCGCCGGCACATGGCGCGGCGTGGCACCGGTTCGAATGCGAGCCTTGATCGCGGTGGCGAGATCCTGGGTAAGCGTGATGCCGGTGGCCAGTTTGACGAACAGCACGACCCGCACGTCATCCTCCCAATCCTGGCCGATGCAGATCGCTTCCACCACCTCGGGCATTTGCTCGACCTGATTGTAGATCTCCGCAGTGCCGATGCGGACGCCGCCGGGATTGAGGGTCGCGTCGGATCGGCCGTGAATGACGAGGCCGCCATGCCGGGTCCATTCGGCGAAATCGCCATGGCACCAGACGTTGTCGAAGCGCTCGAAATAGGCGGCCCGGTACTTGAGGCGGTCGGGATCGTTCCAGAACATGATCGGCATCGACGGAAAGGCTTTGGTGCAGACAAGTTCGCCCTTTTCCAGCCGCACCGGGTGGCCATCCTCGTTCCAGACGTCGACGGCCAGTCCCAGCCCCGGGCCCTGTATTTCGCCGCGCCAGACGGGCTGCAGCGGATTGCCAAGCACGAAGCAGGAGACGATATCCGTTCCGCCGGAGATCGATGCCAGCTGGACATCGGCCTTGATGCCTTCGTAGACGAAGGAAAAACCCTCTGGCGACAACGGCGAACCGGTGGAGGCAATAAGCCGCAGGCGAGACAGGTCGTGTGAGTTCGTTGGCCGCAGGCCGCTTTTGCGCACCGCATCTATATATTTCGCCGAGGTGCCGAAAATGGCAAATTTCTCGTCTGCGGCATAATCGAACAAGATGTTTCCATCGGGCGCGAAGGGTGAACCGTCGTAGAGGCAAAGCGTCGCGCCGGCGGCAAGGCCGACCGCTAACCAGTTCCACATCATCCAGCCGCAGGTGGTGAAATAGAAAATCCTGTCGTCGGGCATGACACCGCAGTGCAGGCGATGCTCCTTGACCAATTGCAGCAGCGTGCCACCCGCCGAGTGGACGATACATTTCGGCACGCCCGTGGTGCCCGACGAAAACAGGATGAACAGCGGGTGGGCGAAGGGCAATGCCTCGTATTCGACAGGCTTCGGCGTGAACGCCTTGAGGAAGGCATCGAGCGTCGTGGCATCAGGCGTCATGGCCGCCACGGCATCCGCATCCCCGGCATAGGGGATGATGACAGAGGCGACACCGAGGCGCTGCGTCACGGCGCGGATCTTGTCGGCGACATCCTGGAGCTTGCCATTGTACCAGTAGCCGCTGCAGGCGATGAACAGCTTCGGTTCGATCTGGCCGAAACGGTCCATGACGCCCTGCTCGCCGAAGTCAGGCGAACAGGACGACCAGATTGCGCCGATGGATGCTGCGGCCAGCATGCAGGCAATGGTCTCCGGCATATTCGGCATCATTGCCGCGATGCGATCCCCCTTGCCGATGCCGATTGCACGATAGGCCTGCTGCAGACGCGACACTTCGGCGCGTAGCCGGTCCCAGGACCAGCGTGAACTGACCTTGTCCTCGCCGCGAAAGATCAGTGCATCCCCAGGACCGCTTCTGGTGAGAAGGTTCTCGGCAAAATTCAGTTCCGCGTCTGGGAAGAAACGCGCGTCCAGCATGTTGTCACCATCGACTAGAGCCCGCGAACCTCTGGTGCCCTTGATGCCGCAAAACTCCCAGACGGCGGTCCAGAAGCCTTCGCGATCAACAATCGACCAGGCATGCAGGCTTTCGAAATCATCGAGGGAAAGCCCATGCTGCGCATTGCAATGCTGCATGAACGCGAACATCGGCGTCTTCCGGCGCTCCACCTCAGACAAAGACCATAACGGCTGCTCGTCCTGCATTCCTATCCCTCCCGCTCGACGCTCTCTACCACGCCGCGCAGCAATATTAATATCAGAGGTTGGCGGCGTGTCAGGATGCGACGTTTGCATATGATCGGCATTTCCTATATCCGCCAAACGCAGGCGAAATCATGCGCAACGGTTTGAAAGTTTCTGCATCAACATGACGGCGTCAGGTAACAAGAGGTGGCGGCCCGCCTTGCGGTCGATGAAACGCTGGCTTCCAGCCGTCGCGCGCACGACCGGCATCGTCGTTCTCACCATCATCATCGTTTCCGTCGTGTTTAGAGCCACGGCACCCTTTCTCATTTCCAGCGGCCTGGTGCGCTCCGGGATAGAGGAAGCTCTGTCGCGCTGGACCGGCTATCGCGCCGAGATCGAGGGATCCCCGGCGATCGACTTCTGGCCGACGCCGCGCGTCACGCTGAACCAGGTGACGATCCGCGAGCGCACTGCCGGTGGCAAGGTGCTCGGTCATGTCGACAGCCTGTCCGCCGACTTCTCGCTGCTGGCCGCCCTGCGCGGAAAGGCCGATTTCCACGAATTCCACTTCCTGCGGCCGGTCGTCTACGTGCGCCGCGACGATACCGGGCTGATCGACTGGACCAATGCCGGACTGCTCGGCAAGGCCATCGACCGGGTCGAGAGATCCCCGACCGGCAGCACCGTGATCACCAAATCGCAGGACGCCAAGATCGGCGGCGTCACGGTCGAGGATGGCGTGGTCGAACTGACCGACGACAAGACCGGCAGGCTCTTCAGGCTCGACGGGGTCAATGCCGATATTTCGTGGCCACGACTGTCGAAGCCGATGAGCGCCGTGCTGCTTGCCCGCCTCAACGGCCAGGACATCAAGGTCGATTTCTTCTCGGAACAGCCGCTGCTGCTGTTTGCCGGCAAGAATGTCGATGCCAAGACGACGTTCTCCTCGCCGCTGATCCGCGGAACCTTTACCGGCATTACCAACATGTCCGATTTTTCAGCGCTGTCCGGAAATCTGGACCTCGCCATTCCCGACATGCCGTCCTTCCTCGCCTGGAGCGGCGAGCGCCTGCCCGGCAGCGCTACACTCAAGAACCTGTCGATGAATGCCGATGTCTTGACAGTCACGGACGGCATTCGCTTTAACAACCTGAACTTCGTGCTCAACGACGCCGCCGCTTCCGGCGTCATGGATTATGGCTATACCAGTACCGGGAAGCCGAAGATTTCAGGCACGCTTGCCTTCGACAAGATGAACCTCAATCCGTTCCTCGCCGCCTTTTCGATGCGACTTGCCGCCAGCACGGCTATCGACACGCTGCTGAACGGCAATCCGCTGCAGAGGCTGGACCTCGATCTGCGCCTGTCGGCAAAAAGCGCGTCACTCGGGCCCTTCAATTTCGACAACATCGGCGCAGGATTGCTGGTGGCCGGCGGCACGGCCAAGTTCGACATCGGCGACAGTGGCTTTGAAGGCGGAGACCTGACCGCCCATCTCGAAGTCACCGAGCGCAACTTCGATGGCGGCGGCAAGTTGCAGATTTCGATCCGCGATGCAGATTTTGCCAGCCTCATCACCCGCCTTAACCTGCAGGGGCCGCTGCCGCTGGCCAATGGCTCGCTCGACCTGTCGCTGATGACCAACAAGCCGATCTGGGCCGCCAATCTCGGCGACGTCGCCGGCAAGCTGCGCTACTGGTCGAAGGCCGGTGCCTTCCGCCAGTTCAATGTCTCGACATTCCGTGCCCTTGCCGCCCAGAAGAAATTCTTCCGCCTCAGCGACGTCGCAGACTCGACGTTCGATTTCCAGACCATCGATCTCGACGCAAGCTTTGCCAAGGGCTCGGTCGATGTGCAGAACGCCAGGATCGTTGGGCGAAACGAGACTTTGTCGCTTTCCGGCATCGTGCCGTTCCGCACCAACTCGCTAGCCTTATCCGGTGTGCTGGATGCGACCAATGCGGCGGAGGGAGCCGACCTGCCGGTGCTGCCATTCTTTATCGGCGGCACATGGCCGGACGCGATCGTCTCGCCGGTATCTCCGGTTCAGCAAAAGGCAACGCAGCCCTAATCACAGCGCGTTGGCAGCATGCTCGTCGCGCTGGCGCTGGATTTCCCGTCTTTTCGTGACAACAGAGGCGCAAATCACGCCAATCGCCACGATGGCGATCAGGATGGTGCAAACGGCGTTGATCTCCGGCGTGACGCCCAACCGCACCTGGCTGTAGATCTTCATCGGCAGCGTGGTGGCCCCGGGGCCGGAGGTGAAGCTTGCAATGACGAGGTCGTCGAGCGACAGCGTAAACGCCAGGATCCAGCCTGAGAACACAGCCGGCGAAATGATCGGCAGGGTTATCTCCAGGAATGTGCGCAGCGGGGTGGCGCCGAGATCGAGCGCCGCCTCCTCGATCGACTGGTCGAAGCTCATCAGCCGCGACTGCACGACTACGGCGACAAAACACATGGTTAGCGTCGTGTGGGCAAGCGTGATCGTCCAGAACCCGCGATCGAAGTCGATGGCGACAAACAGCAGCAGCAGCGACAGGCCGGTGATGACATCCGGCATGACCAGCGGCGCGTAAACCATGCCGGAAAAAAGCATCCGGCCGCGAAAACGGGTGTAGCGGACAAGTGTGAAGGCGGCGAGCGTACCGAGCACGGTTGCCAGCGTCGCCGACAACAGGCCGACCCGCACCGTGACCCAGGCCGCGTCCAGTAGCGCCTGATTGTGCATCAGCTGGACATACCATTTGACCGAGAAGCCGGTCCAGATCGTTACCAGCTTGGACTCGTTGAACGAGAAGATGACCAGTAGCGTTATCGGCAAGTAGAGGAAGGCAAAACCGAGGGTGACCGAGACGATGTTGAAGCGGGACCATTTGACCATCGTCTATCTCCCCTGCTCGTCGGCTTTCGCCTGGATATTCTGGAAGAACACGATCGGTACGACGAGGATGAGGAGAAGGATGGTCGCAACCGCCGAGGACACCGGCCAGTCGCGGTTGGCGTTGAACTCGTTCCAGAGCGTCTTGCCGATCATCAGCGTCTGCGATCCGCCGAGCAGGTCGGGAATGACGAACTCGCCGACGGCCGGAATGAAGACCAGCATGCAGCCGGCAATGACGCCCGGCAACGACAGCGGAAAGGTCACGCGCCAGAAAGCCGTGATCGGCGGGCAGCCGAGATCCTGCGCCGCCTCGATCAGCGTGTGATCCATCTTTTCGAGCGCGGAGTAGAGCGGCAGCACCATAAACGGCAGGTAGGAGTAGACGATGCCGATATAGACGGCGGTGTTGGTGTTGAGGATGATCAGGGGCTCGTGGATGACACCGAGATAGAGCAGCACCTGGTTCAGCAGGCCCTCCGGCTTCAGAATGGCGATCCAGGCGTAGACGCGGATCAGGAAACTCGTCCAGAATGGCAGGATCACCAGCATCAAAAGGGTCGGCCGGATCGTGCGCGGCGCCTGTGCCATGCCATAGGCCAGCGGATAGGCGATCAGCAGCGTCAGCAATGTCGAGATGGCGGCTATCGTGACGCTCGAGACATAGGATTTGAAATAGAGGGGATCGCCGGTCAGCCAGACGTAGTTGTCGAAGGAAAGCTGGCGGAGGTTATCGATGAAGCCGCTGAGGCCGTTCGACGTCGAGAAGACGGGTGTGTAAGGCGGCATCGCGGTCGCCGAGGTCGACAGCGACATGCGGAAGACGATGAAGAACGGTGCCAGGAAGAAGATCAGCAGCCACAGATAGGGGATGATGATCACAAGGCGGCGGTAGAGCGCTGAACCGAACGTTCCCATGATCTCAATCCTTCAACAGCACGCCGGCATTTTCATCGAAGGAGACCCATACCTGCTGGTCGTAGCCGAAGGGGTCGTCGACGGAGCGCACCGCGTTGAGCGAAGACGCCTTGACGACCTGGCCGCCCTGCAATTTGACGTGGAACACGGTCATGTCGCCGAGATACGCGATGTCCCAGATTTCACCCTCTGCGGCATTGACACCGGCATTGGCCGGCGGGTTGCGGGTGACGCGGAGCTTTTCGGGACGGATGGCAAAGCCGGCGCGGCTGCCGACGGCGGGTGCATCTGATGTCGCCGTGCGCAGCGTGAAGGCGTTGTCGACTGCGATCTCGGCGAAGCCCGGCTTCGCGGACACGACATTGCCGTCCAGAATATTGACGTCTCCGATGAAGCCGGCAACGAAACGGGAATTCGGCGCCTCGTAGATTTCCGCAGGTGTTGCTACCTGCGCCACCTTGCCGTGGCTCATGACGGCGATGCGATCTGCCATCGTCATCGCTTCTTCCTGGTCGTGGGTAACGACGACGAAGATGAGTCCGAGGCTCTGCTGCAGGTCCATCAACTCGAACTGGGTTTCCTCGCGCAGCTTCTTGTCCAGCGCGCCGAGAGGCTCATCGAGCAGCAGCACCTTCGGCTGCTTGGCGAGCGAACGCGCCAGGGCGACGCGCTGGCGCTGGCCGCCGGACAGCTGGTTGGGCTTGCGGGTGGCGAACTGCTCGAGCTTCACCATCTTCAACATCTGCGCGACGCGCTCTGCGATCTCGGCCTTGCTCATGCCATCCTGGCGCAGGCCGAAAGCGATGTTCTTCTCGACCGTCATGTGCGGGAAAAGCGCGTAGGACTGGAACATCATGTTGACCGGTCGCCGATAGGGCGGCGTGCCGGCAAGATCCTGGCCATCGAGGATGATTTCACCCGAGGTCGGCTGCTCGAAGCCGGCGAGCATGCGCAGGAGCGTCGACTTGCCGCAGCCGGAGGCGCCGAGAAGAGCGAAGAATTCGCGATGGTAGATATCCAGCGAGAGATTGTCGACGGCTGTGAAGTCACCGAATTTCTTGGTGACATTGCGCACCGAGATGAACGGTTTGGCCGCAGGATCCGTCCATGGCGCGAAAGAGCGGCGGATGTTGCCGAGAGACTTCATCATGATCCCCGAATGATGCGATGCATTGTCGACGTCCCCACGGGCGCCGCAGCATAAAAAAGCCCGGACTTTAGGGGCCCGGGCCGGTATTCGCTCTGCTACTGACCGGTGACGACCGTGGTCCACAACCGGGTCACGGTTTTCTGTATCTTGTTGTCGTAGGGCGTCGTGGTGAACAGCTTCTTCATCATGTCGTCCGGCGGGTAGATAACTGGATCGCTGAGGATCGCCTTGTCGACGAAAGCCTGCGAGGCCTTGTTGCCGTTGGCGTAGAAGACGAAGTTCGATGCCTTGGCGATGACCTCGGGCTTCATGATGTAGTTGATGAACTCATGCGCCTCGGCCACATGCGGGGCATCCTTGGGGATAGCCATCATGTCGAACCACATCTGGGCACCCTGAGACGGGATCGAGTAGCCGATCTTGACATTGTTCTTGGCTTCTTCCGCCCGGCTGCGAGCCTGGAAGATATCGCCGGAATAGCCGAGCACCAGGCAGATGTCGCCTTGGGCCAGAGCGCTGATGTAGTTGGACGAATCGAATTTGCGAATATAGGGGCGGACGGCCGTCAGAACGTCCTGCGCCTTTTTCAGCTCGGCCGGATCGCGGCTGTCCGGATTGAGGCCAAGATAGGCCAGCACCGAGGGCAGCACATCGGACGGCGAATCCAGCATGTAGATACCGCAATCCTTAAACTTGGCGGCCATTTCCGGCTTCAAGAGCACATCCCAGTTCGGCCGTTCATCGGTGCCGAGGATGGCCTTCATCTTGTCGATGTTGTAGCCGATCCCGGTGGTGCCCCACATATAGTCGACGGCATAGTCGTTGCCCGGATCGTACTTCTGGGCGCGATCGGTGATTTCAGACCACATGTTGGAGAGGTTGGGGATCTTGGACTTGTCGAGTTTCTGGTAGACGCCGGCAGCGATCTGGCGCTGCAGGAAGGTCGCTGTCGGCACCACCACGTCGTATCCGGTGCCGCCGGCCAGAAGCTTGGCCTCCAGCGTCTCGTTCGAATCATAGACGTCGTAGACGACCTTGATGCCGGTTTCCTTGGTGAAGTCGGCTAGAATGGAATCGTCGATATAGTCCGACCAGTTGTAGACATTGACGACACGGTCGGCAGCCTGCGCCGAGGCAACCAGGCCGACCACCGCAAGAGCTGTGGCAGCCAGGCGTGCGATAATGGCTTTCATTTTCTCTCCTGTTCCGTTCACGGGCATCGCGACAACACCCAACCCTCTGTTTTTCTGGTCAGACTAGAAAGGATTTCAGAAGGCCACAAGGGGGAAACCGTCAGTCGAACTGGGCTTTTTCGCAGCGCCAGCACAGCGTGCCGCTTTTCGGCGACGATTGGCAGAACGCGGCAGGCTGCTGGGCGGAGCTGGCAAGATCGCGTTGCTGCGGCCTGCCGCCACCATTGGGATCGAGGGCGAGCCGTGAAGGAGGACCGTCAACGAAAAACGACCGGGAAACATTTCCCGGTCGTTCCGATTGCTGTTGATGGAATCCCTGATCAGGCCGCGCGGTGGTAGCCGCGTTCGTTTTCGGCCTCGATCTTGAACTGCTGGATGAGGTGCATCAGCGAGTCCGCCTCGGTCGCCAGTTCGCGGCTGGCAGCAGAGGTCTCCTCGACCATCGCCGCGTTCTGCTGGGTCATCTGGTCCATCTGGTTGACCGTCGAATTGACTGACTGCAGGGCATTCGACTGGTCGTGGCTGGCACGGGCGATCATCTCGACGTGCTGGCTTATGGTGACGATCTGGCTGCTGATCTGCGACAGGACGGTCCCGGTCTGCTGTACGAACTGCGAACCGGCGGTGACCTCGCGGGTCGACTTGTTGATCAGCGTCTTGATCTCCTGTGCGGCTGCGGCGGAACGCTGAGCCAACTCGCGAACCTCCATGGCGACGACTGCGAAGCCCTTGCCAGCCTCTCCGGCGCGGGCCGCCTCGATGCCTGCATTGAGAGCGAGGAGGTTGGTCTGGAAGGCGATCTCGTCGATGACGCCGATGATCTTGCCGATTTCGGTGGAGGCATCCTCGATGCGCAACATCGCGTCGATGGCATTGTTGACGACAACGGAGCTATCGTCGGCACTGCGCTTGGCCTCGCGCACGATGACATCGGCATCCTTGGCGCGGTCGGCAGACGAGCGCACGGTGACCGTGATCTCCTCGACGGCCGCTGCTGTTTCCTCGAGCGAGGCTGCCTGCTGCTCGGTGCGCTTCGACAGGTCTTCGGCGGAGGCCGCCATCTGGTTGCCGTTGTTCTGGATCAGTTCCACATTGTCGCGAACCTGGCTGAGGGTCTGCTGCAGGCGAAGCATCGAGGCGTTGAAGTCGCGGCGGAGCTGTTCGAGGCGACCGATGAACGGCGTTTCGATAGTGGTGGAGATATCCCCCTGGGCCAGGCGATCCAGACCACCCGCGAGGGCGTTAACCGCGAAGTCGATCTGGCGGTCGAGCTCGCGCTTTTCGGCGTCGTTGCGCTGCCGCTCGTGTTCGGCAGCAGCACGTTCTTCGTCGCTCTGCTCCTCGATGCGGATCTTGGCGATGGCATTTTCCTTGAAGATGCCAAGAGCACGGGCGATGTCGCCGATTTCATCATGCCGCTGTTCGCCCGAGATGGCGGTTTCAAGCCGGCCATCGGCGATGCGGCGCATGGCAGCGGTAATCTGGCCGATCGGCCGCTGCAGCGTCAGCACCAGGGCGATGCCGCCGGCAATCGACAGGATGATGCCGAGGACCGTTGCAAGCACCGAGATGGAGTTTGCCTGCTCGCGTTCGGCGCCGGCGCTCTGCTTCTGCGTCTGGGCAAACGTCGTCAGCTTTCCCCAGATCTGGTCGAGCTGCTGGCGGGCATTGGCATATTCCGCGATACGCTGGTCGATGATGTCGACCAGCTTGCCGCCATCGCTGTCCATGGAGGTCAGAACCGGAACGATCGCCGTGTCGAGGTCTGCGGCAAAGTCCATGCCCTTGGCGCTCTGGTCGAGCGTGTTCATGTCCGTGCCGAGTTTGGCGATTTCCTGGCGGAGACGAACGAGGTTGTCCTTGCTGGTGTTGGCGAGGAATTCGCCGAGCACGAGCTGCAGCGAATAGATCGACGCTTCAAGACGACGGATGTCTTCCAGAACGGAATTGGTCTGGACGATGCGGGTGTCGATCTCGACGAAGGTGGTTGTCGCCTTGCGCATCATCTGGGTCGCGGCAAGCTGCGTGTAGGTCGACATCTGGCGGAAGCGGGAGAGCAGCCGGCCGACATCGGTCACGGTCTGATCCGTGGCGGCAGCGGCGTCGACGCCGTTGACCAAGGTCGTCAGGTCCTTGATCGTGCCCGCGAGCGACGTCACCATGCTCTTCTGGTTCGGCGGAATGGCTAACTCGATCGAGCGCTGCGCCTTGGCGATATCCGGCAAGCGATCCTTGACGATCTTCAGCTTGTCGGCCGGCGTGGCGCCCTTGCCGAAATCATCGGTCACACTTGCCAGGGCATCGCCGCCCTTCAGCAGGCGGTCTGCGGACCGAAGCGTCGCGGTGGCATCGGCCTCGTCGCTGCGCATCGCGTCCTGCAACTGCTGGGCCTGGAAATTGACGTTGAAGCGGGTGCCGATCAGCACGCGCTGCGCATCGTCTATCGACTTGCGGAAATTAAGTTCCTGATCATGCAGGGTCCAGAGGCTGCCGACGACGTTGCCGATATCGGCAGTCCTCGTCGTCGCATCGGCCAGTTCTTCATGCCCCTGTGCGCCCACGCCGACCTGGTCGAGCGTCGCTGCGAGCACTGCCTGCTGCGACTTGACGTCGGCATACAGCTTGTCGCGCGCCTGCTCGTTGGTAATGCGCAGGAAATCGTCCATGGAAGCGTAGAGGTTCTTGAAGCCCGTCAGCGACTGCAGCACGCTGTTGGAAATCTCCATGCGTCCCTGCAACAGTCCTGAGGCGTAGAGACCGGTCAAGCCAACGGCCGAGATGCTGATCACGAATGGCAATACGAAGAGGAGAACTTTCGTCTTGATCTTGAAACGCGACAGAACTTTATCAATCAACATTCGGGCCTTGCCTTCCATACACAACCGCTCCGTCGGCGCGGCGGCGCTGACTGGGTGTATCCCCTGAATTTTTAGATAACATGCGGGGTCCCGCGTGGTGGCGGGAGGCAATCATTGCGTCGTTTCTGCTTGCCGGAGAAACGCCCCTTTGTAAGGCGAATACTGCCGAAAACCCGTTAATATTCGGATAAAGAAGGTTAGTACGCTAAGTTTGAAAGAAACTCTTTTGACAGCGGGAGATGCGTAGGTCAAAGCCGGGCACAGCTGGAGAACGCGGTGTCACAGGGACGACGACGAAGTCTTTAATGAATCCCGTTAGATGGCGCGGGAAACCATGTAGGCGATACAGGCAGCCGTCGCACCGGTCGCGAGCATCGCGAAGCGGACAGCGAACAGCTTGGCACTGTCCTTGGTTTCAGCGATGGCGATTGCGCGAGCGCGACGCGATGTCTTGTTCATGAGCACGTATCCCATTTCGACACTGACACGATAACCGCTGATGCGGCCAGCCTGCAACCACTAATATTGGGCAGACCTTCAACAGCGGTAAAGTACATCATGCAGCACGGCTGTTAACAAGTCTTGAATGTGCTTCGCAGCTAATTAAGCTTACGCCGCTTCGCCAGCCACGTGGCCCGAAGCCCAGGCCCACTGGAAATTGTAGCCGCCGAGCCAGCCGGTAACATCGACGCATTCGCCGATGAAGAACAGTCCCGGCACATCCTTTGCCTGCATGGTGCGCGAATCGAGCGCCTTGGTATCGACGCCGCCGAGTGTCACCTCTGCCGTGCGGTATCCTTCCGAGCCGGCGGGCTTGATCTTCCAATCCTGGACTGCCGCGGCCAGTCGCTGCAACTGCTTGTCGGGCTGGTCGGCGAGATTGCCGGTGAAACCCTCCGCTTCGGCAACGTACTGCGCCAGGCGTTTCGGCAGGAATTCGGCGAGTGCGGTCTGCGCCGCGATGCGGCCGTTTGCCTGTCGCGCAGCCTTCAGCTTTGCGAGAACGTCGATCTCGGGCTCGATAACGAGTGTGATCTCCTCGCCCTCGCGCCAGTAGGAAGAGGCCTGGAGGACAGCCGGGCCACTGAGGCCGCGGTGCGTGAACAGCAGCGCCTCGCGAAAGCCGGTCTTGCCGCAGCGGATCTCGGCAGGCGCTGCGATACCGGAAAGAGGTGCCAGGCGCTCCAGAAGCGACGGATCGAGCGTCAGCGGCACCAGACCGGGGCGTGTCTCGATCAGCGGCAGCCCGAATTGCTCGGCGATCCTGTAGGCAAAGCCTGTCGCTCCCATTTTGGGGATAGACTTGCCGCCGGTGGCAATGACCAGCGACGCTGCTTCTATCGTGTCTTCGTCGGTCGAGATGACAAAGCCACCGCCCGAAGGTGCGACATCCGATACGGTCGTCTTCAGCTTCAGCATGACACCCGCGTCGCGCATCTCCTCCATCAGCATCCGGACGATATCCTTGGCGCTGTCGTCGCAAAACAGCTGGCCGAGCGTCTTTTCATGCCAGGCGATGCGATGGCGATCGACCATGGCGACAAAATCCTGCGGCGTGAAACGCGCCAGGGCGGACTTGGCGAAATGCGGATTGGCGGAGAGGAAGTTCTTCGGCGTCGTGTGGATATTGGTGAAATTACAACGCCCGCCCCCGGAGATTCGGATTTTCTCGCCGGGTGCAGCGGCATGGTCGAGCACAATCACCGAGCGTCCACGCTGGCCGGCGCGGATGGCGCACATCATGCCGGCAGCGCCTGCGCCGATAATGACGACATCACATTTGCGATCCACGCTAAATTCCTTCTCGCATGCCACCTTGAGGCTTTGGAGCCGGCCTCCGACTTGTCATTTGCGGAAAACACGGCAGGTTGTCACTCGCCAATTAGCAAACTGCCGTTATGATGTCGCCCTAGATCAATGCGAACCCGGTGTTTCATGCCATCCAAAAAGAGCCTGCTTAAACCCGCCAAGCCCGTATCCAAATCGAAGAGCGTTCCGCCGAGCTTGCGGTCGGCTCGTGGAGTGTCCGACTGGAAGGAAGCGGTCCAATGGCTGAGGGTGCGCGGCATCGAGGATATCGAATGCATCACCCCTGACCTTGCCGGCGTGCCGCGCGGCAAGATGATGCCGGCATCGAAGTTCACGTCGAATACCTCGCTGGCCCTGCCCTCGGCCATCTACCGCCACACGATCTCGGGCGAATATCCGGAGGAGACCGAGAGCTTTCGCTATGAGCCGCGCGATAGCGACCTCAAGCTCGTACCTGACCTTTCGACGCTGTCAGTGGTTCCGTGGGAAAGCGACCCGACGGCCCAGGTGATCTGCGACATCGTCGACTCCGACGGCCAGCAGGTGTCCTATACGCCGCGTAACCTTTTGAAGCGGGTGATGGCGCTCTACCAGGCGCGTGGCTGGAAAGCGGTGGTGGCGCCCGAAATCGAGTTCTACCTCGTGGCCAAGAACGACGACCCCGACTATCCGCTGCATCCACCAAAGGGCCGTTCCGGACGGACGATCCTCGCCGGCCAGGGATATTCGATCGCCGGCATCAACGAATTCGACGAGTTAATCGACGATATCTACCACTTCTCCGAAAAGCAGGGCCTCGAGATCGACACGCTGATCCACGAGGAAGGTCCGGCGCAGCTGGAAATCAACCTTCGTCATGGCGACCCGATCGAACTCGCCGACCAGGTCTTCATGTTCAAGCGGACGATCCGCGAAGCGGCGCTGAAGCACAATATCTACGCCACCTTCATGGCCAAGCCGATGCAGGCGCAGCCGGGCTCGGCGATGCATATCCACCAGTCGATCGTCAACATCGAGACCGGCCGCAACGTCTTCTCCAACGAAGACGGCTCGCCATCGCAGGCGTTCTTCCACTTCATCGGCGGCATGCAGAAATACGTGCCGAGCGCGCTGTCGATGCTGGCGCCCTACGTCAATTCCTATCGCCGGCTGATGCCGAACATGTCCTGCCCGGTGAACAACGCCTGGGGCTACGATAACCGCACCACCGCCTTCCGAGTTCCTGTCTCGGACCCGCAGGCCCGTCGCGTCGAGAACCGGCTTCCAAGTTCCGATGCCAATCCCTATCTGGCGCTGGCGGCATCGCTCGCCTCCGGCCTGCTCGGGATCACCCGCGAGATCGAACCGACGGCACCGACCGAGGATTCGGCCAACGAGGGATCGATCGACCTTCCGCGCGGCCTGCTGGAGGCCATTGCCCTTCTGGAAGACGAACCGGCATTCGAGGAAGTGTTCGGCCGCGAGTTCATCGGGCTCTACGCGGGCGTCAAGCGCGGCGAATTCGAGACCTTCATGCAGGTGATCAGCCCGTGGGAGCGTGAGTTCCTGCTGCTCAACGTTTAAGACGAGACACTGCTGATGGCATTATCCGATACGTGGCAAAGCCCCATCGCCCCCGGCCTTTCCTGGTACCAGGCGACATCCGGCGAAAGGCCGACCTATCCTGCTCTGGACGGTTCGCGCACGGCCGACGTCGCCATCGTCGGCGGCGGTTATACCGGGCTGCAGGCCGCCTATAATCTTGCCAAGGCAGGCGTCGACGTCGTGCTGATCGAGGCAGAGCGGTTTGGCGATGGCGCTTCGGGGCGTAACGGCGGCCAGCTTGGCACGGGCCAGCGCTGGTGGCCGGAAGAGCTGGAGGAGACGCTCGGCTACGAGCGCTCCAAGGCGCTGTTCGATCTTGCCGAGCGCGCCAAGCACAGCCTTCTCGATTTCGCCAAGGAAAACGGCATAGACATCGACTACATGCCGGGCCAGATGAATGTTGCCCACAAGAAGGGATATCGGCAGGCCTATATCGAGAATGCCGAGATCGCCGCCACGCGCTACGATTATCCGCACATGAAGTTCATGGACCAGGCGGAAACGCAGGAGAGGCTCGGATCGACACGCTATTTCTGTGGCGTACGCGATACAGGCACCGGCCATATCCACCCGTTGAAGCTGCTGATCGGGCTCGCCCGCGTGGCGCAGGCCGCAGGTGCCTCGATCTTCGAGATGACCAAGGCCACCGCCATTCGCCAATCCGGCGGCAAGACGATGATCGATACGCCGTCTGGAACTATAACCGCCAGCCGCGTGCTCATCGCCTGCAACGGCTATATCGGCAACCTGGAACCGGTGACCTCTGGCCACGTCATGCCGCTGCGTTCGTTTATCGGGACCACCGTGCCGCTCGACAAGTTTCCCGGTATCATCCCCGGCGGGGAAGCCGTGGCCGATTCGCGCTTCGTCGTGCGCTATTTCCGCAAGTCGAAGGATGGCCGGTTGCTGTTCGGCGGCCGCGAGGCCTATACGGCCGACAATCCGCGCGACATAAAACAGCATATCGTCCGGCAGATCTCGGAGATCTATCCAGCACTCAAGGACATCGAGATCAGCCATGCGTGGGGCGGATCGGTCGGCATCACGATGACGCGGCAACCTTTCGTTCGCGAGGTCATGCCCGGCGTCACCTCGATCGGCGGCTATTCAGGCCATGGCGTGATGCTGGCAAATTACTGCGGCAAGCTCTATGCCGACATGGTGCTCGGCGGCTCGACCGACCTCGATCTTTTCCGGTCGCTCGACATCCCTGCCTTCCCCGGCGGCGGTTGCTTCCGGGCGCCGCTTCTGTTCCTCGCACTGACGTGGTTTGCGCTGCGCGACAGGTTTTGACCTTTTGACGTTGCGCCGATCACAATTCGTTTTACAAGCAGAGTAGAGATTCCTTGCAACGCACACTGGCCTTTTTAAATCGATTAGATTAAAAAGGCGCCACCCCAGTCTGATTGAGAGATACCTCATGAGCAGCCAAATCATCCCCGTCGATCCCTTTGACTATGTCGTATTCGGTGGCAGTGGCGATCTTGCCGAGCGCAAGCTTTTGCCCGCCCTGTATCATCGGCAGATCGAAGGCCAGTTCACCGAGCCGACCCGCATCATCGGCGCATCCCGCAGCGCACTTTCCGATGAGGAATACCGAAACTTTGCGAAGGCCGCTCTCAAGGAGCATTTGAAGAAGGGCGAGTACAAAGAGGAAGAAGTCGCAAAATTCCTCGCACGCCTTTTCTACATTCCGGTCGATGCCAAGTCCGATGCCGGCTGGGACAAGCTGAAGAAGCTGCTCGACGACGGCAAGGATCGCGTCCGCGCCTTCTACCTGGCCGTTGCGCCGGGCATTTTCGGCGACATCTCGGAAAAGATTCGCGATCACAAGCTGATCACCAAATCGACGCGCATCGTCGTCGAAAAGCCGATCGGCCGCGACCTGGCCTCGGCACTCGAACTGAACGACACGATCGGCAAGGTGTTCAAGGAAGAACAGATCTTCCGCATCGATCACTATCTCGGCAAGGAAACCGTCCAGAACCTGATGGCGCTGCGGTTTGCTAACGCGCTCTATGAGCCGCTGTGGAACGCCAACCACATCGACCACGTGCAGATCACGGTAGCCGAATCGGTCGGCCTCGAAGGTCGTGCCGGCTACTACGATACGGCCGGCGCGCTCCGCGACATGGTGCAGAACCACATCATGCAGCTCGTCTGCCTGGTGGCGATGGAAATTCCGTCGTCGATGGACCAGGAAGCGGTGCGCGACGAAAAACTCAAGGTGCTGCGCGCCCTGAAGCCGATCGACGCCTCCAATGTCGAGCACGCGACCGTGCGCGGACAGTACCGCGCCGGCGCTTCGGCTGGTGGCCCGGTCAAGGGCTACCTTGACGAGCTGGAAGGCGGCGTTTCCAACACCGAGACCTTTGTCGCCATCAAAGCCGAGATCGGCAACTGGCGCTGGGCCGGCGTTCCCTTCTACATCCGCACCGGCAAGCGTCTTGCCGGCCGCATGTCGGAAATCATCATCACCTTCAAATCTTTGCCGCACGTTATCTTCGACGCCGCTGCCGGCCGCGTTCAGCAGAACCAGCTGATCATCCGCCTGCAGCCTGACGAAGGCGTCAAGCAGTCGCTGATGATCAAGGATCCGGGCCCGGGCGGCATGCGCCTGCGCAACGTTTCGCTCGACATGAGCTTTGCCAACGCTTTCCATGTCCGCAGCGCCGATGCCTACGAGCGGCTGCTGATGGACGTCATTCGCAACAACCAGACGCTGTTCATGCGCCGCGACGAAGTCGAAGCCGCATGGAAGTGGGTCGATCCTATCCTCAAGGGATGGGAAACCACAGGACAGCAGGTTCAGGGCTACACATCCGGCACCTGGGGACCAAGCCAATCGATCGCGCTGATCGAGCGCGATGGACGCACCTGGCACGACGAAATCTGAGGCAACTGCGATGACAGCAAACATGCATGCTTTTGAAAGCGGCCCGGCGCTCGCCACCGGTCTGGCGAACAAGGTTGCCGAAACTCTTTCGGCTGCCGTTGCCGCACGGGGCACGGCCAGCATTGCGGTCTCCGGCGGCTCTACGCCGAAGGCCTTTTTCGAAGCGCTGTCATTGCGCGCCATCGACTGGAGCAAGGTGACGATTACGCTGGTCGACGAGCGCTTCGTGCCCGCCGACAATCCACGCTCGAACCATCTGCTGGTCAAGCAGCACCTTCTGAAGAACAATGCGGCGGCAGCCAAATTCCTGCCGCTGTACCAGCCGGCGGCGGATGCCGAAAAATCCGCCGTCATCGCGACGGCCGAGACCAGGGGCATCGACGATCCGTTCGATATTGCCATCCTCGGCATGGGCGGCGATGGCCATACGGCATCGTTCTTTCCCGGCGGCAGCAATCTTGCCAAGGCGCTTGATCCGCAGACACCACGCGGCATCATCACCATGGAAGCCGAAGGCGCTGGCGAACCACGGCTGACCTTCACTTTTGCCAGCCTTCAGGATGCTCGCCTCCTCGTGCTGCATATCGAGGGGCAGAGCAAGAAAGACGTTCTCGCCAAGGCAGAAGCTGCCGGCGAAGAGACCGAGATGCCGATCCGCGCCATCCTGCGCCGGGCCGCCTCGCCGGTCGAAATCTATTGGGCTCCCTGACCGGAGCCCGAAGGCCGCGTCCGCGCCGCCACAAAAACACGGCAACCGATTGAAGACAGGGGTTCCTCATGTCCGCTGACGCACGCATATCCGCGATCACCGCCCGCATCGTCGAACGCTCAAAAGCGTCGCGCGAACGCTATCTCGGTCGTCTGAGAGAGGTAGGCAGCAAAGGCGCTCAGCGCAGCACGCTCGGCTGCGCCAACCTTGCCCATGGTTTCGCCGTCTGTTCCCCCTCCGAGAAGGATGCCCTGGCCGCAGACCAGGTTGCCAATCTCGGGATCATCACCTCCTATAACGACATGTTATCGGCCCATCAGCCCTTCGAGCGCTACCCAGACATCATCCGGGCCGCAGCCACTGAGGCCGGCGGCATTGCGCAGGTCGCAGGCGGCGTTCCCGCCATGTGCGATGGCGTGACGCAGGGACAACCGGGCATGGAACTGTCGCTTTTTTCGCGGGACCTGATCGCCATGTCGGCGGCCGTCGGCCTGTCGCACAACATGTTCGACGCGGCGCTCTATCTCGGCGTCTGCGACAAGATCGTGCCGGGTCTGTTCATTGCCGCCATGAGCTTCGGCCATCTGCCGGCGATCTTCGTTCCCGCCGGGCCTATGACATCAGGTCTTGCGAACGACGAGAAATCACGTGTCCGCCAGCTGTTCGCCGAAGGCAAGGTCGGCAGGGCGGAACTGCTGGAAGCAGAGTCCAAATCCTATCATGGGCCAGGTACCTGCACCTTCTACGGCACGGCCAACTCGAACCAGATGCTGATGGAGATCATGGGCCTGCACATGCCCGGCGCCTCCTTCGTCAATCCCGGCACGCCCCTGCGCGAGGCGCTCACCCGCGAAGCGACGAAGCGGGCGCTGGCGATCACCGCGCTCGGCAACGAATATACACCTGCCGGCGAGATGATCGACGAGCGCTCGATCGTCAACGGCGTCGTCGGCCTGCACGCGACCGGCGGCTCGACCAACCACACCATGCATCTGGTCGCAATGGCACGCGCGGCCGGCATCATGCTGACCTGGCAGGATATATCCGAGCTCTCCGACGCGGTGCCGTTGCTCGCCCGCGTCTATCCGAACGGCCAGGCCGACGTGAACCATTTTCACGCCGCCGGCGGCATGGGATTCCTCATCAAGCAGCTCCTGAAGCACGGCCTCGTCCATGACGACGTCAGGACCGTGTTCGGCCATGGGCTGGAGGCTTACACCGTCGACGCCCTGCTTGGCGAAAACGGCACGGTCACCCGCCAGCCGTCGGCCGAGAAGAGCGCCGATCCCAAGGTGCTTGCCAGCATCGAAATGCCGTTCCAGGGCAATGGCGGGCTGAAGATGCTGCGCGGCAATCTCGGCAAAGCGGTCATCAAGATTTCCGCCGTCAAGCTGGAGCGCCACGTCATCGAAGCGCCGGCAGTCATCTTTCACGACCAGAAGGAGCTGCAGGAAGCCTTCAAGGAAGGCAAGCTCAACCGCGACTTCGTCGCCGTGGTGCGCTTCCAGGGGCCGAAGGCCAACGGCATGCCCGAACTTCACAAGCTGACGCCGGCACTCGGCGTGCTGCAGGATCGCGGCTTCCGGGTGGCACTCCTGACCGACGGGCGCATGTCCGGCGCGTCCGGCAAGATCCCGGCGGCGATCCATGTGACGCCAGAGGCCGTAGACGGCGGCCCGATCGCGCGCATCCAGGAAGGCGACATGATCCGCATCGACGCTATCGCCGGTACGCTCGAACTGATGGTCGATGCCGCTGACCTTGCGGAACGCACACCAGTCATGATCGACTTGTCGGACAACGAATACGGCATGGGCCGCGAATTGTTCGCCCCCTTCCGCCGCGCCGCCGGCCCGGCCGACCAGGGCGCCGGCGTCTTCGCCTGAGGCAAGGCGCGGCTACCCAGCTTCGGCTGGCCGGCCGCGGCTTCGAATTTTGGTGTGACCGCCTGAAGCTTGCGGCGGCACACCCGATCCTTTCGACATAAACTGCCGGACCAGATCACGTTATCCTCGGCCTCCAGCCTTTGGGACGTGCATGCTCAACCGCGTTTTGCCTGCGTTTTCAACAGGCGAGGCCATAGCGGCCTCACAACCATCGCGAACTCTCTCCTGGCAGAGATTCGATGCCTTTCGACGACCGCGATGCGTGAGAAAACCCATGAGGGAACCAAGATAAATTTCACCCTATCGGTTTGAAACGACAGGCCATATTTTACCAGTATCCTGACGGTCAAGGGGCACCTGTGCCGTAAGCATACAACCCCACCACTCTGCATCTAGCCCTCACTCAAAAATATATCGCTGCATAAACAGCAAGATAACCGCATTATGTCAGCAATTTCTGGTAGCATGCCTTTCCTTCAGCGTGTAGAGGTGACGCGAAACCCAGTTTGGCTCTAGCGGAAAAGCGAAAAACCAATGGTCTCAAAGACAACTTTACCGGATACCGCCGAGACGGCTCCACCGACCACAATCTCACCGATGATGTCGAGCCGGATCAAGATTGCCCGGGTCTGCTGCATCCTGGCGGTGATCTACATGCATATCCCGCCCTATTTGATCGACCCTCCGACCACCGCGTTTTCAAGCTCCGGTATCATCTGGATGATACGCGAGATCATCGGCCGATCGAGCGTACCCCTGCTCAGCATCGTTTCCGGCTATCTGCTGGTCATCCTCGCCGGCTCTAAATCCTGGAGCGATCAGGTGGGCCGGAAAATCCTGACCGTCGTCGTGCCCCTCGCCCTGTGGAGCGCGGTGATCATTGCCAAGGATGCGGTGCTGGACGGGCCGGCTACCCTTCCCGATGTCAGCGCCATCCCCCAGCATCTCTTCGGCATTTCGGGCTACCCTCGCAACGGGCCGCTCTATTTCCTGCGCGACGTCTTCGTCTCAGTTCTCTGGACGCCTGTTCTGCTCTATGCGCTTGAAAGAAAGCCGTGGCTATTGTTCGCACTGCTGATTGCCAACAGTATCTTCAATCTCGACGGCGTAATATTCACCAACAGCGCGATCGTCCTGTTCTTTGCGATCGGCCTCGCCTTTGCCAAGGGAATGGCGTCGCCTGATATCATAGATCGTCACAGCCGCATTCTCGCACCCCTGTCGTTCGTGATCCTGCTGGCGATCGGCTGCCTGCCATTCTATGCGAATTACGACTGGATCGGCGACCACGAGCACGACTGGGCGCTTCGCGTGCTGCAACTCGTTGACCGGTTCGCCGGCGCCATCCTCTTCTGGTGGGCTACGAAGGCACTGCTGCGCTTCCCCCGGCTGGTTGCCTTCACGGTCGCATTCGAGCCGGTGATATTCTTTGCCTTTTGCGGTCATACCCTGATCGCCGGTGCCATCTGGATGTGCTTCGAGACCCTCGGATTTCGCATCGGCGGTGCAGCGCACCTGCTGTTCTTCGCGACGGCACCGTTCGTCGGGTTGGCTGCCTCAGTCTGCGCCACCTTCGTGCTGAGCCTCGTCGCACCCGGCTTCCTGGCCCTGCTTCTCGGCGGCAGAAGCCCTTCCCGCCCGCAATTCTGGAATATGCTGACGCTCGGTCGACAGGCCCTGGCACACTTGAACTGATGGCGACATCGCCGACGCGGACAGCGAATTCGGCATGAGCCGCCCATTATCCGTGCCGTTCCGCCGCGCTGCCAGGACAGGTAGATCATAGAACTTGGCTGGCCTACCATCGCCGAGCCGTCCAGCGTCTGCCTGTTGTCCCTCGGCAGACATCGGGCCTATCTTTGCGTAGGGTGATCCCGTTCAATACGAAAGGCGGAGGGGTTCAATGGCCGTCATTGGGATCGACCATATTCAACTGGCAATGCCTGCGGGACAGGAACAAGTCGCCCGGGCGTTTTACAGCGGCGTGCTCGGGTTGCCAGAGTTGGAAAAGCCGCTCCATCTCGCGTCAAGAGGTGGCTGCTGGTTTGGAATGGAGAAACTCAAAATCCATCTCGGTGTCGAGCATGATTTCGTACCCGCGAAGAAGGCCCATCCCGGGCTTCTCGTGGATGACCTCGCAAGTTTATGCCATACCCTGCAGAATGCCGGCTATGAGACCACGTCGGACCAGCCGCTCGAGGGATTTACGCGAGTGTATGTGAACGATCCTTTCGGCAACCGAATAGAATTGATGCAAGTCTCTGCCAAATAGGTCAGCTGCCACACGCCAAAACCGGCAGAACTCTTGGCATCTCCAAACAAGCCGACCGGCCGCAGCGCGTCAATTGACCAAAGCGCGGCAGGCTTTTATACACGGACTTCTGACGGAACCCGGGACGGCTTCGACATTGTCTTTCCAGATCAATGGTGCCGTTCGGAACGTGCATTCGACCACGTAGCGCCGCTGTCTGCATCGGCCATGGAGAAACGACATTATCAAGATCATGGTTTTGCTACACAGCGCCGAAGGCCTGGATTGGCAGTCTCCCCCCAAGGGTACCGGCCTGAAGACATTGAAGGAGGCCGAAGAGCAAGGCTTCATCACGATTCGCGGCGAATTTCAGAAGCGTGAGTTCCGGCTGACCGCGCGCGGCGCCGAATATGTCGAGCGTGACAAGCGTCGCCTGGCAGCGCGCAGGCTCTGAGGCGGGGCTGTCGGAATAGGCATAACTTGTTTGCCAGGTTGGCGATGTCGGAGCGTCATCTCATTTTTGCAAAGTGACCGTAAGTGCATGCCGACCCCACGCGATCATCGGCAGAGCTTTTATGACCCTTACCTTCGTGACGACGAAAGAGCGCCCGGACCTCGTGCACACGACCGGCACCTGGCGATGGGAGGCATTCTTCCAGGGTGGCACAGTTACGCACGAAGAGATGTTGAAGCGCGAAATCGATGGGGCGAGTGTTTCGGAATTGATGCCGACCGTCCTTGTCATGCTCGAAAACGAAGTGCCGGTTGCGATGTCAGCCCTTTGCCTGGATGACCTGGAAGGACGCCCCGAGCTTAATCCATGGCTGGCTGGTGTCTACGTCGACAGGCCGCATAGGGGCCGAGGGCATGGTGCGCGCATGATAGCCGAGCTTGAATCGCTCGCTCGGCGTGAAGGCATCCTGCGTCTGACGCTATACACGTCCCATGCTGCGGGCTTTTACATGAAGTCCGGTTGGGCGACCATCGAGACCTTCGAAAACACCGGCAGGACATACTCGATCATGCAAAAGGGATTGTAGACTCCAACCGCGCCAAGTCTCGACCGCCGGGACATTTTCCGCCAGCACGCCAAACCCGCTCCGCTGCCAGCCTTAACCCCTGATATCCAGCACATGGTTTCGGTGAGCCGGGTGGGTGCTGTAGACGAATATCTTGTTCATTTCCTTTTCGCTCAGCAGCGACAGGAAGCGCACCTCGACGGTGTTGTTGGGGAAAACCTTCATCAGAACGCAGCCGACCTTGTTGATGCGCGCGTCCGGGATATCGAGATAGAATTGCTTCGGCAGGTTATACTGCGTCAGGATCGCCAGAATGGCGCCGCTCATGGAAATCTTGACGATGTCGCAGCGGCGTGAGGCCAGGTGCATCACGCCTTTTTCGGTGTATTCGATCCGTGCCGCATTCATCGTGTCCTGCATCTTGTAGCGACCTTCGCGGTCGTACATGAAGGACTCTTCCTTGTTCAGGAAATGGTTCTGCTGTTTCGGCACGGATGCTGCCATGATCGTGAGCCTTCAAATGTTACGGCGTGCTTCAAGAATAGCAGCCGTTATTTAACACTTTGTTAGATGTGCGAGGCTGACGTCGCGAAAGTTGTAAAATGCCCATCGCCTTATCGCGTCCGGCGATAGGTCTTTCCCTCGCTGTCGAAGAGATGCAGCTTTTCCTTGTCGGCAATGAAGCGCATCTTCTGGCCGCGCTCGACAGGGGCAATACCGGGCAGTTTGGCGACGATCGGCTCGCCGTCGACGAGACCTTCGATGTAGAGCAACGTCACCTCGCCCAAGGCCTCGACGATCGCTACCTCACCCTCGAACAGGTAGTCGTCGCCCTCTGCCAGCCGCAGGTCTTCAGGGCGCACACCGAAACTTGCCGTGCCACCCTTGTCAGATGCATCGGTAGAAATATCGAGCGTTACCGACTTGCCGCCCTTCAGCGTCACCACGGTCGATACGCCTGCCTCGGCGATCGTTGCCGGGATGATGTTCATGGCGGGCGAGCCGATGAATTTGGCAACGAACAGATTGGCCGGACGCTCGTAGAGTTCCAGCGGCGGGCCGACCTGCTCGATGCGGCCGGCCGACAGCACCACGATACGGTCGGCAAGGGTCATCGCCTCCACCTGGTCATGGGTGACATAGATCATCGTCGTATCCGGCATGGAATCGTTCAGCCGGGCGATCTCGATGCGGGTGGCGACGCGCAGCGCAGCGTCGAGGTTCGACAGTGGCTCATCGAACAGGAAGACTTTCGGATTGCGGCAGATGGCGCGGCCGATAGCGACTCGCTGGCGCTGGCCGCCGGAGAGCGCCTTCGGCAGGCGGTCGAGATATTGCGTCAGCTGCAGCTTGTCGGCCGCCGCGCGCACACGGCGGTCGATCTCCTGCTTGCTCTCATGGGCAATGCGCATGCCGAACGCCATGTTGTCGTAAACAGTCATATGCGGATAGAGCGCATAGGACTGGAACACCATGGCGATGCCGCGCCGCGAGGGCGGCACCTGGTTGACGACGCGACCGTCTATGATCATCTCGCCGCCGGTAATGCTTTCCAGACCGGCAATCATCCGCAGCAACGTCGACTTGCCGCAGCCGGACGGCCCGACGAAGACAATGAATTCGCCGTGGGCGATTTCAAGGTCGATGCCGTGCAGCACATTCACCGCGCCGTAGGATTTCCGGATATCCTTCAGAACCAGTCCAGTCATCGCAAGCCCCTCCCGTTCTTGTCTTTAGGCGAGGCGCGCGAAATACGCGCCCCAGGCCGGAATATCGATTTTATTGCCGTAAATTTCGCTGGCGAAACCATGGCCGGCCAGCGCTTCCCACGCACCCTCCGGCAGTTCAGCCGATCCATCCGAGGCGCTCATGTTGAAGACGCAGAGGATCGTCTCGTTGCCGAACGTGCGCGTGTAAAGCATCACGTCATCCTGCGGCGGATAGAAGGAAATCTCGCCGCTGGCGAAGGCCGGGTGCTGTTTGCGGAACGCGAGGAAACGGCGGTAGTGCTCGAGCACCGAGTTTTCATCGCCGCTCTGGACGCTGACGGCGCGCAGGATATGTTCGACAGGCACCGGCAACCATGGCTTTTCCGTCGAGAACCCGCCCTGCACGACCTGGCTGTCCCAGACCATGGGCGTGCGGCAACCGTCGCGGCCCTTGAATTCCGGCCAGAACTGGATGCCGTAGGGATCCTGCAGGTCCTGAAAGGCGATCTCGGCTTCGGTCAGGCCGAGCTCTTCCCCCTGGTACAGGCAGACGGAGCCGCGCAGCGTCATCAGGATCGCCGAATATTGCTTGGCGAAGGCTTCACGGTCGGCCACCAGGCTGCCCCAGCGGCTGACATGGCGCACGACGTCATGGTTGGAAAACGCCCAGCAGGCCCAGCCATCCGGTGCCGCCGCGCCGAAATCCTTCATGACCTCCTCGATTCGAGCCGGCGTCAGGGCGTCTGGCGCCAGGAATTCGAAGGCGTAGCACATGTGCATCTTGTCATCGCCGGAGGTATATTCGCCGACAATCTCCAGGCCACGCTGGCTGTCGCCAACCTCGCCGACGGCTGCAATCGCCGGAAACTCTTCCAGCACAGCGCGGAAGCGCTTGAGGAAGGCGATATTTTCCGGGCGGTTCTTGTCGTAGATGTGCTCCTGGAAGTTATACGGATTGACCGCCGGGGCCGTCGAGGCGTTGCGGCGGGAGGGAGCCAACGCCGGATTGTCGCGCAGCTCGCGGTCGTGAAAATAGAAATTGATGGTGTCGAGGCGGAAGCCGTCGACGCCGCGCTCGAGCCAGAATCGGACGACCTGCAGCAGGCGATCCTGGACCTCCGGATTATGGAGATTGAGATCCGGCTGCGAGGTCAGGAAGTTGTGCATGTAGTATTGCATGCGGGTCGGATCCCAGGCCCAGGCCGAACCGCCGAAGATCGACAGCCAGTTGTTGGGTGGCGTGCCGTCGGGCTTGGCGTCCGACCAGACATACCAGTCGGATTTAGGGTTATCCTGGCTGGAGCGGCTTTCGACGAACCACGGGTGGCGATCGGAGGAGTGGGAGATGACAAGGTCGATCATCACCTTGATGCCGAGCCGATGGGCTTCGGCGATCAGCGAATCGAAATCGGCGAGCGTGCCGAAGATCGGGTCGACGTCCTCGTAGTCAGAGACGTCATAGCCGAAGTCGCGCATCGGCGACATGAAGAAGGGCGACACCCAGATGGCGTCGGCGCCGAGCGAGGCGACGTGCGGCAAGCGGGCGGCGATGCCCTTGAGATCGCCGATGCCGTCGCCGTTGGAGTCCTGGAACGAGCGCGGATAGATCTGGTAGATCACAGCACCGCGCCACCAGTTCTTGTCGGCCGTCGTGATCGATGGAGTAGCAATAGTCATTCCCGGGAGATCCTGTTTGAATGCGAATTGTAGGCGTCAGCCGCCCTTGACAGATCCGGCCAGCAGACCGCGCACCAGGTAGCGCTGCAAACCGAAGAAGACGAGGAGCGGAACTATGATGGTGACGAAGGCCGAGGCCGTCAGGATTTCCCAGTTGCCGCCGCGCGAGCCGAGCAGGGCATTGAGGCTGCCGGTCAGTACCAGCTGGTCCTTGGCGGTGCCGAGGAAGACCATGGCGATCAGAAGGTCGTTCCACACCCAGAGGAACTGGAAGATCGCGAAGGAGGCGAGCGCCGGAAAGGACAGCGGCAGGATGATCTTGACGAAGATGTCGAAATCGCTGGCGCCGTCGACGCGGGCGGATTCGATGATCTCCTTCGGCAGGCCGGCAATGTAGTTGCGCAGCAGATAGATGGCGAGCGGCATGCCGAAGGCCGTATGGGCAAGCCAGATGCCGGGATAGGTTTTCGAGGGCACGCCGAGGAAAGAGCCGATGTCGTTATAGAGCCGCAGCAGAGGGATCAGCGACATCTGCAGCGGCACGACGATCAGCCCGACTACCAGCGCAATCATCAGCGATCGGCCGGGAAACTCCATCCAGGCCAGCGCATACGCGGCGAAGGCGGCGATCAGGATCGGGATGATGGTGGCTGGGATGGTGACGGTCAGCGAATTGATGAAAGACTGGCCGATCCCCTCGCCCGTCACCACCGACTTGAAGTTTTGCAGCGTGAAGGCCGGCGGCGAGGCGACGGAGATATATATGCGCTTGCCGCGCGTGTCGTCGAAGGCGGCGTTCTTGGTGTATTTGTAGCTGCCGTCCGTGTTGATCAGCAAAGTTTCGCCGTTACCGATATCGGCAGGCTCGCCGGCCTTGAAGGCTGAGGGGTCCTGCGCCTTGACGCCGAACGCACTGACCTTGCCGAGCGAACCCGCATTCGAAAAGACCGAGCCTGAGATGACGTAGTTTGTACCGTCCTGCTGCTGCTTGTCTGCAGCGTCGAGCCGTACTGCTGTCGTCTGTGAGGAGCCGTAAAAGGCCGTCCACCAGCCGGAGACGGTAATCTGATCCTTGTCGCGCAATGCGGTGACGAAGATGCCGAGTGTCGGCACCAACCAGACGATGACGATCAAAAGCACCATGGCGTGGAAGAACAGCCGGGCTGGGCCAATGCTGAAGAAGCTCCTGTCGAAGGTCATCTCAGTGCTCTCCCGTTTCCTGGTTGGCGCGCCGGACGTTCCAGATCATGATCGGCATGACGGCGACCATGATGATGAGGGCGATAACGGCGCTACGGCCGCTGTCGCCACCGCCACGGAACATCCAGTTGAACATCAGGTTGGCGAGTACCATCGAGTCCCACTGACCGTTGGTCATGGTGAGAACGATGTCGAAGACTTTCAGCACGAGGATGGTGATCGTCGTCCAGACGACGGCGATCGTTCCCCAGATCTGCGGCACCATGATCTTCCAGAAGATCTGCCAGCCGTTGGCGCCATCGATGACGGCAGCCTCGATGGTCTCCTCCGGGATGCCACGCAGGGCTGCCGACAGGATGACCATCGCAAAGCCGGTCTGGATCCAGATGAGGATGATCATCAGGAAGAAGTTGTTCCAGAAGGGAATGGAGATCCAGACCTCAGGCGTGCCGCCGAACAACTGCACGATGGCGTTCAGCAGGCCGATCTGGGTGTCGTTGCCACCACGATATTCGTAGATGAACTTCCAGATGACGGAGGCGCCGACGAAGGAGATGGCCATCGGCATGAAGACGATGCTTTTCGCGATATTTCCCCACCAGATCCGGTCGGTCATCACTGCGATGACGAGGCCGAAGAAGGTGCAGGCGGCCGGCACGACGGCCAACCAAAGGATGTTGTTGAAAATGGCCTGGTGGAACTCGCGGTCACCGATTGCCCACTGGTAATTGGCGAGCCCGACATATTGCTCGCCGCCCTTGTCGTAGAAGGACAGGATGAACGTGGCAACGACCGGGTAGACGAGATAGACGACCAGCAACAGCAGTGCCGGCCCGATGAACAGCCAGGGGCGGATGATCGAGCGACGCCGCAGATTGCGTGATGCGACGAAAACGTCGTCGCCATCCCGGGCCGGGAATGCGAAATCGAGCAACTTGTTGGAAAACAGGAAATAGGCGGCGCAGGCGGCGACGCCCAGAACCACGGCGCCCAGTGCCGAAGCGATCTGCCAGATCATAAGTCCCTCCCCTTGCGCATTTGATTGCTGCTTGTGGCGGCCGCCATCGTCGTCCTCCCCGACGCTGGCGGCCATCCTGACCGCCGCCGGATACCGGCGGCGGCTTTTCAGATGAGGGTCTTACTTGATGCCGTCCCAGGCTTTCTGGATATCGTCTGCCGAGGCCTGTGCGGACTTGCCGCCGACGAAATCCACCATGCCGGTCCAGAAGGCGCCGGCGCCGATCTTGCCCGGCATCAGGTCCGATCCGTCGAAACGGAAGGCTGTGGCCGAAGTCAGAAGCTCGCCTTCCTTCTTCAGCGTGTAGTTGGCGTAGGCACCGGTGTTGACGGCCTTGTAGGGCGTCAGGAAGCCGGATTGTGCCATCCACACTTCATGGGCGATAGGCGTCTGCAGGAATTCGATGAAAGCACGGGCGGCCTTCGAATCCTTGGTGATCGCAGCCAGAGTACCGGCGCCGAGAACCGGCTTGCCGAGCTCAGGATGCGAGGCATAGGGCGGGAAGTAGAAGAAGTCGGCGTCCTGCCCGAGCTTCGTTCCCTCAGGGAAGAAAGACGGGATGAACGAAGCCTGCTTGTGCAGATAGCACTTCGGCGGCACCGAAAAGAGGCCTTTCGGGCTGTCGCGGAAATCGGTCGAGGCAACGGCTGCAACGCCACCGTCGACATATTTCGCGTTCTTGGCGAACTTGCCGAATTCCTCGATAGCCCCCACGACCTTCGGATCGTTGAACTTCAGCTCGTTGGTGGTCCACTTGTCGTAGTCGGTCGGAGACTGCGTGCGCAGCATCAGATCCTCGATCCAGTCGGTTGCCGGCCAGCCGGTCGCGCCGCCCGATCCGAGCCCGATGCACCACGGCACGCCGCCGTCCTTGACGATCTGGTCGGAGAGCTTGATCAGATCTTCCATCGTCTTCGGCACGTTATAGCCGGCTTCCTCGAAGTTTTCCGGCACGTACCAGACGAGCGACTTCAGGTCGGCCTTGTAGGGGAAGGCGTAGAAGGCATCCTTGCCGTCCTTACCCTTGTAGGTGCCGTAGCTGACCCAGCTGTCGCCGGCGCCGTAGTTGGTCTTCACCCAGTTGGCCTGGTCGTCGCCGAGCGGCGTCAGGTAGCCCTTGCTGGCGAGATTGGCGAGCAGGCCCGGCTGCGGCAGGATCGCGACATTCGGCGGCGAACCGGCCTGGGTGTCGATGACGATCTGCTGCTCGTAGTTTTCCGACGACGAGTATTTCGCGTCAATGCCGGTAGCTTCGGTAAAATAGGCGAGAACGCTGGCGAACAGCTTTTCGTCTTCGCCACGCCACGGTCCAAAGATCGTGAGCGTCTGGCCCTTCAGATCGGCGTGGGCCGTCTTGAAGGTGTCGTAGCTCTTCCAGTTGAACTTGGAGTCTTCATTCGGCTTAAACTTCAGGTCGGCGGCCGATACGGAGCCGGCCATCACTGCGGCCAAAGCAATGCTCATCAGAAATGATGTCTTCATGTGATTTTCCCTCCCGTCACAATATCCAAAAGCATCTCCCACAAAACAGCGAGTGACACGCTATCCTCAAAGCGCTTTGGCTTGCGAATTCATTCTACTGCGGCTCTCTTGAGTCAAGCGATTTTACGAAACGACGACTGCAGATGCGAAATCTCGCATTGCAACATCGAATAAACGAAATATGACGCGATTTTTCTTGAGTCAAGGATGGCAAAGACATCATAATTGAAAGCGCTTTGGGAGGCGTTTGGGCGGAGCTGCCGGGTTTGGGTGGCCCTTTGTCCACTGTATGGAATGCGCGTGGGGAGGTCATCGGTGTGAACCTGAAACAGCTGTCGCAAATGCTCGGCCTGTCCCAGACGACTGTCAGCCGCGCCCTTAACGGATACCCGGAAGTCAGCCGCGAGACACGCGAAAGGGTGCTGGCCGCTGTCCGCGACACCGGCTATCGACCGAACACGGCGGCGCAACGGCTAGCCACGGGCAAGGCGGGCTCGATCGGGCTCGTCATGCCGACAGCGCCCGGACATCCGTCCGACGTGCATTTCGGAGAATTTCTCACGGGGCTTGGCGAGGAGGCGCTGCGGCACGATTTTCACCTCGTCATCATGCCGGCGCATCCGGAGGATGAAGTGGCGGCCCTGCGGCGCCTGGCGGTCAGTGGCAACGTCGATGCGCTGTTCGTCGCCTATATGCGGGCCGATGATCCGCGCGTCGTCATGCTGAAATCGCTGTCGATTCCTTTCGTTGTACACGGGCGCTCGTTCGGCAGCGAGCCTGACTACCCGTTCGTCGACATCGACAACGAGGCCGCCTTTTACGATGCGGCACGGCTGCTGCTGCAACTCGGGCATCGGAGGTTCGCGCTGATGAACGGGCCGGCCCATCTCGACTTCGCCATGCGCCGTCAAAACGGCGTGGTCGCGGCGCTCGCCGAACGCGGCCTGATGCTTGACGAGACCTCTGTCAGCAACACGCCGATGACCGACGAACAGGGCTTTGTGGCAATGGAGCGTTTCCTGCAGATGACGGAAAGACCGACAGCCATCCTCTGTTCCAGCACCGTTTTGGCGCTGGGTGCGATCCGCGCTGTCAATCAGGCCGGCCTCCGGCTCGGCGAGGATATCTCGCTGATTGCCCATGACGACGTGCTGGCGCTCTTGAAGCCGGAGAATTTCTCGGTGCCGCTGACGACCACCCGTTCATCGCTGCGGGCAGCCGGCGTCCGCGTCGCGGAGCGGTTGATCGGCGGGATCAAGAACCAGGGCCCCTACCCTGAACACGAACTCTGGAAGGCCGAACTTATCGTGCGCGCATCCACGGGGGCCGCACCAGCCTCCTGACGTTGCTTTAGAATGTCGGCGCGGTCCGGCCGGCGCCGCGATAGGCGGCAATCACCGTATTTGCCATCAGCATGGCGATCGTCATCGGGCCGACACCGCCGGGAACGGGTGTGATGACATCAGCGACATCGGCGCATTCGGCAAAGGCGACATCGCCGACCAATCGGGTCTTGCCCTCGCCGCGCTCCGGTGCGGCAATGCGGTTGATGCCGACATCGATCACCGTCGCGCCCGGCTTCACCCAATCGGCCTTGACCATCTCGGGCCGGCCGACGGCCGCTACAAGGATATCGGCGCGGGCGCAGACGGTGGCCAGATCCTTCGTGCGCGAATGAGCGATGGTCACCGTCGCATTGGAATTGAGCAGGAGCTGGGCCATTGGCTTTCCGAACAGATTGGAGCGACCGATGACCACGGCATTGAGACCCGACAGATCGTCACCGTGGGTCTGGCGGACGAAGAGCATGGCGCCGGCTGGCGTGCAAGAGATCAGTCCTGTCGCGAGATCGCCGGTAGCGAGCTTGCCAGCATTGACGACATGCAGGCCGTCGACATCTTTTTCAGGCAGGATAGACTGGATGATCGCGTCCGAATCCAGGTGCTTCGGCAAGGGCAGCTGCACCAGGATGCCGTCGATGGCCGGATCTGCATTGAGAGTTGAAACCAGGGTTGCGAGTTCGTCCTGGCTCGTCTCCAGAGGCAAGGTATGCTGGATTGAATTGAAGCCGCATTCCTTGGCCATGCGGCTCTTGGCGGCGACGTAGGTGTGGCTGGCGGCGTCGTCACCGACGATCACGACCGCAAGGCCGGTTTTTTTGCCGGTTTCCGTTGCCAATACGGATGCAGCCGCCTTCACGGCCTCGATGACCGATGCCGCCACCTGCTTGCCGTCGATTACTGTCGCCACGCGTATTCTCCCGGATATCGATGCCGCGGCAATCTAGCCCTGCCCTGCAGCGGGGATTTGCCTGTCTACGCCCTATGATGTCAAAACACGATATTTGCAAGACGGCGGGAAGACTTGTTCAGCGGCCAGCGGCCTGGCGCCGCGAAGCGTAGTTGGCGACCCTTTCGCGCAGCAAGGCCACATCATCGATGATTGCGGCCAGTGCTGTTTCAGGCTCTGTGCGCCCGGCAACCGGTTCCAGGCGGTCGTTGGCAACAGCGACACTGGCGTCAAAACGTTTCTGCGGCTGATCCAGCGGCACCCGAACCGGCGCCTGATCCTGAGGAAAATCCACCAGTAGATCGACCTTATCGAAATCGACGGCGTGATGGTCGTCCGACGGGCGTCGGAACGATCTCCGGACCAGCAGACGGGCGGCCACGAGCGCCAGCGCGATGGCAAGACCGCCGAGCGCGCTGCGAAGGCTCCGCCATGTCATATCGTCATCGATGGGTGTTGCTGCAGGCACGGCAGGTGTGGTCAGCGCCAGCGGAACCTCGGAGGGCTTCGATTGCGGGGCTGTTTCTTCAGATGCCGTGAGTGCCGCATCATAGGCCTGCCGGGCGGTCTCGACATTCTCCTGCAACCGGCGGAATGCCTCGAGATCGACATCGACCTTCTGGCCATCGAGTTCGGCGAGGCGATCCTTCAACTGTTTCACCTCAGTCGTGGTCGTCTTGACTTCGGCGTCGCTGGCAACCACCAGTTTGCGGATCTCGGCAAGGATCGACGCCCCCAGGGTATCGATGCTCGACTGAGCCGCGATCAGGCGCGGATGGCGCGGGCCGAGCTGCGTCGACAACTGACTGAGCGTGCTCCTCGCCGCTGCATAGCGATTGCGCAGGTCTTCGAGCGCTGCAGGCGAGCCGAGGTCTGGGGAGATCGCACCATCGAGCACGTCGGCCATCCTGACAGATTTGGCCGCTGTCAGGCGGATGGAAGCTGCCTGGACTGCAGCGTTTGCCGTGGCAAGCCGGTTGCCGAGAGCCTCGCGGCTGGCCATCAGATCGGTCGCGGCGGCTATCTTCTCGTCACCGGCAGCCGCTTTGAAATTCGCAAGGGCGGAGGTCGCGTCGTCGAAACGCTTGCGGTCGCTTTCGAGCGCAAGCTCAGCCGCGCCGGGCACTGAAGCCAAAGGATTGGTCGCGGCGTCGCGGACGGCGATGTCGGCAAGAAGGTTGGCGATGCGGGCAGACTTTGCCGGATCTTCCGACCGCGCCACAAGCGCAATGGCGCCAGATTGCAGATCGGGAGCGATGGTCAGTCTTTGCTTGAGGGCAAGCTGGGCGCGTGAAAAACTGTCGGCTGCAGCACCGCTGTCGGTGAAGAGGTCCCTGATGACGCTATAGGCCGTCGCCTTTCCGCCGCTGAACTCCGCATCGTGATCCAGTTTCAGGCGCGTCACGACCTGGGCCAGCGCATGCTGCGAGGTGATCCGCTGGAGGGTCGCGTCCATGAAGCCGGGCGTGGTGCGGGCAGCGCCCAGAAACTGCAGGCGGGATTGGGCGGCGTAGTGTGGCGGGGTCGCAAGCATCGTCGGCACGAGAGCACTTCCGGCCGTGACCGCGAGGATGAAGGCTGCAGATCCCCAGGAAATGGCTGCGCGTTTTTGCGGCTCGGAGAGCGACGGAGAGTACTCGGTCGGGGGCTGCAAATCGGCGTCGAAATACGCGGCATCCACCGCTGATGATTCGGCCGACGCAGGCTGAACGGGCGCTGGCTCGTCTATCGCCATGGATTGAGCCGGTTCGTCCATCTCCGGAGCAGCCGGTCGGCTGTCATCGGTGCGCAGGATTTCCCGAATCCGCAGGGCAAGCGGCACTGTCGCTTCCGGCGCAGTGCGGGCACCAGGAGCGGAAACGGGAAAAGGTTCGCCAGCCAGGGACCGCTGCAGGAAATCCAGCAATTCGGCCTGGCTCAGCCCGGATTGGCGGCGGTCGGGAGTAGTGTCGATCCGGTCGTTGTCGGACTGGAACACTCTGTTATTAAAATCGCTCTGTACCATGACGGCCGATCTCGCGCACAGGACCGTCGATCAATCGGCGGCAACTTCGGATGATTAACCGATTGTAAATTTTGATAGGAAAGAAAAGGTTAACAGTCGGCCGCGGCAAGCGACTTTCCACGATTAGCGCGCTGTTTTAGTGCGTTTTCTCAGCCTTCACCGCGTCGCCGCCGGGCGGGGCTTCCGGTGGGACAATCGGTACCGTCTTCATGTTTTTCTTGACAGGCGCGCCCTCGTTGGCGCGCACCTCGTCCTTGGAGAGATAGTCGAGCTGCTCGATCACCACGCTGTCGACATACTCGCCGCCCAGATGGCCGTTCAGGTTCTTCTTGATCTCGTCGCGAAAGGCTTCGACATTGAACGCCTTCGGCTTTGACATATCGATCATCTTGTTGCCGACCAGCAGCGTAAACAAAGCATCCGTCGTCAGGGCCGGCAAAGGTGTTTCGAGATCCTTCGCCTTGTCCTTGTCCATCATGTAGGAAATCTTGGTGATGAAATAGCCGCTGACGCCTGTGTCGCCAATGATCGGGACATTGATCGACTCGCCCTTGACGAATTCCTTGGCAGAAGGCTTGGCATCCGGGCTTGCGGCCGGGGCTGTCGCCATCTGGATGGAAAAGTAGACCGCCACCAAGGTGACGACGCACACCCAAAGGCCTGTGGCGACGAGCTTGATCATCCTGCCTGACGCACCGCGAACTGTTCCTGGGAATAGGTGCCGTCTGCATCGGCATCCTGCACGGCATTCTTCAGAATTTCAGCCACAGCGCGCACGGCTTCCAGATGGGCTTCGACGCGACGCGCGTTAAGCACCAGCTTCTTCTTCAGGCCGTGCAGCTGCTCGATGTGGGCAGCTGCCATTTCAGCGGGGTCGGTATCGCGAAACAGCATCGACAGTTCATAAAGGCAACGGCTCTTGTGGGCGTTGGAGACTTTGAGATCGAATTCCGCGTCCTTGCCGATGCGGTTGTTCTCGTTGTCGATGATCAGTTCCAGCCGGCCCAGGACAGACTTGATCCGGTAGTCGTTCGAAATAATTTCCATAGCCTTGCCCCACTTACACTTTCTGCGACGTCAGGGAATCCTGATTGGTCACGGTCGTACCGGTATTGTCGTTTTCTGCCGACGGCGTTCCGAACGTCTTGCGCTCGAAGTCGTCGATCATGCTGAGTGCCTGCCGCTTGTCGTTGTCGCTCGTCTCGACGTGGTCGGCGCCGGTTCCCCGGGTCTTGGAAAGCTGCTCGTGGTACATCTTCGCTGCGATGCCGACGCCGCCATCCTTGGCCATGGTGTTACCGAGCTGTTCGGCCATCATGCCCTTCCACATTTCACCGGCAGTACCCTTGCCGTAGAGCGTGTCGCTGTTTGGCAGGATGTTCTTGACGAAATTCTGGAGGACCATGGCCTCGAACTTCTGATAGGCGGCAGGCACCTTGCCCGTCGTCGATCGTTCGTTGGCATTGGCGAGACCCGCCTGCGTGCCGGCCTTGTTCAGAACGTCGACCGTCGACGCAAAGCCGTTTCCGGCTTCTGCAAGGCTGGTGGCGGCAAAGGCTGCGCGGTTGGCCTGAAGCTTGGCCTGCGCTGCCTGCAGGTCTGTCGGGTCGGCTGCTCTTACAACATCCAGGACCAAATCACTGGGGGGCGAAATAGCCACGTCACGTTCCTTTCGTATGAACTCGTGACGACTATGGTTTTTGAACCTTGCTGGAGGCTGGTGCGACGGCGGCAAATCGCTGATCGATGATATCGTAGACCGCATTGTCGTCGGATTCGCGTAATTCTGCGGCGCGGGCATCCATCATATGCTCCTCGAGCCGGTCCGCCTTGGTCCGCTCCTTCAGCACATTCATCTCGATAAGCGCCTGCATACCCTCAAGCTGCTGGTCGCGCAGTGTCAGGCGACCCAACCGCCAGGCATATTGCTGGGCAAAGGCCATATGCACTACATCGATCGAGCCGATGGCATCCACCACCTGGTCGATGGAGTGCCCGACCTCGGCGCGCACGCGCATGGCCTCCGCCAGCTCCTGCTCGGCCATCTGCTCCAGATGGCGCTGAACGGCCACGAGACGCTTCAGTTTCTTGGATCGGCTCTGTTCCGCCATTTCGTGCCCTGCCCGCTAATGACCGTTGTAGACGCTGAGGAACGCATCGGAAAACTGGCTGATCATCGCCGCCAGACTGAGATAGAGCATGAAAAGTCCGCCCATCAGCAGATAGGGCGTAGAGATGAAGTAGACCGGGATCTGAGGTGCGAGCTTATTGATGAAGCCGATCGAAACCTGGAACATCAGGCCGTAGATCAGAAAAGGGCTGGCAAGCCGCAGCATGATGTAGGTGGTCGCCTGCAGGGTATCGGTAAAAGAGATCAGCGTCGCCTGCATCTCGATATGACCGCCGAAGGGGATCAGCGTGTAGGAATCGATAAGCGCGCGGAAAACGTAGTGGTGGAAATCCATGATGAAGAGGATCATCAGGCCGCAGAAGGTAATCACGCCGGAAATGGCGGTTTCGCTGCCGTCTTCCACCGGATCGGCACCGCCCGGAGACGTCAAACCGATCATCATGGCGATGATCGTCCCGGCGAACTGCAATCCCAGCGTATAGAGCCGGGCCATCATTCCATACATCACGCCGATCAGCGATTCGGTGGCGATCAGCATCACATATTGCGGCCCACCGAGTGAGGCCTTCGGATAGATAGTGTCCCACAGCACTGGCAGAACCGCCATCGACAGCGCCACCGCCAGCAGCACGCGAATCTGCTGCGGCACGCGGGCCGATGAGAACCCCGGGAGAACCATCACGCAGCCGCCGATGCGACAGAAGCACAAAAAGAGTGCGAGGACGGTCCCCTGAGGGTCTGTAATCATGAAATAGCGCCCAGAATCTTGATCTCGATTCCCTTGGCCAATTCCACATGCGACAGGACAGGCAGCGTCGCAAACAGGCGTTCGATGATCATGCGCACATAGGAGCGTGTTTCCGGCGACGTGACAAGTACGAAAGGCAAGCCCTTGTCCATGAATTCACGGATAACTCGCGTCGCCTGCTCGCTGAATTCCTCGAGATTGCGTGGATCGATGTCGAACTCGATGATTTCGCCCTTTGGATCGCGCTTCAATGCCTGGTGGAACACCAGATCCCATTTCGAGCCCAGCCGCAGGACGCGCAGCACACCATTGTCGGCAAGGTCGCCGCAGAGCTGCTGCGACATGCGGACCCGGACGTGCTCGACGATCTGCTCGGTCTTGCGCACATGCGGCGCCAGTTCGGCGACCGCTTCGAGAATGAGATGCAGGTTGCGGATGGACACGCGCTCGGCAAGCAGCAGCTTCAGCACGGCTTGCAGGCCCGAGTAGGACATGTGCGAGGAGCAGATCTCATCGGCGAGCTTCTTGTATTCCGGGTCGAGGCGATCGATCAGGATCTTGACGTCCTTGTAGGACAGCAGCGCCGGAAGGTTGTTCCGGATGACTTCGCTCATGTGGGTGAGCACCACCGAGACGTTGTCGATCGGCTGGAAGCCTTCGCGCTTGAGGTCTTCCGTGAAGGCTTCGAGGACCGAGACGGCCGGCATGCCGAAGGCTGGTTCGCGGATATCGTCGCCCGGAACGGTCGGCTTGCGGCCGGCGCCGGTGACCACCAGGACTTCGCCCACGCGCAGCAGGTTGGACGCGATGGTCGTGCCGTGGATTCGGATCTGGTAGGATTTGTCGGCAATGGAGATATCGTCGGTGACCTTGATCTCCGGAACCACGAAGCCGTATTGCGAGGCGAACTTCTTGCGCATCTTGCCGACGCGGAATGCCAGTTCCTGATGGGCGCCGAGCAGCCTTGTCGAGACGATCTTGCCGAGTGCCAGCTCGATCTCGGAGGTCTTGAGGACGTTCTTGACCGAATCCTTCTCGAGATCCTTGGACTGGCTGACCTTCTGTTCTTCGGCGTCGCGGCGGAGCTTGTTGAGAGCCTCTGCCTGGCGCGGGATGAACCAGGCGCCGGCGCCCATGATGCCGCCAAGTGTGATGAACGGAATGAACGGAAGTCCGGGCATGATAGCCAGCAGGCACATCATGCCGGCGGCAACGCCGAGCGCACGAGGATAGCCGCTCAGCTGGTTGACGACGGCCTGGTCGGTGGACCCTGACGTGCCGCCGCGCGAAACGAGCAGGCCGGCTGCAAGCGAGATGATCAGCGCCGGCATCTGCGCCACAAGGCCGTCACCGACCGAAAGCTTGACGAACACATCGGCCGCCTGGCCGATCGGCATGCCATGGCGGAAATAGCCGATGATGATGCCGCCGAAGATGTTGATCGAGGTGATGATCAGGCCGGCGACCGCATCGCCGCGCACGAACTTCGACGCACCGTCCATCGCGCCGAAGAAGGAACTCTCCTCTTCCAGCTCCTTGCGCCGGCGCTGTGCCTCTCGCTCGTCGATGAGGCCGGCCGAAAGGTCGGCGTCGATGGCCATCTGCTTGCCGGGAATGGCATCGAGGGTGAAGCGGGCGCCGACTTCAGCGATACGCGTTGCACCCTTGGTGATGACTATGAAGTTGATGGTGATGAGAATCAGGAAGACGATCAGTCCGATGACGAAGTCGCCGGACATGACGAGATTGGCGAAGCCTGCAATAACGCCGCCGGCCGCATAGTCGCCCTCGTAGCCATGGGCCAGGATCACGCGCGTCGTCGCGATATTCAGCGCCAGGCGGGTCATCGTGGCGATCAGAAGAATGGTCGGGAACGACGAGAATTCAAGCGGCTTCTGGATCCACAGCGCGACCATCAGGATGAGGACGGACAGCGCGATCGAGAAAGCCAGGCCCATGTCGATGAGGAACGGCGGGATCGGCAGGAACAGGATGCAGAGCATCGAGACGATGCCGACGGCAAATCCTACGTCGCGGAAACTCGGGGCGACTTTCGGCAGGGGCAGCGAAGGAGGTAACGCCATTCTTCAGGTCCGTCTCTTCATGAGAGGAGGCCGGCGGACGAACCGCTTGCCGTATTCTCCTGTCGAGTTACGGGATGAAGCTTGCGCGAGGATGGCTCACACGCCTGCAGCCCGATCTGGTCCGCTAGAAGCCAGACTGGATACGGGAAAAGACCAGATTAGTGAAAATGCCGATCTGCGAACCGACAAACGGCGCCGTGATGCCGATCGTCACGAAAACAGCGACAATCTTCGGCACGAACGTCAAGGTCGCTTCCTGAACCTGCGTCAGCGCTTGGACGAGCGCAATGACGATGCCGACGATCATCGCTGCGGCAACCGCCGGACCGGCCGATATCAGCACGGTCCAGATCGCCGCCTGAAAGATATCCAATGCATCGGCTTCGTTCATCTCGGCCAATTTCCTGTGTTCAAGGCACGCTCGCCAGCCGCGACCGCGCCAATATATTTTCGGTTTCAGTGGACCTCCACAGCAGGAGTGACTGAAGCCAGATCGAAAGCTCTATTTGGCTGTCGAAGCGGTGTCTGTCGTCGTGCTCGTGCCTGTCGGCTTCACCACTGTTCCGTCGGTGACACTGATTCCCGGCTGTATCAGGACCTTATCGCCGGCAGCGGTAATTGCAAGGATACCGTCCGAATAGACGCTGACTTCCTTGACGACGCCGGTTACCGTGGCATCGGCGCTGACGATCGTCTTGCCGACGTAGCTTGCCGCCTGGGACAGCATCTGGTTCGACAGGACAGTTTCCAGATGGGCGTTCGTCTTGATCTGCTGTTCCACCTGCGAGAAGCTGGCGAGCTGCGAGATCTGCGCGCTGGCGTCCATCGGTGACGTCGGATCCTGCGTCTTCATCTGGGCAATCAGCAGCTGAAGGAAGTCGTTGTAGTTCAGCGATGCGCTTGCCGCCGCAGTCGTCGCGTTGGTTGCTGCGGCGCTGCTTGTCCCCGTGGCGGTAGCAGTTGCCGTGGCCCCCGTCGCGGTAGCACCTGCGACGGTGCTGACTGGTGTTACCGCCATGGTGCGATTTCTCGGCGGATCTGCTCAATGGTGGCAGCCGGCATTTCCGGGCTGTTGAGGATGCTGTCTTCAACGACGTAGAGGCCGCGGATAGACTTCAGTGCATCGAATGCCTTGCCGGTCGCGACCAGCCCGTCGATGCGCTTCAGTTCGGCCAGGACTTCTTCATTCTTGAAGCAGCTGAGCAGCATGACGATCGACTTGCGGAACAGCACCGTCGACTGATCCTTGCCTTCCGGATTGATCAGGATCATCTGGGCGATGAAATAGAGCTGGCGCAATGGAGTCGTTGCGTCCTCGGGCTGGAGAACGTGGTTTTCCAGGAGGAATGTCACGTCGTTCAGGAATTCGAGAGCGACCTTGCGGTCGACGCGCAGCACGGCTCCGTTGATGAAGATCCGTTCGCCGGCTTTAAGCGATATGCGAAGTGTACTTTTCATTTAAGTCCATCCCTGATGATGGTTGTGACGTCGATGATACCCTGGTAGTTTGTCGACTTCCGTCGCCTGATCCTGTCGCATTCCTTCAAGATCCAGATGGCGATAGAGATAAGGTTCGCACGCAGGGTGACATCAAGCTGATTTTCGGGGTTCTTGAGATCCTCGATGAAGGCAACCCAGACACGTCTTGTGTAAAAAAGTGCCTCGATCGATTCTCGACCGTATTTTTCTTTTTGCATCGCAGCCGTCAGAAGAGCGACCGACCGATCAAGGACCTGGCGTTCCCGCTCCTTGGCGTCGGCCACTGCGTCCTGCATGATTTCTGCATATGAGAACTGATACATTCATGCATCCTTCCTGGTCATTACGCCCCTTTGATCATCAAAGGTAATTTACGAGACTCAACTGCTGAATTTTCGAGACTATGGTGTAGGCAGTCTGCAGCTGGGTTTCCAAACTGTTGACCTTGGTAGATGCCTCGTATGGATCGACGCCCTGGAGGTCGACGATCCGGTTGTTGATGATGTCCTTCTGGGCACTGATGGCGTCGTTCGCCTTGGTGACCCGGGACTGCGACAGGCCAAGCTGGCTGGCCTGCGCATTCATGCCGTCGATGCCCTGGCGGGCGAAGCTGATGGCGTTCGTCGTCACCGCGTTCAGCGCCGCCTTGCTGATATCGGTTCCCATCAGCGCCTTTGCGACCGTGGCCGACAGCGCCATGTAGCGCATGCCGGAAGCGTTGCTGTTCGTCGACGTCTCGATCACTTCGGAGTTGTTGATCCGGCTTGTCATGTTCTGGTCGGAAGCACTCGACCAGCTGCTCCAGTTCGGGGCCGGCGACGTGTCGTCCAGGAACATCGGCTGCACCTTGGTGCTGATGAAATCGTTCATCTGGTCGGCAGTCAGGTCGCTCTTGGCAGTCACCGGTGGCGACTGGGCCGCCATGTAGTCTGTGAGTGCCGACTGTATTGCTGCCGTTGCGGCCGTGGTCTGATCGGTGACGGGCTGGACGTCGGTATTGGTGCCCGCAAAGATGTACTGACCGTTCAGCTGCGTGTTTGCGTCGGCAACGAAGGAGGAGATCGTCGATGTTGCCGTGGTCTGGGACAGCGCGATGCTGCTTGCATCTTGATTGCCCTGCAAGGCTACCAGCTGATCCAGGAATGTCTGCGACTGGCTCGTCATATCCGCAAGCCCGCTTTGCGTCGCGGTCATGCGCGCCGCCGCCGTGGAATTGCTGGCCGTAAGCGAGTCGAGACGGGAAACGTCGCGCGTCATGTCGATGCTCTGCGAGATGTTGCCACCCAGCGATACGCCCATGTCGGCATAGACGCCAGTCGTTGCCTCCAGAGAGGCCTTGGTCATCTCGTTCTGCGACTGCTTGATCGTCAGCCGCATGGCGTTCTGAATGGCACTACTTGAGATGGCGGAGAGTTTCATGGCTTAACCCGTCAGTTCAGTTGAAGGAGGGCAGTGAGCATATCGTTGACCGCGCTCAGGATTTTTGTGCCGGCCTTGTAGGACTGCTCGATGTCCATCATCAAAGTGAGTTCTTCGTCGAGGTTGACCCCCGTTCCGTTCGAATAGGCTTCCGTCGAGCGAGACGAGGAAGCTGCCGTATTTTCAGCTGCGGTCGATGCGGCGCTGCGTTCGCTTTCCACCCAGCCGACTGAGTTCGATGCAAAATCCATGATGCTGGAATTGCTGTCGACGCCGGCGCTGGGATCGAAATCTATGGCTGTGCCCATTGCCGTGTCGTAAGCATCCAGCTGCGTTGAATAGCCTGCGTCGCCGGACGTATTGTTGACGTAGTCGGTACCGTTGATACCACCATCGCGCAGAAGGTTCGGGTTGCCGCCCGCCGAGGTAATGACCGCCGGATTGACGGTGATCGAGGCAGCCATGCCGTCGATAACGGTAGCCGATGTCGGCGTGTCGCCCGGATTGCCGCCGGAGTCCGTATAAGTGAACAGGCCCGGGAGCTTGGAACCATCCGTCGTGTTGGTCTCGGAGAACATCGTGACCAGGCCGCGGCCGATCTCGTCCAGTTGCTTCTGATAGGTCGGTGCCTCGACGTCGCGGATCTGAAGCAGAGCCTGCAGCGTACCCTTGGCCGTGGTGTTGGCGCCACTTCCCGGTGCGAGGGCAACGCCGTCGATATAGACGCTGTTGCTGGGGCTACCGGCCGAATAGCCATTGGTCGGGGTGAAGGTGACTGCCCGGGGAAGTGTTTCAAACAGGGTCGCGCCGTCAGACGTATACAGTGCCATGTCGCCGTTAGCGCGATTGACCGTCTTGACCCCTACGATGGAAGAGATCTGCTTGAGGATCGCATCGCGCTGATCGAGCGCGTTGTTGGCGTCTGCGCCCGAGCCCGTCGCCGTCTTGACGGCATCGTTGGCGGTCTGGAACTGGCCGAGCAGTGAGTTCAGCGTACCGACAGTGGTAGCGATTTCCTTGTCGGCATTGGTGCGGATGGTCTGCACCGATGCAGTAGACTGGTTCAGCGAATTTGCAACGTCCTGGGCCGCCGTCACAGCGGCCTGCGCTGTCGTGTTGCTGTTCGGGGCCGCAGCATAAGCCTGGAGAGCCTCTCGGAAATTGGCAAGGTAGGTTGACGGCGCTGTCTCGCTGTCGTTGCCGCCGATCGTCGACTGGATATCGCCGAGGCCGGTCAGAAGCCGCTGCTGGGCGGCATCTGCCGAGGTTGACGCCAGCAGCTGGCGCTGAAGCGAGGGTTCTGCCGAGCGGGCAATCTGTACCACCGTCGCACCGTCGGCGGAGATGGTAGTCATCGCCTGACGTCGGGTGTAATCCGCGTTGCTGGAGTTGGCGATGTTGTTCGACACGACGGCGCTTTGCTTGCCCGTGTTGTTGAAGATCGCCTGCGCGGTATTGAGTGCCTGGGTGAGTGTCATGCTCGGCAGTACCTTAATTTATTATCGGACGAGGTTCACAAGAACGTCCATCAGATCCGAACCGGTCTGAAACACCTTGGAATTCGCCGTATAGCTTTTCTGTGCCTGGATCATCGTCGTCAGTTCGCCGGCGAGATCGACGTTGGATTCTTCCAACGCCCCTGCCTGGATGTAGCCAAGACCGCTCGACTGCGGGAAACCGGTGACCGTCACGCCTGACTGTCCATTGGCGGAGTAAACGTTGCCGCTGAGAACCGTCAGATTGTCCGGGCTCGCCACATTCGCCAGCGGAATGCGATACAGTGGCTTGCTGGTGCCGTCTGCATATTGCGCCGTTACGGTGCCATCGGTGCCGACGGTGACCTTGTTGACTGCGCTCGGTGCCTGACCGTCTGCCTTGCCGGTCGCGCCGAAAGAGGCGGCGAGCTGCGAGAAGCCCGAGATGTCGACAGCGATGTCTTGTGTACCACTGACAGCATTGGGGTCGCTGATGGCAAGCGTACCACCACTGGTAATCTTGCCGCTGGAATCGAAGGCCAACGTCCCGGAGCCGACTGCTGCAGATGAATACGGAAAGGATGACGTGCCGCCGGTGGCGGCATCGGAGCCGCGATAGACCGAGACGTCCCAGGTATCAGCCGCCGTCTTCGTGTAGTAGAAGTCGTACTGCACCTTGTTGCCCTGGGTATCGTAGGCAATCAGCGAAGTCTTCTTGGTATCGGTTGTCACCGGAGCCGTGTTGCTTGCGGGCAAGTTACCGGTGGCGACTGCCGCTGTCGAATCGAGATTGCCGGAGAACGAAGCTGTGGTGGATGCGACAGCCGTCAGGCCCTGGGATTCCGTATTGATTGGCACGAGACCATCAAAGCCGTTGACGACCACCGACGGCGAACCGGAGCCGTAGGAATAACCCATAAGGCTGTAGCCCGCAGCATTGACCAGGTTGCCGTTTGCATCCGGCGAAAAGTCACCGGCGCGTGTCAGGTAAGGGGTTCCGGCCGCATCCTGGACGACGAAAAATCCTTCGCCCTGGATGGCCAAGTCCGTCGTGGACGAGGTGTAGGAGAGACCGCCCTGCTGTGAAATCGCATACTGTACCGAGGTGGCAACACCACCGGAACTGTAAGTGCCGGCCGTGGTCGGCAGGACGAGCGATGAAAAGCTTGTCGACGAGGACTTGTAGCCCGTCGTTGCCGAATTGGCGATGTTGTCGGAGACCGTGCTCAAGCGGTTTGCTTGGGCATTCATCCCCGAAACCGCCGTCTTCATGCTACCGAAAAGACTCATCTGAAATCCTCGTTTTCCCGTTATCGCAAGACTAATCAATGGGCCTTGCGTGAAGCTGTCTGGTGGGGAGAGGAAAAGCAGATCATCATGAGGCGGCTTTTCGGGTAGTTCAAAATCGACTGGAAATCATTCCCAGTCGAAGCCGCAGGCTTAGCTCCAGTCGATGCAGTAGCCAAGGAAACGCTTGGAATCGACCGGGTCGAAGCCGAGCTTCCTGCGCAGCTTCTTGCGCAGCTTGGAGATATGGCTTTCGACGACGTTCTCTTCGACTTCTTCGTCGAAGATGCCGTAGATCGCGTTGAAGATCTGGGTCTTGGTGACGCGACGTCCGCGGTTGGAAATCAGATATTCCAAGATGCGGCGCTCGCGGCGCGGCAGGGCGAAAACTTCGCCGTGCACTTCCGGATCGCGGCCATCGGAGAAAACCCGGATGGCACCGACGTCGGTGAAATTTGCAACGGCCTTCAGGCGACGGCGGATGGCCGCTGCCCGTGCCAGGATCTCGCGAGGGTGCACTGGCTTGCGGACGACATCGTCGACACCACAATCAAAAAGTGCAAGCGTCGCTTCAAGCGAGGGGTGATCGCTGACCGCGATGACCGGCGCAAGTGTCCGATCGCGGATCGCCCGGGGGAGCTGATGTACATGCTCGCCCTGGCCGATGAGGAAGGCCTCGACTGCCGCGATATCGCTATCTGCTGCCGTCTGGACCCACTCGCCGAACTCCTCGGGGTCGAACCCCGTTGAAGGAATTCCCTCTCGCCCAAAGAGAGATGTGTAGCCGTCTTTAACAAGTCCGCGTTCGTCAACCACTACGATCATTCGCCGCCTCCGAATCAGTTGTGGATGTTTCCAATGTCGCTATGGGTACGAATCGAGCGAATCGCGAACAACTGTGGGAAGTGAGTGGCGAGAGTTAATAATTGCTTAAGTTTGACGCCCCGATTTGAACCACATCTAGTGGGTGGCGCATCATTTTAACACAAGAAAGCGGTGGAAAAATTAATACATTTTGAAGACGGCTATTGCCATGCCTTTTTCGTTCACGTTCTCGCCATATTGAGAAGCGCTAAAATGTGGCATTAATACAACTTTATCGGGGGTCATTCCCGGCAAAATGTGGCTGCGTTAGGCGTCCATTTTCCGTAACCGGTGGCGACGAGATTGGCGATCACCCGACAGACGTAAACCTTCTGCGCCGGGTTGTTGTTCGGACCCGCATGATAGCGCGCCACCGCCATCGTCCAGGTCTCGTGCTTGTCGTGCAAAACGCTCAAAAACTTGGCCGCATATTCGACATTGCTGTGCGGATCGAACATCGCCTCGACCGACGCGAAGTTCTCGCCATGAAAGTATTGGTTGATCTGCATACAACCAATATCGATCAATTTGGCACCGCTCTGATGCGCTTGCGCGAAGAGCTGCAGTGCCGCATTTTCAGATGCCGGGAAAAATGGCTTGCCTTCGATATTCATGGCGAAGGGGTAGAGGGAGCCCTTGCGGCCCGTTTCGGTCAACCCGACCGAGTAGAGTATGCCTTCGGGAATTCCGTATTTCAGCGCCGCCGCCTGGATTTCCCGCTCGCACATTCCTTCCGTGGTGGAAGCGCTGGCGTCAGAGATAGACGCCCCCGGCACGAGCCCGCTGAGCACTGCCAGCAACGCTATCGTCCGTACCCACGTTGCCTGCGCGCGAGATACCATCTTGATCACCGGCCTGTCGTCCTGAATTCTGTCTGCGAGCCTGGCCATCGCTGCCCTGCCCCTGGCTTGTGCCGGGTTGTTGCTGCTGCTGGCCCTGGGGGCTCTGCTGGTTGTTGCTCGATGTGTCCGGCGCGGTGTAGGTCACGGTCATGCGATCGACGCTGTAGCCCTGCTGGCGCAGTGAATCGATCATCGCGCTCTGGTCGTTGCTGAGCTGCCTGTAGGCCTCGGCAGAATGGACCTTGAGATCGACGGAAAGCTGCTCGCCCGAAAGCCGCATGGTCGCGGTGACGATCCCGAGATTATCCGGATTCATCTGAATTTTCAGAGTGTTCATGACTTTGCTGGCACTGGTCGTCGCCGATGCTCCGGTCAGCGCCGCATTGGGCTGCATGGCCGCTGCCCAGTCCTTGTTGCCCGTCAGCGAATTGGCAACCAGTGCCGAATTCGAGCCATCGGCGAGGCCGACGAAACGTCGGGAGTCGAGGACCGTAACGGTGGCCCCGGTGTCGCCGCTTGCCGATTTGATGTCGAGCTGAGGCGTATCGTCGGCATTCCGGCTCGCAGAGAGATCCAGCGACTGTACCTTGCCACTCGCCCGGTCGACGTTAAACGTTACGGGGGCGTCACCGTCGGTAGATGTGCCGGCAACGGCATTGCCCTGGCCAGCGCTGCCCATTGACGGCGCCAGCATGGCCATGCCCACGGCAACGGCGTCGCCGCTGTCGTCCGCGGCGTCGGCCGGAAGCGCATTTGCAACAGAGGCCGCGCCGGGATCGATCTTGCCATTGCCGGTGTGGAGCTGCCCGGCTGCGGCAAGGACGCTGGCGGAGGTCTGCGCGGGGATGGCAGCGGCCGACAAACCGGCTCCGAGCAGCGACAGCACGTCGGTCACGGCACCGCTGGCGGCATTGGGGTCGGATGCATTGGCATCGGCGTCCTTGCTATCGTCGGCGGCAGCGCCGCTTTTGCTGCCCTTGACGCCGGGAAGATCGCCTTTGACGGGTGTGGCTGGCTCGCCTGTCGCCGCGCCGGCAACGACATCGGCCAGCTGCTGGGCGATATCGGCGGCTGGCAATTTCACCGCAGCACCATCATCTGCAGGGACGACAAGAGCGAGGGCAGCGGGCACGGCCACCGGGGCAGCGGGCAGCGAAACGAGGGGGGCGCCGGGCACGGGTGGCGCGACCGGAGGTACGGGAAGCAACGTGCCGTCGCCGACTGGCGCCGGGGTGGCCGACCCAGTGGCCGAGTTGCTGGCTTGAAGCAGGGTCTCGCCTGTTGCCTTGCCGGTATCGGGCTCAGAAGCGGTCGTGTCGACCGAATTTGTATCGGCAGTGCTGCGCTTAGACGCGGCATTCGCATCCGTGCTGTTTCCGGAGCTGCTGAGCGCATCCTGGAACCGCTGGGAATCGCTACCCGAGCCCTTGCTCCGGCTGCTGCTTTTTGAAAGAGAAACGACATCAGACCCGGCGGAAGCGCTGGTGATACCGATACCGGCCATGGTCAATTGCCTTCCTGCTTCAAAAGTCCGTCAAGCGCGTCGAGCTTCGATTGGCTTGATGTCACGAATGTGGTGAACGAAGAGTCGGCATCCTGCCCCCCTCCATCATGGGGTTGAGCCGCGCTTGCGGCGGCTCCTTGCCCGACAGCCGCCGCAGCGGGACTTTTCGTCCCTAGCGTCTCGACGCTTGCGGCTCCATCGTGTCGGGTCTCTCCGTTAGCAGGCTTAGTGCGTGAAGCTTGCGTCAGGCTTTGCGGCTCGGGAAGCCGCGTCACCGCGTCGGCGACCGTCTTCGCAGCGTCGCGCAGCGCCCGGTCCCTGGCGTTCAACTCGCCCTCTGGAATTTCGTTGATATCGTGGGCCGCGGCGTCAGCCTTGTCCGTCGAGACATTGGCGACGCCACCGTAGAAGTTGGCAAGCTGGTTGAACGAGTCGCCGCCATCGCTCGGAATAGCCGCCGCCTGGGCCGATGCCATCCGGGCTAGATCGTTCTTGCCGGCAATAGTCGCGCTCCTGGCGATACGAAGATAAACCTCACGCTTTCGCGCCCCGTCCATGAAGGAGAGGATATCGATTATGTCCTCCGGCTTAATCTCGGTGTTGTGATCGACCACGAGCTTTACGAAGAGATCGGCAAACTGGCTGGCATAGGGCGAATGCAGGAAGCGGCGGGCGTAGAGCTGCGAGTAGGTAAGGCTTTGCGGAACCATCTTTGCCTCGGTCGACAAAGCCATCGAGCGCCTGAGGGCCGCCTCTTCGACGATTGTCCCGGGGCTCGTCAGGCGCGCCCAGTCATAGAGCTTGAGAGCAGCCTTGGGGTCCTTGGCGCTCATGACATTGGCTGCGACCAGCGACAGGTAGGGACCGATCTTCTTGTCGCGATATTCCTTGGCCGTGTCGGCCAGCGTCTTGACGATGAGAAGGCCTTTGCCACTCAGGTATTTGCGCAGGACATCCGCGACGCGGTTGTCGAAATGACCGTCGACATCCCGTGCCATCAAAAATTCCAGAGTGTCCGGATTACCGCCGCTCATCGTATACACCAGCGCCGCATCGACATTGCGGACATCCTCGAAGACGGACCTGTCGGCAGATCGCAGGCGATCGTCGATGGTGGACAACATGAAGCGCTGCATCTCCTCGGCAGAGTGATCGCCGAGCACCACCGAATCCTGCACGAACTGCAGGGATCTCAGCATCTTGTGGGGCGCCAGATCCTTGTCGTCGGCATGCCCTACTCCCGGCAACAACGCGCCGAGAGCCAGGGTGAGCGTCAGCCCGTATCGATGCTTGCTGCGCGCCATGAACTATCCCTGGCTCCCCTGAACCAGGATCTCGATACGACGATTGGCGTTGTTGAACGGGTCCTCTGGCATCTTCAGGCGACGGTCTGCGAAGCCTGAGACCTGCGAAATGCGTTTCTCATCAAGGCCGCCGTGGACGAGCATGTAATAGGCGCTCTGGGCGCGGTCCAGCGACAGGCGCCAGTTGTCGCTCTCGCCAGCTTTGTACTGCCGGCCGTCGGTGTGTCCGCGCAGCACAATGGCGCCGGGGCGGTCAGCAAGGATCTTGCCGATCTTCGCCATTGCCAGAACCATCTCCTTGCGCGGCACGGCTGAGCCGATATTGAACATCGGATCGTTGCTCTGGTCCGAAATGGTCACCAGCAACCCACCCTCGGCCGGTGTGACGACCAGACCTTCGGCGAGTTTCCCGGCGACGCCACCGATCTCCTTCTGGATCGTCGCCTGCAGCGTCTTGGCATCCTGCGTCTCGGCGGCGGTCGATGCGGGCTTTGCCGCATCGGCAGCCTTTTCTGCAGCGGCCTCTGCAGCCTGCGCAGCATCGGCTGCTGCTTTCTCGGCAGCATCCATCGGCTTCTGCATACCCTCCGGCATCTTTTCGGGAATCGGCGGATTGGTGGGCGGCGGTTGCTGCGCCTGATCGCTGGCAGAGGCCTGCGTCTCGGGTATTTGCGGCTTGTCGGATACCGGACCGTTATCGGACGCGGTGGCCTTTGCCATGGCAACCACCTCGCCCTTTGGCTCGTCGTCCGTCTTGCTGGCTTCGCCGCCGTCCGGTTTGGAGCTAGGAGTAACCTTCACCTGCTTTGTCCAGAAATCGGGATCGAAGGGATCTCGGTAGGCCTTGCCGCCATCGGCGCCGGTTGCCGGACCGGAGGTGCTGGCACCGCCATCGCCCTTGGCGCTGACATTGGCCTGCTGACCCACCTCTTGGGCGATTTCCGACAGAACCGAATAGGGGTTCTCGAAGAAATCGGCTTCGGAATAATTGGTCTGGTCGCCAGCCGTCGACGTCTGGTCCTCGCCGGAAGCGGCCGAGGCGCCATTGGTCTGCTGGTCGGAGTTTTCCTTGGATTTTTCTTGCTTCTGCTCACCTTCCGCCGCGTCCACAGGCTTTTTAAGGCCTTTTTCGGTGGGCTTGGTATCGGCAAGCTTGATGGGATTGAAATAGGACGCAACGGACGCCTTGGTTTCCGCATTCGATGCATTGACCAGCCACATCACCAGGAAGAAGGCCATCAGAGCGGTCATGAAGTCGGCATAAGCGATCTTCCAGGCACCGCCGTGGCCACCCTCGTGGTCGCCGCCGCCGTGCCGCTTGATGATGATGATTTCATTCTTGCCGTTGTGGTGATTTTCAGCGTCGCTCATGAAAGGACGTTCCTCAGGCTATCGGCCCAGGCCGACATGCGGGTCACGAGCACGGCGTCGCCAATGGTAACGCAGAGGTCGACGTCCTGCGCCTCGACGAAGGTCAGAAGCACGCCGTCCGGATCGATCTTGGCGGCAAGGCTGTCGAACATGACGCGCCGTCCACTAACGGCAATCGGGCCCACAGCGCCGTCGAGAACCGCCGCCGTGACGCGGCTTGCGAGTTCGTCGATTGCCTTCTGCGTGAGCGTTTCGGTGAGGATCGGCGATAGCGCGCGAGCAACCTCGGCACTGACGGCGAGACCGATTGCAGTCGCCATCTGCTTGAAATTCTCGGCGATGCGCTCCACCGCTTCGGTTTCAAATTTCTGTTTCAATTCTTCCAGCGCCGCTTCATGGGCGAGCATGATCGCGTCCAGTTCCTCCTGGTGCGCCTCGGACAACGAAAGCGTGGCAGCCTCGTGGCCTTCGGCATAGGCTTCGCGACGCTCGGCCGCGAGATCGACCACCGGTAGTTCTTCCGGTTCCGGAAAGATCATGGTGTCTTCGAAAGGCATGCTTCTGAGCACCGGCGCCGGGGCGGCTGCCGGGGCCGGCTGCTCCGCACCGAAGTCCTTCAGGTAACGCGATAGCATCCGGGTCATGATGCTACCCCGAATGCCTGCCGGAAAACCGTCTTCAGACGTGCGGCGGCTGGCGCCGTCGGTGGGACTTTGGTGTTCAACACGTTGATCATTCCGCTTCCGGTTCCGTCAAGCGACTGCAAATTCCGTCCGGCACGCCCAGTCGTTCGATCGACAGGTTCGTACCCGATGACGGGAAAGTAGGAGTTCAAACTTGTGCGAAGGTGAATGATGCCACCCGGCCCGTTCGATCGACCCTCAGCCGTTCTGCAGCAAGACCAGGATCTTGCTGGCCATCGTGTTTGCAATGGAAAGCGACTGGACGCCCAGTTGCTGGGCTGTCGTCAGAGACGTGACGCGCGCCGAGGCCTCTTCCATGTTGGTATCCACGAGGTCGCCGACACTGGTGTCGATGGCGTCCTGAAGACCCGCAACGAAGGTCGTCTGGCTGTCGATGCGCGCCTTGGTGACGCCCATGTTCGATGCCGCAGACGTTGCTGCCGTCAGCAGCGAATGCGTGACATTTAGCATGTCGGTCACCTGGCCGGACGTCGTGGCGGCGCTCAGCGAGATTTCCGTGCCTCCAGACGTCCCTGTCGAGCCTGCCGGCGCCAGAAGATAGTAATTGCGGGCCGTGCCTGTGCCGTCGGAAGCGATGCTGTTGGCATCGACGGTCTTGGTGAGCAAGCCGCGGCTGGGATCGGCCGTATCGATCATCAGGGACTGCGAGGAATCGTAGTCGATCGTGTTGAGCGTGACCTGGCCTGAGGTACCGCGAACGAAATTGCTGATGACCGACTGGCTCGTGTCGGCGACCCCTTGCGAATTGTACAGCCAGTTCGAACCGGCAAAGGACGCGGATTCGACGGTGGATTGCAACTGCGCCTTGAGTGCCTGGATATCCGTATTGAGCTTGTCCTTGTCGACACCCGTCTCGCTCGCGCTGACGAGCTTTGCCTGGATCTCCGTGAGCACGTCGATCACCGAGGTCATCGCGGTGTAGGCGGTGTCGACCTTGCTGGCGCCAAGCGACATCGCGTCGCCGATGGTCTTCAGGCTCGAGCTGTCCGACTTCATCGTCATGGACATCGACCAGTAGGACGGATCGTCAGCGGCAGAGCCGATACGGTAGCCGGACGACACCTGCTGCTGGGCCGTGCTCAGGTCCTTGTTGACACCGCGCAAGACAGTGAGTGCGCCAAGCGCAAAAGCGTTCGTGGTCAAGCTGCTCATGGAATGATGCCCGCGATGTGTGTGAAGGTGCCAGGCCGGGCTGACCGGCGGCGACTTTTCGGCTTCATGCCAGCCTGCGCGGATGTTCTCCGGCTCGGCCTGTCGCTTGCAACAAACTGCTGCGTATTATCATTAACAAGCGATGAAGCCACGCGGCAAGCGCTAAATCGACCTTAGCAATTGCCGCGCAAGCTACACTCAAGGCTTGGCCTCTGAGACCGCCGGATGGCGGGCCGTTATTTGAACAGCGACAGGACGTTCTGGGCGCTGCTGTTGGCGATGGACAGGGACTGGATGGCGAGCTGCTGCTGGGTTTGCAGGGCAGTCAGCTTGCTCGATTCCTCTTCCATATTGGCATCGACGAGCTTGCCGACGCCGGCATCGATCGTGTCGCCCAGCGCCGAGACAAAGTTCGTCTGCAGATCAATGCGATTGGCAAGCGAGCCCAGTTGCGATGCCGCTGTGGTCATCGCCTGCAGCGCTGATTCGACCATGGTCAGGGCCTTGTCGACCTGTCCGGAGGTCATGCCCTTGATATCGAGGCTGTAGACAGAAAATGTCGTCGCGCCAAAAAGGGAGCCGCTGCCGATGATGCCGCTGGAGGTGTTGACCTCTCCGTAGGCGTTGGAGCCGAACAGGACATTGCCCTGCGAGCTGGCATTGAAGCGATAGCTGGTGCTGTTGACCGCGACACCGCCGGTGCTGGTGCGCACGAACGACGATACGACCGAGGCTGAGGCACCGTCTGAAGCGATCATCCAGTTCTGGCCGGAGAAGGACGCGGACTCGGCAACGCTTTCCAATTGCTGCTGGAGCTGGGAGATTTCTTCCTGGACATCCTTCTTGTCGACGCTGCCTTCCTTGGCGGTGACGAGCTTGTTCTTGATGTTCTGGACCACCTCGATGGCGCTATCCATAGCCGTGTAGGCTGTATCGACTTTCGCGGCGCCAAGGCCAAGGGCGTCGGAGACAGCTGAAAGGGCGCTGTTGTCGGAGCGCATCGTGGTCGCAATCGACCAGTAGGCCGCATTGTCCGAAGCCTTACCGACGCGATATCCGGAAGATACCCGGCTCTGCGTGTCCTGCAGGTTGGTATTGATGCTGCGCAGTGTCTGCAATGCAGACATGGCTGGAACGTTGGTAAGAATGCTGGTCATGTCGAGGTGCCCCTTGATCGGCGTGAATTAGAAGGGACATTCCGGAAGGGCCGGGAACGGAGACCGGCGTCATGCCTGTTAACAGACCATTAGGACAGGTTAACCAACCGTTGCGTTAGCTCGAGATGACACAAATTTGGTTAACAGATCGTTAACTCTGGCCTTTTTTATGTATCGTAAAAATAAAACCGCGCCCCTTGGGGCGCGGCTCAGTGATCGGCTTATGTAGTAAGGCGTACGCTTACTTGAACAGCGACAGGATGTTCTGCGAAGAGGAGTTGGCAATCGACAGCGACTGGACCGCCAGCTGCTGCTGCGTCTGCAGCGCCGAGAGCTTGCTCGATTCCTGTTCCATGTTGGCATCGACGAGCTTGCCGACACCCGAGGTGATGGCATCGCTCAGCGACGAGGCGAACGTCGTCTGGAGGTCGATACGGCTGGACAGCGAACCGAGCTGGGCAGCAGCAGTGGTCATGGCCTGCAGGGCAGATTCCACCATGTTCATCGAGCTGTCGATGCCGGAACCCGTCATGCCGCGGATATCGAGGCTGTAAACGGAGAAGTCCGAGGAGCCGATGTGTTCGGTCGTGCCCAGAATGCCGGAGCTGGTTTCGGCTTCGCCGCTACTGTTGACGCCGAACAACACGTTGCCCTGCGACCCTGTGTTGAACGAGTAGGAGGACTCTGTGACAGCGACGCCGCCCGAACCGTTGCGCACGAAGGAGGAGACGACCGAAGCAGAACCGCCGGAGGCGGCAACAACCCAGTTTGCACCGTTGAAGGAGGCCGATTCGGCGACGCTCTTCAATTGCGCCTGAAGCTGGCCGAGTTCTTCCTGGACCTTTGCCTTGTCGACACTGCCTTCCTTGGCTGTGACGAGCTTGTTCTTGATCTGGCCGACGATGTCGATGGCGCTATCCATCGCCGTGTAGGCCGTGTCGACCTTGGCAGCACCCAGACCGAGGGCGTCCGATACTGCGCCGATCGCGCCGATATCCGACTTCATTGTGGTTGCAATCGACCAATAGGCTGCGTTCTGGGAAGCGTTGGAAATACGCAGGCCCGAAGAGACAGCGCTCTGGGTCGACTGGAGACTGCTGTTGATTCCACGCAATGTGGAAAGGGCTGCCATCGCAGCATTATTGGTGTTGATGCTCGTCATAAGATTTTTGCCCCTTGGCGGCGTGATTAAAAGGGACATTCCGGGTCTGTGCCGGAAACAGCTTTCAGCATCATGCCTAGCAACCCAAATCGCAGAGGTTAACTTGCCGTTTCAATGACCCTAGATGACACCATCATGGTTAATGAAAACTGAACACCTGATGAAAATTTAGATAAAAAAAACCGCGCCTTAGAGGGGCGCGGTTAACCTATTTTTAAGAGTTCGATCAGCGGCCGAAGCTTTTACCCTGCGGTTCTTAACGGAAGAGCGACAGGATGCTCTGCGACGAGGAGTTGGCGATCGACAGCGACTGGACGGCCAGCTGCTGCTGCGTCTGCAGGGCAGACAACTTGCTCGATTCCTGCTCCATGTTGGCATCGACCAGCTTGCCAACACCCGAGGTGATGGAGTCGCTGAGCGAAGAGGCAAACGATGTCTGCAGATCGATGCGGCTCGACAGCGAACCCAGCTGTGCAGCAGCACTCGTCATGGCAGACAGAGCAGCTTCAACCATGTTCATGGCGCTATCGATGCCGGCGCCGGTCATGCCCTTGATGTCAAGGCTGTAGACCGAGAAGCTCGACGAGCCGATTGTCTCGGCGGAGCCGAGGATACCGGTGGTCAGGTTGGCACCGCCGGAGCCGTCGGAGCCGAACAGGACGTTGCCCTGCGAGCTGGCGTCGAAGGCAAAGGCCGACGTGGTGACGGAAACGCCGCCGGAAGCATTACGAACGAAGGAAGACACGACCGAAGCGGAACCGCCGGAAGCTGCAACGACCCAGTTTTCGCCGTTGAACGAAGCCGACGTGGCAACGCTCTTCAGCTGCGCCTGCAGCTGGGTGAGTTCGCCCTGGACCTTGGACTTGTCGACGCTGCCTTCCTTGGCAGTGACGAGCTTGTCCTTGATCTGGCTGACGATGGAGATCGAGCTGTCCATGGCAGTGTAGGCTGTGTCGACCTTGGCAGCACCGAGGCCGAGGGCGTCGGATACGGCACCGAGGGCGCCGACGTCGGACTTCATCGTGGTAGCGACCGACCAATAGGTAGCGTTGTCGGCAGCCTTGGAAATGCGCAGGCCTGTCGAAACGGCGGTCTGCGTGTTCGTCAAATTGGCATTGACATTGCGCAGTGTCTGCAGAGCGGACATTGCTGCATTGTTGGTGTTGATGCTCGTCATAGGATTCATTGCCCCTTTGGCACTGGTTAATAGAAGGGACATTCCGGGTCAGGGCCGGAAACGGCATCCAGCATCATGCCTGTTAACCTTTAATGTTAGGGTTAACTCACCGTTTCATAGGCCTAGATGACACCAATACAGTTAAGGAAAGAAGAACGTCAAAGAAGAAATAGATTAAAAAAAACCGCGCCTTAGAGAGGCGCGGTTAATTCTTTGTTTAGGAAGGTTTACCGATCGCGAACGATCGGTATTTTTAGCCTTAACGGAAGAGCGACAGGATGCTCTGCGACGAGGAGTTAGCGATCGAGAGCGACTGGATGGCCAGCTGCTGCTGTGTCTGCAGGGCAGACAGCTTGCTCGATTCTTCTTCCATGTTGGCGTCGACCAGCTTGCCAACACCCGAGGTGATGGCGTCGCTCAGCGACGATGCAAACGTCGTCTGCAGGTCGATACGGCTGGACAGCGAACCCAGCTGTGCAGCAGCGCTTGTCATCGACGACAGAGCTGTTTCCACCATGTTCATGGCGCTGTCGATCTGGCCGCCGGTCATGCCGGAGATATCAAGGCTGGCGACCGAGAAGTTGCCGGCGCTGGTGTCCTTGGTGCCGAGAATGCCCGACGTCAGATCGATGCTGCCACCGCTCGAACCGAACAGAACGTTGCCCTTTGCACCTGCGTTGAAGGTGTAGCTTGCGGAAGATACCGACACGCCGCCCGAGGAATTGCGAACGAAGGAAGAGACGACCGAAGCATCGCCACCGGAAGCGGCAACGACCCAGTTTTCGCCGTTGAACGAAGCCGACTGGGCAACGCTTTTCAGCTGCGCCTGGAGCTGTGTAAGTTCAGCCTGAACCTTGGTCTTGTCGACGCTGCCTTCCTTGGCAGTGACGAGCTTGTCCTTGATCTGGCCGACGATGTCGATGGCGCTGTCCATTGCGGTGTAGGCTGTGTCGACCTTTGCAGCACCGAGACCGAGCGTATCGGAGACGGCACTGAGGGCGCCGACGTCAGACTTCATCGTCGTGGCAACCGACCAGTATGTGGCGTTGTCGGAGGCCTTGGAAATGCGCAGGCCGGTAGAAACAGCGGTCTGCGTGCTGTTCAGGTTGGTGTTGACATTCCGCAGTGTCTGCAGTGCTGCCATTGCGGAGTTGTTGGTCTGAATACTCGTCATTAGGCTTGTCCCCTGGACTGGATACAAATGGAGGGACATTACCGGACTTCTTTACCGGCGATCACGGAGCGGCTTCATGCCTCGGTGCCATCGCAATGGACACCAAACCCGTCATGTGTGATCAAAATCACATCTATTTATTTCCAACTACTTAAATCCTTTTGGAACCGCCGGAGTCCTTGGAGTCATCATTAACGACTGCTGAATCCGCTAATTTACGCTCCGGCCTGACGCAAGGTCCGGGCGCCATTATGGCACTCGAATCTCTGGAGACGGGCGTCGTCCGTCCCTGACTGTCATCACGATCCGCGTGGAGTTTGGCTCTTGAATTACAAAGCTGCTTTTTCGATCGCCTCCGATCACTACCGAAAAGGCCACTACACGCGGGCCCTCGAGGCGCTCAACGCGCTGATCGACGTCGATACCTCGCCGAAGACCTACGCCCTGCTTGGGAAGACACTGCAGAAACTCGGCTTCAAATCCGAGGCGGCCAGTTCGTTCGAACTCGCGGGTCGCCAGAAGCCCGTGCGGGAGGAATATCTGCGCGACGCCCTGCTGCTGCACTTCGAGAGCGGCAATGAAGACGCAGCACTGGCCATCGGCTCGCTGATCTTCCCTTTGGCGCTCAAGGACCCCGACGTGGCCTATGTGCTGGCCACCATCCTGCTCGCGCGACAGCAGAAGGCACTGCTGGGCGGCCTCAAGAAAATCCTGGCAGACGGGTTGCACCTGCGCCATCTGACGCTGGCGGCCAAGCTTCTCAGCGACGATCTCTACGACGATGGCAACCGCCATATCGCGACAACGCTTTTCAAGCGATATCCCGACAACATCACCTTCCGGACGCTCAGCCTGATCTTCAGCCGCGAGTTCTCGGATCTTGCCACCATCGATATCCAGGCAGCACCCGTTTATGCGGCAACGGCTGCGGGCAAGCTCGACTACGTCCGCTACGACAACCCCTTCTTCCACCTGCACTGGTGTGGCGACGAGGCGCTGAACAAGCTTGCGGTGCACGATTCGTCGCCGATTGCCGAGGGACACAGCGACAAGCGCCGCAAGATGCCACACACATGGGGCGAGAAGATCCGCCTCGGCTATCTGTCATCGGACTTCTGGCCTGGCCATGCGACGATGAAGCTGATGCAGCGTGTTCTCGAGTTGCAGGACAGGGATCGCTTCGAGATCGTCCTCTTCGATCATTCTCCGCTGGACAGCCAGCAGGCCCAACCTTTCGACTTTTCCAAATGGGGCCGTGTCGTCGATGTCCGCGACATGAGCGACAAGGCAGCAGCGGATCTCATCCGGTCGCATAACATCGACATTCTCGTCGATCTCAAGGGCCACACCAAGGATACCAGGGCAAAGATCCTCAACCACATGCCGGCGCCGATCCAGGTAGCCTGGCTTGGCTTTCCCGGCACGACCGTCAACATCGACCTCGACTACATCATCGGCGACCACTATGTGCTTCCCGATCACTCCAAGGCGCATTTCCACGAAAAGTTCTGCAGGTTGCCGGAATGCTACCAGCCGAACGATCCGACCCATCGCCCGAAGCCGCGCCCGACCAGCCGTGCCAAGCACGGCCTGCCGGAAGACGCCTTCGTGTTTGCGTCATTCAACGGCAACCGCAAGATTACCTCCCAGATGGTCGACGTCTGGTGCAATATCCTCAGGCGGACCAAGAACACCGTGCTCTGGGTCGTCTGCAACGGACCGCGCGCGGAAGCCAATCTTGCCGCCCGCTTCGAGGCACGCGGCATTCATCGCAAGCGCATCGTATTCACCACCCGCATCCGCTATGACGAGCATATCGACCGCCAGGCGCTGGCCGACCTCGGCATCGACACCTTCCCGGTCAACGGCCATACAACGACGTCCGAACAGCTCTGGGGCGGCCTGCCCGTCCTCACTCTCAAGGGTACGAACTTCGCCTCCAGGGTCAGCGAGAGCCTGCTGAATGCCATCGGCGTACCCGAACTGGTTGCCCCGGACATGCAGGGCTACGAGGACATGGCCGTTGCGCTGGCCAACGATCGCGCTCGCGTGCAGGAATACAAGGAACGGCTGATCCGCAACCGCTACGTCATGCCGCTGTTCGACGCGGAGCGCTTCTGCGATCACCTGCAGATGGCTTTTGAAACGATGTACGAGCGCGGCAGACAGGGGCTGGAGCCAGAGCACTTCGATGTGCCTGCCCTGCCCCCGCGCACCGTGCCGTTCATGGTCGAGGACGAAAATCCGCACGCTATCGCCGCAGAATAGTTCGCGCGCGCCGGGGGATACTCCGGCGCCGGCGCGCTGGCGTCACGACTTACATCAAATCAGGTCAGTGGAAGGATCGGACGAGGCTGCCGACCAGCAGGTTCCAGCCGTCGATCAGCACGAAGAACAGGATCTTGAACGGCAGCGAGATGGATGTCGGCGGCAGCATCATCATGCCCATCGCCATGACGATGGTCGAGACGATGAGATCGATCACCAGGAACGGCAGTACGACGAGGAAGCCGATTTCGAAGCCGCGGCGGATCTCGGAAATCATGAAGGCCGGGATAAGAACACGGTAGTCGATCTTGCTGTCGACGACGACCGTCTGGCCGCGCTCCTGGGCGAGATCGACGAACAGCTTGATGTCCTTCTCACGCGTATTGGCGGACATGAAGGTTCTAAACGGTTCGGCAATGCGCTGCACGGCCTCCGTCTCGTTAATCTGGTTTGCCAGAAGCGGCGCGCCGCCATCCTTCCATGCCTGGTCGAAAGTCGGTGCCATGACATAGAAAGTCATGAACAGCGCCAGGCTTAGCAGGATCATGTTGGACGGGGTGGTGGAGAGGCCCATGCCGGAGCGCAGGATCGAAAATGCGATAATGAAGCGCGGGAAGCTGGTGACCATCACCAGGATGCCCGGAGCCACCGACAGGATGGTCAGAAGGCCGAATGTCCTGATGATCCAGGCCGCCGCCGAGCCGCTGACAGGCGCGTTGAACAGGTCTGTCGGAAGCTGTTGCGCCGCCGCCAACTCGGGCACCGCCATGATGGCGATGAAAAGGCATAGAAATCGAATCATTCGATGACGAAGGTTCTGAACATCACCTTCGATACGCGCCCTTCCGAGCGCAGGTCAACACGTTCCTGAATGTCGTCCCTAAGATATTGAAAGCCGCGCGGACCCTCGATCTGCTGGAGGGAAACCGTGCGGATATAGGCGAGGATATCCTGGTGGATATCTTCGGCCATCTTGACGTCCGTCGGCCCCTTGAACATCAGCGCGACCTCGAGCCGAACCCAGTTTTCCGACGGGTAGGCAAGGTTGGACGTGATGGGGTCCAGCTGGAGGATACCGTTGGCCTCGGGGACAACGGTTGGCAACGCGCCGTCCTCACCCTTCTTGCCGCCGGCCTCGGGCTTGGCCTCGGCTGCCTGGGCCTTTTCAGCTGTAAGTATCTTCGGAGCGACCATATTGCCGATGGCCCAGCCGCCGCCGGCGCCGACCAGGGTCAGCACCAGCACGCCGCCGATCAACGGGATCAGGGTACTCTTCTTTTTCTTGCCGTCTTCGTCGTCTGCCATGACGGTCCGCCTTTCATTGTATCTCGTCTACAGCCGCTACAATGGCGACAGAAGGTCGACAGCCTGCTGGCCGCGCGGCGGCTGCTGGATTTCCGTCAGGCGACCGCGACCGCCGTAAGAGATGCGGGCTTCGGCGATCTTCTCGTATGAGATGGTATTCTCAGCGGTGACATCCTGCGGCCGGACGATACCGGCGACGTTGAGAATGCGGATTTCCTGGTTCATGCGAACTTCCTGCGAGCCGCTGATGACGAGGTTGCCATTCTCCAGGATGCCGGTGACGACGGCGGCCACCAGCAGTGTGACCTGCTCGGAGCGCTGCATCTTGCCCTTGGCATCGGTTGAGGTGTCAGAGCCGTATGTCCCGGCGCCCGACGTCTTCGGGTTCCAGCCCAGAATATTGGCGTTGACGTCGTAGTTCATGCCGCTCTTGTTGGTCCGGTCGCGATTGGTCTCGTTATCCCAGTTGGCCTTGTCGTTGATCGATATGTTGACCGTCATGATGTCGCCGACATTCAACGCGCGGGCGTCCTTGAACAGCGCCGCCTGCGAATCGCTCCACAGCGAATAGCCCTGTGCCACCTGATGCGGCCGCTTCGGATAGAGAGACATCTGCGGCGTCTGGGCATATTGCAGCCCGCTGCCGATCGGGCTCATGGCCGGCGCCCGACCGATTTCCTTGATCGCCTGCGACTGGCAACCGCCGAGGAACACCATTGCAGCCAATGTGACGGGGAGCGACTTGTTCATTGTGTGTCCTTGGCCTTCGACGTGTTCGGATCAGACGCGCTGGACATGATGTTGGTCACGGTCGCCGCCTTCTGCGGGTCCATTTCGCTGAGGATGAGGCTTGCCTGGCTTGGTTTCAGCTTCATGATGATCGCAGAAGCGATGGTGATCTTCACGTCGTTGAGGCTGGCGGCGGCGGCATCCGGCTTCATGTTCTTGTAGATCTGGACCAGGCCGTCATCAGCCTTGGCAAGGAAATCGTTGCGGCGCTTCAGCCAGTCCTCGTACTCAGCCTTGCGCTGGTCCATGATGGCAATGCGGACGTCGACATCGGCCTGAAGTTTTTCAAGCGCCTGCTTCTGCAGCAGGTAGCGCTGGTCGCGAGCCGGCTCCGCGATATTGGTGCAGAACTGGCGGATCTCATCCTGGCTGCTCGATGGATCGACCGCCGGCTTTGCCGTATCCTCGGCAAACGCACCGGGGATGATCAGCAGCGCCGCACCGACCGCCGCCAGGGCGACAGTCTTGCAGTTCGCCCGAAGATGCACGAGGACGTCTCTACCCATCATTGAAGAACGAGCTCCGCTTGCAGTGCGCCAGCCGATTTTATGCCCTGGAGAATGGCGATGATGCCATCGGGCTTGACGCCGATATTGTTGAGACCGGACACCAGGGTCTTCAGGTCGGGCCCCTGCAGGACTGCGACGCGGCCGCCGGACTTGGTCGCCGAGATGTCGGTCTGGTCCTGGACGGCCGTCTCGCCGTTGCTGAATGGCTGCGGCTGGATGATCTGCGGGTTCTCGCTGACCTGAACGGTCAGCGTTCCATAGCTCACGGCAACCGGCGAGACCCGGACGTCGGCGCCGATGATGATCGTTCCGGTGCGCTCGTTGATGACGACCTTGGCCGGCGTATCGGTCTGGACTTCGAGATTTTCGAGATCGGCCATCAATCGGGTAAGATCGGCCGTCTTCGGCTTGGCGATCGCCACTTCCTGCGAATCCTTGGCTTCGGCAATCGGCGCGCCGAAACGGGACGAGGCGTAGGCATTGACCGTGTCGGCGATGCGGATCGAGGTCGAGAAATCGGGGTTGCGCAGCTGCAGGACGAGATTGACCGAGTCCTTGAAGCGCGACGGCAGCTCGCGCTCGACGATGGCGCCTCCGGGCACGCGACCGGCAGTCGTGACGCCCTCGGTCACCGTTGCTGCCGCGCCCTGGGCCTGAAAGCCCGAAACGATGACGGAGCCTTGCGCGACGGCATAGATCTGGCCGTCGGCACCGCTGAGCGATGTCATGATCAGCGTACCACCGCGCAGCGAGCTTGCGTCGCCAAGCGAGCTGACCGTCACGTCGATGCGGCTGCCGGGGCTGGCGAATGGCGGAAGGTTCGAGGTGACCATGACAGCGGCGGTGTTCTTCGCGCTGGACTGGCCGCCTTGCGTCGAGATACCGAGATTCTGGAGCATGGCGCGCATCGATTGCTCGGTGAACGGCGACGAGCGCAGGCCGTCGCCGGTGCCCTGCAGGCCGACGATCAGGCCGTAGCCGATCAGCTGGTTGTCGCGGCCGGCCTGCAGCGAGGCAATGTCCTTGATGCGCGAACTCATCGCTGCCGCCGGACCGGGTGCGGTCAGGCTCGGCAGCATCAGCAGGATGGCCAGGAAAAGACGCAGGCTTCTCATTTTGCTACCACACGGATCGTACCGTTCTCGAGGACCGTGCCGTTGACGATGATGCCGGAATCGATGTTGCGGGCGCGGACCTTGTCACCGATAGAACCGTCGTCGAGGGGCGTTCCGGCAGCCGAAATCATCATATCGCCCATGCTCATCACCAGCCGGACGTTGGAACCGCGCGTCACGGCAAAGGGCTGGCGAAGCGCAGAGATCGCGATCGTACGTCCGGAGAGCAATGTCCGCTTCGACACCCGACCGACGACCTCGTCGATCGAGCGGGCGAAGTCGCCGGTGAGGTTCGGATTGGTGATCTGCACCTCTTCCAGCTGACCGCTGCTGATAACGTCTCCGGGATAGATGGCTTCCGTCGGAACGACCGCCTTGCCCATTCCCAGATCTTCCGCACTGGCGCTGGGGGCCAGCACGAACCCGCAGGCCAGGCCGACGACGGCGAGCCACGCGACTGCAACGCTTTTTGCCTGGCGAACGATCATGTCCGGCTCTCTCTTTGCTACTTGAGGTTTTTGCTGACCACCGAGGCCATGTCGTCGGCCGTGGTGATAACCTTGGAATTCATTTCATAAGCGCGCTGGGCCGTAATCAGCTCGGTGATTTCCTTCACCGGGTCGACGTTCGACGATTCCAGGTAGCCCTGCTTGATCGCGCCGAAGCCATCGAGATTGGGATTGGAAACGACGGGATCGCCAGAGGCCGGGGTCTGGGTGAACAGATTGCTGCCCATGGGCTGCAGGCCTGCCTCGTTGACGAAATTGGCGAGCTGCATTTGCCCAAGGATCGTCGGCGTGGCCGACGTGCCGATGGTGGCGGAAATTTCGCCGGAGGTGCTGATCGTGATCTTGCTGGCGTTGCTTGGAACGGTGATCCCAGGCTGCAGGACATTGCCGTCTACGGTGACGATCTGGCCGGTGTCGCTCTTGTTGAAGGAGCCGGCGCGGGTGTAGGCCGTCGTGCCGTCAGGCATCTGGATCTGGAACCAGCCACGACCGACAACCGCGACGTCGAGATCGTTCTCGGTCTGCGACAGCTCGCCCTGGATATGAATGTTGCGGACGGCGGACGTCTGCACGCCGAGACCGATATTGGCGCCCTCGGGTACGGCTGCCTGGTTGGGGCGGTTGGAGATGCCCTTGGCCCGTTCCGTCTGGTAGAGAAGGTCCGAAAACTCGGCGCGGGAGCGCTTGTAAGCCGTCGTGTTGATGTTCGCGATATTGTTCGCGATGACCTCGAGATTGGTCTGCTGGGCATCCATGCCCGTAGCCGCAATGGCAAGCGCTCTCATGTCTTCGTCCGATCCCGTTAAATCTGCATTTTCGTGATGTCTAGGAAGGCCGAAACAAGCTTGTCACGGACTGCGACGGTCGTTTGCAGGGTCTGGTTGGCCTGCATGACGGCATCGACCACCTCGCGAGTGCCCATGGTGCCCTTGATACCGGCGAAGGAAGCCGCTTCAGCTCCCTTCAGGGTGCTGACCGTATCCTTGGCCATGTTGCTCATGACAGAAGCAAAGCTCATGCCGGTGTCGGCGCCAGGCGTTGCACCCGGGGTGGTCACGCCAGTCGACAGGCCGGGCATCAAGCCTGTTGTCAGCGACGAGGACGCATCTTCCGAAACGCTGCCGAGGCCGCGCGTCATCGAAGAAAGTGAGGTGAGACTTTTGATAGCGTCAATCATGATCAGGACTTCAACAAATCGATGGTGGAATTGATTAGATCGCGCGATTGCTTGATCGTCTGGAGATTGGCCTCGTAGGAGCGATTGGCTTCGCGCATATCGGCCATTTCAACGAGAACGTTGACATTCGGCATCTTGACGTAGCCCCTCTGGTCCGCAGCTGGATTGCCGGGGTCGTATTCCTCGACGAACTTGCCCTGGTCCTGACCGACTTTCTTGACGCCGACCGTGGTCAGGTTGTTGGTATGGTCGAGTTCGGCGCCAAAGGTTACCGTCTTGCGGCGGTAGGGGTTGGCGCCCGGCGTGTCGCCCGTCGAACGGGCGTTTGCGATATTTTCCGAAACGATGCGCAGGCGGGTCGATTGAGCTTCGAGACCTGAGCCTGCCACCTTCATGGCAGCAGTTAATGGATCCATTTTTTATTTCCCCACGACCATCATCATCATGCGATTGAAGGAACTGACGAGGGCGGTGTTCAAACCGTACTGCCGCTGAATTTCACCGGTCTTGGTCAGTTCGGATTCCAGGCCAACGGTGTTGCCCGATTCCTGGACACCGATTTCCTGGTTTAGAGAGGCTTCCTCGACACCGATTTTGTCGGTGCTGCCCATTTCGGTGCCTGAAAGATGCGCCGGGTTCGTGCGCGCCATGCCAACCGTCTGGTTGTTGAGCACGGCTTCGAACGGCGTGACGTCCTTGGCATGGAATTTGGGGGTGTTGGCGTTGGCGATGTTGCCTGCAACCACCTGCTGACGCACCGACAACCATTCTGCTTGGCGCGATGCTAGGTCAAAAAGCTGGATCGGTTGCATGGGGATCATCTCCATTCGTATGCCTAGACACTAGGCCGGTAATCTTGCGTGGGACTTGCGGCAAACGCGTTTGATTGCGTAACTTCGAATATGCGCGGCCGTCGCCGATACGCCTCTCCGCCCAGCACCGCGCGGGCGATGCTGCCGTCCTTCCGTCGGGAGGTTTTTCCATGAAACGAAGCGCCCAAAAGGCGCGCCGTCAGTTGGCGTCGTAGACAGCGCCGGTCGAGGTGATCATCACCCACTTGCCCTTGCGCTGCTCGAGGCGCGAAAGGCGGCTGTTGTCGGGAAGGACAGACCCGATCCTCACGACATACATGCCGGCTGCATCCTGGATGAGCGCACGCCCGTTGGAAACGTGCAGCAGGCGAAAATCGGACACGCCCGGAAACGGCTGGTTTTCGGCATCGGCGCCTTTGACGTCGGCGGGAGCGGCGGTGCCGGTCGTCGCCGTGGTCAATCGATCGGTATCGACCAGGGGCTTGCTGTCCGTCTCGTTGCTGTTGGCCAATCCCATCGGAGAGACGCTGAAGACGTTGCGCTGCTCCCAGCTGCTCGGCAAAGCACGGGTGCGTTCGCCCTCAGCCACCTGCATGCCGAACTTGTCGGGGTTCAGGAATACATACCAGGGGAAGAAAGCCGACAGTGCGGCCAGCGCCAGACCAGCACCCTTCAGCGCCGTATCGCCACGCAAGACACGCTTGCGCTTCTGCTCCGTCAACGGCTTTGCGCCGGCGTCTGTATCGATTGCTTTCACGTCAGCCTCTGGGTCTTGCGTTGGCCGGGGCGGCAGCACCATTCTTCAACGCCGTTGCAAGGTCGGTGAAGGCATCGATCGAGGGGCGATCGTTCGGCAACTGCTTAAGAACGTCGTAGATGAGCGGGACCTGCTTGATCGCCATGTCGACGTCCGCGTCACTGCCGGCCCGGTAACCGCCGATGAGACGGAGATCTCGAGTTTCCTCGAAGCGGTGGACGAGAGACTTCAGCCGCGACACCAGCTTCTCCTGGTCCGGCGTCCATGCCTTTCGGGCAAGACGCGAGACTGACGACAGCGGATCGATCGGCGGATAGCGTCCCTCTTCGGCTAGGCTGCGCTGCAGGACGATATGGCCATCGAGAATGCCGCGGGTGGAATCGGCGATCGGGTCGTTGTGATTGTCGCCGTCGACCAGGATCGAGATGATCGCGGTGATCGTCCCGGTACCTTCCGGGCCGGGACCGGCGCGCTCGAGCAGGCGCGGCAGTTCGGTAAACACAGAGGCCGGATAGCCACGGGCAATCGGCGGCTCGCCGGACGCCGTCGCGACTTCGCGGATGGCGTGGGCAAAGCGCGTGACGCTGTCGACGATCAGAAGCACATTGTCGCCGGCATCGCGAAAATGTTCGGCGATGGTGATGGCTGCGAGCGGCGCCATCTTGCGCAGCATAGGGCTTTCATCGCTGGTGGCGACGACTGCGACCGACTTGCTCATATGCGGACCGAGCGTGTCTTCGATGAACTCGCGGACTTCGCGGCCACGCTCGCCGACCAGCGCGATGACGACCTTGTCGAAAGCCTCGGCGCGCGCCAGCATCGACAGCAGCGTCGATTTGCCGACGCCAGAGCCGGCAAAAATGCCGAGGCGCTGGCCGAGGCACAGCGGCGTAAAGATATCGATGGCGCGGACGCCGGTCTTGAACCCGGTCTCAACGCGCTGACGGGTCATCGACGGCGGGGCGAGGTTTGAGATCGAGCGGGGCGTGGAGCCTTGCGTCAGGGGACCCAGCCCATCGATAGGCTCGCCCAGCGAATTGATCGTGCGCCCACACCAGTCGCTGGATGGGCTGATACGGAAGGCACCCTTCTGGATGACCTTGTCGTGAATGCCGATCGGCTCGCCCGGCTCGATCGGGCAGACGAAGATCAGGTCCTGCTCGACCCGCACGACTTCGCCGAGGTGGACGCCCGTCGGAGACAGATGGCCGACGAATTCGCCAAGCCGGACGTGCCGCGAGAGGCCGGAGACGGTGTAGTGGCCAGCGGCAATGGTCCTGACATGGCCGCCATGGGCAACGGCGTTCTCCGGCGTGCCGTAGTAGCGGGCAAGCTCGGCGAGTTGCCCAAGCTTCTGCGAAATCGGTATTTCCGGGAGCACAGGGGCCGCCGGCGTCTCATCCGGATCTTCGAGGCCTAGCGGATCCAAGATCGTGTCTTCGAGTTGATCCATCTACCGACCCCTTAAGATGACTTGCTGCCGAGGGTCTTGATTGCCTCGTCGAGCGAGCTTTCGCTCGAGCCCGTCAGCGTCGATATGTTGTCGAAGGCGCGGCTGACTTCGATCAGCTGCGTCATCTCGCGCATGCCATTGACGTTGGAATTTTCGAGATATCCTTGAGCAACGCCGACCTTGGAACTGTCGACGACCGCCTGCGGTGTCTGCGAGGCAATGATGCCGCTGTTGGAATATCGCACGAAGCCCTTGCTGAGGTCGGCGGTGTAGAGACCGATCGTGCCCATCTGCTTGTTGTTCTGGAAGATCTCGCCGTTGGCCGTGACATTAGGCTCTCCGCCCTGCGGATTGAGCTGGATCTGCCCGCCATTGGGATCGAGGACAGGGAAGCCCCGCTCCGATACAAGGGCTCCAGTCGATGTCATCGAAAACCGTCCGTCGCGTGTCAGAACTGTGCCGGCGGGAGTATTGATGCCGAACCAGGCATCGCCCTTGACCGCGAAGTCGAACAGGCTGCCGGTATTCTGCAGTTCGCCGGACTCGGTTGAAAGATAATCGTTGCCTTGCGTCACGAAGGCGACCTTGGAGCCGAGCTTGTTGTCGGTGTTGCTGAGCACCTGGTTGAACTTGACCTCCGTGCCGCGAAAGCCAGTGGTGTTCACATTGGCCATGTTATCGGCGATCGTCGTCAGCCGCCGCTCGAGGGCCATCTGCGAGGATAGAGACACATAGATACCAGACTGCATGGCAACGCCCTCCGGACATTGGAGAATAACGGAAATGGAAGCCGCCGGTGACGTGCATGTCCATTCGTTAGATGGGCATGGATGCCCTTGCCCTGCCTTATCTCAGCACTTCCTTGTGCGAAGCTGACACTATGGAAGACTTGGCAAAAACGGCGTGGGAAACAGCCTCACGCAAGATAGGCAACCTACTCCAGACATCAGAAACAACGTCAGGTATGGACCGTCGATGAACATCATAATCGGATTCGTTGTGACCTTTGGTTGCATCATCGGTGGCTTTATGGCCATGGGTGGCCATCTCGGTGCGCTTATGCAGCCATTCGAGTTCCTGGTGATCGGGGGTGCCGGCTTCGGCGGCTTCATCATGGCCAACACCATGAAAGTCATCAAGGATTCCGGGAAGGCACTGGGCGAGGCGTTCAAGCATTCGGTGCCAAAGGAACGCAACTACCTCGACGTGCTCGGCGTCCTCTATGCCCTGATGCGCGACCTGCGCACCAAGTCGCGCAACGAGATCGAAGCACACATCGACAATCCGGACGAATCCTCGATCTTCCAGACGGCTCCGACGATCCTGAAGAACAAGGAACTGACGGCCTTCATCTGCGACTATGTCCGCCTGATCATCATCGGCAATGCCCGCTCACACGAGATCGAGGCGCTGATGGACGAGGAAATCAACACCATCCTGCATGACAAGATGAAGCCATTCTACGCGATCACGACGATGGGCGACGCCTTCCCGGCTATCGGTATCGTCGCGGCCGTTCTCGGCGTCATCAAGGCCATGAGCCATATCAACGATCCGCCGGAAGTGCTGGGCGAGTTGATCGGCTCGGCACTGGTCGGCACCTTCCTCGGCATCCTGCTGTCCTATTCGGTGTGCGCGCCGCTGGTTTCGCAGATCAAGATCGTCCGCAGCAAGCAGCATCGCCTCTATGTCATCGTCAAGCAAACGCTGCTCGCCTACATGAACGGCTCCGTACCGCAGGTTGCCTTGGAATACGGCCGCAAGACAATTTCGGCTTATGAGCGTCCCTCGATCGATGCCGTCGAGCAGGAAATGATGAATCCGGGCGGCGAGAACAAGGCAGCTTGATGATGGATGATACACCGCGTACGCCGATGAGTCCGACCCTTCTCGCCAAGCTGACCGGCGGCCTGGGCGATCACCAACGGGTCGAGAAACTTTGTGCCTCGATCGGTCAGGTCTACAGCGAATTCCTGCCTGACCTTATCAAGAGCGAGATCGGCATCGACGTCGTCGTCTCCTATGCCGGCAGCAAGACCGGCGCCATGGACGAGCTGATCGAAGGGCTCGGCGCGAACGTCGCCGTCGTCCACGGCTCGTTGCGCAACTGGTCGCCGAACTTCGTGCTCGGCTGCGGCGCCGGATTTATCCTGACGCTGATGGAGCGGATGCTGGGCGCGATGCCCGAGACCATCACAACGCCGAAGCTGCGGCCGCTCTCGCTAATGGAGCTCGACCTTGCCGTCATGGTGTTCGACAAGATCGCCAGCGTGCTGCGCTCCGCCGTCAACGCACCGGGCGGTTTCGAGCCCTACCTCGAGCCAGCGCAGAATATCGAAGACGGCAAGCCGCCGGCGGAAGGCCAGCCGGACGAGTATGCGGCAGCCATCAAGATGTCGATCAAGCTGGGCGCCGCCACATCGCATTTCATGCTGGTGGTGCCGCAGAAGGTCCTCTTGAAAACCGTCGTCACGCCACCGAAGGCGAAGAACCAGACGGTGAAGTCGGAAGCTTGGACCCAACAGATCACGGAGCAGGTTCACCGTTCCCATGTGACGATCGACGCCCGCATCCGGCTGCAATCGCTGACGCTGGAGACAATCTCCAAGCTTGCCGTCGGCGACGTCATTCCGTTCATGGACAGCAGCGATGTGAACGTCGAGGTCAGCGCCAACGGCAAGGACATCTACATCTGCGAATTCGGCAAGTCCGGCGAAAACTACACGGTGCGTGTCAAGGACACCGTCAACTCCGATAGCGAATTGCTCAAGCACCTCATGAATTGATCGGTTTCCAAAGCCCGGGGCTGCCAACGGCAGCTTGAGGCAAGTTTCAAATGGAATAGTAAAGTTATGGCACCCAGGAAAACAAAAACTGTTGGCGAAGACGCTCTCGACCTGCCCGGCAACGAGGACGAGTTGAACGATGCGATCGACGGTTTGCGCGGCGTCCTGAAAAAGGATGCCGGCGACCTTTCAGACTTCGGCGGCGATTTCGGCGCTGAGGACGACGACGCTGCAGCCTCGCCGATGAGCCTTTCCAGTTTTGGCGATTTCGGCGATGATAGCGCATCGACAGATTCGGATCTTAGCGACCTCGGAGATTTCGGCGGTTCGTCGTTCGAGACACAGCAGGCGCCAGGCAGCGCGCTGACGTCGAACATGGACCTGATCATGGACATCCCGATCGATGTCCAGATCGTGCTTGGCAGCAGCCGCATGCAGGTCTCCGGCCTGATGAATTTGACGGAAGGGGCGATCATCGCCCTCGACAAGAAAATCGGCGAGCCGGTCGAGATCACGGTCAACGGTCGGCGGATTGCTCGTGGCGAAATCACCGTGCTGGAAAATGACGATACGCGCTTCGGGATCAAGCTAATTGAAGTCTTGGGCACGAAGAAAGCCTAATACCCCCCAAGTCTGGGACGGAGAAGACCATGATGGACTTTGACGATTTCGGCGGCGCTGTAGCCGAGAAACCGTTATCTCAGGCTGAAAAAGCCGCGGCCGTCCTTCTTGCCATGGGCAAGGAGGTCGCGGGACGTTTGTTGAAATATTTTACCCAGCACGAATTGCAGCTGATCATTTCGTCCGCCCAGTCGCTGCGCCCCATTCCCCCGGACGAACTGGCAATCCTCGTTGCCGAATTCGAAGACCTGTTCACCGAAGGTGCCGGTCTGATGGATAACGCCAAGGCTATCGAGAGCATTCTCGAGGAGGGCCTGACGCCAGACGAGGTCGACAGCCTGCTCGGCCGTCGCACAGCCTTCCAGGCCTTCGAAACGTCGATCTGGGACCGCCTCGGCGAAGGCGAACCGGCTTTTGTCGGCAGCTTCCTCCTGAAAGAGCATCCGCAGACCATCGCCTACATCCTGTCGATGATGCCATCGTCGTTCGGTGCCAAGGTGTTGATGCAGATCCCGGACGCCCAGCGCGCCGACATCATGAACCGGACGGTCAACCTCAAGGACGTCAGTCCGAAGGCGGCACAGATCATCGAAAACCGCGTCGTGGCGCTGTTGGCGGAGATCGAGATGGAACGCAACGCAGGCGGCTCGGCCAAGGTTGCGGAACTGATGAACGAAATGGAGAAGCCGCAGGTCGATACGCTGCTGAGCTCGCTCGAAACGTTGAGCCAGGCTTCCGTCGACAAGGTCCGTCCGAAGATCTTCCTGTTCGACGACCTGATGCTTATGCCGCAGCGCGGCCGCGTCCTGCTGCTCAACGACATCTCCGCCGACATCCTGACGATGGCCTTGCGCGGGTCTTCCGGCGAGATGCGCGAGACGGTGCTTGCCTCGATCAGCCCGCGCCAGCGTCGCATGATCGAATCGGATCTTGCCGCCGGTACGAACGGTATCAACCCACGCGAGATCGCCATCGCCCGCCGCGCAATTGCCCAGGAAGCGATCCGGCTGGCCAATTCCGGCCAGATCCAGCTCAAGGAACCCGTCGTTGCCGACACCGAGGCCGCTTAACCGCAGCTGTTGACAAGGCCGTTACGGCACATAGCCCGAGTTGAACCCGGCGACCGGGAGGTCTAGACTCTCACAAAGATCAGGCTGCGCATGATGCGCGGCCTTTCGGTTTGAAAAGGGCAGCGGATTTGGCCGACGAGGACAAAGACAGCAAGACCGAGAATCCGACCGAGAAAAAACTTCGGGAAGCGACAGACAAGGGCAATATCCCGATGTCACGGGAGGCAACGCTGTTTGCCTCCATGCTTGCCACCTTCATCTACATGATCTTCTTCCTGCCGGATCGGATGGCCCGGATGGGCCAGGTGCTTCGCGACCTGTTCGAAAATCCGGACCAATGGAGCCTGGAAACCGGCTCTGACGTGATGTCGCTGTTCGTCAAGATCGGCTGGGAAGTTGGCAACCTGCTGTTACCGGCGGTCGTGCTGTTCTTCCTGTTCGGCATCAGTTCCTCGGTCGCCCAGCACCTGCCCTCACCCGTGCTCGATCGCATCCGGCCGCAGATATCGCGCATTTCGCCGGTTGCCGGCTGGAAGCGCATCTTCAGCGTCCCCGGACTGGTGGAATTCGGCAAATCGATGATGAAGATCGTCGTTGTCGGGATCATCATGTTTTTCGTGCTGCGCAGCGAGTTCTTCAGCTCGATCGATTCGATGTTTTCCGATCCGCAGACGATTTTCGTCCGGCTTGCGAGCATCATCAAGAAAATCCTTGTGGTCGTGCTGCTGGCGACCGCGATCGTCGGTATCATCGATTTGTTCTGGACGCGCTACCATTGGTACGACCAGCTGCGCATGACGAAGCAGGACGTCAAGGACGAATTCAAGCAGTCGCAGGGCGACCCTATCGTCAAGGCACGCCAGAGATCGATCGCCCGCGACAGGGCTCGCCGGCGGATGATGAAGAACGTTTCGCGCGCAACACTTGTCATCGCCAACCCGACCCACTTTGCCGTGGCGCTACGTTACGTCAGGTCGGAAAACGATGCGCCGGTCGTCGTGGCAAAAGGCCAGGACCTGATTGCACTCAAAATCAGGGAAATTGCCGAGGAAAACAACATCCCGGTGTTCGAGGATCCGCCACTTGCGCGCTCCATGTTTGCGCAAGTCTCGGTCGATAGTGTCATCCCGTCAGTATTTTTTAAGGCCGTCGCAGAACTGATTCATCGTATCTATGCGGCGAAATCAAATAATAAGCGGGTACCATAACGAATGAAAAGATGCCCCTACTCCGAAAAACGCGAACAGATCCTTGCCGAGGCCATTAGCCCTGTGGCAAGCGAACTGAGACTGCTTGACGCAGCGGACCTGATTTCCCTGCTGCGTTTTGAATCCTATGGCAACCTTGCCGACCTGGTTGCCTCTGCCGCAGAACTCTACTTCCTTCCGGGCACGGTCAATTTTGGCCTAGGGGGCGACTATGCCCTCGAATGGGGCGGCCCGGCGGAAGTCAGCATCGACCTCGAGATCAAACCGGTCGGCATAACCGTCTACGCCAAGCTGGCGTTGACCGAACACCATGCCGGCGTGGAGATCAACCACATCGCCTTCGACAATCCGTCGAGCGATCCGGACGAAAATACGGCTATGCTCGCCCAGAGCCTCAGCCAGGCACGTTACACCATACCGACATCCCCGGCGATGGACGCCTGAAGCGTCTGAACTGCCGAAATCCCATTACGAAACCAGGGCGACGCATGACCGTCGCCCTGGTTTTTTGTCCGACGTGTTCAGCCCCGCATCCCTGCAGCATTACACGGCATGGCGGCCAACATTGCCACGGAGTAATGCTGGCTGCGATTTGAATTACTTTTCTGTAATTCCGACCCCTAATCCCGCTTTATCGGCGAAAATGTGGTCATATCCGCGATATTCTGATTATTTATGTTTAACATGACACCCGTTTCGAGCGGGCTATTACTTGGCGTCGAAGTTCAGGCGAACCCATCTGCTGCATGGCAGACCTGCCTGAGCCTTTGATGCAATCGACCGCTAACGCGAGACAGGCGGCCCGGCATCGTGTTCACACGCTCGCAAGGGACCAATATCATGTCGTCAATTCTTCAGAGACACCGGACCGCAGCCCTCGTTGGCGCTGCTTTCATCCTGGGGGCGGCCTCGCTGCCGCTGGTTTTCAATAGCACGGCCGCCAATGCCGCAGGCCAATCCGGCGCTGTCGGCGGGATCATCGCCGCCAACGGCTCGTTTGCGCCGATCGTCAGCGCCGACAAGCCTGCGGTCGTCACCATCACCACGACGATGAAAGCCGACAATGTCAGCGACGACAGCGACAGTTCGCCGATGGACCAGCAGTTCCGCCAGTTCTTCGGCGGTCAGGGCATGCCGATGCCGCAACAGGCGCCGCAGGGCCGCCAGGGTCACAGCCAGGCCCTCGGTTCCGGCTTCATCATCAGCTCGGATGGCGTGATCGTCACCAACAACCACGTGATCGACAAGGCCATCGACATCAAGGTGACCCTCGATGACGGGACGGAGCTCCCGGCTAAGCTGCTCGGCGCCGATCCGAAGTCCGACCTCGCCGTCATCAAGATCCAGTCTCCCAAGCCCCTTGCCACCATCGCATGGGGCGATTCCGACAAGCTGAAGCTCGGCGACCAGATTCTCGCCATCGGCAATCCCTTCGGCATCGGCACGACGGTCACCGCCGGCATCGTTTCCGCCCGTGGCCGCGACCTGCACAGCGGCCCCTACGACGATTTCATCCAGATCGATGCGCCGATCAACCACGGTAATTCCGGCGGTCCGCTGGTAGATAGCGACGGCCAGGTGGTGGGCATCAACACGGCGATCTACTCGCCCAACGGCGGCAGCGTCGGCGTCGGCTTCGCCATTCCGTCCGACGAGGCAAAGACCATCGTCGCCAAGCTCGAGAAGAGCGGCTCGATCGACCATGGCTATCTCGGCGTCGAGATCCAGCCGGTGACGCAGGATATCGCCGAAGCCGTTGGCTTGACCCAGCCGCAGGGTGCCCTGGTGGCGCTGGTAAGCGACGGGACGCCGGCCGCAAATGCCGGCGTCAAGAGCGGCGACATCATCACCGGGCTCGGCGGCAGGTCCGTGAAAATGCCGAAGGACCTGTCGCGCTTCGTGGCCGACCTGTCGCCGGGTACGAAGGAGAGCCTGACAGTGTGGCGCGACGGTAAGTCCGTTGACCTGCCGGTAACGGTTGGCGGCAACGACAAAGGCGACGAGCAGGCTTCCGTCGAGAGCGGCGACGCGCAGCAGGGTCACAAGCCTGCGCTGGGCATCGGGCTTGCGGAACTGACGCCGGAAGTTCGCCAGTCGCTCAATCTTCCCGATAGCGTCACAGGCGTCGTGGTGGAAAGCGTCAATCCCGACAAGGCTGCAGCGTCCGCCGGCATCCAGCCAGGCGATGTGATCGTCTCGGTCAACCAGAAGCCGGCCCGCAACGCCCATGACGTTCAGGCTGAGGTGGCGCAGGCCAGCAAGGCCGGTCGCAAGTCAGTTCTGCTGATGATCGAACGGGACGGCACAAAGACCTTCGTGGCCGTGCCTTTCGCCGCTGCCTGATACTGTCCAGAGCTCAAGCTTCACCCGGCACACGCCGGGTGAAGCGCGTTTCGGCCTGCAGTGAAGGAATGGATGACGGTGATGTCAGCTGATATAGCCAAGCCGGATGGACTTCGCGATTGCCTGGATGCGATTGACGCTATCGAGCTTGATCGTCGCCGAGCCGAGATAGGCGTTGACCGTATGCACGGAAAGGCCAAGCTTGTCCGCTATTTCTTCGCTGATCCGGCCGTCTCCGGCCAGTTGCAGGCAGGCGATTTCCCGCTCGCTCAACGATTCCACCGCAGAGTTGCGCCGTTCGTCCAGCGATAGCAGATCCATCATGATCTGGCAGCTTCGACCATGCAAATCGACGATGACGTCGCTGCTGACGTCGATAAAATTGGCGGTGAACAGGACGATTCCGTTACCCACGGTTCCCAGCCGGACCGGAAACACAATGCCGGCATAGGGCAGCATCTTGGATTTCAGCCGCAATGTGAACGAGGCAAAATCGATGGCTTCGGCCGTGCTCTCGTCGTCAACGCCGTTCCACATGAGCGGCAGCAGCGATTTTTCGAGATGCTCCAGCATGTCATCGCCGTAAGCGTCGAGAATGGCCTTCGTGACCAGGGGATTGGCCGGACCGAAGTTTTCCAGCTCGCAGACCAGACGCAGCCTGTTGGGAAGGCCAGAACCGGCGACGCGGTAAATTGCGAAATTCTGGGCGTCGATCAGTTTCTGCATCGCGACTAGGCGCGGGAAAAGGTCGGAACGGCTGGAGATACGGTGAACCCGCGTCATCTTCAGTTCGCGCGATACGGTCGTTCTGTCCGGCGCGTATTTCATCGTGACCCCTCAGACCAGATTGTTTCTGACCGCAAACGCGATCGCTTCGGACCGGGTCTTGGTTGCGGTCTTGCGCATGACGCTGGTTATGTAATTGTTGATCGTGTTGCGTGAGATGCCGAGAATCATGGCGATTTCGTCGCTGGTCTTGCCCTCGGCGATCCAGAACAGGCATTCCAGCTCCCGGTCCGTCAATTCGAAGCTGCGCTCGCCCTTGCCCTCGACGCAATGCCCGAAGCTCGCGAAATAGGCCGTCAGCAACCCGACTTCGCGAAGACGTTCGGGCGACAGGATGAAACCGTCACGATAGAGCAGCATCAGCGACAGCCGGGTGCGGCCGACATTGAGTGTCAGCGAGCAGTACTGGCGGCTCGATCCCTCCGGCAAGGTCACGTCGTCGGGCAAAACCGAAAAGCTTGGCTGGAACAGCAACATGCACTTCTCGATCTCGGTGGTCCGCACATAGGCGCCGACGAGATGGGATGCCAGCCGCCGGACGAGATCGAACGGCCAGTCGGACGACATGACGAAATCGAGGCCGCTCTCCTGGAGCAGGTCGCAGCGGGCGAGCATATAGTGGGAGGCGCCGATATAATCGGTCAGGGCGCGCAGGCCCGAATGGATGTAGGGGGAGCCTGCGACGTCCATCAGACGCAGGATAAGCTGGTCACGGGTCATGCTCTTGGCGGGAAGCGTTGGGAGAATAACATCCCCTTCGCTGCGGCTCGCCTGAAGTATATTCATGTCCATTTGCATTTCCTGCCATGTTAAACGTTTAACGTGGGCGCTAGGACGTCCTGCCTGGACTAAATCTGACCTTGAGTGTTTTAACTCTCTGTCCCCGAATCACTATGAACAAACGTACACCCTGGAGCAGCAGACCTCCAAGTTCTAAGGATTTCGGAGACATCTATTCTCTGTATTTGAATATACGATCAAAATCGGCCCCCTGATCCATTCCCCGGTTCAACGTTAAAACGATTCTGCAAAACCATCAATGGCCGGCTTTCGGGAAGAACAAAGGCGTCGGACCGATCACGAAAAAAGGCCGGGAATGAACCCGGCCCTTGTGTCAGGCGGCGACGTCGACTGCCCATTTTCGGAGGATTTTCGCAGCGCGTTCTTCGCTCATTTCCACCATGCGCGACAGGCGACGTTCCGGGCCTTCCTTGACGCGGCGATTGAAGTTGCCGTCGTCGTCGCCCATCGTCAGCAGGTCGTCGGTGCTGTCGAAGCCGAAGTCGGAGCCGAAGCCGTCCATCAGGGCGCCACCGGCGCCGGCACCGCCCGGAGCAAAGTCCGGCAGCTCCAGGCCTGCTGCATCCGGCAGGGCGCTATCGGCTTCTGTACCGGCCAGGCGTCCACCGGCTACCGAGCGGATCAAAGGACGGAAGCCCATCATAATGATCAGGAAGGCGACGACGACGAAGGCGAGCGAGTTGATGATGCCAGCCATGTTGCGGCTCAGCATGTCCATGATGCCGGGGCTAGAGGCCGTGTCGTCGAGCAACTGGGTGTCGAGGAAATCCATGGCGTTGACGGTAATGATATCGCCGCGCTTGGGGTCGAGGCCGGCAGCCGTCGCGACGATCTTCTGCATGTCGGCGATATAGGCGTCGATCTTCGCCTGGTCGGCGGGTTCACCAACCATCTTGGCGATGCGACCCTTGTTAACGACGACGGCGACCGAAAGCTTCTCGAGCTTGTAGCTGTTACGGACGGTGGCCGTGGTCGTGCTGTTGATCTCGTAGTTGGTCTGCTCGTCCTTCTTGTCGGTCTGGTCACTGTTTTGCGGGCTGGCGCCACCCGATGCGGGCGCCGCCTGGGGGATGTTCTGTTCGACCGTCGCAGCCGTGTCAGACTGCTGCTGCTGTGATTTCTGGTTTTCTTTGGTGGTGCGGACCGAGCGCTCGACCTTGGATTCCGGATCGTAGACCGTCGACTGGATCTGCTGCGTGTCCGTATTCAGCTGCGCCGTGACGCTGGAGCGGAAATTGTCCATGCCGAGGAACGGAGCAAGCGCCTTGTCGATGTTCTTCTCGACCTCGCTCTGGACGTTCTGGACAATGCCGAGGTTACGGTTGAGGGCATTGTTGCCCGGATCGTCGCCGGAGGCGAGCAGCTGGCCGGTGGAATCCAGGATCGTAACGTCGTCGACTTCGAGGCCGGGCACGGCCGAGGCGACGAGATGGCGAATGGACTGGGCAGACTTGCGGCCAGCTTCGGAGCCGGCGCGGATCATGACGGAGGCTGTGGGCTTTTGCCCGGCTTTGCGAAAGTTGCCGACATCGGGCATAACGATGTGAACGCGGGCGGCGCTGATGCCGTTGATCGAGGTGATGGTGCGACCGATCTCACCTTCGAGAGCGCGAACGCGAGTGACTTCCTGCATGAAGGAGGTCAGGCCGAGAGAGCCGACATTGTCAAACAGTTCGTAGCCGGCATTGGTGCTGTTGGGGAGGCCTTTTTCGGCGAGCAGCAGACGCGCCTTGCCTGTGGTGCCTGCAGGGACCGTGACGCTGGTCCCGTCGGTGCCGACCTGGAATGCGATATTGGCTTCTGCAAGCGCGATGCTGATCTGGTTGAGGTCCGGCTTGTCCAGGCCGACGTAAAGTGTCTCCTGGGCGGGCTTATTGACGTAAAGGGCTGCGCCCAGAACCACGGCAATGGAAAGCACTGCGACGCCGCCTAACGCCATAAGGCGGTTTCGGCCTAGATTCTGAACATTCTTCAATATCTGAAGTAGTTGATTTAACAGATTCATTCTGTTCTCGCACGCTTCGTCAAAGACCAAACTGGCTTTGTGCCCTGCAGCGAAGATAGGCAGCGAAGCTTGCGCGAGCGTTTCTTCCAACGCGGTCGGGGGTCGCGTGGGCTCGGAGTAAGCCGCGGAAGACCGCGTCTTGCGTTTCGATTTGCGTGGCGACTAGAAGAAGTCGAAGTCGCCGGCAGCCTTACTTAGCGGCTGCGAATGGCCGTGACGAACGCCGCCGCCGAGGGCCCTTTGCATTTCGGAGAGCTTCACCAGGCTCAGTGCGGTCGCGACGTCGACGATCCACGCTTCCGGAATTTCAGCCGTAAAGGTATCGATGAACTCGGCGATGCCGCGGGTTTTCTGCACGGCGAGATCGATGCCCTGCATGACCTTCATGGAATCCGGCGACTGCGCGTCGATGCCTTTCAGTTCCAGCAGTTGCGGCTCGATGCGCTCGATCAGGTAGGCGACGTCATGCAACTCAGAAACTATCCGCATGAGGATGGCGGGCAGCGCCTCCTCGACAGTCGAAGCCTCCGTAGACGAGATAGCGTTCATGAGTAGACCTCGCTTTTCAAAAGAATTCGACCGTGTTTTCGACAGGCCTGGCTGCAACGACCGGACGGCGCTCAAGATCGACCGTCTTCTTGGTTTCGGCACCGGTCAGCGGATATTGCCGCGCCCGACCCGATACCGGCCAGAATTCAACCTTGCGCCCGTGGTCGCCCCCCGTGCTGGAGCCGACGACACGAATGCCTTCGTCACGCAGGAACTGCACGGCAAATGCGGCATTCTGTTCGCCGACATTCGAGAAGGTCGCAATCGTCTTCGCACCCCCAAATATCTTGGCTTCCAGCCGATCGCGGCGGGCTCCCTGCTTAAGGAGCCCGTTGATCAGCAATTCCATGAGATGGACGCCATAGCGCGTCGCATCTCCGCCGGTCATCGGCGAGCCGGCATTGCCCGGCAACAGAAAGTGGTTCATGCCGCCGACACCGGCGACAGGATCACGCAAACATGCAGCCACGCACGAGCCGAGAATGGTCGACAGCACCGCATCCGGGTCGCTGAGAACCTTGTACTCGCCTTGTATGATGTGCACGCGCCGGACTGCACCCTCGGTGATCATTTCAGGGCTCCAAACACAGCCTCGATAGCCGCCTTCATCTTCTCGATGGTAAAGGGCTTGGCGAGAACGTTGTTTGCACCCAGGGCCGCCGCCTTCTGCACCAGGGCACGGTCGCCCTGCGCGGTCAGGATGATGAACGCGGCTTTCTTGGTGGCCGGATTCGTCCGGACCGCCTGGAGCAAGCCCAGGCCGTCCATCTTCGGCATGTTGAAGTCAGAGATGACAAGATGATGGGGCTGCTGCGCCATGATCTTCATCCCCTGTTCGCCGTCGCCAGCCGACGTGATTTGCTTGAAGCCGAGTTGGGTCAAGGCATCACTCAAGAGTAGGCGGCTGGTGACCTGATCATCAACGATCAGGACTTTGATTTTCTCCGCAAGAGACATTATTCGCTCTCCTTTCGGGCGGCTGTCATTTTCAATATTTCGTCACCGATGGCAGACAGTGCAAGCTGCTGCTCAACCGCGCCAAGTTCGTGTGCAACTCTTGGCATTCCGTAAACAACGCAGGTTTTTTCGTTCTGTCCGATGGTTCTTGCACCAGCATGGCGCATTTTTTGTAAACCTGCGGCCCCGTCACGACCCATCCCGGTCAGGATCACACCCACGGCGTTGCGCCCGGCCAGTTCTGCAACCGAATCGAACAGAACGTCTACGGAGGGCCGATGACCGTTTACCGGATCGCGGTCGATCAGACGGCAATGCGGCGCCGAGGCACTGGCGACCTGCAGATGACGCTCGCCACCGGGTGCGAGATAGATCTTGCCGATCTCCAGCCGTGCACCGTCAGTCGCTTCCTGCACCACCGGTGCGCAGAGACGGTTCAGCCGCTCGGCAAAGCTTTTGGTGAAGGTCTGCGGCATGTGCTGGGTAATAACGGTCGGCGGACAGTTTGCCGGGAATTTCTGCAGGACGGCGATCAGCGCCTCTACACCACCTGTCGACGAGCCGATGGCAACGATCTTCCGGCCGACCCGGAAGTCGGCGACGGCAGTTGGCGTTACCGGAGCCTGGCGGGCCGCCTGGCTGGCAAACTGGCGCTGCGAGCGGGCCGCAGCCTTCACTTTTTCGACGAGATCGCCGAAGGGGTTACGCTCGCCGGCGACAGGTTTGCCGACGCAATCGAAGGCGCCGATCTCCAGTGCCGCGAGGCTCGCCTCGGCGCCCCGGTGTGTCATGGTCGATACCATGATCACCGGCATCGGCCTAAGCTTCATGATCTTCTCGAGGAACTCCAGGCCGTTCATGTTCGGCATCTCGATGTCGAGCGTGATGACGTCGGGATTGAGTTCCTTGATGGCGGCACGGGCCTCCAGGGCATCGCTCGCCTGGCCAACGACGTTGACCCCGGGATCGGAACTGAGGATCGCCGTGATCAGACCCCGCATGGTGGCGGAGTCATCAACGACAAGGACGCGGGCCGGAGCGCTCATGACTTGTTCCCCGCGCCTTTGCCGATATAGCGGTAGGTGGTGATGCCGATATTGTCGAAGACGTCCTTGGCCGGGCCGGACACGCGCTCGGAGTGGCCGATATAAAGATGCCCCTTGTCCGGCAGAAGACCGGCGAAGCGCTGCCAGATTTTCACCTGGGTCGGCTCGTCGAAGTAGATGACGACGTTGCGGCAGAAAATGACGTCGAAATTGCCCTTGAACGGCCATTGTGCCATCAGGTTCAATTCGTTGTAGGTGACCAGCCGCTTGACGCGATCGTCGACCTGGAACTTCCTGCGGCCCTGGATCTCGACTTCCTGGAACCATTGCTTGCGCATCGCAGGCGAGACCGTCTCGAGAGCCGCTTCGTCATAGGCGCCGGTGCGTGCGATAGCCAAGATCTTCGGGTCGATGTCGGTCGCCAGGATCCGGAAATCGTAATCCGCGGCGTTCGGCATCAACGACAGTACGGTGAGCGCGATCGAATAGGGCTCCTGACCGTCTGAACTGGCTGCCGACCATATCCGCACCCGGCCGCCGGCCTTGGCACGGGCGAGCAGGCCCGGCAACACTTCTGTGCGCAGATGGTCGAAGTGATGATTTTCGCGGAAGAAGCGGGTGAAATTGGTGGTCAGGTGCGACAGCATTTCCCTGCGGGCAGCAGCTCCGGCAGGCGACGACACGAGCTGACAATATTCGCGAAAGCCGGAAATGCCGAGATTGCGGATATGCTTCGACAGCCGTGAGTAAACGAGCGATGCCTTGGTCTCGTTGAGCGAAATACCGGCATCTGCGTAAATCATCGCGGCGACTTCCATCAGGTCCCGGCGTGTCAGCGGATATTCACCACTGGCAAGGACTTCATCGGGCGACTGCCGGCTTTCTGCAAATCCCATAACACTCATGCTGCTTGGCTTTCGATGTCGGGGAACAGGGTTTCGAGTTCGATCAGGCAGATCATCCGACGATCGATCGACAAGATCCCGCGGGCGAACTGCTTCTGCAGGTCGGACGCCATTTCAGGCGTCGGCTGGATGATGTCTTCGTTGATCGTCAGAATGTCGGAGACGGCCTCGACCAGCAGGCCGACCGTGTGCCTTCTCACCTGCGTCACGATGATAACGTGGCGGACGCTCGGTTCGGACGGCCGCATGCCGAGGCGGGCGGACAGGTCCATGATCGGCAGCACGACGCCGCGCAGATTGATGACACCGAGGACATAGGGTGGAGCGTACGGGATCCCCGTTGCCGGCGTCCAGCCGCGGATCTCTCGTACCGACATGACATTGATGCAGAATTCCTGATCGCCGATGCGGAAGGCGATCAGTTCGCGCATACCTTGTGCTGCAGCCTTGAGCGGTTGGGACATGATCTTACCCCGCCGCCGCGTAGGACATCTCGGCCTTCAGTGCCTGGCCGCGCGAAGCCGCCACGACGGCATCGACGTCCAGGATCAAGGCCACGCGACCGTCGCCGAGGATTGTCGCTGCCGCGATACCCGGGACATGGGTGTAGTTGGCCTCGAGGCTCTTGATGACGACCTGGCGCTGGCCCTGGATGGCATCGACCATGAGCGCGCGCTGCCCTCCGCCTTCCGATTCCACCAGCAGTGCGACGCCCTCGACCGGGTTGGCCTGGGTGGCACGGAAGTTCAGGATGCGGCCGACGTCGATCAGTGGGCAGAAGGAATTGCGGATCGAGATCAGGCGATGGTTGGCGCCGAAGGAGTGGATGGCGGCGGCTTCCGGCTGCAGGGTTTCGACGATAGCGGTCAAGGGCACGACGAGGGTCTGGCCGGCAACAGTCACCACCATGCCATCGAGGACTGCGAGGGTCAGCGGCAGGCTCATCGTGAAGACGGAGCCGTGGCCCGGCTTGGACGTGATGTTGATACGGCCGCCCAAGGCCTGGATGGAGCGCTTGACCACGTCCATGCCGACGCCGCGACCGGAGATGTCGGAGATCTTGTCGGCAGTCGAGAAGCCTGGAAGGAAGATCAGGTTGTCGATTTCCTCGTCCGTCAGATTGGCGTCGGACGGGATCAGCTCGTTCTCGATAGCCTTCTGGCGGACACGTTCGCGATTGATGCCGGCGCCATCGTCGGCCAGTTCGATCAGGATGCGACCGGAGCGGTGCTTGGCCGTCAGGCGGACGGTGCCCTCGGGGTTCTTGCCGAGCGCAATGCGCTTTTCCGGGCTCTCGACGCCGTGGTCGACGGCGTTGCGGATCATGTGGGTCAGCGGCTCGGCGAGCTTGTCGATAACCGTCTTGTCGACTTCGGTATTTTCCCCCTCGGTGACGAGACGGATCTGCTTGCCGGTCATGTCGGCGATTTCGCGGACGATACGCGACATGCGCTGGAACACCGGCTTGACCGGCTGGGCGCGGATCGCCATGACCGAGTCCTGGATCTCGCGGGTGAGCTGCTGCAGCTCCTCGAGGCCCATATTGATCGACGATGTGCCGTTGCTGTCGTTCTCGACGACGCTCTGTGACAGCATTGCCTGGTTGATGACCAGTTCGCCGACGAGATTGATCAGCCTGTCGACGCGGTCGAGGTCGACGCGGATGGTCTGGCCGGCGGCGACGGTGCTGTTGGCACCGGCTGCATTCGCAGCGGCGGCCGGCGGCTCCCTCTTTTCAGCGCGGGCAGCGGCCGAGGCGATGGGCGTGACATTGCTTGCGGTGTCCGCAGCCATGACAGCGGCGGCGGCCGGCGTGGACGCCACTTCATCGTCTGCGGGTGCAACGTCGTCATCAAGCGACGAGAGATCGAACGGCACCGGTATCATCGGAAGTTCTTCCGCCGAGACGGCTGCGTCGAGATCTTCAGCGACCTTGATCTCCAGTTCGCAGTCCCATTCGGCAAATTCGAATACGGTACGGACCGCGTCTTCGCCCCTATCGGTCTTGATCGAGATCGTCCAGCTGAAATAGGCGCCTTCCGCATCGAGATCCTGCAAGGCGGGGAGCGTCTGCATGTTGCAGCGGATGCTCATCTCGCCTAGTCGCGACAGGTCGCGCAGCAGGAGCGTCGCGTCGTTGCCCTTGGCATATAGCTCGTTGCGAGGCTTGAAGCTGATATCGTATTGCGGCAGCTCGGCCACTACGTCCTCGGCGCCGTCGAACTCGTCGAAGGTAAAGGGCACAGGCTGGAAGCCGCTGTCGTCGCTCGGTGCGGGCGCAGCAACGGGAGCAGCAACCGCGACAGATTTGGGCGCGGGTGCCTCGTGATGGTGCGACGAGGCGGAGGGCATGACCCCCTGAGCCAGTGCTTCGAGTTCCTTGACGAGGCCACGGCTTCTGCTCTGGTCGACGGTACCGCCGTCGCGGGCGACGTTGGTGAGGTCGGCGAGCACATCGGCCGCCTTCAGCATGACCTTCAGAACGTCCTGGTTCGGCTCAAGCTTGTTGGAGCGGACGCAATCGAGCGTCGTCTCGAAAACGTGGGCGAAGGCAACAAGGTCTTCGAGACCGAAAGCCCCTGCCCCACCCTTGATGGAATGAACGGCACGAAAGACGGCATTGACGGTTTCCGGATCGCGGTCGCCATCATTCAACTTCAGAAGACCCGATTCCAGTTCGGCGAGCTGTTCTTCGCACTCTTGGAAAAAAATCTCTTTGATTTCGTTCATATCCATCGGAAGAAATCCTAATTAAGCGGTTACACGCTCGATAGCATCGATCAGTTTGACCGGGTCGAAGGGCTTGACGATCCAGCCGGTGGCGCCGGCCTGGCGTGCGCGGTTTTTCTTTTCCGCGTCGCTTTCCGTCGTCAGCACCAGGATCGGGATGGCGCGGAACTTTTCGTTGCGGCGGACACCTTCGATGAAGCCAAAACCGTCGAGACGCGGCATGTTGATGTCGGTGACGATGACGTCAGGATTGGCGCCTTCCAGCACTTCCAGGCCTTCGATGCCGTCCTCTGCCTGGATCGTTTCGAAACCGGCATTGTTGAGGGTGACGAGCAGCATGTTTCGAATTGTCCGTGAATCATCCACGGTGAGCACTTTTTTCTTCATTGCCGGATCTCCTTTGCGAGCAGGTGATCTATGTTGACCCCGATCAGCTGCATGGTTTTCTGAAATGCATCCGACACCTTCGAAAAGGTGAAGGAAAGCTTGTCCTCTTCCCAGGTCTTGGCAGCAGCCATGATCACCTGGACGCAGAGGGCGCCGACCCGTTCGACGCCGGAGGCGTCGACCACAACATTGTTTCCACGTAGCCCCATGAGCTTGCTGCGGAGCGTCGAGGCCTCGTTGAGGTCCAGCACTGCCACCAGGCTGATCTTTTTGTCTGCCTTCTTCGCTGCCATTACTGCCTTCCTTGTCGGTTGAATTCTGTCTTCGACGCATGCGGCCGAGAGGTGCGATCGTCAGTAAACACTCCGGTCACCCCCGAAGCCTGCGACCCGCAACGGGAAATCGTAGTGATCCCCGGCTGCCCCTTCGCCGAGCGGTGCGACGGGCTTGATGTCCGGGCGTACCGGCGCAACCCTGTCGCTGGAAAACTGCTTCTGGCGCGCCACGCGGAATTCGCGGATCGTCTGGCCGAGCTCGACCACCACCGTGTGGAGGTGATCGGCCTCATCGCCCGAACTGCGGGCAAGGCTGCTCGATGCGGCGACCTTCGTGCCCAGCATGTCGACTTCTGCGGTGACCGCGCGAAGGTCGGCTGCCTGTGCATCGGTCGCATCGGCGATACCCGAGATGGCGTCGTTGATACCGGTAACCTGGAGGACGATGCCGCCGATGGCATCCTGTGTGCGGCCAACCATCTGGACGCCGGCAACGACCTGCGCCTTGGTGCCGGTCACCAGTGTCTTGATCTCGCGGGCGGCCTCGGCGGAGCGCTGGGCTAGAGCCCGCACTTCCTGGGCGACGACAGCAAATCCGCGGCCTGAATCCCCGGCCCGGGCTGCCTCGATGCCGGCATTGAGGGCGAGCAGGTTGGTCTGAAAGGCAATCTCGTCGATGCTGCCGATGATCTGGCCGATCTTTTCGGCGGAGGTCTCGATGTCAGCCATGGCGGCAATCGCCTCGCCGACAATCTGGCCACTGTCTTCGGCGGCCTTGCGCGTCTTGACCGCTTCCCGCTCGGCCGAGCGCGTCGTCGCAGCATTGTCGCGCACCTGATCTGCCAGCCCGGCCAGAAGCCGTGCATTGGCGATCAACTGCCCGGCGTGGTCGGCGGCTGATGTATCGAGGCTGCGGCTGTCGACGGCGATGCGGTCTGCGGCGGTCTCTATCGTCTGCACACGGGCGGAGAGCGAACCGAATTCACCCTGTATGGCTTCGAGCGTCGTGTTGAGCATTGCGACAAGCTCGGCATAGGCTTCGGGGACGTCGGTCGGTGCGCGCACCGTCAGGTCACGTTCACCGAGACCACTGATGACATCGGCGAAGATGGCGCGGGCCTCGGCCTGGTCGGTGACGCGCTGCTCTGCCAAGGTGCGCTGGTGCTGGATGCGCATTTCATTGAAGCGCAATGACACGGCGATTTCGACGTCGACCATGACAAGCCTGACGAGGCTCGCCACGAGTTCGGCAGATTCCCGGGCACGGCGCTTGCCGGCCGGCAACATCGAACCACCGGCGAGATCGCCGATGACGCCCGCCAGCAGATGTTCCAATATGACACCATGGCCGGCAACGTGCCAACGCGGGTCGAGGCCCATCTTGCTCTCGGAATCAGCGAGGACTTTGACCCGCTCGGCATAGAGACTGTCGAAGCGCGCATCCGTCAGCACATCCCAATGGGACGATTGCAGATCGTGCAGCCGCTCGAGCTGCGCTTCGCTGGTGAAATTTCGTGCCGCATCGGGCATGGACTGGAAGCGGTGGAAGAGATCGCGCAGGCCCGCTTTCAGATGCGACTGGAGCATCGGGCGGTGGCGGCGGAGCGCTTCGCACTGGTCGGCATCGAGGCCGGCAAAGCGCAAACGATCGCGAAGGCTGCCTGCCTGCGTCCTTTGTCCCTGCTCTGGTATCGAGTCCTGTGTCAAAACCATTCCCGCCGCGATGCCGGGACGAATGTCCCAGCGGAATTATGCAATCGTTCAATATCAACGGTCTGCGATGGGGCACGGGCATTGGGGATCTTGAGACCCGACGGCAATGCGCGACGCGTTCATCTAGGTTGAAACTGTCTAGGAGAGATCCGGGCCAATATCCGGTACGAGGGGGCGGCGTCATGCCTGGTGGGGAGGAGCAATATCTTCCCATTCCGACGTGTAACTCAATGTTTATGGTTAATTCCTTGCTTGAAGGTTAACACACCGTCGAAGATGAGCGCATTCGAATAAATCTTTTATGCGGCGAAGTATTATTGCTGCTAGAGTAGAGCCACAAGTCACACGCAAGGTTGACGGCCTAACTGTAAAGTCAGAGTCACGTCCACGCCCCTTTGAGGTAAGAGCAATGATTGTTCTTGGTCTGAGCGCTACGCTCATTGCCAGCATAACGCTGTTTGCATTCACCATTTTGAGCCGCATCGACGACTCGCGGCAAAAGGTTGCCCTCCGGGTTCTTTAAGCAAGCTTCGCAAACGCAACTTCAATAATATCGCGATCTGCCACGCGATGGATATTCGATACGTTGTCGGAAGCCGACGCATTTCCTCGTGGCAGCGAGCCACCTGTCCCAATATCTTGAATGAAACCTTCAGGCGTTGACAGGATTGATTGCCGGCTGGAAAGTATCGTCAGCTTTCTTCGCAGTCGAAGTCGCTCGAAGGTCTAACTCCTACCCTGGTGGATGCTTCACTTCCGCAAACCGACGGTCCATCCAAGCGGATCGATGTTGGTAAAGACGACGCCGCCGTCTTCTAGAGCCAGTTTAAGCTGTGCTTCGGTGGCGCGATGGATGTCGTGCCGGGCGCCTTCGTAGTCGCGTATGGTGCTGCGCGAGACGCCGGCTTTTTCCGCAAGGTCGCTTTGCGTCCAATCCAGGAAGCCGCGCGCCGCACGACAATGCGCGGGCGTCAGAATAGCTGGCTTACTGCCTTGATTCACGGCTCAAAAATACCCATATTGGTCACTCTAGACCATATATGTCATATTATTTACAGGATTTCCAGCCGGGGGACACCACGATGCCGCACGACACACCTTTGATCTCAACGATCGTCATGGGTCTCGTGCTGGCTTTCATCTTCGGCGCCATCGCCAACAAGCTTCGCATGCCGCCGCTGGTCGGCTACCTCGTCGCCGGTGTCCTTGCAGGCCCCTATACGCCGGGCTTCGTCGCCGACCAAGGGTTGGCACCCGAGCTTGCTGAAATCGGCGTCATTCTCCTGATGTTCGGCGTCGGCCTGCATTTTTCGCTGAAAGACCTGCTGTCGGTGCGCTTCATCGCGGTTCCGGGAGCTCTCGTGCAGATCGCCTTTGCCACACTGCTCGGCTGGGGGCTCGGCGAATTGATGGGCTGGTCGCTCGGCGGCAGTCTCGTCTTCGGCCTGGCGCTGTCTGTCGCCTCTACCGTCGTGCTGCTGAAGGCGCTGCAGGAGCGTCGTCTCGTCGAGACAGAGCGCGGCAAGATCGCAGTCGGCTGGCTGATTGTCGAGGATCTGGCGATGGTTCTGGCGCTGGTGCTGATCCCCGCCGCCGCCAGTATTTCCGGCGATGGTCATGCGCCGGTCGAGCCGCTTTCCGCCGCTGTCAACAGGCTGTTCGATCTCGATCTCGGAATTGGCGGCATCATCGGCATGACCTTGCTGAAGGTGGCGCTGTTCGTGGCGCTGATGCTGGTCTTCGGGCGCCGCGTTATTCCGTGGATCCTGCATCGCACCGCCCATACCGGCTCGCGCGAACTTTTCCGTCTTGGCGTGCTGGCGATTGCGCTCGGCGTCGCCTTCGGTGCGGCCAAGCTGTTCGGCGTGTCGCTGGCACTCGGCGCCTTCTTTGCTGGCATGGTGCTTGCCGAAAGCGAACTCAGCCATCGCGCCGCGCAGGAAAGCCTGCCTCTGCGCGATGCCTTCGCGGTGCTGTTCTTCGTCTCGGTCGGCATGCTGTTCGATCCCAGCATCCTGCTGGAGCATCCGCTGCTGGTGTTGGCGACGGTGTTCATCATCGTGGTCGGCAAGTCTGCCGCCGCCTTCCTGATCGTGCTGGCATTCCGCAAGCCGATCGGCACGGCGCTGACGATTTCAGCAAGTCTGGCGCAAATCGGCGAATTCTCCTTTATCCTCGCAGCAATGGGCGTCGAACTCCGCCTGCTGCCCGAGCAGGGCCGCGACCTCATCCTTGCCGGCGCCATCATCTCGATCATCCTCAACCCACTCGTCTTCTATGGCTGCGGCCGGCTCAAGCGTCGTCTCGATGCCAAAAACAGCTCGTTGCAGGACGCCAGTGCTGAAGCGGATGCAGCGGCACAGACGCACGCTGCGGAAGAGGAGGTGCCGGTTATCGGCGCCGAGCGGGACCCTGGCCCGACGACACTCACCGGACATGTCGTGGTCGTCGGGTACGGCCGGGTCGGCAGCATCGTTGGCCAGAACCTCCTGTCTTCCGGTACACCATTCCTGGTCATCGAAGATGCAGAAAAACGCGTCATCGACCTCAGGGACAGCGGCATAGAGGCAATTTCCGGCAATGCTGCCTCTGCGGAAGTTCTGGGGTTCGCCAATCTCACCGCCGCCCGCAGCCTCGTGATCGCCATCCCGAATGCCTTTGAGGCCTGCAGTGTCGCCGAACAGGCGCGCAGCCTCAATCCATCAATCCTGATCGTCGCGCGGGCCCATTCTGACGCCGAGGTGGACGAACTGACGCGCTATGGCGCCGATACCGTCATCATGGGCGAGCGGGAAATTGCGCTGGGGATGGTTGACCGGCTGCGTCAAGTGCATCATGACAGGCCTCTCTATGAAGATGCGCCGTCGGCTGATAGAATAGCTGACACGCTTGTAACTGCACGTGAATAGGTCGTTTAGCCCTTGAGCCTGTCCGACGACGGCATTGCCGACAGCGAAGAGATGAGACAGCCTCGCGGCGCGGTGCCCCGCGTGATGGCGTCGTTGATCGTTGCTTTCTTTGCCTATCTGGGTCTTGCCCTCGGTGGCGGCTTTGCAACGTTCGCCAGTACAGAGACCAACAATTTTTCTGCGGCCAAGGGCAGCCAGCAGCCTCATTACATCACCCAGCGCGACAATGCCCGGGGCGTCGTCGCTGCCGAGCGCAGTGCCGAGCCCAAGGCCAGCTGGCATGATGGCAACGCTGCGCTGCTAGCCTTCGCCACGCCGATCCACATTTTCGACGACGACGCCGGGTGCCTGCCACCGCTGGCTTCATCGCTTTCCGGGCCCGGCAACGTCCGCGCCTACCTGGCCCGTGGCCCGCCGGCTGCTTCCGCCTGACCGAACGCGCGCTTCGGCGCATCTCCCTTTACACCAGACACACGCGCCAGCGCTTTTCCCGCTGGCAAACGCGTATTCAAGGATAGACATCATGCGCACCTCTCCATGGCTCGTGTTCACCTACTCGGTGATCATCGTGCTTGGCATGCTCATCGCCCTGCCGAACGTCCTGCCGCAATCGGCTCTCAACCGCATTCCCGCCTGGCTGCCCCATAGCCAGGTCGCACTCGGCCTCGATCTTCGCGGCGGCTCCCACCTCGTTCTCGAAGTCGACGAAGGCGATCTGGTGCATGAACGTCTGCAGACGCTTGTCCAGGATGCCCGCCGCGTGCTGAGGGCGAAGAACATCCAGACCAAGTCGGTCGTCCAGAATGCGACGCAGGTCGTCATTGCGCTCACCGACCCGTCGCAGAGCGACGCGGCCGTGACCGAGCTGAAGACGCTGGCAAACACCATCACCACCGGCATCAGCGCCGGGCAATCCGACCTCAACGTGGCCTCGAATAACGGCATCATCACGCTTGCCTATTCGCAGGTCGGCATCAATGCCAACGTCGATGCCGCCGTCCAGCAGAGCCTCGAGATCATTCGCCAGCGCGTCGACCAGGTTGGCGTGTCCGAGCCGACCATCCAGCGTATCGGCAACAACCGCGTTCTCGTGCAACTGCCGGGCACCCAGGATCCTTCGCGCCTGCGCGAATTGCTGGGTTCGACGGCGAAAATGTCGTTCCACATGCTGTCTGACAGCGGCGACATCACCAACCCCGGCCCTGGCGTCACCGTCATGAAGGACGACAAGGGCAACAGCTATGCGATCCAGGATCGCGTCGAGCTCTCCGGCGACCGCCTCGCCGATGCCCGCGTCTCGTTCGACCAGAATACCCACGAACCGCTGGTGACGTTCCGCTTCGACAGCGCCGGTGCCAACCGCTTTGCTGAAATCACCCGTGCCAATGTCGGCAAGCCATTTGCCATCATTCTCGACAACAAGGTGCTGAGCGCGCCGGTCATCCGCGAACCGATCACCGGTGGCTCCGGCCAGATCTCGGGCAACTTCACCGCCGAAAGCGCAACCACGCTGTCGGCTCTGCTGCGCGCCGGCGCCCTGCCGGCCAAGCTCACCGTCATCGAGGAGCGCACGGTAGGCGCCGATCTTGGCGCCGATGCCATCAAGATGGGCATCTATTCAGGCCTCGTCGGCTTTGCCCTCGTCGCCCTGTTCATCTTCGTGCTTTACGGCACCTGGGGTATCCTTGCCAACGTCGCCCTGCTGATCCACACGATCCTGACCTTCTCGGCCCTGACGCTTGTCGGCGCCACGCTGACGCTGCCGGGCATCGCGGGTATCGTCCTCGGCATCGGCCTTGCAGTCGACGCCAACGTGCTGATCAACGAGCGTATCCGTGAAGAGACCCGCAAGGGACGCGGAGCCTTTGCCGCTATCGACAACGGTTTCCGTCGCGCCTACTCGACCATCATCGACGGGAACATGACGGCGCTGATTGCCGCCGCCATCCTGTTCTACTTCGGCTCTGGCCCGGTGCGCGGCTTCGCCGTCACCATGGGTCTCGGCCTGATCATCTCGATGTTCACCTCGGTCGCCTTCGTGCGCGTCGTGATGATCGCCATCGCCCGCCGTCGCAAGCTGAAGGTCATCAACATCCAGTCGATGTTCCGGTTCTCACCCTATGACCGGCACATCCAGTTCATGAAGGCCCGCTTTTTCGGCGTCGCAGTGTCGGCGATCCTGTCGCTCGCGTCGATCGGACTGTTCATCTATCCGGGCCTCAACTACGGCGTCGACTTCCGTGGCGGCATCCAGATGTCGGTGAAGACGCAAGGGACGGCCGATCTTTCGACGTTCCGCGAAGGCCTGAACACACTCGGCCTGGGTGAAATCACCCTGCAGTCGTTTGGCGACAAGAACACCATTCTGGTCCGGGCCCAGCGCCAGGATGGCGGCGAGGAAGCCCAGACGGCAGCAGTTACAAAGCTGAAAGCCGAAGTCACCAAGATCGACCCGACAGCAACGGTCGAAGGCACCGATGTCATCGGCCCGAAGGTTTCGGGCGAACTGGCTTGGGCCGGCATCCTGTCGGTGGTTATCGCCAGCTTCGCGATGCTGTTCTACATCTGGTTCCGCTTCGAATGGCCGTTTGCCGTCGGCGCCATCGTGACCTTGGTGCTTGACGTCACCAAGCTGGTGGGCTTTTTCGCTATCACCGGCCTCGACTTCAACCTGACGGCCATCGCCGCGGTGCTGACGATGGTCGGCTACTCGGTCAACGACAAGGTCGTCGTCTACGACCGCATGCGTGAAAACATGCGTCTCTACAAGTCGATGCCCTTGCGCGAGATCATCGACAAGTCGATCAACGAAACCCTCGCCAGAAGCCTTTACACCAACGCTACCGCATTCCTGGCGCTGGTCCCGATGGCGATCTGGGGCGGCAGCGCCGTGTCGAGCTTCGCCATTCCGATGGTGTTCGGCATCCTCGTTGCCGGTGCATCGTCGATCTTTATCGCGGCGCCGATCCTGCTGTTCCTCGGCGACTGGCGCACCCGCCACCGCGCAGTTACCGTCGCAAACGACGCCAAGGCAGCAGAAGCCGAAGCGGCCAAGCCGAAGAAGCAGCTTCCGGCAGCGGAATAAAAAAGAAAGGGCGCCCCGGCAGGAGGCGCCCTTTTTCTTTACTCCATAGCCGGATCAGATCTTTGGACGGTGCAGCGGCAGCCCCGGCTTGGGCGCCGGGATGCGCTCGATGGCGCCGTGCTCCTGTTCGGTGATCAGCACCTGCTTGCCATCGACGGTGAAGGCGACGTTGCTCGGCAGCGTGCCGTTCGTGCGGATATGGCCAGAGAGCTTGCCGGACGTGTCGATCAGGCAGATGTCGCCCTGGCCATACACGGCGCAGTACAGTGTATCGTCGCGATCGAAGGCCAGTCCGGCAGGTCCCTTCAGGCGCGTCCCCATCGGCGAGCGCAGGGCGTGGGCAAAGATTTCCTGCCGGCCGCCAAGCACCTGGCGGTAGATATTCCCCGTCAGCATCTCGCTGTAATAGAGCAAGCCGTTCGAATCGAAGGCAATGCCGCTCGCCAGCAGCAGACCCGCAGCCAGCGACCGGAGCACGCGCCCGTCGGCGGGATCGATCTGGTAGATGCAACCATTGTAGGGCGCATTCAAAAAGTCCGGCCGGATTGTTTGGCCGATGACGAGATCGGCAATCCGAACGCCGGCGTCGCTCATGTACAGAAGCCCGTCCGGACCGAAGGCGAGATCACGCGGCAGGACGAAGGGTCCCGTCTCGCTGCCTTCGATCATCTGCAGCATACGACCTTCGGGCGACAGGCGAACCAGCGAGTTTTCCGGACCGCCAGCCACCCAGAAGCAGCCATCGCCATCGACAGCCAAGCCTGACGGACGTCCTCCCGGTCGGCAGATTTCCCGGCGTTGGCCGTGCGGTGCGATTACCGATACGCACCGGCGGCCGTCTTCCATCTCGACATATGCGATGCGCCCATCCTGCAGTCCGACCGGCCCGTCAGGCTGGTGCAACCCGACTGCAATCGTCTCATTCATTCCGACGCATCTCCCGGGGTACGCAATAACATTAAAGACATTGCTAACCTTTCCGATTCGTTAAGTAAACGATAGCCGACCGCCGTCCCTCTGGGCATCGTTGCGTCAAACAGACCCAAGCTCGCTTGACAGTTTTCGCCGATTCAGAACATTTAACGAACATTCGGGCAATCTAATGGTGCTCCGAAAATCTTCGGAAACTCAATAACGGCATGGCAGCGGCCGCTCCGGAGCAATAGAGGAGAGCCGATGAACGCCGCCTATCTGGAAAAACTCAATCCCGAGCAGCGGCTGGCCGTCGAGCACGGCACCGACATCGACGGAAGCCATGTCTCCGGACCCCTGCTGGTGATCGCCGGTGCCGGCTCCGGAAAGACCAACACGCTCGCCCACCGCGTGGCGCATCTCATCGTCAAGGGCGCCGATCCGCGCCGCATCCTGCTGATGACCTTCTCCCGCCGGGCTGCTGCCGAGATGGGCCGCCGCGTCGAGAAGATCTGCGCCCAGGTGCTCGGCCCGAAAGCCGGGATCATGACGGACGCACTGGCCTGGAGCGGGACATTCCACGGCATCGGCGCGCGCCTGTTGCGCGACTATGCCGAACAGATCGGCCTCGACCCGGCGTTTACGATCCACGATCGCGAAGATAGCGCCGACCTGATGAACCTTATCAGGCACGACCTCGGTTTTTCGAAGACCGAGAACCGCTTTCCGACCAAAGGCACCTGCCTTGCCATCTATTCGCGCGCGGTCAATTCCGAGACGCCGCTGGACCAGGTTCTGCGCGATGTCTTCCCGTGGTGCGCCACCTGGGAGAATCAGTTGCGGGAACTCTTTGCCAGCTATGTCGAGGCGAAGCAGGTGCAGAACGTCCTCGATTACGACGACCTGCTGCTCTACTGGGCGCATATGGTGCATGAGCCGCTGATCGCCGAAGACATTGGCAACCGGTTCGACCATGTCATGGTCGACGAATACCAGGACACCAACCGGCTGCAATCGTCGATCCTGATGGCGCTGAAGCCCGGCGGACAGGGCCTTACGGTTGTCGGCGACGACGCCCAGTCGATCTACTCCTTCCGCGCCGCGACGGTGCGCAACATCCTCGATTTCCCCACATCATTTTCGCCGGCCGCCCGTATCGTCACGCTCGACCGCAACTATCGCTCGACGCAGCCGATCCTTGCCGCCGCCAACGCCGTCATCGATCTCGCCTCGGAGCGCTTTACCAAAAACCTGCGCACCGAGCGGACATCGGCACAGCGCCCGAAGCTGGTGACCGTTCGCGATGAGGCCGACCAGGCCCGCTACATCGCCGACATGGTGCTCGAGAACCGCGAGGGCGGGACAATTCTCAAACAGCAGGCGGTGCTCTTCCGGGCCTCGCACCACTCCGGCCCGCTGGAGATCGAACTGACGCGGCGCAACATTCCGTTCGTCAAGTTTGGCGGCCTGAAATTCCTCGACAGCGCCCACGTGAAGGACATGCTGGCCGCACTGCGCTTTGCCCAGAACCCGCGCGACCGCGTGGCCGGTTTCCGACTGATGCAGCTTCTGCCCGGCGTCGGGCCGTCGACAGCACAAAAAGTGCTCGACCGGATGGACGACGAGGCGAGCCCGATTACCGCGCTGACCGAAATCCCCGCCCCGCCTCGCAGCGGCGATGACTGGACCAGTTTTGTCGAGACCTTGCAGGCGGTGAAATCGGGCAAGGCCGGCTGGCCGGCTGAAATCGGCCTGGTGCGGGAATGGTATGCGCCACATCTGGAGCGCTTGCACGAGGATGCAGCGACACGGCAGGCGGATCTTCTGCAGCTCGAGCAGATCGCCTCGGGCTATCCCTCGCGGGAACGTTTTCTGACCGAACTGACACTCGACCCGCCGGATGCGACGAGCGACCAGGCCGGAGTTCCGCTGCTCGACGAAGATTATCTCATCCTCTCGACCATCCATTCCGCCAAGGGCCAGGAATGGACCAAGGTATTCATGCTGAACGTCATCGACGGCTGCATTCCCTCGGATCTCGGCGTCGGCACCAGCGCCGAGATCGAGGAGGAGCGTCGGCTGCTCTACGTGGCGATGACCCGCGCCAAGGACAATCTAGACCTGGTGCTGCCACAGCGCTTCTTCGTCCACGGCCAGAACGCCCAGGGCGACCGCCACGTCTATGCCAACCGCACCCGCTTCATTCCTGCGACGCTGCTACAGTTCTTCGAAGTCTGCGGCTGGCCCACCGCCCGCTCAGACTCACCCGCCGCGCAGCAGGCAAGGCAGATCCGGGTGGATGTCGGCGCGCGGATGCGAGGGATGTGGCGGTAGCGGCGGTCCCTCATAGCGGCGCCAAGACCAAGTGGAATGTTCCGTTCGACGTCTTCCGGATTGAGTTTCCATTGCCGTCTATAACGCCTCTGACCATGCGGCGCATGTTGGAGAAGCCAGCGAAGGTCACCGTATCCACCGGTTCATCAAGCCGGATAGAGACGGAATAATATTTCCCCGTGGAGGACAAAGCGTTGATCGCGCCTTTGAAAACCTGTCCAAGATACCGCCCCTGCACCCTTTGACGCAGGAAAAAAGGCGCAGGCACTGCCTTTGCCAGGCGTGCCGACAGGGTGTTCCAATCGCGAGCATCGGACTGATGCGCAATCACCTCGAGTGCCTGGCCATGACCCAAACTTAGACCCTGGAGAGCTAAGGCGGTCTTCAGTTTATTTGCTTGCGCTTTGGCTTCCGCGATGGTTCTGACAGTCATGACGGGCTCCCCATGCCACTCAGGCCTATCCCGCCCGTGAGCCTACGCGTTTTCAAGGCAGCAGACAGCACCAGCAGAGCGACAATCGCGGTGAGACTATCTGCCAGCGGATAGGCGAACCAGATAAGATCGGCGCCCCCTATCGCTGCAATAACCGCGATGAGCAACGGCAGCAGCACGAACGGCTTGGCTACCGTCAGCAAGCCCGCCAGCGCCGGTTGGCCCACGGCCTGGAAATACATTCCGAAGACAAAAATCGGTCCTGAAACCAGATAGAACGCCGCCATAGGCCGAAAAAGCCTTCCGGTTTCGGCAATCACATCGGGATTTGAGACAAACAATGCGCCGACCCTACCCCCGGCGCAGAGCAGAAAAACTTCCACTGCAAAACAATAGACCAATACGGTTGTCGCCGCGATCCAAAGGGCCTTGTCGGCGCGGGCGGAGAAGCCGGCACCAACATTGTTGCCGACGACGCTCTGCATAGCCACCGCGATCGCCATGATCGGCAAAAACGCGAAACCGAAAACGCGGGTCACGATGCCATAGGCGGCGATGGATTTCTCGTAATCTACGCTGATGCCGAGACGCAGGGCAAGAAGCACGGCCGTTCCCGAAAGTGCTATGCCTATGAAACCCAGACTGACCGGCGCTCCTAGCGCCAGCAGCCGTCGCCATTCCCCTGTCCAGCGGTTCCGCCAGAGGCTCCCAAGGGGCATCATCCCGTCGACAAACGGGCGCAAGCCGACCAACAGTCCCAACCCTATTGCCTGCGCGAGTATCGTGCCGAGCGCCGATCCAGCGATCCCGAGTTCTAGCAGCACGATCATGAAGTAGTTCAGCACAATATTGATGAGCGTCACGGCAAGCGACATGAGCGCCATCAACCCCGCTTTTCCCTCGTTCCTCCAGGCATCGGCGTGAATCCCCAACAGGAACTGCACCGGAGTTCCGAATATGCTAATCGCCAGAAAGACCCAGACCATTTCCGCAACCGATCTGTCGGAGCCGGCACTTCGCAAGGCAAAGCTCCATCCTCCCGCCAGAAATATCAGGATCAGCATTGCGGCGATGAGCAGGGCAAGCCCATGGGCGGCCGCAAAGGTCGCGGCAGCGGCCTGGCGGGCAGCGGCGCCAAGCTGGCGAGCCAGGAAACTGGACATCCCGGCGCTGACGAGCGTGGAGAGGGCAATGGTTAGCATGAGCACGGGGAAGGCGATGCCGACCGCTGCCATGGCTTTCGTGCCGACGAACCGACCGAGGAATGCGGCGTCGACGATACCAAGAAGCCCATTCATCAGCATGATGGCAGCCATGGGCAAGGCGGTAGCGGCAAATATTTTGTGCACAGGCGCAGTCAGAAATAGGTTGTCGTCAGAATGTCCTGTGGACATTGCTCACTCCTCCAGAGAGGCATTTCGGCTGAGGATGGGAGCCCGCATTGCCACCACCGAAATGCTTCGAGGGTGAGGATAATCTGTCTGCCGAACTTCACCGTGACTTGCGTCTGCAGGCGGCAGGTGTTCGTAACCCGTGCCACTTCAATCACTGCGGGAAATCTTTGTCAACGAGCCAGTTTCCGGGGGACTTCGCTTCAAGAGCCGCGGAGGGGTGCCGGGGCTCCGAATTCTGGCGGATTTAGCCGACAAGCTTTGGTGTGCCTCACACTGGTCTGGAGAGCAGGCCCGTGGCCAGTGCCTGAAACGCGTCGATGGCCTTCGGGAGGACGGTCTCGGCATCTTCACTTGCAGCGACCCACAACGCGGCATTCAGCGCAGCCCCGCTGAGAAGTCGGGCAACCGCTTCGGCATCCAGGGGCTTGAGTATCCCTTTTTCCATAAGCCTTTGCACCGCCTGCCTTGTCACATCGAGGCAGTTGTCCTGACTGGGCCATTTCGATGGGTCTCCGAGGACAGCGGGGCCGTCCAGCAGAACAATCCTTTGAACCTCGGGGTCAAGCGCCATCTGGATATAGGCCGTCGCCTCCGCGAGCAGACCCTGCCACTCGTCTGATTGGGCCGCACCAATCGCCTTGGCCCGTTGCGCCATCTCTGAATCAATCTCGTTGACCACGGCGGCGAGCAGTCCGCGCTTGTCTCCGAAGTTGTGGTACAGCGCGCCGCGCGTCAGGCCAGCATCAGCCGTCAATTCGTCCATGGACGCGGCGAAATAGCCTTTTTCCGCAAACGCCTTGCGCCCGGCGGCAATGAGCTTGCCGCGGTTTTCTTCCATCGTCTCGGCGCGCCGCTTTGCCATTCATCATTCCAATTTCACATACGTACCGTATATAGATTGACATACACGTCGTATGTCATCTACTTTCGCATACGCAACGTATCTCAAATTGTCCGCCGTGGGAAGCCTGATGGCGAAGCTCCCACGGTGGCCAGAAGGAATAAAATGACCACGCGAAACGCAATATTTCCACCTCATAGACATGCGCTCTACGAAGCACACGGCTATTCGGCAGCGATTCAGTCCGGCGACCTGCTGTTTGTCTCCGGCCAGGTCGGCAGCCGCATCGACGGGACACCTGAACCCGAATTCCAGGGCCAGGTTGAACGTGCCTTCGAGAACCTGGCTGCCGTGCTCAAAGCAGCGGGCTGCACCTTCGAGGATGTGATGGATGTCACGACGCTCCACACCGATCCGCAGAACCAGTTCGACACCATCATGCCGGTCAAGCAGCGCTACTTCGGGGAAAAGCCTTATCCAGCCTGGACTGCCGTCGGGGTGACATGGCTCGCCGGCTTTGATTTCGAGATCAAGGTGATCGCGCGCCTGCCGGCAAAGGCTTAGATTCGACCGCGGTGTTGTCTCACTGCTGATACGAACCCGAAACCGGCGATGGCTGCCAGGGCTGCGGGCAGCCATCGCGAATTGCGACCCTTGCCGAGGACGGGCGCGCGAATGCGGGCATGTGGCGGCAGCGGTCAGACTTTGCCCGCACTCACCTCTGCGACGATGGCATCGATATCGGCGATCACCTCACGCAGGTAACCGATCTCGGCCCGTAACCGGTGCTGCCCGTGCTTAAGCGCCGATCGTTTGGTGATGCCGATGTAGGGAGCCGCCCAGTCGTTGATGCGATTGGCTTCCGCTAGCTGCGCTTCGAGCGCCTTCAACCTGATATCGAGGAGGCGCGGCAGTTCGGCGGCGCTGGCGGGGTCGAGCCGGATCAGGGCAAGGTCGAACGGGTCGTGTTTGTACCAGATGTCGGTGAGGCCCGAACGGCGGAGATCGGCGAGAACGCGCCGACCCTCGTCAGTGATCTCATAGATCTGCCGCACGGGGCGATTGCCATCACGCTCTTCGCTGATCTGACGAAGAAGCTTCTCCTCCGCCAGCCTCGACATTGCTCCGTAGACGGCTCCGACCGATATGTCGGTCCAAAGCGATACATAGCGGTTTTCGGCTTCTAGCCGGAGCCGATGGCCATGCATGGGCCCGAGCAGATCGAAGGACGACAGAATGAACAAGCGAATTGACGACATCTTACTCTCGCGATACTACTCTCGCAGGAGTATTCCCCTGCATCCCGATTTGTCGGGTATCTTTTCAAGGAGTAGAACGACATGAAGGCAAGCGGCAACACAATCCTCGTCACAGGCGGCGGTTCGGGCATTGGACGTGCGCTTGCCCAGCGCTGGCACGATGCCGGCAATCGCGTCATCGTCACCGGGCGCCGCCGCGAGATGCTGGAAGAAACAGCGCAGGATCGGGAAAATATCTTCGTCCACGAACTCGACATCGACGATGCCGCTGCGATTGAAGCAGGCGTCGGCGTGATCGTCGCTGCCTATCCGGACCTGAATGTGCTGGTGAACAATGCCGGGACCTACAAGAGCGAAAATCCGACCCGGAAGCGCGACCTCGCCGACGCGGAACGTATGATCGTGACCAATGTGCTGGGTCCGATCCGGATGACGAATGCGCTGATCGACCACCTCTCCGCGCAAAGCCATGCGACGATCATCAATGTTTCGTCCGGGACCGCCTTCGTGCCCTACCCGGCCTCGCCCACCTACAGCGCCTCCAAGGCAGCGATCCACTCCTACACTGCCGCCATCCGCCCGCTGCTCAAGGGACGGGTCGAGATCATCGAGATCATTCCGCCTCAGGTGCAGACCGAGCTGACACCTGGTCAATCCCTGGACCCGAACTCGCAGCCGCTCGGCGAATTTGCCGACGAGGTCTTGGCATTGCTCCATGGCAATGGCGACCAATCGCCGGAAGAAGTGAGCGTCGAGCGTGTGCGCTACTTTCGCAATGCCGAACGGGCGGGACAATTCGACGAGGTGCTGGCGATGATGGTCGAATATACGCCCAAGGACTGAGCGGGGGCGACGCAGCCGTTTTTACCGGTCGAACAGCTTTGCCTCGGACACCTCAAGGAAGCGTTCCAGCGCCGCCTCGTCCACCGCATCGAGGCTGTCGGGGGACCATTGCGGATTGCGGTCCTTGTCGATGATGGCGGCGCGGATACCCTCGTAGAAATCGGTAGTCTTGAGGATCTGGCGGCAGGCGCCGAGTTCCCGCTCCAGACATTCGGATAGATCCCGGCTCTTCCGCCCGGCGCGCAGCAGGAGCAGCGTCAGCTTCAGGCTGGTCGGGGAGCGCGTGGCGATGGCTTTCAGGCTGTCGGCGGCGAAGGCGTCAGGCTCCATGGCCAGCGCCGCCATGATGGCCTCGACGCTGTCATGGGCAAACGCACGGCCGATCGTCACGGCGTTGGCGACGAAGATGCCGTCTTCCGGCGGCGTGGCAAAGGCTGCAATTGCCGTATGGACGTCTTCCGCCGAAGCGCCCGGCGGCAATCCGCCAATGGCAGCAAGCACTTCGGCGAGGTCCTGCGAGGCTACGTGATGGTCGGCAAGGCCGGCATCGATCGCATCCGCAGCGCCGATGGCAAGGCCTGTCAGGGCAAGCCAGGTGCCGGTCTCGCCTCCATCGCGGGAGAGCAGCCACGTGGCGCCGACATCGGGGAAGTAGCCGATACCGGTCTCGGGCATAGCCAGGCGCGTCCGCTCGGTAACGATGCGGTGGCTGCCATGGGAGGAGAGGCCGACGCCGCCACCCATGGTGATGCCGTCCATCAGTGCCACATAGGGTTTCGGGTATTCGGCAATCATCCGGTTGAGCCGGAATTCCTCGCGCCAGAAGCTGGTGGCGTCCTTGCCGCCGGCGCTGCCGCTCTGATGCAGGGCGCGGATGTCGCCGCCGGCACAAAGTCCTCGCTCGCCCTCGCCCATGATAGCGACACTGGCAATCGCCGGATCGGCGGCGAAGCTTTCGAGGCTGCCGGCTATGGCCCGAACCATGGATAGCGTCAGGCTGTTCAGCGCCTTCGGTCGGTTAAGCCGGATGACGCCGACCGAGCCGTTGCGTTCGATGATGATCTCGTCTGCTGCCTGCATTGCCGAACTCCGCCCCTTTTTGCGAAGGAGATGGGCACCCTCTACCGGTCTGTCCAGCGCCATCTGAGAATAAGACGCCGGGATTGACAAGTACGGCGACAGACGCACGCGCACTGTGCATTCCGTTGCGATATCAGCAGACGGCGGCGACGGGGGCTGGGGTCGTGAACCGGTCGGCCTCGCGGCGCTGCGCCAGATGATTTTCCCAGGCGAGCGACGAGCGCACGATGGTTTCCATGCAGTTGCGCCGTGGCGTCCAGCCGAGCACATCGCGAGCGAAGCTTGCATCGGCAACGACGCAGGCTGCATCGCCCGGCCGGCGCGGCGCGTGGTTTATCCGGAAGGCGCGTCCGTGAACCCGCGTCACCATGTTGAGCACGTCGAGGACGGAATAGCCCATGCCATAGCCGCAATTGGCAATCAGCGAAGGCCCGCCTGCCCTTAGGTGCTGCAGGGCCTTCAGGTGCGCCTCGGCGAGATCGCTGACATGAATGTAGTCGCGTACGCCGGTGCCGTCATGGGTCGGATAGTCGGTGCCATAGATATCGACGGCCGGGCGCCGGCCGAGTGCTGCCTCGCAGGCCACCTTGACGAGATGCGTGGCACCTTCCGTCGACTGGCCGGTGCGGCCTTCCGGGTCGGCTCCGGCGACGTTGAAATAGCGCAGTGCGACATAGCGGAAATCGTAGGCAGCAGCGGCGTCGCGCAGCATGTACTCCGACATCAGCTTGGAGAGCCCATAGGGTGTTTCCGGATTGAGCGAGGCAGTTTCCGGCACCGGTTCGCCCGTCGGCTGCGGCCCGTAGACGGCGGCTGTGGAGGAGAAGACAAAATGGCGAACCCCTGCCCTGACGGCAGCGCTCATCAGCACGCGCGTCTTGCCGGTGTTGTTCTCGTAGTAGGCGAGCGGATCCTTGATCGAGGACGAGACAATGGCCGAGCCCGCGAAATGGACGATCGCTTCGATATCGTTTTCGGCAAAGATCTTTTGCAGCACGGTCTCGTCGGCTGCATCGCCCAGGTAAAAACGCGCAGCCGGTGCCACAGCCCAGCGGAAGCCGGTCGACAGTCTGTCGATCACCACCACGTCCTCGCCGGCATCCAGCAAGGTCCAGACCATATGGCTGCCGATATAGCCGGCACCGCCCGTTACCAATATCGCCATGTCTTGCATCCCTGGCTTGTCATCGCGGGAGCATTGGCTCGCGTCATTTGATATTTGATTATCAATCCACCTTTCCACAACTTTAAGGGTCGGAGAATGGTGGCGTAGTTAGCAATGTCTTGATGAGATAGACAGGCTTTTAGCGAATTTGCGCGGAAGAACACACTCCTGAGCCTGTGCCGGGAGTGTGGAGACTTTCGCGTGGGCGATCAGAGGCTGAGGATATACTTGCTCAACCGCTCTGCGGCGTCGGTGATCTGTCGGGGATCGCGCAGGAAGCAGGCGCGCAGGAACAGTTCCCCGCCAGCCCCAAACGCCGTTCCCGGTGCCAGGCCGACGCCGGTCTTGTCGACAATATCGAGCGCTGCCTGGCGGCTGTCGGTAATACCGTCGATCTTGAGGAAAGCGTATAGCGCGCCGTCGGGCTTCAGCGTCTCGACGCGGTTGGTGGCAACCAGTGCCTCGCAGAGGATATCCCGCGACAGCGTCGCCTTTTCGATGTTGCTCTCCACGAACACGTCGCCGGCATTAAGCGCAGCGACCGCGCCCATCTGCATGAAGTGGGCAACGCCAGATGTCGAATATTGCACGAGGTTCTCCAGCACCTGCCCGGTTTCAGGCGGCGCGACGATCCAGCCGATGCGCCAACCGGTCATCGACCAGTTCTTTGAGAAGGAATTGACGAAGAGGATGCGATCATCCGGCTGCCTGGTATCGAGCAGCGATGGCGCGCGACCGCCTGCGTAGTGAAAACGCGCGTAGATCTCGTCGGCCATGATCCAGAGACCGTGCTTGCGGGCGAGCGCCAGGATCGTGGTCAGATCCTCACGGCTCGCAGTCCAGCCGGTGGGGTTGGACGGTGTATTGAGAAACAGGCCCTTGGTTTTCGGCGTGATGGCGGCCTCGATGCGACCGATATCGAGGGCCCACTTGCCGCCTTCGAAATCGAGCTGGACACCGACCGAGCGTGCGCCGGCGATTTCGAGGGCCGCTGCAATGTTCGGCCAGGCCGGGGTCAAATAGATCATCTCGTCGCCCGGCGAGGTAATCGCCTGGACGGAGAGCTGGATCGCCTGCATGCCTGAACCGGTGACGTAGAAATTGTCGGGTGAGAGCGCCACGTTGAAATGACGGGCATAATAATCCGATAGCGCTTGGCGCAATTCCGGGATGCCGCGCTGCCAGGTGTAGAAGGTGTCGCCGGCGGCAAGCGAGGCCATGGCGGCCTGGTTGATGAAATCAGGCGTCGACAAATCACCCTCGCCAACCCAGAGCGGCAGCAGGCCTTCCCGCCCACGTGCATAGTTGAGGACTTCGACGATACCGCTTTCGGGGGCTGCAAGCGCGCGCGGGCTGAGGCTGTTTACGATGGACATGCTGGGGTCTCCGGTTAGCCGCCTTCATAAGGCAGTTCGACGCGGAAATCCCATGACTTTGCTTGGATGACCAATCGATTTCAGTGATGGAAGAAACCCCACCGCAATGCGGCGGGTTCCGGTAAACACGATCATACGGCAGTCCGGCTGGCGAGAAGGTCGCGAATTTCTGTCAGCAGCGCGACGTCGGCCGGCGGAGGTGCCGCGGCTGTTGTCGTTTCTTCCTTGCGCTCCACCTGCCGGCGCAGCGCGTTGACGCCCTTGACCATCATGAAAATGATCCAGGCGAGAATCAGGAAATTGATGAGCACGGTGATGAAGTTGCCGTATGCAAAGACTGCGCCTTGCGCGCGCGCGGCTGCCAGTGTCGGCGCATTGACTGCACTCGAAAGGCCGATGAAATAGTTCGAGAAATCGAAGCCCCCGAAAACCGCGCCGACGACCGGCATGATGATGTCGTCCACCAGCGATTTGACGATGCCGCTGAATGCGCCGCCGATGATCACGCCAACGGCAAGGTCCATGACGTTGCCACGGGCGATGAAAGATTTGAATTCATTGAGCATGGACGCCCCCCTTTAGGATTGGCAGTACGTTGATCCCGATTTGATTAGCAACATCTTTTGCGACTGAATTCAATAGTCATTCTGCAACCGGGAGAGTGGCGTGCAGCCTCATATTCAAGTTGAGCCCCATCCAACTGTGGCGAAAATACGACAGCTTGGCGCAGAATGGTAACTCCTGGCAACACTCGGGGTGCTCGTTTGATCTCGCTCAAACCCGGCCTCCCACCAGCGCGCGATGATTGCCCTTCAGGAAGCAATTCCGCTTACGAAGGACGTAGATCCATGAAATTTTATAAACCGATCAGGATATTGTTGGCTGCCGGAATGCTGGCAGTGGCGACATCGGCCGGTGCAGCCGACACCACCGTAGATCCGTCGATATCCCTGCAGGCGCAAAGCCCCTGGCAGATCAGGCTGAGGGCGCTTGGCGTCATTCCGCGCGATTCAGGCCGGGTCGACGGTATCGACGGCTCCGGATTGTCGTTTTCCAATACCGTTATCCCGGAACTGGATGTGTCCTATTTCTTCAACGACAACATTGCCGTGGAACTGATACTTGGCACCACCAAATCGACAGTCCATGGCCAGGGATCGATTTTCAGCCTCGGAAATATCGGCAAGACCTGGATGTTGCCACCGACACTGACGCTGCAGTACCACGTCACCAGCCTCGGCGCGTTTCGCCCCTATGTCGGCGCCGGCATCAACTACACGATGTTCTATAACCAGTCCGGCAACAGCGCCGACAGCCTCAATGTGAAGAACACGTTCGGCGTCGCCTTCCAGGCAGGCTTCGACTACATGCTGGACCAACACTGGGGCCTGAACGTCGATGTCAAGAAACTGATCCTGCGGCCAGACTTCGACGCGACCGTTGGAGGAAGCCATGTCAGTGGCAAGGCCAACCTCGATCCTCTCATGATCGGCACCGGCATCACCTACCGCTTCTGACAGGCAGGCAGCACTCCACCGCGAACTGCCAAATGCAAAAAGGCCGGGACAAAGCCCGGCCTTTCCAGTCTGTCGTCACGGACGCTGGCAAAGCCTGCCGCCCGTGATGAAAATGTCTTAGGCTGCCTGAAGGCGGTCTGCAGACATCTTGCCCGAACGCTTGTCAGCAACGAGCTCGTAGGAGATCTTTTGACCTTCCTGGAGTTCGCGCATGCCGGCGCGTTCAACGGCCGAGATGTGTACGAAAACGTCGGCTGCGCCGTCGTCAGGCTGAATGAAGCCGAAGCCCTTGGTTGCGTTGAACCACTTAACTGTACCTGATGCCATAACGATATCCTTTTCGAATCGCGAGTAGAGAAGAACGCAACCCGGAAAACGCCCGGATCGCGGTGAAAACCGATTTTGAAGGGAAGTTCGCCAGCAACGGCTGGAATGGCCGCAACAAAGTTCATCTAGCAAGATCGATGGCGACGTTTATATCCGACCTCCGTCGCTGTTTCAAGCCACGGCGAGTGCAAAGTCTCACCGCCGAAAGCCTGTTACTCATACGGGTGCATTGATCGGTTGCCGGAAGGCCTTGCACGCCCGACGTTTGGATGGGGCAACGGCGTGGCGGGCGCGGCCCAAAAAAATGCAAATTCAACCTGGAATGGCTCTGTCAAAGTCTAAAATCCCAGGTCCACTTCCACCTTTGAGCGATGGCTCCCGAAGCGTCACGAATCAACGATTGCAGCAACTTTCAGGTCGTTCCCGGAAGTGGTTAGCGATACTCAATGCATTCACATTGTCGACACGCTAACCGCGATTTCCAGCAACCGATTATCCATGGAGCTTTCAAACTACGAGGGATCATTACTGTTAGTGTATAAACAGACAGCCAGGCTTTGCTTTTTCATGCGTTATTTCGTTTATTTCTAATGCTGGAATGGCACTGACTTGCGAAAGCGCAATTTTTTGCCGCGATATTCCGGCTGTTCATTGGCAATTTTAGAGATACATGGCCTCCTCTTTAGAATTAAGAATTACTTAGAAAGTATGTCCTACATTTTATTCGACTGATATGCATGGCTGAGTCGTCATCCAGCAGAGGTCAGCGGGTTTCGTGGGTAGGGCGCCTCTGTCAAAAATCGGCAGCATCCTCACCGTCCGCTTCTCACGGTCTGCCCGGTGAATGATTTGCTCGTGGCACCCCTCCCCGAAAAACAGATTTGCCGGAGTTGCAGGTGAAACACATATCTATCATTGGAAAATTTTTGCTCATCATGGCAGGCTTCGGGCTCTTTGCCATCGGCGTCTCGCTCTATTCAGGCCAGCAGCTCAGCAGCATCGACACGGGCTACAGTGCGCTGCTGGATCACGAGTCGGCAGCCGCGCTTAATTCGGCCCGAGCCAACCGCAGTTTGCAAACCGCGCGGGCGTCGATCGGCGATATCTTGATGGCGAATACGGACGAGCTCAATGCGCGCTCCGAGAAAAGCCTCAAAGAGGCTAGCGATGGCTTTGTCAAATTCATGGACCAAGCGATCGCTGCGTTACCCGAGAACGCTTCGCTGCCCCAACTGAAAACGGAAGGCATCCAAATTCTTTCCACGACCTGCGCACCAGCGATTGTTGCTGGTCGAGCTGCCACTAGTCCCACCGACGTTCTCGCTTCACAGCAACTTTTCCTGAGCCAGTGCCAACCTGCATTCGCTGCAATCTCTCCGAAATTTTCGTCTTTCGTCACTGACATTGCGGATGCGTCTTCCAAGGAAAGCGACCGGCTTACCAGTGTCACAAACGGTACGATCATGACGACCCTGATCATCGTCGCCGTTGGCCTTGTCGCGGTGCTCGTGCTTGGCTTCCTCGCCGTTCGCTCGTGGCTTGTCAGCCCGATCCAGAAATTGGCCAAAACCATGAATGTGCTTGCCAATGGCAACCTCGACGCAACAGTCGACGGCGTGGATCGGCGCGACGAGATCGGCACCATGGCCAAGGCGGTCCAGGTGTTCAAGGATAATGGACTGCGTGCCAAGGAACTCGAGCGGGATGCGGAACAGACCCGCACCGCAAGCGAGGCCGAACGCAGCCGCGTCGCCCAGGCCGATCGCCAGCGAGCCCAAGAAATGGCCCAGGCGACCTCGGGGCTTGCAAACGGGCTCAAGCATCTCTCGAGCGGCGACCTGACCTTCCGCCTCGACGAAGCATTTGCCGGCGACTTCGAAAGCCTGCGTGCCGACTTCAATGCTGCCGTCGACCAGCTTGCCTCCAGCTTGCGGTCGGTCTCCATTGCAACGGGATCCATTGACAACGGTGCGCGCGAAATCAGCCAGAGTGCCGACGATCTTTCCAGGCGCACGGAACAGCAGGCTGCATCGCTCGAGCAAACTGCGGCGGCACTCGACCAGATCACCATCAACGTTGCCAACTCCTCGAAGCGGACTGAAGAGGCGCGCCACGTGGCGATCGAGGCCAACAAGTCGGCGCGGCGCTCCGGCGAGGTCGTTTCCAACACGGTCGTTGCCATGCAGCGCATCGAGCAATCCTCCAACCAGATCTCCAGCATCATCGGCGTCATCGACGAGATCGCCTTCCAGACCAACCTTCTGGCCTTGAACGCAGGTGTCGAAGCCGCTCGTGCCGGCGAGGCGGGCAAGGGCTTTGCGGTCGTGGCCCAAGAAGTCCGCGAACTCGCGCAGCGGTCGGCCCAGGCCGCCAAGGAGATCAAGGATCTGATCCGCAATTCCGGCGAGGAGGTCAGCAATGGCGTCAAGCTCGTGCAGGAAACCGGACAAACCCTGAAGATCATCGAAGAACAGGTCATATCGATCAACACACAGCTCGATTCGATTGCGACATCCGCCAAGGAACAGTCGGTGGGGCTGGCTGAAGTCAACACGGCGGTCAACCAGATGGACCAGGTGACCCAGCAGAACGCCGCCATGGTCGAAGAATCGACCGCTGCAAGCGCCGCTCTGGCCGGGGAAGTCGAACGGTTGCGCGAGATCATCTCCGAATTCAATGTCGGCGGAGGCCGCGAAGCAACGCCGATGCGCCGTCCGGAAGTGGCCCATGCCAGCCACAAGCCCGTTCCTTCGCCCGCACGACGCATGCTTTCCAAGGTTGCCGGCGCCGTCGGCCTCGGAGGCGGCAGCTCCGCTGCAGCAGAGAACTGGGAAGAATTCTGAGCCCGTCGACGATCAAAGCCTGACACAGCACTCGAATTACCAAGAGGCCGGCCGCCAAGTCATTGGTGGCCGGCCTTCCGCATTTTCGCCTGACGACGACGATCGTCGCCGCGCAGCACTTGCGGCCGATGAGAGCTATCCTGGCAAAACATGCACGCCGTGCTTTTCATCAGCAATCCTTCACATAGTCTGGAACAACCTGTTCGAACACTGGTTGGTTGTCTGTAAAAACAAACCAGGGAGATACCCAATGTATTCCAAGATCTTGGCAGTGACTGCTCTGACGCTCGCAATGGCAACAAGCGCGATGGCAGCCGGCACCGGCAGCCCAGGTAGCAGCTCCGGGACATCCGGCGCCTCCGGTTCCAGCTCGGGCAGCGATAGCACAGGCAATGGCACCAGCACCGGAACGCCCGGCTCGAACACGGGAACCGGCGGCACAAGCGGTGGCATGACGAATGGCACCGGCACCAACAGCGGCGGCAGCAACGGCGACGGCAAGTCGCAGGATTGCAACGCTACAAAAACCAACAAAAATACGACGAATATGAAGTCCGACTCCGACAGCGCGCAGACCTCGAACTGCCAGTAATTTTATATTGGCTGATCAGCCCCGAGACCGACAGCCCCGAACTCCGCGGGGCTGTCTTCTATTTCGGACGTCAGGCAAATGGCACGTAATTGTCGCAAAATTGACAAAGTTCGTTTGACTTTCTGCGGAATATCGAACTAAATAATATACATGGTTGGGAGACCATGCGGAGGAGGATTTCATGAGCGATCGTGCAAAAGCATATGTCATAGCTTTCGAACTGTCTGCCTGCATCTGGGCAGCCATCGGGCTAATCGTCTGGAGCAGCCTCTGATCCACCGGCACAGAGCCGATTGCCTGATGCGCGAGAAAAGCGACGCTGCCGCTTTTCACCTTTGATCACATGATTTCGACGACGCTTTCGTCGCTACGACCGTTCCCGAAATGCGGCGATAGTCAACCTGACTTATGTCAGGCTGCGTTCTCCATCTTGTACGGATCGAACCGTCCGTAGAACGTTTCCCCGCTTGCGGCCATCTCGACCAGCAGCGGCGTCGGCTTGAAATGGTCGCCGTGTTCAGCCGCCAGTTTTTCGCAAAGCGCCACGAACGTCTTTGCTCCCATTCCATCGATGTAGGACAGCGTGCCGCCGGTGTAAGGCGCGAAGCCGAAGCCGAGGATGGAGCCGACATCGGCCTCGCGGGGGTCGGTGACAATGCCCTCTTCCATCGTCCGGGCAGCTTCGAGCGCGATTGTCACCAGCATGCGCTGCTTCAAGACCCCGACATGCACATCCTCAGGCTTCTTTTGAGAGAAGAATTCCTTCAGGCCGGGCCAAAGCGTCTTCTTCGCCGGTTTGGCAGGATAGTCGTAGAAACCACGCCCGTTCTTGCGGCCCCGACGGTCGAGTTCGTCGACCATACGGTCGATGAGCTTGATGTGCTCGGGATCGACGGCGGCAGGCCCGAGATCGGCTACCGTTGCCTTCAGGATCTTCTGGCTGAGATCGATGGCCACCTCGTCGTTCAGCGACAGCGGTCCGACGGGCATCCCGGCCATCTTGGCGGCATTCTCGATCATGGCCGGCGGCACGCCTTCGATCAGCATGTCATAGGCCTCATGGATGTAACGGAAGACACAGCGGTTGACGTAGAATCCACGGGTGTCGTTGACGACAATAGGCGTCTTCCTGATGGCGGCGACGAAATCCAGCGCCACGGCCAGTGCACGGTTGCCGGTCTCCTTGCCCATGATGACCTCGGTCAGCATCATCTTTTCCACTGGAGAGAAGAAGTGGATGCCTATGAAATTGGACTTGCGCTTCGAGTTTTCCGCCAGTCCCGAGATCGGCAGCGTCGAGGTGTTGGAGGCAAAGATCGCCGTCTCGGGCAACACCCCCTCAACGGCCTCGATCACAGCTTTCTTGACATCGCGGTCCTCGAACACGGCCTCGATGACGAGATCGGCATCGCCTAGATTGCTGTAATCGGCTGACGGCGTGATGTTGGCAAGCAGGGCTGCGCCCTCCTCCTGCGTCAACCGACCCTTTGCGATGGCATCCTTGACGAGCCCCTCGCCGGTCGCCTTGCCCTTGTTGGCGGCGTCCATATCACGGTCGATCAGGGTTACGCGCAGGCCCGCTGCGGCTGTGACATACGCGATGGAGGCGCCCATGAAGCCGGCGCCGACGATGCCGACATGGCGCAGGACCGTCTTTGGGATGCCGGCCGGGCGACGGGCGCCCTTGCCGAGCTCCTGCATCGAGACGAACAGCGAGCGGATCATCGAGAACGCTTCGGTCGTCCGCAGGACCTCGGTGAAGTAGCGCTGCTCGATCTTCAGGCCGAGGTCAAAGGGTACCTGCAGGCCTTCGTAAACGCATTTGAGGATGGCGAGCGCGCCCGGATAATTTCCCGCTGTCTCGCGGCGGAGAATGGCGGGCGCTGCCGGCCAGAGTTGGGCCGAGGCCGGCGTCCAGATCCCGCCGCCGGGAACCTTGAAGCCTTTTTCGTCCCACGGAGCGACGGGTTTCAGTCCATCCCTGATCATCTGCCTTGCCGCAGCGATCAGCTGATCCGGTTCGACGACCTGATGCACGAGGTTCATCGCCTTGGCGCGCGCCGGAGACAGCGAGGCGCCCGTCGTCATCATCTGCAGGGCGTCCTGGGCATTGGCAAGCCGCGAGACCCGCTGCGTTCCGCCAGCGCCCGGGAAGATACCGACCTTGACCTCCGGCAGCGCCAGCTTGACATGCTTGGCGCTGGAGACGACACGGCCATGGCAGGCGAGCGACATCTCGAAGGCACCGCCCATGCAGGTGCCGTTGATCGCCGAAACCCATGGTTTGCCGCAGGTTTCGAGCTTGCGGAAAAGGCCTGTCATGCGGCCCACAAGGTCGAACAGCTTTTGTGCCGCCGTCGCAGGGTCTCTCGCCTTCTCATCATTGTAGAAGGTGAACATCGACTTGATCATCGACAGATCGGCGCCCCCGGAAAAACTGGCCTTGCCCGAAGTGATGACCACGCCCTTCACGGCAGCATCGGCGACGCTTGCATCAATGATGGCGTCAAGCTCTCCCATGACCTCGGCTGTGAACACATTCATCGACTTTCCCGGCATATCCCAGGTGACCAGCGAAATGCCGTCTGCATCAGTCTCGACAGTGAAATTGGTGTAGCTGCTCATCGCGGGATTCCTCTCCCAGTAAATGTTCGTGGTTGCCGGGTTGCACACTCACTCGCTTGCCCCCATCAGGGGGGGGTGCGGAGAAAGCCATCAGACCCTTTCGATGATGGTGGCGGTGCCCATGCCGGCGCCGATGCAGAGGGTAACCAGGGCGACGTTGAGATCCCGGCGCTCCAGCTCGTCGAGCACTGTACCGAGGATCATCGCACCGGTGGCGCCGAGCGGATGGCCCATGGCGATGGCGCCGCCATTGACGTTGATTTTGCCATGATCGATGTCGAAAGCCTGGCAGTAGCGCAGAACGACGGCGGCAAAAGCCTCGTTGAGTTCGAAAAGATCGATATCCGCCAGCGACAGGCCGGAACGCTTGAGCAGCTTCTCGGTCACATCGACTGGCCCTGTCAGCATCAGTGCCGGGTCGGAGCCGATGTTGGCGAAAGCCTTGACGCGGGCCCGGGGTTTTATTCCCATGCTCCCGCCACCAGCCCTGGAGCCGAGCAGTACGACGCCTGCGCCGTCGACGATGCCGGAGGAATTGCCGGCATGGTGGACGTAGTTGATGCGCTCGATTTCCGGATGCGCCTGGATACCGACGGCCTCGAAGCCGCCCATTTCACCGGGCATCTGGAAGGACGGATTGAGGGCGCCGAGCGCCTGCATATCCGTGCCGGGGCGCATGTGCTCGTCATGGGCAAGGATGGTCAGGCCGTTCTGGTCCTTGACCGAAATGACGGACTTGTCGAACCAGCCGCTTTTCCAAGCATGCGCCGCGCGCTTCTGGCTTTCGACAGCATAAGCATCGACATCGGCGCGCGAGAAACCGTATTTTGTGGCAATCAGATCGGCGGAGACGCCCTGCGGCATAAAATAAGCGGGAAAATTGACCGATGGATCCATGAACCAGGCACCACCGCCCATCCCGAGCCCGACCCGCGACATGCTCTCGACACCGCCGGCAATGACGATGTCGTCCGCGCCCTGGGCGATCTTGGCCGCAGCCAGATTGACGGCATCGAGGCCGGATGCGCAGAAGCGCGAGATCTGCATTCCGGGGGCACGGGTCGAATAGCCCGCCTCGAACGCCGCAGCCTTCGGGATGACCGCGCCGGCTTCCATTACGGGATCGACGCAGCCCATGATGATGTCGTTAACCGTCGCCGTATCCAGACCGTTGCGATCACGGATCGCCTCCAGCGTGCGTGCAGCGAGACGCACCGACGGCACTTCATGCAACGCGCCATCCTTCTTGCCACGACCGCGGGGCGTGCGGACATGATCGTAAATGAAAACCTCGGTCATCGTCTCTCTCCCAGGCGCCGCCGGCACCAAATTCGATCTCGTAATATTAGTCGAAGAATATAGTGATCCGGGCAAGCACTTCGAACATGATGAAATCCGGCACACTTTCCACGTATTTCCCGCCGCGCGCCCTGAGGTCGAGCGACCGCAGCTGATTGCACAGGATCACACCCGAACTCCGCGTTCCCGCGCCGGACAACGACACGGCAAATCCTTTGAAACGGGCAAACTCACTGCCGGTCGTTATAGGCACCACTATCGGCGTGCCGATGGCATTGAAGCTTTTCTTGGTAACCACCAGCACATACCGCGCGCCAGCCTGTTCACGTCCACGGATCGGTTCTAGATCGACGTGCCAGATGTCTCCGCGATCCACTAGATGACCTCTCGGCCAGACGGTGCATCATCGAGCCATTCCCGATCTTCCTCTGTAAACGGTGCATCAAGATCGCACTGCGCCAAAAGCTCATCGAGCGTGTACTTCGGCCGCTTGTGCGGAACCGCAACGACGCGCCCATCCTCTGCCAATACCTCGACCTTGGTATTGGCTGTCAGTCCCAACTCATCAACTACAGCTTTCGGGATCGTCATCATGACAGAGCCTCCCACATTGCGAAGTGTCGATGTCGCCATTTTCGCCTCCAAAAGTTATATCAATATATAACTTTCAATCATGCTTCACAAGATGCGGACTCGACCTCAGATACCGCTTCTGCAGATCAAAACGCCTCCGCCGGCAGCGCCATCATGGTGTCTGCGCCGGCCTCGACGCGGGTGCGGCGTAGCGCGGTTTCCGGCAGGATGCGCTCCATGTAAAAGCGCCCGGTCACCAGTTTGGCCTCGAAAAACTCCGAACGAGCACTGTCGCCGGAGGCAAGGCCTGTCTGCGCCGCTTTGACCATCTTCGCCCACATGTAACCGAGCACGACGAGGCCGAAGAGGTGCATGTAATCGGTGGAGCCGGCACCGGCATTGTCGGGCTTTGCCATGGCGTTCTGCATGAACCACATGGTCGCGGCCTGGGCGTCGCCGAGGCTCTTCTTCAAGGCCTTGGTGAACGGTGCCATCGCTTCGTCGGCGCGGTTCTCCTCGCAGAAATCGCCGATCTCCTTGAACAGCGCCATCACCGCGCGGCCGCCGTTGAGGCCGAGCTTGCGGCCGACCAGATCGAGCGCCTGGATGCCGTTGGCGCCCTCGTAGATCATCGCAATGCGGGCATCGCGGACATACTGGCTCATGCCGTTGTCCTCGATATAGCCATGGCCGCCGAACACCTGCTGGGCCATGACGGCGTGCTCGAAACCCTTGTCCGTCATGACGCCCTTGAGGATGGGCGTCAAAAGGCCAAGGATGTCGTCGGCCAATTGGCGCTCCCTTTCATCGGTCGCGCGGTGGGCGATGTCGGATTGCAGGGCCGTCCACAGCAGGAAGGCACGACCGGCCTCGTTGAAGGCTCGAATGGTCATCAGCGTCCGGCGGATATCGGGGTGGACGATGATCGGATCGGCCTTTTTGTCCGGCGCCTTTGCCCCCGACAGCGAGCGGCCCTGGATACGATCGCGGGCGTAGGCGGCGGCGTTCTGGTAGGCGACTTCCGAGATCGACACGCCCTGCAGACCGACGCTGACGCGCGCCTCGTTCATCATCACGAACATGGCGGGCAAGCCTCGGTTCTCGGTGCCGATCAGGTAGCCCGTCGCGTCGTCGTAGTTCATCACGCAGGTGGCGTTGGCGTGAATGCCCATCTTGTGCTCGAGGGCGCCGCAGCTGACACCATTTCTGGCGGCCGGTGCACCGTCTTCGCCAATCAGGAATTTCGGCACGATGAACAGCGAGATACCCTTGGTGCCCTCCGGTGCGCCCTCGATGCGGGCAAGCACGAGATGAACGATATTCTCCGTCAGGTCGTGCTCGCCCGCCGAGATGAAAATCTTCTGGCCGGAAATCCGGTAGCTGCCATCAGGCTGTAGCACGGCCTTCGTGCGCAGCAGACCGAGATCGGTGCCGCAATGGGGCTCCGTCAGGTTCATCGTCCCCGACCATCTGCCCTCGACCATTTTCGGCAGGTATGTGCGCTTCTGCTCCTCCGTGCCGTGCACGAGGATCGCAGACATCGCTCCGTGCGTCAGGCCGGGATACATCATAAGTGCCATATTGGCTGAAGAGGTATATTCGCCGACGGCCGCATGCAGCGTATAGGGCAGCCCCTGGCCGCCGAATTCCTCCGGCACTGCAAGCCCTGTCCAACCACCGGCGCAATAGGATTCATAGGCCTGCTTGAAACCTGTTGGCGTCGAGACATTGCCGTCATCGCTGCGCCGGCAGCCTTCCTGATCGCCAGAATAGTTGAGTGGAAACAGTACTTCCTCGGCCATCCGGGCAGCTTCGCCAAGGATGGCCTCGATCATCTCGGGCGTCGCATCGGCAAAGCCCGGCAGATTATTGTAGCGCTCGAGGCCGAGCACATCGTTGAGAATGAACAGCGTGTCGCTGACGGGCGCCCGATAGACTGGCATCGTTCAAATCCTCCAATTCGCAAAGACGAGGCCAAGGCTCCGTCCCTGCAACAAGCCTATGAAATATTGACGTGCGCGTAAACGTCAAATGTATGACCCGAGGGTAAAACTTTTGTGTCGGAGGGGCGATGGGTGCCGTATGCGAGACCCCAGGCGCTGGCACCGGGAGAAAGTGCGGCTCGGCTTCCTCAGAGATATCTTGTGTCCGCAATGGCCGGGCTGGTGCGCATTGAACAAAGGTTAAAGAAATTTTCGGGAAAGTTAACGGGTTCTTTACCACGTTTTGCGAATTTTGCGGCGTGAGCGGAGTGATCCGTATTCCATGCCGCAGTTTAGATTTTTGGAATACAGCGATCTCCACCGGTCACAGGAATGCGTACCGTAATACGCCCTTGCGTCTGGTGCTCTTCAGTCACTGCAGTTTTCGATGGCAGCGGCGCGAGTACCGGGGGAAACAGCCCGCAAGGGTCAAATGTCGAAGTGAGCAACACGATGAGCGGATCTCCATCACATCCTCCCCTGATGAACGACAGGACGGCTCTCGATGCACTCAGCCGCACGATCGAGGGTCTAGAGGCCCGCATCGAAGGTCTGATGGGCGCAGCAGGCGGTCTGGAAACGGCGCGCCCGCAGGCACCAGCGGCAGCCGTGTCGTCTGCAGCCCGCCCGGCGCTCGCAGAGAGATCCAATCGTCTGGACCGCGCTGTCGCCAGCCGCGAGGCCAACGACAGGCCATCGCGCGCCGAAGCACCGGCGCCAGCTCCACGCTCCGATCCCTTTGCCGAAATCCGCCAGCGCCAGCGCATACTCGGGGCCAGCCGCGACCGCAGCCAGGCCGCAGAGCAAGAGGCACCCGTCCGTCCGCCGCTCGCACCGCGCGCCGCAGAACCCGTGGCCTCGCGCCAGCCCGTTGCCCGCGTTGCGGCCGATAGCCGCCCTGCAGCGGATGCGATGACCGAGATCGCCCAGGCCCTGGTCAGCCTGCGCCACGACCTCAAGAAAGACATCGCAGACGGGGTAGCGCGCGAGATGGGCGCACTCCGGGCCGAGATCCGCACGATCAAGGGCGCCGCCGAAGACCATAATTTCGCAGACAGCATGCGCGCCGATCTGACGCGTCTTGCCGACAGCATCGACCAGCTGGCAAACACCGGTGCCAGCCACGGCTCCGAGGCCGCCGCCCTGAAGGCAGAGTTCGACGATCTTCGCGCGCTGATGGACGGGCTTGCCCGCGAGGAATCCGTGCGGGGAATGGAGAGCCGTTGGGACAGCGTGGAAGATCGGCTGCAGGCTATCGACACATCCGGCCTGCAGGAAGAGCTTGTCGCGCTGGCCTACCGCATCGACGATATCAAGCGGCAGCTCGGCGGCATGAACGATAGCCCTGCGGTGCATGCGCTGGAAGAAAAGCTGATTTCCATTGCCACTGCGATGGAGCAGTTCGGCAACCTCATGCAGCCGCGCGACCGCGCCATGACCGAGCAGTTCACCGCGATCGATACGCGCCTCGACGAAATCAGCCGGGCGATCGCCGCCAGCGGCCGCAGCACCGCCAACACGGCCGATCCGGCGCTGATCCAGCGCCTCGAAAACCGTATCAGCAGCCTCGCCGACCAGATCGACGTGATGAGCAGCGAAGCCATGTTGCGCTTCGAGCCGACCATGGATCTGGCAAGCCGTATCGAAAGCCTCAGCAGCCGCATCGACGACATGGCTCATGCGGAAACCGCGATCAACCTCGAAGAGCGACTGAACGAGCTGTCGCGGCTGATGGAAAGCTCATACAGCCAGGCGCCGCAGCCGGATCTCACCGTTCACCTCAGCGATATTTCGCGCAAGATCGATGCGCTCGACCAGGGTGCGGTCAACGACGTGCTGGCCGAACGGCTGGAGCAGCTGGCCCGCCGCATCGACCAGATCGACATGCATCCGCCGGCGTCGGCCTTCGACGAGACGGTCGTCGTCAGGCTCGAAAGCCGGCTCGCCGATATTGCTTCCCGGCTGGAGGAAAGCACCGCTGCCGCACCGACCGACAGTCACGCCTTGCGCGGACTGGAAGACCAGATCGCTCACCTCTCCGAACTCCTGAGCGAGCCGCGCAACGGCTTTCCGGTCGAATTCGACCAGCGCATGAGCGCTATCGAAGACTATATGAGCACCAACGACGAATACGTCATCGAAGCCGCTCGTCAGGCAGCCGAGACTGTCGTGCAGGCTTATTCCCGGCAGGGCGCGATGAACGGCGCGGCACCTGCGGCCGAGATGTCGGCATTGGCGGCGCTGGCCGAGGATCTTCGTCACCTCGAGGACATCAGCCGCAGCAGCGACGAGCGCACGCACCGCACATTCGAAGCCCTGCACAATACGCTGGTCCAGATCGCCGACCGTCTCGACAACATGGAGCGCAGCAAGCCCGCCGCCCGCATGCCGGCCGCCGAGTTCAACCCGCCGCCGCTCGAATATGCCGATGCGCCGCAAGCCCGTGCTGCCGCACCTGCGCAGAAGAGCGGACCGGTGATCCGCACCGCATCCGCTGCAGTGCCGATGGCAACCGTCGCTGCTGCGCGAGCCGCCGCCGATACCGCGGTACCGGGCGTAGCTGAGGTCACCAACGCCGACGCAATTCCTATGGATGCCGAAACCAAGGCGCGCATCAAGGCGGCGGTCAAGAGCGAAGGCGGCAAGCCGAGCCTCTTTGCAGCCCTCGGCAAGCGTCTGCGACCGGGCCGCAAGGCAGACACAGAGGCCTCGACCGACCGCCAGGTGATCGACCCGACGCCGTCGATCGATTCGGGCGACATGATGCATGCCGACGAGGCGAACGAGTTGCTGGAGCCCGGCTCCGGCGCGCCGGATATCAAGAAGATCCTCGAAAGGGTGCGGGCCAGCCAGAATGCCGCCCGCAATGGCGCAGGCAAGCCGCAGACCGAAAACGAACGTGCCGACTACATCGCCGCCGCCCGCCGCGCTGCCCAGGCCGCTGCCATGGAAGTCGACCAATCGCGAACAGCGCCCACGGTCAAGGGCCCCGGCAAGACGGGAACTTTCGCGCGCTACCGCCGCCCGATTCTGCTCGCCGTCGGCGCTGCATTGCTGGCGCTCATGGCGTTTCCGCTGGTCCACTCGTTGACCGGCAAGCAGGCACCGGCACCCGCCGAAGTGTCCGCTTTGACCTCGGCAGCGACCCCGGCGCCAGCAGCAACCGATCCTGCAGCCGCCGTTCAGCCGCAGCCCGCCCCTGGCCCGACACAGGCTGCGCCAGCAGAGCCTGGCATGGCGACGCAGACTGCCCACTTGGCATCGCCGGCTCCGGCCGGTAGCGATACCGCCAGCCAGCCGCTGACCTCGCCGGGCACACCTGCGCCGGGAATGGCGAATGCGACGCCGTCGGCGACAACCGCTCCGGACGTCGCTGCAGCCAACACCGCAGGCGATGCCACGACACCGGCAGCTCCTGCTGCCGTCATCGCCGTCCCGGACAGCATCCAGCCGCCGGCACTTGCAGATGCGGCCCGCCAGGGCGATCCTCTGGCACTCTTCGAGATCGGCGCGCGCTTCACCGAAGGCCGTGGTTTGCCGACCGATCTGAAGCAGGCGGCAAGCTGGTACCAGCTCTCTGCCGACAAGGGCTTTGCCCCGGCACAGTACCGTCTCGCCAGCATGTATGAAAAGGGCAATGGCCTCGACCGAGATCTCGCAAAAGCCAAGCAATATTACCAGCTGGCAGCCGACCAGGGTAACGCCAGCTCCATGCACAATCTGGCGGTTCTGTTCGCATCCGGCGCCGCTGGCCCGCAGGATTATGCCGCAGCTGTCGACTGGTTCACCAAAGCCGCCAATTTCGGCGTCTCGGACAGCCAGTTCAATCTCGCCATCCTCTATGCACGGGGCAACGGCGTGAAGCAGGATCTCACCGAATCCTACAAGTGGTTCGCCATTGCCGCCAAGGGCGGCGACAAGGATGCGGCACAAAAGCGCGACGAAGTGGCCAACTCCCTGAAGCCAGACCAGCTGCAGGCCGCCAAGGAAAAGGTCGATCTCTGGAAGCCGCAGCCACTGGACGACCAGAGCAACCGCGCCGATATTCCCGACGCATGGGCGGGCAAGAGCGTCCACACCGGCTCGGTCGATATGAAAAAGGCTGTCCGCAACATTCAGGCGATCCTCAACAACAACGGCTTCGACGCCGGCACGCCTGATGGCAACATGGGCGACAAGACGGTTGCAGCGCTGAAAAGCTTCCAGAAATCGGTCGGCCTGACGCCAGACGGCAAGATCACCGATCAGGTCGTCAAGCAGCTGCTGGCCCGCAACAAGCCCGCCTGAGACCGATCATTCATCCGCAAATGCCCGGCCGGAGAAATCCTGTCGGGCTTTTTCGTATCGAGATTGTCGAGAAAAAAAGGTCTCTTCAGCCCCGCATCACTGGCGGCATAGATTACCCGAATCTCATAAAGTTAACCGGAATGAACCAAAGTCGGATTGCTGCGTTACAGAGCGAAATCCAAGCAAGGGTGGCGAATGAAGTTTTTTGCGCTGACGTCTGCGTCTCGTGGCATGGCCATCCTGGTCGCGGCTCTTATCCTCCAACCCATCAGTGGTGCTTTTGCTGCCGATAGCGAAACGACGGAAGCGCCGCCCATCCCGGTCACGGCAATAACCGCCAAGCGCGAAACCATCCACAGGGTCATCAACGGTATTGGAACGGTGTCTTCGCTCCAGTCCGTTCTGGTGCGTCCGCGCATAGACGGGCAGGTGATGGAAATCCCTTTCACGGAGGGGGAGATCGTCCAGAAAGGAAGCGTCCTGCTGCGGCTGGATGACCGCCAGCTGGTATCCGACCTGACGTCTGCCAAGGCGAAGAAAGCCCAGGACGAGGCCCAGCTGCGCAGCGCCAAGGCGGATGCGGAGAGATATGCAGGCCTTGCGCAAAAGGGCATCGCGTCCACTGCAACCGTCGAGCAGAAAAATGCGTCCAGCGACCAGCTTTTCGCCGCCGTCCAGTACGACGATGCGGCAATCAAGAATGCCGAGACCCAACTCGGATTTGCGACCATCGTCGCCCCTTTCACCGGCCGCACCGGTTTTCGCCAAGTCGATACGGGCAGCGTCATCAGCGCAAGTTCGTCGACGGGGATCGTGACGATCACACAGATGGACCCCATCGGCGTGTCGTTCGTCGCTCCCGGCGATCGGTTTGCGGAAATCCGGGATGCTCTGAAACAGGGCATTGCCGAGGTCGAGGTATCGGCAACAGATGGCACCCGGCAACTTGCCAAGGGCAAACTCTCGGTAATCGACAATTCGGTCGATGCGAGCAATGGGTCGATCCACCTTCGTGCCGATTTCGACAATGGCGACAGCCGCTTGTGGCCCGGCCTGCCGGTTGCGACGCGCTTGACGGTCGAGGTTCGCGACGGCGTCGTGGTGCCCGACAAGGCTTTGGCGCGCGGCCCGTCGGGTCTCTATGCCTATGTCGTCGGAAAAGACGGCAAGGTTGAGAAACGCGATGTCGTCTCCGCCTTCGTGACAGATGCCCGTGCTTTGGTAACGAAGGGCATTTCGGAAGGCGATCAGGTCGTCATGGACGGCCAGTCGCGCATCGGCGACGGCGTCAAGGTCAGCGTCACCCCCTGGACCGGTTCCACGACCGGAGAACTTGCGGAGAAGCAATCCCCATGAGCGGCATCGATCCCTCCCAGACCGCTCAGCCTAAAGACTCGAATTTCTTCAGTTTTTTTATCGATCACCCCGTCGCCACCGGCCTTATCATGGCCGGTATTTTCCTCGTCGGTGCCATTTGCTATCCGCTGATGCCCGTATCGGCACTGCCGCAGATCGACTTTCCAACGATCCAGATCGCGGCAAGCCTTCCCGGCGCGTCGCCGGAGACGATGGCATCGAGCGTTGCCCAGCCGATCGAGGAGGCGCTTTCCCGGGTCAGCGGGATCACCGAGATGACATCGAGCAGCTCGCTCGGCACCACGTCGATCACCATCCAGTTCGCGCTCAGCCAGGACATACAGACAGCGGCGAGCGATGTGCAGACGGCGATCAGCGAGGCGTCCGCAACGCTTCCGAAGGACATGCCGTCCCTGCCAACGGTCCGGAAGGTCAATCCCGCCGATGCGCCGGTCATGCAGCTGTCGGCGACCTCGGACACGCTGACGCTACCGGAGCTCGACGAGTACATTGAACGAAACGTCGCCACCAAGATCGGCCAGGTTTCCGGCGTTGCCTATGTCAATATCGGCGGCAAGCAGAAGCCGGCGATCCGCATCGGTGTCGATCCCGGTCGCCTCGCGCAATCAGATGTGACGCTGGAAGATGTCCGCTCTGCCATCGGCAATCTCAGCCTCAGCGCCCCCAAGGGCAACATCGACGATCCGACCCGGACGTTTCCGATCTACACCAACGACCAGATTACAAAGTCGGCCGACTGGAACGATGCTGTCATCGCCTACCGCAACGGCGGGCCGGTGCGTATCCGCGATATCGGTGCCGCCGTCGATGGCGCCGAAGACTCGAAGATGGCACACTGGACGAACGGTGAGCGAGGGATAGCCCTCGACGTATTCAGGCAGCCGGGCGCAAACGTCATCGGCGTCGTTGACGCAATCAAATCCCAGCTTCCCGCCCTGCAGGCATCGTTGCCACGCGCTATCAAGCTGGAACTCGTGACCGACAGGACATCGACGATCCGGGCGTCCGTCGAGGATGTCCAGTTTACGCTGATGCTGACCATCGGGCTCGTGGTGCTGGTGATCTTCCTGTTCCTGCGGGATATCAGGGCAACCATCATCCCGGCGCTTACCCTGCCGATTGCCCTTGTTGGCTCGCTCGCACCGATGTGGGTGCTGGGTTTCAGCCTCGACAACCTGTCGCTCATGGCGCTGGTGGTGGCCGTCGGCTTCGTCGTCGACGACGCGATCGTCATGCTCGAAAACATCACCCGCCTGATCGAGGAGGGTCTGGAGCCAAAAGAGGCGGCCCGGAAGGGAGCGCGGGAGATCGGCTTCACGATCATTTCCATCAGCCTTTCGCTGATCGCCGTTCTCATCCCCATCCTGCTGATGGGCGGCATCGTAGGCCGAATGTTCCGCGAGTTCGCCGTGACACTGACGATTGCCATCGCGATTTCGGCCTTTGTCTCGCTCACGCTGACACCGATGCTGGCGTCGCGCTTCATCAGATCCGTGCCCAAGGAGCAGCATGGACGGCTCTACCGCATGGGCGAGGCATTCTTCGACTGGTTGCTCTCGCTCTACGCCCGCAGCCTGGCCCGCGTGCTGCGACACCCCTACGTGACACTGACCGTCTTCCTCGGGACCATCGCGCTGACGGGGTACCTCTTCTATATCATCCCCAAAGGCTTTTTTCCGGAGCAGGACACCGGCTTCATCGCAGGCCAGTCACAGGCTTCACCGGATATCTCCTACACCGAGATGGCCAAGCTGCAGGAGCGCGTCAGCGCCATCATCCTCAAGGACCCAGCGGTCTACAGCGTGTTCATGGATGTCGGCGGCGGCAATGGCGGCAACGCGCTCAACCAGGGCCATGTCAACATCACGCTGAAACCGCTGTCGGAGCGCGATGCAAGTGCCAAGGAGGTGATCCAGCGGCTTGGTATTGCCCTCAACCAGCAGCAGGGCATCAAGCTCCTCATGCAGTCCGCGCAGGATATCAACATCGGCGCACGGCCCGCCAAGACCCAGTATCAATATACGCTTCAGGACGGCAATATCAGCGAGCTCTCGCAATGGGCAACGAAGGTGACGAACAAGCTGCAGAGCCTGCCGGAACTGCGCGACGTCGGCAATGACCAGCAGGCGGAGGCTCCTAACCTGTCGATCCATATCGACCGGGCTGCTGCCTCGCTTTACGGCGTCCTTCCGGCAACGATCGACGACACCCTGTACGATGCCTTCGGACAGCGGCAGGTGGCGTCCTACTCGACACAGACCGACACCTTCCACGTCATCCTCGAGGTGCTACCAGACCTGCAGCGCAAGATCGCAACGCTCGACCAGCTTTCCGTCCGCTCCAGCAGCGGCACGCTAGTTCCGCTGTCAGTTGTTGCCAAGTGGACGACGAACGGGGTGTCGCCGGTTTCGATCTCTCATCAGGGACAATCGCCGGCAGTGACGATCTCGTTCAACCTGGCACCCTCTGTCGCACTCGGACAGGCAACGCAGGCAATCGAGGCCGCGGTACAAGGGTTGCAACCACCGGCATCGCTGCAGGCGAGCTTTTCCGGCAGCGCCAAGGCCTTCCAGGAGTCGCTGGCGACGGTACCGCTGCTGATCCTGGCTTCGCTGATCGTCGTCTACATCATCCTCGGCGTGCTCTATGAAAGCCTGCTGCATCCGCTGACGATCCTATCGACACTGCCGTCCGCAGGCCTCGGAGCGCTGGCGGCTCTGATGATTTCGGGCTTCGACTTCGGTCTCGTCGCCATGATCGGCGTCATCCTGCTGATCGGCATCGTCAAGAAAAACGGCATCATGCTGGTGGATTTCGCCATACAGGCGGAAAAGGACGAGGGCCTGACCAGCGAACAGGCCATCACCAAGGCGGCGCATCTGCGTTTCAGGCCGATTCTGATGACCACCATGGCAGCCTTGCTCGGCGGAATTCCCTTGGCGATAGGACATGGCACGGGATCAGAACTGCGCCAGCCCCTCGGTTACGCCATCGTCGGCGGCCTGATCGTCAGCCAGATCCTGACGCTCTACACGACCCCGGTGATCTATCTGCTACTCGACAGGCTGGGAAAACGGCGCGCAAACAGCAATCCGGAGCTAAAGGCAGGGGCCGCCTCTCCGGCGTGATGCACGACGGTCGTTCGGGTCCTTTGGGACGAAAGTTCCCGTCGAACATAACGCGCGCAGTATCGATGTCATGAGAGCCGAGCGTCTGGCCATTGCCATGGAGCCTTCGTTTATTTCATATAATATGATCGTGCCGCTTCTAGCCCAGTGAAAGTCCGCCGCAACAGACAGTGAGAAGTACCATGACCGAAACTGCCTCACGCATACCGCTCAAATTTATTGCCAGCGTCGCAGTCATCGCGCTGGTCGGACTGCCGGTTATATTGGGTTCCTGGTACACGATCGATCAAGGCGAACGCGGTGTGATCACGCGCTTCGGTGCAGTCGTTGGCACGGCGGATCCGGGCCTTGGCTTCAAGACGCCGTTCGTCACGGTCGTTACGCGCTTTCCGGTCCAGACACAGATCATCAAGATCGAGGATACGGAAGCCTACTCGCAGGACCAGCAGCCTGCCCATATGCAGCTTTCCGTCAATTACAGCATTACGCCTTCGCAGGTCGTGGATGTCTATAGCCAGTTCGGCAGCGCCGAGGGACTTGCCGACCGTCTGATCCGTCCGCGTATCCAGCAGCAGGTCAAAAACGTCTTTGGACATTACACGGCGGCAACGGCCATCAGCCAGCGCGACAAGCTCAACACCGATATCCGCCAGGCGCTGAGCGACTCCGTCAAGGGGCCGGTCATGATCGAAGGCGTACAGCTGGAAAACATCAAGTTTTCGAAGCCGTACGAGGAGGCAATCGAAGCCCGCATGACAGCGGAAGTCGAGGTTCAGAAATCGGCACAGAAAGCGCAGAACGAGAAGCAGCTGGCGCAGATCACCGTGACCAAGGCGCAGGCCGATGCGGATAGCCAGCTTGCCCTCGCGACTGCCCAGGCCAAAGCCATCACGCTCCGTGGTGAGGCCGATGCGAACGCCATCCGGGCCAAGGGAGAGGCGCTCCGCGACAACCCTGCGCTTATTCAATACCAGGCTATCGGCAATGGTTGGGACGGCAAGCTGCCCACCTCGATGACGCCCGGCGGCGCCTTGCCGTTCATCGGCGTCAGGTAGCCAGATCTGCCGACCGTTGACGCGGCGCGCTGGCGGGGAGATATTCTCCTCGTGAAGCCTCGTCCTGGCGGCATCAACGTCCCCCCGTGAGTGGGGAGCCTAATCCGGAGTGCTTATTTGCGTCATGTGGCCCTCATCGCGTTGAGGTCGTTGATCATCAGCCTGACAATTGTCGCGGCGCAGCATTTTTGGGGAATTGCATTTCCGCATGACAGCGTAAAATACTCGCTACCATCGTTTGGAATCCTGTTTCTGGTCGGATTTGTTCTCTCGTTGTTTTTCGAGATGTTCCAGAAGGCGCGATGAGCGACAGCATTCCTGCGCGGTGTCGGCGTTGTGGCATTTACCACACCTTTCGGAAAAATGCTTCGGCCCAGGAATGGCGATTGACTTAACATCGCCAAACCCAAACTTTCCTTAACGGGTTCCGGCTAGGGTTTCGTATGAGCGTCGCGCGTTCAAAGGGGAAATTTCATTAGGCGCCGGGTTTGCTGAACGAGCGCAGTTCATTTGGGGTCCGGCCGTGACGATTTACCTGCCGATAGCGGAATTATCGGTCAATATCTTCATCATCCTCGGCATGGGCGCGGCGGTCGGCTTCCTGTCGGGCATGTTCGGCGTCGGCGGCGGGTTTTTGATCACGCCACTGCTGATCTTCTACAACATTCCCCCAATTGTCGCCGTCGCCACAGGCTCCAACCAGGTCGTTGCCTCCTCGGTTTCCGGCGCTATCAGCCATTTCAGGCGCGGCTCACTGGATCTAAAGCTCGGATCGATCCTGCTTGCCGGCGGCCTTGTCGGCTCGACGCTTGGCCTCTGGGTCTTCGTGATCCTGCGGCGCGTCGGCCAGATCGACCTGATCATCTCGCTTCTCTACGTGTTCCTGCTCGGCACGGTGGGAACGCTGATGCTCTGGGAGAGCATCAATGCGCTGCGACGCGCAGCCGGCAAGGGCAAGCCGCTGCCCAAGCGGCCCGGCCACCATAACTGGGTGCAGCGGCTGCCGCTGAAAATGCGTTTCAAGAAATCCAAACTCTATCTCAGTGTCATTCCGGTATTCGGCCTCGGTTTCTTCGTCGGCGTGTTGACCCCCATGGGGATCGGCGGCGGCTTTATCCTGGTTCCAGCGATGATCTACCTTCTGCGCATCCCGACCAATGTCGTGGTCGGCACATCGCTGTTCCAGGTCATCTTCGTCACCGGCTATACGACCATCGTCCAGGCAGCCACCAACTATTCCGTCGATATCGTGCTCGCCTTCGTGCTGATGGTGGCCGGCGTCATCGGCGCGCAATACGGCGTGCGGGTCGGCCAGCGGCTGCGCGGCGAGCAGCTGCGTGCCCTGCTCGGCCTGCTCGTACTTGCCGTCGGCGTGCGCCTTGCCATCGCCCTGATCGTTACGCCGACCGATATCTACTCCATTGTCATGGAGGGTATCGGCCAATGATGGGACGTGCGCTTATCCTTGCCGCCGCCCTGCTGCTGGCAGCGTTTGGCGCCCGGGCGCAGGTCATGCTCGACGCACCGGCGACGCCCCTGCCCGAGACGATGGAGATCGGCACCTCGACCAGCGAAATCGCCATCACGTCGGATTTCGCCGGCGCCGACCTGACGATTTTCGGCGCACTCGGCAATACCGACCAGCTTTTGCTGGCCATCGGCCAGTATGACATCGTCGTGGTGCTGGAAGGTCCGCGCGAGAATGCCACGGTGCGCAAGAAGCAACGGGTGTTCGGCATCTGGGTCAACACACGGTCGATGACCTTCGAGCGGGTGCCGGAAGCCTATTCGCTGTCGAGCACGCGTGCCGTCGACAGCGTCACGACGCCGCTGGAACTGAACGACCACGGCATCGGCCTCGATCATATTCCGCTCAACCCGGTCGGCTTCGTTGGCGACGTCGGAAACCTGCGTGAGTTCCGCGACGCGTTCCGGAGGCTGCAGGAGAGCGGCGGCCTCTACGACCGCGATCCGAGCGGCGTGCGCTTCGTCAGCTCCAGCCTGTTCAAGGCGACGCTACGCCTGCCGGCCAACGTGCCCAACGGCGTACACACTGTGCGCGCCTATCTCTTCAAAAGCGGCAAATTTGTCGCCGAAAAGTCGCTGCCGCTGCGCGTCATCAAGACCGGCATCGAACAGACCATCACCGACGCCGCCCATGAGCAACCGATCGCCTACGGTTTCTTCGCAGTTTTCCTCGCCGTCGTGACGGGCTGGACCGCCAGCTTCGTATTCCGGAAGAGCTAGAGAACTCGCCACTTCGCTGTCGCGCTAAGCACGGAAATTGCGTTGGTTTGCAAGGGACTATGGGGCGTCGCACGAGAGCACCGACGATATATGCTACGGCGACGGAACAACTTTGGTTCGAGACCATTGAGCAGCATGAAAACAACCGCGCTCCTCACCACCCTCGCCCTCCTCGTCCCCTTTGCCGCCACGGCTCAGGAGATGAAGCCCGACGCAATCAATGCCTCGTCGCTCGCGTCGATCCCGGCGGACCGTCCGGCGACCGCTTCCGACAATCCCGATCCGGCGATTGTCCGCCTGCAGGTGCTGCTCGACCGCGCCGGCGCGTCTCCAGGGGTGATCGATGGTTTCTACGGCGAGAACGTCAGCAAGGCGGTCGCAGGCTTCGAGGCGATGAACGGGCTGGCGACTGACGGCAAGGTTGGACCTGATGTCACCAGCCGTCTCGATGGCAAGGTTCCGGTGATCGAGAGCTACGTGATCACCGCTGACGATGCCACGGGCATCGTCGATCACATTCCGACGGACTACGCCGAAAAAGCCAAGATGGAGAGCATGGGCTACACCAGCGTCGCCGAGAAGCTTTCGGAGCGTTTCCACATGGCTCAGGCGCTGCTGGAAAAACTCAATGAAGGCAACGATTTCGCGGTTGGCAAGACGATCCAGGTGGTGATGCCGGGTCCGCCGATGCAGGGCCAGGTCAAGCGCATCGAAGCCAACAAGAAGAGTGGCCAGGTTTTTGCCTATAACGCAGAAGGCAAGCCGATCGCCGTCTATCCTGCGACAGTGGGCAGCGAGGAAAATCCATCGCCAAAGGGACTGCACAAGGTCAAGCGCGTCGCCCGCAACCCGGTCTATCGCTACGACCCGGACAAGAACTTCAAGCAGGGCAAGAACGACAAGGTCCTGACGATACCCAAGGGACCGAACGGCCCTGTCGGCAGCGTCTGGATCGACCTCACCGAACCGACCTACGGCATCCACGGGACGCCGGAGCCCGACCTTATCGGCAAGGTCGGCTCGCACGGTTGCGTCCGCCTGACGAACTGGGATGCCGAAGAGCTGGCCGGCATGGTCAAACCCGGCGTGGTCGTTGAATTCGTAAACTGATCGAGCCCGTGCCGGCAGCACTGCCTGCGCGGAACCGACAATGCATAGTCTGACGGTCCTTTCCTCGGCACCGAGGCGGCATCTGCCACAACTTTGCTTGGCTATGTCCGCCACAAATCTGTCGCTCAATGTTCACGTAATCCTATTACATGCCGCTTCGGTCACCTTCTGACCGGAGCGGCATTTTTCGTTGCAATCACGCGGCCGGTCGCTCTTTCCCATGGAGCCACCATGTCGTTAAAATCCATCCTCATCGCCAGCCTGATGTTTGCTGCTGCGGGGAGCCCCGCTGGCGCGGGCGCGCTTTCCCCAGACAAATACATCGCAGTCATGCGTCACGGCGTCCGGCCGCAGACCAGCAGCCGGGAGCTGCTGCATTACTCGTCCCGGCAGTGGCCGACATGGGACGTCGCCGACGGCATGCTGACAGGGCACGGAAAAGTGGCGGCCGAGAAACTCGCCGCCTGGGAGGTTTCCATGCTGCGCGCCAAGAACCTCGTTCCCAAGAGCGGTTGCCCTGTCCCTGGTTCCGTCTTCGGTTGGGCCAATGGTGCCATCCAGCGCACCATCGATACCGGGAATGTGCTGTTATCGGCGATGTTCCCCGGCTGCGGCCTTTCCGTCGGCTTCAACGGGACCAGGGATGTCGACGCGCTTTACGCGGCCTCGGAAACCTCCCTTGGGGCCGTCGATCCGGCCAAGGCGGAAGCTGCCATCCTTGCCACGGCCGGCGGCAGTTTCGATGCGATGAAGGCCAAGGCGGCGCCCTTGATGAAGGAGCTCGACACCATCCTCGGATGCGCGACGCCTGCCTGCTCGATGGAACAGCGGCCCTGGACGATCGAGACCAAGGCGGCAAAGGACGGAAAGCCGGCAAGCGTTTCCATGAAGGGACCCATCGTCGAAGCCGGCACGATCGTGCAGGTTTTCCTGCTGCAATATGCCAATGGTTTTCCTGCAGACCAGGTGGCCTTCGACAAGGCATCCAGCGCTGCCGACATCATCCGCCTGTCGCAGCTGCGCCAGGTCAAATACGACATTGGCAACCGTGTACCCTACCTTGCGGCGCGCGACGTTTCGAATTTCCTTAACCAGGTGCTGCTCGCCATCGCTGCCGACCCGAAGGACGCGAAATCAGCGGAAGGACCACCGAACGCCAACTTCCTGCTCTTCATGGGCAGCGATACCCAACAGGCCGAAATCGCGGCGCTTCTTGGTCTGCACTGGCACATTCCGCCCTATCTGGACGACGAAACGCCTCCGACCGGGGCGCTGACCTTCGAGCGGTTGCGCGATGGCGCGGGCAAGGCCTATGTCCGTCTCGGCTTCGTTGCGCCGACCCTGGATCAGATTCGTGACGCCTCCACGATCGATGCAGCCTCGCCGCCGCTCCAGGCAGAGATAACGATGCCCGGCTGCGAAAGCGAGAGCGTCGAGGGTGCCTGCCCGCTCGATCGCTTCCTGGCCCTGGCACGACCGAAGCTCGATATGACGGCTGTGGCAAGCCAGGCTTACCACTGACAACGGGAAGTCCACAGGATCCCGATTAGCCGATGAGGCTTGCATACCGGACTGAATAGATACGGTCCCGACCGAGCAGGTGGGCAACCAGTAACGGGTGGTCGAACAGTCCGGCCATCGCCTTGTGACCGAGATCGAGGCCGCCACTCATCAGGCCGAAAGCCGGCATCAGCATGCGACCTCCGTCCGTTGCAAAGCACGGACGGCGGATCGACTTCTCCCGTCTGCGCACAGTGGCCGAGGGATGCAGGTGGCCGGCGATCTCTCCGGCCTGTCGGCCAGCCTTCGGTTCGTGCCGGAATGTCAGGCCGCTGTGTACGAGTTCGTCCAGCGATTGGCCGGGAAGACCGGTTGTGCCATCCGGGTCGTGGTTACCGTTGATCCATATCCATTCGCGACCTCGGGCCATTCCCGAGATCAGCGTCCGGAAAGCCTCCGGCATCAGGGCCGATCCCTTGCGATCATGGAAATTGTCGCCAAGCGAAATCACCAGCTTCGGATCGTAACGAGCGATGACGGCGGACAAGACCGTCAGCGTTGCCAGCGTATCGTAAGGTGGCAGCATCATGCCGCGACGGGCGAATGCTGCACCCTTCTCGAGATGCAGGTCCGAGACGACGAGGATGCCCGCATCCGGCAGGTAAAGGCCACCAAGAGGATCGCAGACGGCAGCGACGCCGTGGACGCTGGTTTCCGCGCCGGCTGATGTGGCAATGCCGGTCATGTCGCGCGCAAGCGCCAGTCTGGTTATCAAAAGTCCGCTTTCCAAGTTTCGTTCATGCCTGTGCCTGTCGAGACGCCGGAGGATCAAATCTCCCCCGCCATACCAACCCCCGTCAGCTCAGCGCCTCGGCGATCAGATCGTCGGCGGCTTCGGCCAGCAGCGCGTCATGGGCCTCTCCTGGAACGGATTCCCGGCCTATTTCGAGCATGACCGGTACGGCCAGCGGCGAGATGTGGTCGAGCGCCCGGTGGGTGATGTGGCCCTTGATTCGCCTCAGCATATCGCCAAGCCGGGCAATATCCAAAAGCCCCGTTGCCGCATCCTGCCGCGTCGCCTGAAGAAGGATGTGATCGGGTTCGTGGCTGCGCAACACGTCATAGATCAGATCGGCCGATACAGTCACCTGGCGGCCAGACTTTTCCTTGCCGGGATGGCGACGTTCGATCAGGCCGGAGATGACAGCGCAATTGCGGAAGGTGCGCTTCAGGAGGAAGGACTCGTCCAGCCACTCCTCGAGATCGTCGCCGAGCATGTCCTCGTCGAACAGCGTGGACAGGCTGAGGCGGCCGGTGGCGATCATCTGGCCCATGTCCTCCAGCCCCCAGATGCCGAGCGAATAATCTGTGGCGACGAAGCCGAGCGGCTTGGCGCCGGCACGCTCCAGCCGCCGGGTCAGCAGCATGCCAAGCGTCTGGTGGGCAAGCCGTCCTTCGAAGGGATAGGCCACCATGTAGGCGCGGCTGCCGCGCGGAAATGTTTCGATCAGCAGTTCGTCGCGTTTCGGCACCATCGACTTTTCCCGCTGCAACGCTAGCCAGTCGCGCACCTGGTCCGGTAGCTCGTGCCAGCGGTCGGGATCGGCCAGCATCGAGCGGACCTGGTCAGCGAGATAGGTCGACAGCGGGAACTTGCCGCCATTGTAGGAAGGGATCTTCGGGTCGTTGGAATAGGCCTGGCTGGCCAGCGCCTCGTTTTCGCGGATACCCTCATAGCGCAGCACCTTGCCCGAGAAGATGAAAGTGTCGCCCGGCGAAAGCTGCTCGAAGAAGTACTCCTCCATCTTGCCGAGCGTTGCCCCGCCGCGGCCGATGCGTCCGCCGGCGCCGCGTTTGACCATCTTCAGGTTCAGCATCGGCGATTCGACGATGGTGCCCGAGTTCAGGCGGTATTGCTGCGCCACGGCCGGATTGGAGATGCGCCAGCGGCCGTCCTCCATCTTGCGGATGCGGGCGTAGCGCTCATAGGCGCGCAGCGCGTAGCCGCCGGTGGCGACGAAATCGACGATCTGCTCGAAGGTCTCCCACGATAGATAGGCATAGGGAGAGGCGCTGGTGATCTCGTCGAACAGTTCGAGCGGATCGAAGGGCTCGGCGCAGGCCATGCCGAGCACGTGCTGGGCCAACACGTCGAGCGTGCCCCGGCCGACCGGCGGGGTGTCCTGTGCGCCGATGTAATTGGCATCGAGAGCAGCCTGGCACTCCATCACCTCGAAGCGATTGGCCGGTACGAGAATCGCCTTCGACGGCTCGTCCATGCGGTGGTTGGAGCGGCCGATGCGCTGGGCCAGCCGCGAGGCACCCTTGGGTGCACCGACATGGATGACGAGATCGACATCGCCCCAGTCGATCCCGAGGTCGAGCGTAGATGTGGCGACGACGGCGCGCAGCTTGTTGGCCGCCATCGCCGCCTCGACCTTGCGGCGCTGGCCGACATCGAGCGAACCATGATGCAGAGCGATCGGCAGATTGTCGTCATTGACCGTCCAGAGTTCCTGGAACAGCATTTCAGCCTGGCTGCGGGTGTTGACGAAGAGCAACGTCGTCTTGTGGTCGAGCAACTGGCTGTAGACGTCGGGGATGGCGTATTTCGCCGAATGGCCGGCCCAGGGGATGCGTTCTTCGCTGGCAAGGATCGAGATATCAGGCTTGGCGCCGCCGGCGACAGTCACGAGGCCTGCGTGACGATCCTCGCCCTCGCGCTGGCCGACCAGCCATTTCTGCAGTTCCATGGGGTCGGAGACGGTAGCGGACAGGCCAATGGTCTGCAGACCGGGCGCCAGCCGCCGCAGCCGCGCCAGCCCCAGCGACAGCATGTGGCCGCGCTTCGAGGAGACCAGCGAGTGCAACTCGTCGAGGACGATATATCTCAGATCGCCGAAGAAGCGCTGGGCCTGGCCATTAGCGAGCAGCAGCGCCACCTGCTCCGGTGTGGTCAGCAGGATGTCCGGCGGCGAGAGCTTCTGGCGCTGGCGTTTGGCGCTCGGCGTATCGCCCGTGCGGTTCTCGACGGTGACCGGCAGGCCCATCTCCTCGACGGGCTTCATCAGGTTTCGCTCGATATCGACGGCCAGCGCCTTGAGCGGTGAAATGTAAAGCGTGTGGATGCCGGAGAAGGCCGACCCTGGCGGTATCTTCCCGCGCCGCGTCAGGTCCGTAAGCGAGGGCAGAAAGCCGGCCAGCGTCTTGCCGGCACCTGTCGGCGCAATCAGCAGCGTGCTTTCGCCAGCTTCCGCGCGGGCCAGCAGTTCGAGCTGATGGGCGCGGGGCTGCCAGCCCTTTTCCGCAAACCAGCGGGTGAAGGGAATGGGCAGGGCCAGTAGCGTCTCAGTCTCGATGCGATCCACGTGACCATATGTAGTTCAGGTGACGCTAAATCCTAGCGGCAAGAGGCGTCAGCACATCACCTTCAGCCATAAAGCCAATCATCCCGCTTGACACCGCCTATTCGCGGATATAATTTATCCATGATTGAAGGAGATATCATGAAACTGGGTGACGGGGTCGAGCAGGCACTCCATTGTGTGGCGATGCTGGCTGGACTTTCAGAGGGCGGCGTTTTGTCCGCGGCCGCGCTTGCCGAGTTTCATGGCGTGTCGACCAGCTATCTGTTGAAGCATCTACAGGCGCTTTCGAACGCCGGCATCGTCAGCACGCTGCCGGGTCCGAAGGGTGGTTACCGGCTGGCGAGAGCAAAGTCCGAGATTACCCTGCTCGATGTCGTTCTGGCAGTCGAAGGCCCGGCGCCGGCCTTTCGCTGCAACGAAATACGCCAGCGCGGACCGAACCCGGTGTCGTCGCGCTTCTTCGCGCAGCCGTGCAATATCTCTTCGGCGATGTTGCGGGCAGAGCGCGTCTACCGGGCAGAGCTGGCCAAGACCACGATTGCCGACCTTATCGTGGAACTGACAGACATCGACGACGGAAGCATTGCGGCCCGAGGCTGTGCTTTTCTCGCGATCCATGAACGCAAGACGAGCCGCTGAGGCTCCAACCCAAGGAGACTATCATGCAACCACGCCTCAATTATTTTGAAGCCTCCCCGTCGTCCTATAAGGCCGTGTCGGCCCTGGAAGTGCATGTGCAGAACTCGGGCCTGGAAAAGCGTCTCATCCACCTGATCAAGCTGCGAGCCTCGATGATCAACGGCTGCGCCTTCTGTGTGGACATGCACGTGAAGGAAGCGCGACATGACGGCCTCGGCGAACAATGGATCAACCTCTTGAGCGTCTGGCGTGAATCGCCGGTCTATGATCCGCGTGAACGGGCGCTGCTCGGCTGGACGGATGCGGTGACCAACATTGCCCAGACCGGCATTCCGGACGACGCCTATGACAATCTTCGCCAGCACTTTTCCGATGAGGAAATGGTCAAGATCACCGTGGCCATCGGCGCGATCAACGTCTGGAACCGTCTCGCCGTCGGATTTCGTGGCCAGCACCCGATCGACAAGGTCGCTGCGGCTGCTTGAAGAGAGCCAACCGACAATTGCGATCCCGCCTAGATAGAGGCGGGCTCGTAGCCGGACTGCTTGAACAGAACTGCCTTTTGCGGGTCGGGGAAACCGAACCAGACAAAACCCTCGGCAATGTTCTTGCTGAGCAGCTGATTGAAGATCATGCCGCTGGTGATCAGCCCGTTGGCATCGGCCCATGCCAATGTCTCCCGCAGATCCTTTGCCAGTGCGTGATTGCCGCGACCGGCATGGTCGAGCTTGAAGAGGAACCTCTGTTTCAGAGGGACCGCTTTGATATGGTCCTTACCCGTTGTGATCGCCTTGAAGAGCGCCTTCAGCCTAGAGACACCGCCATGCATCTGCGTGTCGCCGAAACTGAGCACCACCCTGTCGGTCGGCGTGCTGAGATGCACCTCCGCCAGGAAATCGTCATCCGCAGTCATCCAATCCACGGCCGAATTGATATTTTCCTGTATCAGGGGTGACGGGATGAAACTGCTCATGCCTGTGTCTTTTCCAATTGGCTTGCGACTGCATGCGACAGTCATTTGGCCAAGCGATAACCTTCCGCCGCCAAGGACGCCAGACTTTCCACCATCTAATTCGACATTTTGCAGCGAACCGGCATAAAATGGCCACCGTCGAAACCGATCTGTGCGCCCAACGACCCAACGACGGGGGAGCAACTGGAGGCGCATTTGTGCCTCTATTGGATGAGGATCCGCTGAGGCATGCGGTCTACGACGTGCCGGATGCTACTTGTTGATGCGGTAGCCGATGCACATGGTGGTGCCCCAGGACCCTGCAGCCTCGACGATGCGGCCATCGGAGACGAGCTTGCGAGCCATCTGGCGGTCGGCGAGCCGCATCGGATAGACCTGTCCGTGAAATCCCGTGGCGCTCTTGATTGCGTCGAGCAGACGTTCTTCGGTTTTAGGCATCGTTTCCCTCATTTCCGCTGTCGTGAACCAAGCCTTCACCTTCGCGGTGCGGCCTGACTTCGCTCGGTTGCCCGAAGACTGGGGGAACAGCTTCGGCAGACACCGGGACGTTGCCCGTGTAGGGTAAATTCTGCGACAGGCGGATGACAAAGCCTGTGTTTTTTACCTTCTCGTAAACCTTGGCGGAAAGTTCCGCCATGACAGGCGGCCTGTCAACCCTTTGCTCCGCCTTTGTGTGGATTGTCACAATGACGATGGCGGCAGGGTGTCGCCAATGCACGGATTTTCGTCGGGCTGCCGAATTAAAGGGCGATGTAGCGGTCGGAGCGATGGTTGATGGCGACGAAAAGATTGAGGACGACAGCCCCCGCCACCGAGCAAAGTACGATGTAGGGCGTGGTAACGGCAAAGGCGACGGCGAGAACGCCCATGTCGACGACGAGTTGAACCAGCCCGGCGCGGATACCGAAACGCTCCTGAAGATAGATACCGAGGATGCCGACCCCGCCGAGGCTGGCGCGGTGTCTATAGAGCGCCAGCAGGCCGAAACCGAGGAGCACGCCACCGAGGATCGCCGACCAGAGCGGATGGATATGGGCGATCTCGAACAGGCGTGGCTGCAGATTGGTGAGGAGCGAGGTCAGCGCGATGGCGATGAAGGTCTTGATGGTGAAGGCGCGGCCCAGTTGCTTCAAGGAAAGATAGAAGAACGGCAGATTGACGACGAAGAAGGCCAGTCCGAAATTCACGCCGGTGGCGTAGTGCAGCAGGAAGGCGATACCGGCCGTGCTTCCGGTCAATAGCCCCGCAGCCGAAAGGATGAAGAGCCCGAGCGAGGAGACGATGCTGCCAGTCAGCACGCCCTGAATATCCTCGACCAGCGAATGACGGGTAGCGCTGGTGTTCCAGACGCCCAAAGCACTTTTGAGTTTCGACATGCTGCATCCCCTTTTTTTCCGCAGGTTGCGGAAAGAGGCGGTGACAATCAAGCGTCAAAGCGTAAGGAATGCTGACCTATCTCGTCTTTGCAATAAACCGGATTTCAGGCGACCATTTGCGCAACAAACAGCAGGCCTGAGACAGGTTGCCCGGCGTCCAGGCGAAGGAAGGTGCGGCTCTCCGCACGAATCGCAAATCCGTGTTGTCCGCAGATCTCCTGCACATAGTGTCTGGTATGGGCATAGCGCAGCGAGCGGCCGAGGCGGAAGCCCGTGCCCTCCCCGGCATCCTCGACGGAAAACGCAAACACCGCTTTGGGCGCCGAAAGACGACCCAGCAAGGCAAACAGATTTTCGAGGGCGCCGAGATAGATGAACACGTCGGACGCGGTGATCAGATCGGCGCGATGGTCGGAAAGGTCAGTGCCGAATAGCCCTGAGCCGGCCGCGGGCAAGGAGAGGTCGGCGATGCCAAGCAGGTCATAGACATGCTTTTCCGCAGCCTTGGCCAGCATGTTGCCCGAGAGATCGAAACCCTCGAGGCGATCGATCCCATTGCGGATTTCCGGGCCTAGCAGGCCGGTGCCGCAACCGAGATCGACGGCAAGGCGAAAGTGCTGCGGCAGGCCCTCCGTCTCGGCGATCAGTGCAGCGAGCTTGCGGGGAACGCTGTAGGCGAGCTTCTTGATCAGCGCATGGTCGAAACGCTCTGCGTAGTCGTCGAAGAGCCGCTCGACATAGAGGCTCGAGGGGTGATCGGGCATCGCGCCGGCACCGAGCGAGGCCAGCATGAGAGGCGCGCCAAAAAGGTCGCCCCGGTCGAGCGGCACGACCCGTTCGAAGGCGGTGGTGGCGCCTGCGAAATTGCCGGCCTTCTCTCGGTATATGCCGAGGTTGAACCAGCCGGCGGCCCATTCCGGGGCACGCTCCAGCGCCTGCTCCATCAACTCGGCCGCGCTCCCGGGCTCGCCGTTCTCGTCAAGCATTTTTGCGTAGTCGGCGCGCCGGTCGGCCGTGACATCTCCGGAAGAAAGCTGGCTCGGCAGCATATTGGGCAACCCCTGTTTACAACAGGCTGTGGGCGCGGCCACAAAAAAACTCAAGTCCTATTTCAGGCAAGACCGCTGCGAGGGATCAAAACTGCTTGCAGCGCGGAATTGCCCGGCTTATTTCAGGGCGAACAGGAGAGATCAATGTCAGATCAGGTGAACAGGTTTCTCGGAGACTCGCTGGGGCGGACGATCGTCAAGCTCATCGTCGTGTCGCTGATCGTCGGATTCGTGATGAAGATCTTCGGTTGGCGGCCGATGGATCTGATCGAAAATGTCCGCCATTTCATTCTCGAACTCTGGCACACGGGCTTTGCAGCGCTTGGCAGTATTGGCGATTACCTGCTGCTTGGAGCGACGATCGTCATTCCGCTTTTCATCCTCTTCCGCATCTTCAACTATCGAAACTGATCATGACCCTGGAAAATTCCCTCCTGACCCGGCGCAATGCATTGCGCCTCGGCGGCGTTGCGCTTGTCGCCGGTGTTGCAAGCTGCGCCACCAAGCCCCTGCCCGTCGCCAGAAACCTTCCCGGTGCTGACCAGACGGCCGCAGCCCTGCCGCTAGTAAATGCCCTTCGTGCGCAACATGGCCTGCCACCTCTCGCCATCGATCCCGCAGCCACCGATGCGGCGCTCTACCAAGCCAAGCGCATGGCAAACCTCAGGAAGATGGCGCACCTGATCGGCTTTGGCGACGATTTTGGCCGACGGGTGAAGGCCAGCGGCGTCAAGCTGCCGGCTGCGGAAAACATTGCCGAGGGCCAGCGCAGCGTCAATGCGGTGGTCAATGCCTGGATACATTCGCCGCATCACCTCGAAAACATGCTAGGCCCCTATACCGGTCTCGGCGTTGCGGTATCGCCAGGTTTTGCTCCCGGTCAGATGCCCTATTGGTCTATGGTACTGTCTCGCCTCTAGGCCGCTCGACTCGCAAGGCAGGACAATGGATCACACCGTGAACGGCAAGCGCGGCCCGGCCTTTACGGTAACGCACCGGCTCGTTCTCTCCATCGCCCTGCCGATGACGCTCGCCTTCATGACGACGCCGCTGCTAGGGCTGACCGACACCGCCGTGGTGGGCCAACTGGGGCAGCCAGACGCGCTGGCAGGCCTGGCGATCGGTGCAGTGCTGTTCGACCTCATCTTTGCCAGCTTCAATTTCCTGCGGGCCTCGACAACGGGCCTCACTGCCCAGGCTTACGGGCGCGGCGACCTGACCGAGCAGCAGGCGATCTTCTGGCGGGCGCTTGTATCGGCGCTCGTCTGCGGAGCGGTGCTCCTGCTTCTGTCGCCGCTTTTGCTCTTGGCCGGCCTGAAGCTGATGGGGCCGGAGGGTGGCGTCGCTGTCGCCACGCGCAGCTATTTCTCGATCCGCATGCTGTCCGGACCGGCCGCTCTTGCCAACTACGCCATTCTCGGCTTCGTGCTCGGTCGCGGCCAGGGCAGCATCGGCCTTTTCCTGCAGACGCTGATCAACGGCATCAACATCGTTCTGGCGCTGGTGCTCGGGCTCTGGCTCGGATGGGGCGTTGCGGGTGTCGCCTGGGGAACGATGATCGGCGAGACGATCGGCGCTGTGGCTGGCCTGATGATCGTGCTGCGTGGGTTTGTCGGCGTCCCCCGGCCATCGCGATCCGATATTCTCTCGCGGGAGAAGCTCGGCCAGCTGTTCGGGCTCAATCGCGATATCCTGATCCGTACCTTCGTGCTCCTCGGCGCTTTTACGCTAATGACCCGTATCGGCGGTCATTTTGGCGCGGTGACGCTGGCCGCCAATGCGGTTTTGATGAATTTCGTGCTGATCTCCGCATTCTATCTCGACGGCCTTGCCAATGCCGCCGAGCAGATTACCGGCAGGGCCATCGGCGCCGGCGACAGGACGGCCTTTGATCGCGGCCTGAAACTGACCATCCTCTGGTCGTTCGGGCTGGCAGGCCTTGCTGCCATTGTCTTCCTCGTCTTCGGAGCCTCGATCATCGGCGTGCTGACCACCTCGCCCGATGTGAGGGCGATGGCCCTGAAATACCTGCCCTACGCCGCGATTTCAGGGCTGACCGGTGCGCTTGCCTATCTGATGGACGGCGTGTTCATCGGCGCCACCTGGTCGGGCGAGATGCGCAACCGCATGCTGCTGTCGTTCCTCTGCTATCTCGCAGCACTCGCCGTCCTCGTGCCCTCGTTCGGCAATGCCGGCCTCTGGCTGTCGCTGAACGGCTTTCTGCTGTTTCGCGGCTTCTTTCTCGCCACCCGCCTGAAACCGAAGGCCGATCAGACCTTCCAACTGGCCCAGTAGTCAAGGCGGCTGTCGCGGAGTTCGCGGATCGATGTCACCTGTTCGCGATCCAGCAGCTTCGACAGGCCGGTAAGGATGCTGCCGGCGAGACCAGGGCCTCCATAGACCATGCTGGAATAAAGCTGCACCAGATCGGCGCCGGCGCGGATTTTTTCCAGCGCAGTCTCCGCCGAGGAGACGCCGCCGACACCGATGATGGCCATCGATGGACCGACCCGCTTGCGCATGCGGGCGAGCACCGCCGTCGATGGTTCGAACAGCGGCTTGCCGGACAAACCGCCCGCCTCGCCAGCCTGGCTCCGGTCCTTCAGCCCGTTGCGCGCGAGCGTCGTGTTGGAAACGATCAGTCCCTCCAGCCCATGCGCCAGGGCTTCGTCGGCGATGTCGTCCATACCCTCTTCCGTCAGATCGGGGGCGATCTTCAGGAACACCGGGATCTTCCTGTTGGCCCTGGCTGCTTCGGCATCGCGTGCGGCAAGGACAGCGGAAAGCAGGGTTGAAAGGCTTTCACGGGCCTGCAGATCGCGCAGGCCGGGAGTGTTGGGCGAAGAGATGTTCACCGTGAAATAGCCGGCTAATGAATAGAACCGACGGATGCCGGCGACGTAATCGGCTGTTCGATCGACGCTGTCCTTGTTGGCGCCGATGTTGACGCCGATGATGCCGGCATTGCGGATGGTTGCCAGCCGGGCATAGGCGGCATCATGACCCTCATTGTTGAAACCGAGGCGGTTGATCACCGCCTCATCCTCGACCAGGCGGAAGACGCGCGGCTTTGGATTGCCTGGCTGCGGCTTCGGGGTGACCGTCCCGATCTCGGTGAAGCCGAAGCCGAGCTTCAGCAGCGCCTCGGGCACCTCGGCATTCTTGTCGAAGCCGGCGGCCATGCCGAGAGGATTGACGAAGTCGAGGCCAGCAACCGTCTGCCGCAGGCGCGGATCGGCGGGCAGTTGGCAGGCCGGCACAAGTCCGGACTTCAAAGCGGTAATCGACAGGCCATGGGCCGTTTCGGGATCGATAAGGAACAAGCCGCGACGGGCGACGGCCTTGAAGAGATCGATCATGGCAGCATCTCCGGAAACTGATGGGCGCCATCCTTGTCCAAAGGCAGCGGCGTGGCCCAGAGGACGGAGGTTGTCGACAGAAGTCCGTAGAGATGGGGAAACAGATCTCCACCGCGTGACGGCTCGAATTTGAGAGCATCCCCGAGGACCTCGCTATCGACGGCAACCAGCAGCAGGTCCGTCTGGCCAGCGAAATAGCGTGCCGCCGTTTCCTTCGCCTGGGCTGCGGTCGAAAAATGGATGTAGCCGTCGGCAAGGTCGATCGACGCACCGTGGAAGATGCCCTCTTCCCGGGCTTCCTGCCAGGCGAGTTCCGGTACGATCTTGTAAATCACGGCCATGGCGGTGCTCCCAGCGAGAAAACAGTCGCATAGGGATTTGCCGAAAAGGCGGAGGTATGTCCATGGTCCGGCGGTAAATTATCGCGGAATACCTTCTATTCCTCCAAGGGCCCCGATTGCCCGGCAATAGCCATCACAGAGCGGGTGTCGATGGCCGGTGCGGAGTCTTGTGCCAATGGAACGGGTTGGTCCGGAGCTCGATCACCGCACGCCAGGCGGCGATCGAGACCAGCATCCAGTAGAACGGCACCGTCATCCATCGCCAGCGGATACGCTTTTTTTCAGGCGCGATCATCGCCGCAGTACCGAGCAACAGGAAGATGGCGTAGCTCCCGAAGATGTTGGAAAAATCGATGACGAACATCGTCATATCGAACGATGAAATTGCTTCCGTTGGAACATGCAGCATCGCCGTCAGCGACCGCAGCAGAAACAGCATGATCAGCGGATGACCGAGCGACGAGAGCAACATTCCGCCGATCAGCAGCTGGAATATGGCGAATGCTTTGAAGCCCATCTGGCGCTGCAGGCCCCGCGGGTCTCGCATCAGCACCAGCCAGGTTTGCAGCCAGCCCTTGAACCAGCGCGTGCGCTGCCGGGACCAGATGGCTATGCCGGTCGGTGCATCCTCGATGGTCTGACGATCGATGACATCGGAGCGATAACCGAGGCGATAGAGCCGCATGCCGAGATCGGCATCTTCCGTGACGTTGAATGGATCCCAGGCGCCGGATGACCGGAGGATATCGGTGCGGAAATGATTGGACGTGCCCCCGAGCGGCAGCGGCATGCGATACCTTGCCAGCATCGGCAAAAGCGCCCGGAACAGCGCCGAATATTCCAGCGCGAACATGGCGCTGATCCAGTTCTCGCCGCCATTGCCGATCACCAGCGGCGCCTGCAGGCAGGCTACATCGGCCGGCGCACTCCGAAACTTGGCATACGCTTCCCGCAATTGCTGGGGATGTGGGCGGTCCTCTGCGTCGTAGACGGCAACATAGGCGCCCCGCGCACCGTTGAGTGCGTAGGTCAGCGCTTTCGGCTTCGTGCGCGGATGCATCGGCGGCACCTCGACGATCTCGAATTGCGGTCCCAGCGTCTGGGCGCGCAGGGCCGCAATCGTTTCGCGATCGTCCGCCTCGCAGACGAATTTGATATCCAGCCTGGAGACGGGCCAGTCCAACCGCTTCAGCGTCGCCACCAGTTGCGGCACGATTTCGGCCTCGCCATAGACCGCGATCATCACCGTATAGACGGGACACGGGCCACAGGGATCGACAGCTAGCCTTGGCCGCCGCCGCCGACGCTGGACGACGGCGCGACCCCGCAGCATCAGAGTGGTGAGATAGGAAAAGGACAGCAGCACATGCAGAATAGTCTGGGTGTTCGGATCCGAAACCAGCCCGACCGCCAGCAGGCTTAGCCCGACGCCGGCATAAAACCCCTGATAGCCATGGAAGACAACGCGAGCGCTGAACCCCGGCTGGCTTTCAAACAGGTCGCCGACTGTCTTGCGGACGCGACGATCCGCACCCGCCTGCCATACGGCGGCGCGAATGGCGCCCGGCGTCGTGACTATCAGACTGTGCTTCAGGTCCGGGTAGCGTCTCAGCAGGACGGCCACCTCCTCCAGCCGATCGATCTGCGGCGCGATCAGGGTGAGCGGTGGGCGAAGCGGATGATTGACCCGCAGCGTGGTCGGTCGCAACAGCTGGCTGTCGAGGCCGGCGATATCAATGACGCTGCCACCGGGGATTGTTTCGGTAAACGGCACTCGAAGAGCCCGGGCTATGGCGCCGTAGTAGGCATCCTCCCGGACGAGCGTTCCCGCCAACAGCTCCTGTTCGATACGCGTTCCGTTGAGAAGCGCCGCTGCGGCTGCCGTCGCGACATAGGGCCGGCCTATGCCGATCCGTTCCAGTGCCACGGCCTCTGCCTGCAATCGACCGAAGAATACGGGAAGTGCCGCATCTGCCGGCAGTATTTCACCAACGATGTCTGATAGCGCCACAGCCGCCGTGCTTGCCGCTTGTGGTGGATATTCCCCGAAGCGCATCAAGGTGATACATCCTTACGCAATGCAACGCCCCACGCCGCTTAGCCTTGGATGATAATCATGCGCAGGTTTAAATCACCCCTCAATTTAAGGGGTTTTTACACGGTATGCGCGATATTTTCATCTTTTCTCATGCCGCAGTCAACCTTTGCCGATGAAAAGCCTGTTGGCAACCTGCCAATCCTGTTCGATTCCCGTGAGCGATTGCCAAAACCCGATCTTTCGTCGCTGGTTCGCCTGCGTTTTCTGACCGCAACCGACTTCCCGCCTTTCAATTTTCTGGACCAGTCCGGAAAGCTTGCCGGCTTCCATGTCGATCTCGCTCGCGAAATCTGCGCAGAATTGGCAATTGCCGACAGATGCCAGATCCAGGCATTGCCGTTCGGCGAACTTCGTCCGGCGCTTGCCGCATCGCAGGGCGACGCCGTGCTCGCCGGCATCGCGGTGACAGCGGATCTGCGAAACCAGTTCGCTTTCTCGAGGCCCTATCTGATGTTGCCGGCGCGCTTCGTCCGCAATCTCAAAGCCGACCTCCCCGGAACTACGGCGGCGGCGCTTTCGGGCAAGCGCGTCGGCGTGATCAAGGCAACAGCGCATGCAGCGATGCTCAAGGCCTTCTTTCCGGCCATCACGGCTGTTGAATTCGACGACAGCGCGCAGCTTTTGTCAGCCGTGAAAAGCGGTTCGGTGGATGCAGCCTTTGCCGACGGGCTGCAATTGTCCTTCTGGACAACATCGCCTGCGGCAGAGAAATGCTGCGCCCTCTTCGACGGCCCCTATCTTTCGCAACAGTTTCTCGGCGAAGGGATGACCGTCATGTTGCGTCAGCAGGATACCGATCTGACGGCAGCCATCAACCACGCGCTGGCGACGTTATCGCGCAACGGTCGCCTTCAGGAAATCTATCGACGCTATTTCCCGACCAGCCTCTATTAGGCTTGGATCAGGCCTTGCGGTAGCGGGCAATTGCACTGCGCTCGATTGCAGCGCAGGTGAGCTTGTCGAGTTGCAACCGGTCGCGCAGCATCGCCAGCAACCGCAGCTCTTCGGCAGTCACCGAAAGATCGGCAGCGGCGACCTCGACTGCAACCGCGTATGCGGTGTCGTAGAGGCGGGGCGGCACGGCGTCGCGGATCGTCTCCAGCACGATGTCCAGCCCCTCGGCGCCCGAGAGCAAGGTCGCACAATCACGCGATACGGCGATCAAGCGATCCTCGTCAAAGCCTTTGAAAACCGGCAATGCCTCGATCAGCTCGCCGATCCGGCCCAGCTCCCGGTCGTTCATGGTACGGTCGACGGCTGAAGCCATGACCATGACGTAGATCAGGGCGTCCTGGGCGGAAAGCTGTGCATTCATAATATGTGTCCCTCTAAGCTTCCCCGAGAGTAGGAAGTCACGCCAGCGATAACAAGGGTCGGGATAAAATCCCTGATGGCCGACAGTAACTTCCGGCGTCAGATGGGATTGAGCGGATCTTCCTTCGGCGGCTCGGGCGCCAATGTCGACTGATGCTTTTTGCGCGGATCGTTGCCATAGACGCCACGGCCGGCCTTGCGGGCTTCGTCCGCGGCACCGGCAAACGGCGAGCCTGCGGCCACTTCGGCCCAGCCATTGCGCGCCAGCCAGTCGCCGAGATTAACCCTCGAAAACCGGCAATCTGCCGTGATCGAGCCTTTCCACTCAGGGTCGGGCACGTCGCAGGTGATGGTCCTGCCAAGCAGGAAGGAGCGGAGCGCGGTACGGGCCAGCGTGCCGCACGGCCATTCCTTGCCATTCGGGCCGGTACAGCTGCGTGACGGATCGGTTGGCACAATGCCGGCAAGCTGCACGCTCCTGCCACCGATGGTGAGGATACCGGCGCGCTCGGCAAAGGGACGGGAGAGATCGATCGGCTTCAGGTCCGCATTCGCTTGCGGAGTGGCGCCAGCATCGCCTTCCGGCCGCTCCGGCTGCGGCGCCAGCGCGGCAGATTGCGTCGGCGGTGCCTGCTTGCCCGAAGATGCGACCGCGTCCTTGTCATCCGAAGGCAGAGGCTCGGCGCTGGCAAGTTTTTCCGCTGGCGGCTGCGGTCTCGTCAGCGGCGTCGGAACCGAGGCTGCAAGCGGCACCGGGGGTGTCGGCGGAGTCGGAGAGGACGGAGGCATCGGCGGCGGCGCCATTCTGTCGGCAATGGCGCTGTCTTCCACCGGTGAAGACGGGGGTTCGGCCGTGGCAACCGGCGGCGTCCGGTCCGGCAATGCCGCCGACGGGCTTGTCGCCTCCTTCGACGTGGCAGTTACCGGGGCAGCGGGCGGCAAGGCCGCGACAGCGGGAGCGCTGGGCGACGCGGGTTCGGGAGAGGGAAGCATTTGGCCGGTTGCGCCCGGCTCCGGAGTTGCCGGCCGCGGCGATGTAGCCGCCACGACAGGCGGAGCAGGCGGCAGCACTGCAGCGGCGGGCGGCGGTGGTGCTTCAGAAGGTGGAACCGGGGTCGATGGCGACACTGGCGCTGGCTCGGCGGGAGATGACGACGGCGCGGGGGCCGGCATCTCACTAGCAGCGGAATTGTCTGAACTTTGTGGTGTCGGCGCCGGCGCCGGCGCCAAGGAAGTCGCGGGCTGCTCCGAAACTTTCGGAGACGCCGTAGGCTCAGGCGCCGCTGTCACAGGCTGCGGTGCATCCGGCTTCTCCGGCGGCTTGTCGAGACTGGCCACGCGCGGTGCCGGATCGCCGAAGGTGATATGCGGCTGCAGGTTCATCGCCGTCAGCCCGACGTAGACCAGGACCATGACGGCCACGGCGCCGGTGACACCGGTCAGCAGAGTGGGGGAACGCATCAAGACAACTTTCCTATTGGCTCGCCCAGATGATCCGCGCCATCCACTCCACATCGACAAGCTCGATGCTTCTGTTGGGATGGGCCGGATTGAGCGACAGAAGCTCGATCGACTTCGGGCTCTGGCGCAGCAAGACCTTGGCCATGACCTCGCCCTCACGCGTTTTAACAACCACGCGGTCGTTGCGCCGGACCTGCGCACCGGGCTCGACGATCAGCACGTCGCCATCGCGATAAAGCGGCATCATGCTGTCGCCCTGCACTTCCAGCGCGTAGACGCCAGCTTTCTGCGCCGGGGTCGCCGGGAACTCGACGACATCCCAGCCCTGCCCCGCCGGAAAGCCGCCATCGTCGAAAAAGCCGCCTGCTCCGGCCTGCGCAAAGCCCAGCAGCGGAATAGAGCCCGCCTGCGGCGGAAAGGCACCGTCCGGCATGCCTGACGGCATGGACCCAGGCCGCAGCAATCCCATGAACTGCTCGACGCTGGCCCCTGTTGCATCGAGCACCTTGGCAATGGATTCCGTCGACGGCCAGCGCTGGCGGCCATCGGCACTCAGTCGTTTGGATTTGTTGAAAGAGGTGGGGTCGAGACCTGCACGACGCGCGAGGCCGGAGGGCGTCAGGTCATGCCGCTCGGCAAGCCCGTCGATTGCACTCCATATCTGATCGTGTGACAGCATCGTCGCCTGGCCTTGAGATCGAGGCGTCCCATCCCCATCCACGCGCGAGGTTAATCTAAGTGTTAACATTCGTAAAGACGCCAAGAGGAATAAAATCCTTGGTACCTACAGTTTATCACAACAGCCGTGTCAAGTTCGGGAAGGTGTGTTGCGGTAGCACATCTGCGGCGAGAGCTTCAAAGCTCTGCCTGTCCGCTCAACGGGTCGGACAAAGAAATGACTGGAGCGGGTGAAGGGAATCGAACCCTCGTATTCAGCTTGGGAAGCTGCTGCTCTACCATTGAGCTACACCCGCACGGCGCGAAGCCTTCCAACAGTTCGGCCGGGCTGTCAAGATGGAATGGCCGGTCGGGATGGCTGGTTACAAGCGGAAATGCTTGGAGAGTTTCAGGCCCTGCGCCTGATAGTTGGAGCCGGCGCCGGTGCCGTAGAGGCTGGCCGGGAGCTCCAGCATGTGCTCGTAGATGAGGCGGCCGACGACCTGGCCATCCTCGAGGATGAACGGGACTTCGTGGCTGCGCACTTCGAGCACCGCGCGGCTGCCACGTCCCCCGGCTGGCGCATGACCGAAGCCGGGATCGAAGAAGCCGGCATAGTGGACGCGGAATTCACCGACCAGCGGATCGTAAGGGGTCATTTCGGCGGCGTAGTCCGGCGGCACGTGCACCGCCTCGCGCGAGACCAGGATGTAGAATTCGTCGGGATCGAGGATAAGCTCGGTCCGACCGCGGCTGTAGAGCGGCTCCCAGAAATCGAAAATGTCGTGCTGGGCCTTCTTGTCGACATCGACCACCGCCGTGTGATGCTTGCCGCGATAGCCGATCAGCCCATTGCCGTCGCCGACGAGGTCGATCGACAGTGCGATGCCGCCGCCGGTCACGTTTGGCTTCTTGCTGGCGACGAGAGTTTCGGTCTCGTGCAGCGTCAGCAATTCCGGCTCAGACAGCATGGCATGGCCGATCCGGAAACGGATCTGCGACAGGCGCGAACCACGGCGCACGACGATCGGGAAGGTGCGTGGCGAGATTTCCAGGTAGAGCGGCCCGGAATAGCCGGCCGGGATCTTGTCGAACTCCTGCGCATAATCGGTGATGACGCGGGTGAAGATGTCGAGGCGGCCGGTCGAGCTTTTCGGGTTGGCCGAGGCGGACATGTCCGATGGCAGGTCGAGACGCTCCATCAGCGGCACGATATAGACGCAGCCGGTCTCGAGCACGGCGCTTTCGTTGAGGTCGATGACATGCAGGCTGAGCCGGTCCAGTTTATCGGAGACGAGATTGTTCGGACCCGGCATGAAGCTCGCACGGACGCGAAACGCTTTCGCCCCCAACCTCAGGTCAAGGCTCGCCGGCTGGATCTGATCGAAATCGAGCTCCCTTTCGGTCGTCAGCCGACCGGCGTCGAAAAGAGCGGCAATGGCGCGATCCGCCAAAATTCCAGTGTCGCGAGCCATGTGCTCAATCCTTGTTTTGTCGCGGACAAAACCATATACGGGCCTTGTTTTGCCCCAGACAAAACCAAATACGGGGAATTGACGCAAGCGGCCAACGGCAGTATTGCAGTCTTATCCCGTGGTGATTTGGCCGGTCGGCTTGCAGCCACGTTAAATAAATGGCTAAAAAGACCGGGTTGAAAACCGGTCTGCTTTTGCGACCGGTTTTTTTGTATCACGAAGGTGGTGATGGCATGACCAAGACTTGGCGCCCCGCAACACAACTTGTCCATGGCGGCACGTTGCGCTCGCAATTCGGCGAGACATCCGAAGCAATCTATCTGACACAGGGTTTTGTCTACGACAGCTCGGAGGCGGCGGAAGCCCGCTTCAAGGGCGAGACGGAAGGCTTCATCTACGCGCGCTATGGCAGCCCGACCAACGACATGTTCGAAAAGCGCATGTGCATGCTGGAAGGCGCCGAGGAAGCGCGCTCGACGGCATCAGGCATGGCGGCGGTCAGCGCGGCGATTCTCTGCCAGGTGAAGGCAGGCGACCATATCGTTGCTGCCCGCGCCCTGTTCGGCTCGTGCCGCTGGGTCGTCGAGACATTGGCGCCGCGCTACGGTATCGAATGCACGCTGGTCGACGGCCGCGATCTGGCCAACTGGGAACAGGCCATACGCCCGAACACCAAGGTGATGTTCCTGGAGAGCCCCACCAATCCGACGCTCGAGGTGGTAGACATTGCCGGCGTCGCGAAACTCGCCAACCAGATCGGCGCCAAGCTTGTCGTAGACAATGTGTTTGCTACACCGTTGTTCCAGAAGCCGCTCGAACTCGGCGCCCACATCGTCGTCTATTCGGCCACCAAGCATATCGATGGACAAGGTCGTTCGCTCGGTGGCGTCGTTCTGTCGGACAAGGACTGGGTCGACGAGCACCTGCAGGACTATTACCGGCACACCGGCCCCGCTATGTCGCCGTTTACCGCCTGGACGCTGCTGAAGGGTATCGAGACCCTGCCGGTGCGCGTCAAACAGCAGACTGAAAATGCCAGCCGCATTGCCGACTTCCTTGCCGACAGCGGCAAGGTGGCCAAGGTGATCTATCCCGGCCGCAAAGACCATCCGCAGGCCGATATCATCGCCAAGCAGATGACCGGCGGCTCTACGCTGGTCTGCATGGAACTCAAGGGCGGCAAGGAAGCGGCGTTCGCGCTGCAGAATGCGCTGGAAATCGTCAAGATCTCCAACAATCTCGGCGACGCCAAGAGCCTGATCACCCATCCAGCCACCACCACCCACAAGAACCTGACCGACGAGGATCGCGCCGAGCTCGGAATTTCCCCCGGCACTGTACGGTTTTCGGCCGGCATCGAGGACACGGACGATCTCATCGAGGATTTCGCCCAGGCGCTGGAGAAGGTCTCGGCCTGATCGGATACCAAACAGGCTGCCCGGCCTTGCCGGGCGGCGACACGCCGGGTCCGTGTTAACCCCGCACATTATCCTTAATATTCAAAAGGCCGCGTCAGCCATCGCATTTGGCCTTAATTAGGCTTCCCTTCCTTGACGAAGGTTGAAGGCTAGAGGATATCGTAACCAAATTCATTGAAGGTGGCTGGGATGTACCGCGCCCTTACACGAGATATCGAAGTCATCGTCGAGCCGTTCTATCTGGAGGAGCAATCCGATCCGGAAGACAGCCGCTATGTCTGGGGCTATCGGATCGTCATCTCAAACCACTCGACATCGGCAGTCCGGCTGGTTACGCGCTACTGGCATATCACCGACCAGAACGGCCAGGTCGACGAAGTCACCGGTCCCGGCGTCGTCGGCGAACAGCCGCAGTTGAACCCCGGGGATACCTATGAATATTCGTCCGGCTGCCCGCTGGATACGCCTTCGGGCATGATGTTCGGCCATTACTCCATGGAAAACGACCGAGGCGAAACGTTCGAGGTCGAAATCCCGGCTTTCTCGCTGGATTCGCCCGGCCTGATGCGGACGCTGAACTGACGCCGCCCGAAAACGGCGCCTGTTCTATCAGCTTTTGACCAGTATCTCCGCTGCCTCGTAGCGGTAGGTTGTCGAGCAGAATTCGCAAGTGACGGAAATCAGCCCGTCTTCCTCGCTCTCCGCCATCTCCTCCGCAGAAAATCCCTGCAGTACGCCCTTGATCTTGTCGCGTGAACAGCTGCAACGGTCGAAGACCGGTTGCGGGGCGTAGACGCGGGCACCGCGCTCGTGGAACAGCCGATAGAGCAGGCGCTCGGTCCCGACCAATGGATCGGTCAGTTCATCGGCATCGACCGTTTCCAGCAGCGAGCGGGCCTCGGCCCAGGCGTCGTCGTCCGTGTGGTCGATGGCGTTCTCGTCGCCGTCGCCGCCGTGGAGATCCGGCAGGCGCATGCGCTCCGGCGCGTCCGGCAGAAACTGTGCAATGACGCCGCCTGCCCGCCAGCGATGGCGCGGCTTGCCGGCCTCGTCGCGGTCGAACAACTCGGCGGCACCGAGACGAACCCGGGTCGGGATCTGCTCCGACTGGCGGAAATAGACGCCGGCTATATCTTCCAGCGACGATCCGTCGAGCGGCACGATGCCCTGGTAGGGCTGCGAATATTGGCCCTGGTCGATGGTAAAGGCGAGGATGCCCTTGCCGAGCAGTTGCTCGGGCTCGGTTTGTCCGGCCTTGATGGCGGAGGCCAGTGCTTCCTCATCGAAACGGGCATAGGCGCGGACGTTTTCCGGTGTCGAGAAATCAGCCACCAGCAGGTCGACCGGTCCGTCGCCCTTGGTCTGGACAGTGAACTTGCCTTCGAACTTCAGCGACGTGCCGAGCAACACGGTGAGTACGATGGTTTCGGCCAGCAGCCTTGCCACCGGTGCCGGATAATGGTGGCGCTCGAGGATTGTGTCGAGCATCGGGCCGAGCTGGACGGCACGGCCGCGCACATCGAGGCTCGCGACCTGGAAGGGCACAACATGATCGTCGCCGGCATAACCGAACTCTCCCAGCGCTGCTGCACTGTCTGGCATGGGTCTACTCCTTGCTGCCGGCGGATGGCCGCCCAGGCAGCCACCGTTTACAACGGCGGCTTGGTTGATCTCAGATCGCGCCCAGGCACCATGCAAGAATAGACTTCTGCGCATGGAGGCGATTTTCCGCCTCGTCGAATACAACGGATTGCGGGCCGTCGATCACCTCGTCAGTCACCTCTTCGCCGCGATGGGCGGGCAGGCAATGCATGAACAAAGCGTCTTTTCCTGCCTCTGCCATCAGAGCCGCATTGACCTGGTAGGGCTGGAAGACATTGTGACCACGGGCCCGATGCTCCTGATTCATGGAAACCCAGGTATCGGTCACCACGCAATCGGCGCCGGCGACCGCACGGTCGGCATCATGGCTGAGCATGATCTCGGCGCCCTGATTGCGGGCCCAGTTCAAATAGTGATCCTTCGGCTCGGAGCCAAGGGGGACCGCCATATTCATGCGATAGCCGAAACGCGCCGATCCCTCGATCAGCGAATGCAGCACATTGTTGCCATCGCCGGACCAGGCGACCGTCTTGCCCTTGATCGGACCACGGTGCTCCTCGAAGGTCATGATATCAGCCATCACCTGGCAAGGATGCGTGTCGTCGGTGAGCGCGTTGATGACCGGCACCGTTGCGTGCTCCGCCATTTCCAGCATGCGCGAGTGCTGGGTGGTACGGATCATGATCGCATCGACGTAACGTGACAGGACCTTGGCGGTATCGCCGATGGTCTCGGCGCGACCGAGCTGCATCTCGGTACCGGAGAGGAACAGCGTTTCGCCGCCGAGCTGGCGCATGCCGACATCGAATGAGACGCGGGTGCGGGTCGAGGGCTTTTCAAAGATCATCGCCAGCATCTTGCCTTCCAGCGGCCGGCCGGCAGTACCAGCCTTTGTCGCCTTCTTGCGGAGGATTGCGTCATCGAGGATCTTGCGCAGGTCGCCTGACGCAACAGTCGAGAGATCGAGGAAGTGTTTCGGGGAGGCCATGTCTAGCTGTGCTCCAAAAATGAAAACGCCCGTGGCGGGCACGAAGCCCGGAACCCACGGACGTAGAATTCAAGCCGATTTGCGGGATTTCTGGGCGCGCAATGCTTCTGCGGCACGCTCGATGCGGGCGAGACCTTCGCGGGCGTCTTCGGCAGTAGCGATGAGAGGCGGCAGCAGGCGAATGACGTTGTCGCCGGCGGGAACGCCCAGCAGGTGTTCGGCACGTATGGCATGCAGCAGTTCGCCAGCCGGGATCGCCGCCTTGATACCGAGCAGCAGCCCCTGGCCGCGCACCTCTTCGATGATGTCGGGATAACGGTCCTTGAGCGATGCCAGCCCCTGGCGGAAGACCAGGGATACGTCGTTGACATGCTGGAGAAAGCCTTCGGCAAGAATGACGTCCAGCACCGCGCCGCCGACGGCCATGGCCAGCGGATTGCCGCCATAGGTCGAGCCGTGGGTGCCGGCCTTCATACCGGAGGCAGCTTCTGCAGTGGCGAGGCACGCACCGAGCGGAAAGCCGCCACCGATGCCCTTGGCCACGGCCATTATGTCAGGCGTGATGCCAGACCATTCGTGGGAGAAGAATTTGCCGGAGCGACCGACGCCGGACTGGACCTCGTCGAGGATCAGCAGCAGGCCGTGCTCGTCGCAGAGTTCGCGAAGCGAACGCATGAACTCCTTGGCAACCGGGCGAACGCCGCCCTCGCCTTGCACCGGCTCGATGAGGATCGCTGCGGTCGCATCCGAGATCGCCGCCTTGACGGCCTCGAGGTCGCCGAACGGAACCTGATCGAAGCCGGGGGCCTTCGGGCCGAAGCCTTCGAGGTATTTTTCCTGGCCGCCGGCAGCGATCGTCGCCAACGTCCGGCCGTGGAAGGCGCCTTCGAAGGTGATGATGTGGAATTTTTCCAGATGGCCCTTCGAATACTGGTAGCGGCGGGCCGTCTTGATGGCGCATTCGAGCGCCTCGGCACCGGAATTGGTGAAAAACACCTTGTCGGCGAAGGTCGCATCGGTCAGCCGCCTGGCAAGCATTTCCTGGCCCGGGACCTCATAGAGGTTCGACAGGTGCCAGACTTTTTCAGCCTGCGTCTTCAGCGCTTCGACAAGGTGCGGATGTCCATGACCGAGCGACGACACGGCGACGCCGGCGCCGAAATCCAGATAGCGCTCGCCCGTTTCCGTGATCAGCCATACGCCCTCGCCTCGCTCGAACCGCAGGGGCGCGCGCATATAGGTGTCGTAGAGTGGCGCGGCTTCGGCCATGGCGCAATTCCTTCGATCGATCAGGACGTGACGGCTGTTGTCCTGCAACGCCGCCGTCGGCAATGAAAAATGCCGCCTTGCGGCGGCTTGGGCACTATTGTCGTTCCGCGGAACCATGTCAACAAACAGTGGATTAGTCAACGAATAGTTGATTTTAACCTTGCGGCAAAAGCCATATCGTGAGGGTCTGGAGACGGGCATTAAGGCTATTGCAGAAATACCACAGTAGGCAGCAAGTTGGGGAAAACTTGGAAATCGATTCTCCGCGATTCCCGCGACTCTTGTCACGGAGTCAGCCTCACACTAGGTTAAATCTTGATTACTAGACTGCAATGCGGCGGACCTAGTCACCACAATTTAAGAGCGTTTTGTGCCTCGATAGCATTCGAGGCAATGGCGAAGGATTCCGCCATCATGAACGCAGTCGGAGACAAGCATGAATTGGACGGACGAGCGCGTCGAAAGGCTCACGAAATTATGGGCCGAAGGATTGAGCGCCAGCCAGATCGCGGCGCAGCTCGGCGGCGTCAGCCGTAACGCTGTCATCGGCAAGGTGCATCGACTTTGCCTGCCAGGCCGAGCAAAGGCCGGCGGCACATCGTCGACGGCGCGCTCCACCAAGCGTAACGTTGCTCCCGCCCGGCCGACCACCTTTGGCGCCCGCCCTGCCGCCCCGCGCTCGACGGTTCGTGCCGAAGGCGCAACCATGGTCAAGGAAGATGCCGAGCTAGACGCAACGGCACCCGTGCAGTTCCGCCCATCCTCCAATGCCATCGCGCCGGTTGCCCGCCGCATTGGTCTGACGGACCTGACGGAACGCACCTGCAAGTGGCCGGTCGGCGATCCGCTGAAGGACGACTTTCACTTCTGCGGTCATGAATCGCCAGATCAGTCTCCCTACTGCACATACCACCAGAAGTTGGCGTACCAGCCAGTTCACGAGCGCCGTCGCGCCGCCCGCTAAGCCGGGTAAAAACGACAACAGAGAACGGGCCGCGAGGCCCGTTTTGCGTTTCAGGTTTTGATGGCCCAGAAACGTGTCAGGGATGCAAACTCGCACCTTTGACGATCTTGTCCACGAGCTTCTTTTCGGCCCGCAGCGCGATGCCGACCAGCCTGGCGGTGTCGGGACCGAACTCGAGGAATACGGCCCGGTTGGCGGCATCGTGACCTGTCGCGAACATTTCTTCGATATAGGCCGATACTCGCGCCTGGCGTTCCAGCGCGCGCTTGTGGATAGTCCTTAGCACGTCCTGATCCGCCACAAGCACGACCATCGGCTGAACGCTCATGGGACTGTAGACATGGCCGAGAGCATCCCGGTATGCTTCGCCGATGATTTCCGGCGACTGGGCAGTGATCCCGCTCACAAGGAAGGCCGTGACGTTGAGCTTCTGCCAGGTAGCGAGGTCATGGCGGATGACAATCGCGATTTTGGTATCGAACATGTACAAGAACTCCATGGAAGGCATCGAAAGAACCGATCGAATAGCGCCTGCCCATGCCCTCGGTCTTGAACGTTCGTGCAAGAGCGGTTTTCGCGACGGATTGAGCATCGCCGCGTCCAGCCACGGCATCGAGCGCATGGAAGCGCGCTTTCACGGCAACGGCTTTTCGCCGCACAGACATGACACATATGCACTGGGTCTGACCCTCCGTGGTGTCCAGACGTTCCGCTATCGCGGCGCGGAGCGCTTTAGCCGTCCCGGCAACGTGATCGTTCTGCATCCCGATGAAGTCCACGATGGCGCGGCAGGCACCGACGACGGACTGATCTACCGGATGCTCTATTTGCCGCCCGCGGTGGTCGGCCTCCTCGAGGTGGGCAATCGGGCCCTGCCCTTCGTCCGCGATCCCGTCGTGACTGACGCTGGCCTATTGTCTGCGCTGGCGGACGTCCTTTCGGATCTCGACCATGCGCCGAACGATCTGGCGATGGACGACGCGGTTGCGCGGCTGACGGCGGGACTCTTCCGACAGGCCGACGACCCGAGGAAAGCACCCACGAGAATCGATCGCCCAGCTGTCCTGCTGGCGCGTGATTTTTTGACCGAGCATTGCGAAGAGGGTGTCAGTTCCGAAACGTTGGAGGCGATCAGCGGTCTGGACCGTTACGAACTGTCGCGGCAGTTCCGGCGGGCCTTCGGCACCAGTCCGCACCGTTATCTCGTGATGCGTCGTCTTGACCGAGCCAAGCGGCTGCTAGGTGCCGGCTATGGCCTTGCCGGAGCCGCTGCAGAAGCGGGGTTTGCCGATCAGGCACATTTTACCCGCCATTTCCGGGCCGCCTTCGGTATGACCCCGGGCAGATGGCTGGCAATGCATGATTGCCAACCCTAGTAGTGTCAGCCCGCTAAATGCACCGACTGGATGGCACCGGCACCATCATCGGCGCCTGCACTCCAGCCTCAGACTTCCATGGAATAGCCGGCGCCGCGCACGGTGCGGATGACGTCCTGCATGTTGGAAAAATTCAGGGCCTTGCGCAGCCGGCCGACATGCACGTCAACGGTGCGTTCGTCGACGTAGATGTCATGGCCCCAGACGCCGTCGAGCAGCTGCGAGCGGGAAAACACCCGGCTTGGCGATGCCATCAGGAATTCCAGCAGGCGGAACTCCGTCGGGCCGAGGCGAACCTCGCGGCTCTTGCGATGTACCCGGTGCGTCTCGCGGTCGAGTTCGATGTCGCCGCAACGAAGGACGCTGGACAGCACCTCCGGGCGGGCGCGGCGCAGCATGGCGCGGACACGGGCCATCAGTTCCGGCGTCGAGAACGGCTTGACGACATAGTCGTCTGCACCGGTGGAAAGGCCACGGACGCGCTCACTTTCTTCGCCACGCGCCGTCAGCATGATGATCGGCAGACGTTCGGTCTCCGGCTTCATGCGCAGGCGGCGGCAAAGTTCGATGCCGGAAACACCCGGCAGCATCCAGTCGAGGATCAGGAGATCCGGAATGCGCTCCTGCAAGCGCATCTCGGCTTCATCGCCCCTCAGGATCGTATCGACTTCGAAACCTTCTGCTTCAAGGTTATAGCGCAGCAGCACGCTCAGCGCTTCTTCATCTTCTACGACGGCAACTCTCGGAACCATGGGGCCCGCTCTCCTTCAAAAACCCTTCAGGCCTATTCCGTCATGGCGCCGACGGTATTGGCAGTATCGTCCTTCGGGCGGTCGCCCTCAGGCAATGCACCGGTCGCCATGTAGAAAATCGTCTCGGCGATGTTGGTGGCGTGGTCGCCGATGCGCTCGATGTTCTTGGCGCAGAACAGCAGATGCGTGCAGGTGGTGATGTTGCGCGGATCTTCCATCATGTAGGTCAGCATCTCGCGGAACAGCGAGGTATACATCGCGTCGATTTCCTCGTCGCGCTCGCGGATGGAGACCGCCTTGTCGGGCGAGCGGGTCGTGTAGACGTCGAGAACTTCCTTCAACTGGACGAGCGCCAGTTCGGACAGATGCTCGATGCCGCGTGCCAGGCTGCGCGGTACGCCGGTGCCCTGCACGGCGATAACGCGCTTGGCCGTGTTCTTGCCGAGGTCGCCGACGCGTTCCAGATCGGCGGCGATCCGGATCGAGCCCATGATTTCGCGCAGGTCGGCAGCCATCGGCTGGCGGCGGGCAATCGTCAGGATCGCCTTGTCGCCGACTTCGCGCTCGGCATGATCGAGGATCGTATCGTCAGAGATGACCTTCTGAGCCAGCCCGACATCGCCATTGACCAGCGCGCGGACGGATTCACCGACCATCTGCTCGGCAAGGCCGCCCATCTCGGAGATGCGCCGCGTCAGGAATTTCAAATCTTCGTCGTAGGCGGAATGAATGTGTGTCGAAACCATTTTCTATCCTCAAATTGAAAGGCGTCACGGAACGTAGGTCTGCTCGGCGCGGCGACGGCAACGGGTTTCGCCTTTTCGAGGCCCTTTTTGATATCGGCCTAATGCTCGCCCTTTTATGTCAGCCCAATGAAACAATTATGACAATCGAAATCATTGAATTAATTCAATTTTCGCAGCCTCGAATAAGGTGTCACCGGGTTATTCAGAAGCGCACCGTGAAATCCGTGCCGCGGCCGACTTCGGATTTGACGATCAGCCTGGCCCGGTGACGGGTCAGGATGTGCTTGACGATGGCGAGCCCGAGGCCTGTGCCCTTCTTGGACCGGCTGTTTTCGACGCTGACGCGATAAAACCGCTCGGTCAGGCGCGGCACGTGTTCGGCCGGAATTCCGCCGCCGCTGTCGGACACGGTGACCTCCACAGGCTCGCCGGGCTTGTTGCGCAACGTCACGTCGACGCGCTTGCCCTCCTGACCGTACTTGCAGGCATTCTCGATCAGGTTTTCGAACACCTGCACCAGTTCGTCGCGATCACCGGTCACCTCCGCCTTGCCTGACGGCATATGCAAATTGATAGTGACATCGAGATCCATCGCCAGCGGCACCAGCGCATCGCGCACATGGCCAAGCAGCGGCACGAGATCGACCTTCTGGTCCGGCGCCAGATGGGACTTCAACTCGAGCCGCGACAGCGACAGGAGATCGTCGACCAGCCGGCTCATGCGGGTCGCCTGATCGAACATGATCGCCAGAAAGCGCTCCTGCGCCTTGGGATCGTTGCGCGCTGGCCCCTGGATGGTCTCGATGAAGCCGCGCAGCGAGGCCAGTGGCGTGCGCAACTCATGGCTGGCGTTGGCGACGAAATCCGACCGCATGCGGTCGATATGACGCAACTCCGAGACGTCGCGAAACGACAGCAGGAAGAATGTCTGGTTGCCGAGATCGGAGAGCGCCAGCTCGACAGGCGCAATCCGCACTATGAAGACACGCTCCGACGGCAGACGCTCGGAATGCTCGATCTGGTTGGGCACGCCGGTGGCAATCGTTTCCCGCACCATGTCGAGAATGCCGGGCGAGCGCAGCTTTGCCGACAGGTGGGCGCCAATCGGGAAGAGGTCGAGCGCCCTCTCTGCTGCAGGGTTCTGATAGAACACCGACGCCTCGCGATCCAGCACCAGAACTGGCATGTCGAGACCAGCCAGGCCTGCGGTCATCGGCCTCAGGACTGCCGCCAGATCTACCGGGGCCGGCTCGACTTTCGCCGGCTGCGCCCTGCGCGCCACCAGGGGTGCGCGCAGCAGGGCAACGGCAACCACGACCAGCAGCACGGCGAGGATGGCCACCACGTCGGTACCCTCCGCCATGGCCAGAATGGCAACCAGCACGGCCAGAATCAGGATCGCTCTTTCCTGCTTCAAGCGCTGCCCGAGCCGATTTAAAATTGATGTATTCTCTTCCAACGCCGCCGGTCCGATTCTACGTCCACACGTCTAAGACTCGGACTGATATAGCAAATTCATGACAGAAGTTTTCAGCACTATCCACAGTCGTGGAACCCTTGGGCTCCCTCGCCAGTCATAGTCGGCGGAAGGCTTGAAATGACACAGTAAATATGTGTCTTCTGAGCCGGTTTATAATTTTTACGAACTGAGCCCCTGATGGCAAATACAGGCCAATGGCCCGAGGAGGATCTATGGGAGACGAAGTCGAAAGCCGCATGGTCGAGCTGGAGCTGCACGGCAAACGGCGTATCTTCGACGTCGACGACCCCGTTCTGCCCGACTGGGTCGCAGACAAGGCGCTGTCGTCCGGCCACTTTCCTTATAAGAAAAAGCTGAAAAGCAGCGAATACATGGACGATCTGAAAGCGCTTCAGATCGAACTCGTGAAGGTCCAGTTCTGGCTGCAGGCGACGGGCAAGCGGATCATGGCCATTTTCGAGGGCCGGGATGCTGCCGGCAAGGGCGGTGCGATCTTTGCGACCTCCGCCCACATGAACCCACGCCTCGCGCGGGTCGTGGCACTCAGCAAGCCGAACGACCGCGAAGCCGGGCAATGGTATTTCCAGCGTTACGTGGACCAATTCCCGACATCGGGCGAATTCGTCCTGTTCGACCGCTCCTGGTACAACCGCGCCGGGGTCGAGCCGGTGATGGGGTTTTGCACGCCGGAGCAGTACGAGCAGTTCCTTCACCAGGCGCCGCAGATGGAGAAAATCGTCGAGCATGAGGGCATCATGTTCTTCAAGTTCTACCTCGACATCGGCCGGGAAATGCAGCTGAAACGCTTTCACGACCGGCGCCACGATCCGCGCAAGGTCTGGAAGCTGTCATCCATGGATATCGCCGCCCTCGACAAGTGGGACGACTACAGCGAAAAGCGCGACCGGATGCTGAAGGAAACCCACACGGACTATTCGCCGTGGACCGTTCTCCACGCCAACGACAAGCGGCGCGCCCGCCTCAACCTGATCCGGCACATACTTTCGACGCTGGACTATCCCGGCAAGGATAACGACGCTATCGGCGAGATCGATGGAAAGATCCTCGGCTCGGGACCGGGGTTTCTCAAATGATGACTAAGAGTGCGCCTCAGGGCGCCTCGTTTCCGGGAAGCACGCGGATGGCGTAGATATTGACGCCGGTCGACTTGCCGTCGACATCCGTATTGAACACGAGGTTGCCGGAAGCATCAGCCGGCAGCGGCTTGTTGAAACGCAGCTGGAACAGCGCATCGGACTTCTGGCGCGTCACATCGAACCGGTGACGGCCGCAACCGCCATAGGTACCGAAACTGCATTCGACGGTAATCTGTGTCGGTGCATCCGAGATCGCCTGCAGCGTCATGGCAACCGTTGCCGGCTTGCCCGAGAGCTTCTGCAGGGTAGCCGATGGAACAGGGATCGCGACATTGCCGGTGGTGTCGGGCGACTGCGAGGTCAGACGGACTGTCGGACCTTCATTTTCCGAGGCGTTTTCGATCTTCGCCTGGGTGCCGCTGACAGCCTTTGCGGCATCGGTCGGCCCGAAGATCTGGATCCAGTCGGCCGAGAACCGGTCCTGCGGGTCGATCGTCGCCAGACCGGCGTTGCTGCCGGAGTCGAGATCGGCGTTGTTGTCGTTGGCGTCTTCGCCTTCGGGAGTGATCTGCGCCGGCTGGTTCCGGACACTGGTGTCGCGCTGCGCTGCTGTCAGAAGCACGCCCGAGGTCTTAACCCACCAGGCACCGATGCCGAGAAAGGCGACGACGATGCAAAACACCAGCAGGCGGGAAAAGAACTTGCGCGGCTTGCGACGGCTGACCGCCCGCTCCGGCTTGAAATCCATGCTGCGCGACGGCGCCGCCATCGCCGGCTCCTCGTAGGCGCCGGGTTCGGCTGCCAGGTGATCGCCGGGACCTGCATGGATGCCGCCGAGGTCACCTTCATCCGTGTGGCCGGAAGAAGACGTATCGGCACCGCGCGTCTCGCCGCGCAACTCCATTCCGGGCTCCATGCGTCCCGGCTGCTGTGTCGCCTCTGGCCGCACTGCGGCGCCGAGCGGTGGCGCTGCGGCGGGCGAAATAGGCGCAGGCCGGGGAGCTGCCATGGACTGGGCAGCGACCGGCCGTGAAGCCGGCTGCACCACCGGCCTTGCAGGCTCCGGCACAGGCTCGGAGGGTCGCGTGGGAGACGGGACGGGCTCGGCAGCTGGCTGGACAACGGCAGCATCGCGAAGCCTCGCCCGCTCCTCGCCCTCGATCGCTCGGATCGTCAGTTCCAGACGCTGGCGCTGGGCGGCAACCGTTTCGACGTCGGTGATGTCCTGCTTGCGCAAGCCAGCTTCCAGTGCCTGGCGGGCGGACTGGTAAACGCGAGCCCGAACCTCGGGGTTGTCGCGCTCGGATCGCTCCAGGGCGCTTCTGATGGCCGTTTCTAATCCGCTCACATCCGGTCCTTCACTCTGACTGGCGACGCCATGCAATCCTGACAAATGACTGGCAGGAATCGGTAATGCCCTGTCCGGCGATACGCAAGGGTCGGTACCATGCAGATGCCATTAGACCGGGGATAAGACAGGTTACCACGGTATTTGCTCAAAGATAGCGGCGCTTCAGCCACCATCAAGGGCAGCGGCAGCATCGCCGCCCTGATCGAAAAGCGACTTTTCCCGCCGATCCGAACCTGATAGCAAAAACGTGGCGCATTTATCGGCGCCAGTGAGCACAGGAGCTTGCCAATGGCGCTTCCACCGATCCTGACGCGCGGCCTGCGCCTGCCGGTCGTAGCATCGCCGCTTTTTATCATTTCCCACCCGACGATGACACTTGCGCAGTGCAAGGCAGGCGTCGTCGGCAGCTTTCCGGCCCTCAATGCTCGCCCGGAAAGTCTTCTGGACGAATGGCTGGCTGAAATCACCGAGACGCTGGCTGCACACGACGCTGCCCATCCCGATCAGCCAGCCGCGCCCTACGCCGTCAACCAGATCGTCCACAAGTCCAACCGGCGGCTGGAGCACGACCTCTCGCTCTGCGTGAAATACAAGACACCCATCGTCATCTCATCGCTGGGGGCGGTGCCGGAGGTCAATGCGGCCGTCCACTCCTATGGCGGCATCGTGTTGCACGATGTCACGACCCTGCGCCACGCCCGCTCGGCTATCGCCAAGGGTGCGGATGGCCTGATCGCGGTGGCAGCGGGTGCCGGCGGCCACGCGGGGTCGCTGTCGCCCTTTGCGCTCGTCCAGGAAATCCGGCAATGGTTTAACGGCCCGCTGCTTCTCGGCGGCGCCATTTCCACAGGCGGCGGCATTCTGGCGGCCGAGGCGATGGGCGCCGACATGGCCTATATCGGCTCGCCTTTCATCGCGACCGAGGAGGCCCGGGCGAGCAGCGCCTACAAGCAGGCAATCGTCGACGGCAAGGCCGCCGACATCGTCACGTCCAGCTACTTTACGGGGGTCAGCGGCAACTATCTAAAAGCCTCGATCCTCGCCGCCGGGCTTGATCCCGACAGCCTGCCCGAGGATTCTGCGACAATGGACTTCGAACAGGCAAGCTCGGGCGCCAAGGCATGGAAGGACATCTGGGGATCGGGACAGGGCATCGGCGCCATCGATGCCGTCGTCCCCGTGCGGGATCTCGTCGACCGTCTGGAGCGGGAATACCGGCAGGCGCGCGCCCGACTGCTGCGGTGAAACGGCCTGCGACGGTTTTTTGGCGATCTGCCAACAGAGCGCTTGAAATCTTGTCCGAGAGACTGTATCAGCCCCATGCACATCGAAGGCTGTCCCAGACGCCGCGATTGCCGCTTTAGCTCAGGTGGTAGAGCACATCATTCGTAATGATGGGGTCAGAGGTTCGAGTCCTCTAAGCGGCACCATTTTCTCAGTCTTTAAAACTACACAAAGATCGTTCACCCATGCATTTCGTTGAAGGCGTCCAAGCCCCGGTCGGGAGCTGGCTTGCGGACATATGCTGCCCTGCGTGCGGCCATCGAAATGTGATGCTCGGATTTTCCCGGGTGCCGGATCTTCAGTGGTCCTACGGCGAGAGCAGCGGTTCGCAGCCTGGGGCCGTCATCTATTATGCCGGACTTCGACAGTGCCCCAACCCCGAGTGCCATGCTGTCATCTCGGCGTTTTCGGACAGCGAGGGAGGCCGTTCCGTTCACCGGCCGGAAGTCCTCGTGTTCTCCGGGAACACCCTTCCGCCCAGCCTCATGGGGACAATCGAGGAGGCGGTCCAGTGTCATGCGGTGGGGCTCTACGTGGCCTCGGCAGTGCTGGTCCGCCACATGCTCGAGCATCTCTGCAACGATATCGACGCCGACGGAGAAGGCCTGCAGAGCCGCATCGCTGCCCTCAACACATTCACGCCCATGACCGGAGAGCACCCCGGCATCGCGGGCGGCGCTCGCATCGTGATCAACGATGATGCGGAGATACAAGCGCGGGAGCCCTTTAGCGCCAACCGGGAAGAAAGCGAACTCGCCATCTACCTGGCAAGGCAGCTTTTGCGCGCAGTCTACCAATACGGCAGCCTCCGGTCGCGACTGATGGCACTCAGAACCGCTCCCGGGATGGGGTGAACATACCAAACCGGCTCCGATCAGGCATGATAGCCAGCCGCCGTTCAGGCCAGCTCGAACTGCGGGAAGGATTTGCGATCAATGTGGTAGATCGCGAGATAGTCGTTTTCCCTGAAGAAATCCGCGTCCTGCGCGTAGGCAAAGGCATTTGCCCACCGCACGGGATTGATTTCGCGGTGAACCCTGCCAACCATGGCAGCCGGCTTGAACTCGAGCGAATGGGCGATCCCTTCCACCGGGACGAACGAGAAGCCGCCGTGCAGCCCCATGTAGAACTGGTAGGTGATGTGATCGTAGAGGTTATGGGCAAACCTTTCGACGAATTGCAGGCTGGTGTCCCACTCTATCCAGTTCAGAAATCCGGGAACGCTTCCGGCTGCGTAGACCGGAATATCCCACCACCAGCTATAGAATCCCCAGTTGCGCGATATCGCCTGGATATCGGCGTGCTCTGCATGCGGCGATAGCGCCATCGACGAGGCGTGCATGATGTTGCGTTCAGCCGCGTGTTTTTGCGTCAGCAATCCGGCATACCAACGGGCCTGCGAAACGACCTGCTCCGCCGCCGCCGTCCATCCGGTCGGCCGGAGAATGAAGGTCTCGGCATCGACGCAGAGAATATAGTCGTAGGACTTGTGGACCAGCGAGAGCGCGAGAAACTTCTTGACCGTCGGCCAAGTCTTGCGATCGGCCACGACAGAGATCGCGCTGCCGGTTAAATGATCATCGAGGACGATCGCATGGTAATAAAGGGACGCCGATGGCTGGTGCATCGTTGCAAAAGCCCGACGGTCAGCATCGGTCGAGAACACAAAGACGATGTCGTAGTCGGAATCGACGCTCTGGTAGAGAAGGTTGATGCCATAGATGAAATAGGCGTCGTGGATGGGAACGACGAGTGCTGTCCGGTTCAAAGGCCGTGCGATTTCTCCGCACTCCTGCAGATAGTGGATTTCTCCTGTACCGCCGAGGCGAAATCGTCCTTCCATCGTATACTTGCCGTCGTTCTCGATTATGCGATCGAACCGGGTGGAAACAGCACCGTCCTGATTGAGAAACTCGATAGCGCCCGCCTTCACTCTCCAGGCGTTCTCGTTTGGGTGCGAGTAGTCCTGCAGATGGCCGCCGGATTGCAGGCTGAGCCTTGGCGAGACCACCGCTTTCGTATCAACGTTGCCGAAACTCCAAGCTTTGTTCTTCATCAGAATTTCGAGGGAAAAATCGTCGAACTGATGCGCCATGGTCTGTTCCTGCATTTAACGGAAATCTCCGGCACCGACGAAAAGATGGGTAGGACACCCATCTGGCGGAAGCCGTCTGCAGCGAAAACTTTTGGCGATGGACGCGCAACGTCCAATACCTCTCCGCCTCCCCGCAATACCCGCAGGAATAGAGATGCGACCTTGTCCGGGCCTGATGGTTCGGGGTGGTGGTGCCTGTCGCGCGGCTGGGTGCGAGACGACGAGATTGCAGCGACGGTCGCAATACGAAGACGTCGAGCGGATGCGGGCGCCGTCTGCGGCGCCCGCATCCGCTCTCGGATCAGAAGACCTGGCGCAGGATCACGTAGAGAACGAAAGCGATGGCGATCGAGGCTGGCAGGGTGAGAACCCAGGCGGTCAGCATGTTGCGGATGGTCGACCATTGCAGGCCAGAGCCGTTGGCTGCCATAGTTCCGGCGACGCCGGACGAGAGCACGTGGGTGGTGGAAACCGGCAGGCCGAAATGGTCGGCGGCGCCGATGGTGATCATCGCCACGACTTCGGCAGCGCCACCCTGGCCGTAGGTCAGGTGTGTCTTGCCGATCTTTTCGCCGACGGTGACGACGATGCGTTTCCAGCCGATCATGGTGCCGAGCCCGAGTGCCAGCGCAACGGCCACCTTGACCCAGGTCGGGATGAACTTCGTCGCGTTGTCGACGGCCTTGTGATAGCCGGTGACAGCGGCAAGGTCTTTCGCATCCATCGCCAGAAGCTTCTGCTTGTCGATGAGCTTCAGCGCTTCGCCGATCAGATAGATGTCGTTGCGGACGTTGCCGACCATGTTCGGAGGCACGGCTTCGAGGGTTGGAAAGGCAGCGACTTCCTGGCTGGTGATGTGGATATATTGCTGCAGCGCCGGTGTGGTCGCGTCGGTCCATGTCTTTGTCTTGACCGCATCCGATACAGCGGCCTTCGCATCGGCGACGACGATGCCCGGTTTGACATACTTGCCGAGCGCGGTCTCGACCTGTGCAGAGGCGGACTTGTAGGCTTCGAGATAATTGACGTCCGGGGTCCGGTTGAGCGCAAAGGCGGTCGGCACGAGACCGATCAGGATGAGCATGATCAGGCCCATGCCTTTCTGGCCATCGTTGGAGCCGTGCGCAAAGCTGACACCGGTGCACGTGAAGATCAGCAGGCCGCGGATCCACAGCGGCGGAGGACCGTTGGTCTTCGGCTCCTCGTAGAGCGCCTTGTTCTTGATGAAGACCTTCATGACCAGAAGCAGGATTGCGGAGAAACCGAAGCCGATCAACGGCGAGATCAGCAGCGAAAGGCCGATATTGGTCGCCTGCGACCAGTCGACGCCGCTGGTGGCGCTGCCGGCGGGGGCTAGGAACTGGTTGGCCAGGCCAACGCCAATGATCGAGCCGACCAGCGTATGCGAACTCGACGACGGGAGGCCGAGATACCAGGTCCCGAGGTTCCAGACGATGGCGGCGATCAACAGCGCGAAGACCATGGCGAGACCCGAACCGGAGCCGACCTGCAGGATCAGTTCTACCGGAAGCAGGGCCAAGATGCCGAAAGCCACGGCACCCGACGAGGTGAGAACCCCGAGGAAATTGAAGAAACCGGACCAGATGACGGCGAATTCGGCAGGCATCGAGCGCGTATAGATGACAGTCGCCACTGCATTTGCCGTGTCGTGGAAGCCGTTGACGAATTCAAATCCGAGAGCAATCAGAAGCGCAAGGCCGAGGAGTATCCACGGAACAGCGGAGGCGGAGGTGAGATCACGGTCCAGCGCATAGGCGATATAGCCGAGTCCGCCGAGAAGCACGAGAACGAGAAGGGGTACGAACCACTTGCCGGAGCCCCCGGTTTTATCCAGCGGGTGGCCGATCCCGGCGTTGCTCCGCTCAGCGCTCATATCGACCATTTAATCGCTCCCTCATCTAAACTTATCAATTGTTAATAAAATGGCTCTGTGAAGGTCTGGTGACATCCCGGCCATTTGCAGGCGCCGGGACGGGAAACGATGGCTGCGGGATGCCGGTTTGTCACATTCCTGTCGCCAACTCCTGCTCCTGTCTGTGTGCAAACGAAGGAACGCGCCAATGTCCGATCAGGAAGACCAGCTTCGCCGCATCAAGGATGAAATTGCCGACAGCTTCGACGAAGAGCTGGAGATGCAGATGGAGGAAGACCGGCTCGACGAGCTCGTCGCCGAAGGCATGGTCGAGCCGGCGGAAGCAACGCTCGAGCGCAAGGTCTATTTCCGGGAGCTGTTCCGGCTGCAGCACGAACTGGTGCGGCTGCAGGACTGGGTGCAGTACAAGAAGCTGAAGGTTGCGGTCATCTTCGAAGGGCGCGATTCTGCCGGCAAGGGCGGCGCCATCAAGCGCGTGACGCAGCGGTTAAACCCGCGCGTCTGCCGCACGGTCGCCCTTCCTGCTCCGACCGAGCGCGAGCGCAATCAATGGTACTTCCAGCGCTATGTCGCGCATCTGCCGACGGCCGGCGAAATGGTGTTGTTCGACCGCAGCTGGTATAACCGGGCCGGCGTAGAGCGCGTCATGGGCTTTTGTACGGAAGACGAACTGGAGGAATTTTTCCGGTCCGTGCCCGAATTCGAGCGCATGCTGGTCCGCTCGGGCATCATCCTCATCAAATACTGGTTCTCGATCACCGACGAGGAGCAGGAATTCCGGTTCAAGATGCGCATCCACGATCCGCTGAAGCAATGGAAGCTTTCGCCGATGGACATGGAAAGCCGCATCCACTGGGAAGAATATACAAAGGCCAAGGAAGACATGCTGGCGCGCACCCACAGCGATGCGGCGCCTTGGTGGGTCGTACAGGCCGTGGACAAGAAAAGGGCGCGCCTAAACTGCATCGCCCATCTCCTGAAGCAGATTCCTTACGAGGATGTGCCAAAGGCAGAAGTGGAACTGCCCGGCCGTATCCGCCACGAAGACTACAGTCGTTCGCCGGTGCCCCCGGAAATGTACGTGCCGGAAATCTACTGAGGACTTACGCAGCAAGTTCCAGATAGTGTCCTTCACCGGGCGCCATCTGGAACAGCAGATGCGCGAGTAGCTCAGGCTTCAGGGCTGGCTTCAGCCGCCGCAGGCTTGCGCTTCGCCCGGACGCGCTTTGGCGCAGGCTCGGCCTTGTCCTTGGTCGCGATCGACGGAGCGACGCTTACTTCATGGGTTTCTTCGGAATCCTCAGGCGTTACCTGGTCCAGGCGATGCTTGATAGCCAGCGCGTAGATTGTGTTCAGTACATTGCCATCGCGCAGATCGGGGTCGCTCAGTGCAAGCAACGAAGCACGCACGATCTTCTTGCTACTGGTCTTGCCGCATTCCTTTTGCACGAATTCATAGAGGGCGTTGTCGCTGAGACCAGCGGTCGCGCCATCAACCAATGCATGATAGATTTTTTTCTTCTCGCCCAATTTTTCAGCTCTCCGACTGCGCGTTTTAAGGTGCAGAACCAATAAAAAATTACTTCTGAGCTACCTTTCGTCATTCTACTGTCACAAACAACCCCATTTCGCGGCAGAAAAATCGGCTAAAATCACTGGTTAAGGCGCCGGCGGCACGCTTGCAACTTTGGCGTCTATTGAAACCATGACGCGACGTTGCTTGCACGTTTGGTAAAAACAACGCCGCGCGGACTAAAATTCAGCATGATTTTCCACGCCTTTACCGCAGCATCGGCGATAATGCCTGGCTGGTCGCAATTGGCAGGCGAGTCCTATCGATATTTCGTAGACAAGCGCTAATTCATCGCAACTGACTATCGGACGAAATGACGGCCAGTAACGCATGTGCCATCCGGTCAGCGTTGGGGGCGTGACAGAGATCATTGGGGTAAAGGGAACACTATGCTGAAAACACTTACCGTCGCCGCATCGCTTGCGGCCTTCATCGCTACCGGCGCCAGTGCCGCAGATGTCGTCGTCTCGTCGAAGATCGACACCGAGGGAACGCTGCTCGGCAACATCATCCTGCTGTCGCTGAACGCTGCCGGAATCAAGGCGCAGGACCGCATCGCGCTCGGCACCACGCCGGTTCTGCGCAAGGCGATCACATCGGGCGAAATCGATATCTATGCCGAATACACCGGCAATGCCGGCTTTTTCTTCAACAAGGCGGATGACGCGGCCTGGAAGAGCAGCGACGCTGGTTACGCTCTTGCCAAGAAGCTCGACTACGACGCCAACAAGATCGTCTGGCTGACACCCTCGCCTGCCAATAACACCTGGGCGGTAGCCGTGCGCAACGACGTGGCGGGCCCCAACAAGCTGAAGACCATGTCGGATTTCGGCAAGTGGATCTCGGGTGGCGGCAAGGTAAAGCTGGCGGCATCTTCTGAGTTCGTCAATTCGGCCGCAGCGCTTCCAGCCTTCCAGACGACCTACGGCTTCAAGATCAGCCCTGACCAGACGATCGTTCTCTCCGGAGGCGATACAGCGGCCACCATCAAGGCCGCCGCCGACCAGACCAACGGCGTCAACACCGCCATGGTCTACGGCACGGACGGTGCTATCGAGGCTGCCGAACTGACCGTCATGGAAGACGACAAGGGGGTACAGCCGGTCTATGCACCGACGCCCATTATCCGCGAGGCAGTCTTGAAGGCCAACCCGAAGATCGAAGAAGTACTGGCCCCGATCTTCAAGAGCCTGACGGCCGAGGAACTGCGGACCCTCAACGGCCGTATCCAGGTAGACGGCGAGCCGGCCAAGGCGGTTGCCCAGTCCTACCTGAAGGACAAGGGCTTCCTGAAATAACAATCGACATTTTCCTATGGCCCCGCCCATTGTGCGGGGCCATAGTTCGTTTTCGACGTCTGGAGCCGGTGGATGGATGATGGGTACAGGGTCCGTGGAGCGGATCGTCTCGGCATTGTACTTGTAACCGTCGGCCTTCTGGCAACGGCAACGATGCCGCTTATCATTGCCAAAGCTAACCGGATTGCTGCCGGCAAGCCGCTGGCCCTGACCCAGCTTCTCGGCCAACCCGTTGTGCTGGCTCTCATGGCATTGCTGCTGGCCACCGGAATTGCCGCCATCTTTGTCCGGAATGCACCCCTGCGCCTTGTCATCGCGACACTTTGCCTTGCCACCCTGCTGCTTGCCATCGGCCTTGTGTCGACTGCTTCCACGCCTAATGGCAGCGCGTCTGCTCGCATGACGCCCGGCGGTACGTTCTGGGTGCTTCTCGCCGTTGTGGGGCTGGTTATTTCGGACGCGCTGGTGAAGCTGCAGCTCACGCCTTGGATGCGGGTGGCATCGCTGCTGTTCTATGCGGCGCTCCTCGCGGCATTTCTCTTTTCAGGCAGTCTCGACAGCCTGTCGATCATGAAGGAATTTGCTATTCGCTCCGAACAGTTCTGGGGCGAGGCAGTAATTCATGTTTTTCTCGCCTTCGGTTCGGTCATCATTGCCATCTTCCTCGCCTTGCCGCTCGGCATCCTCTGCTTCTGGGTGCCGAGGCTAAGGGCAATCGTGCTGCAGGTGCTGAGCATGGTACAGACCATCCCCAGCCTCGCCCTGTTCGGGTTGCTGATGCTGCCGCTCGGCTACATCGCAACCCACGTGCCTGGCGCCGCTGACCTCGGCATCCGCGGTATCGGTGCCGCGCCGGCGCTGATCGCGCTGATCCTCTATTCGTTGCTGCCGGTTGTCGCCAATACGGTCGTTGGCCTCGAGGGAGTCGATCCGGCCGTGCGCGATGCCGCAGCAGGCATGGGACTGACGCGGCTGCAGATCCTGTTCGGCATCGACCTGCCGCTTGCCTTTCCCGTCATCCTCACCGGCATCCGCATCGTTCTGGTCCAGGCAATCGGACTGGTGACCGTGGCAGCGCTTATCGGCGGCGGCGGTTTCGGATTGTTCATCTTCCAGGGACTGGGCCAGACCGCGATGGATCTGGTGCTGCTCGGCGCCGTGCCGACCGTCTTTCTGGCATTTTCATCGGCCGTCGTTCTCGACGCCGTCATCGACACCATCCGGGGACGCCGCGCATGAATTCGACCGGGATACAGCAGGAAACGATGATCGAATTTCGCAACGTGACGAAGCGATATGGCGACGCTACTGTTGTCGACGACGTCAGCATGACGGTCACCAAGGGCTCGGTGACCGTCGTCGTCGGCACCTCCGGCTCAGGCAAATCGACACTGCTGCGGATGGTGAACCGGCTGGTGCCGATGACAAGCGGCCAGATCCTGGTTGGCGGCAGGGATGTCGTTTCCGTGCCGGTGACCGAACTCAGGCGACGGATCGGCTACGCCATTCAGGGTCACGGTCTGTTTCCCCACCGCACGGTGGCGCAGAACATCGCGACCGTGCCGCAGTTGCTTGGCTGGGACAAGCCGCGCATCGATCGACGGGTTGAGGAACTGCTGTCGCTTTTCCGCCTGGACGCAGCGACCTTCGCCGGCAAATATCCGCATCAGTTGTCCGGCGGCCAGCAGCAGCGTGTCGGTGTCGCCCGGGCTCTTGCGGCAGAACCGGAGGTGCTGCTGATGGACGAGCCGTTCGGAGCTCTCGACCCCGTCATCCGCGGCAAGGCCCAGGACGATCTGCTGGCGATCCAGAAACAATTCGGCACGACCATCATTCTTGTCACCCACGATATGGACGAAGCGTTCCATCTTGGCGACCGCATCGCAGTGATGAGCGAGGGCAAGCTGCTGCAGTGCGCCTCGCCCGAGACTATCCTGACCGAGCCAGCCGACAGCTTCGTGGAGCAACTCACCGGGACTTCCGATAAGGCGTTGAAGCTGATGGCCATGCTGCCGTTGAAAGCCGGCATGGAGCCGGCAAAGGCAGGTCTTGGCTTCGGCCTTCCCGAAACCCTGAACTTGCGCGACGCGCTGTCGGAAATGATCTGGCAGGGGATAGACGAGGCCTCCGTCCGCGACGAGAACGAGAACCCGGTAGGCTCGATCTCGATGCAGCGACTGCTACAATTGGGCAAGCGCGCATGAGGCTCTTCGTCGCCAACGTCTTCAGGCTTACCGCGCTGGCGCTTCTTCTCATCCTCTTGTTCAGGACGGAGTGGCTGACTTTCCTGCTGGCGCCGCTTACCAACTACGGTGCGCCGCCGGTCTATACGCAGAACAGTCTGGTACTGCTGGCAGCCAACCACCTCGAGCTTGTGGCGATCTCCATAGCCGGCAGCGCGGTGCTTGCCGTTCTCGGCGGCATATTCGTGACGCGGGCGAGCGGCGCCGATTTCCTGCCGCTGACCCGGGCCATCGCCAATGCCGGCCAGACGTTCCCGCCCGTGGCCGTGCTGGCACTGGCGGTGCCGGCCACCGGCTTCGGGATGGCGCCGACACTGATCGCGCTCTTTCTTTACGGCCTGCTGCCGATCTTCGAGAATACCGTAGCCGGGCTGCAGCAAATACCGGCGTCCCTGCTCGAGGCCGCAGACGGGATGGGCATGAGCCCGCGCCAACGGCTTTTTTCGATCGAGCTGCCGTTGGCCATGCCTCTCATACTCGAGGGATTGAAGGTCGCGACCGTCATCAACATCGGTACGGCGACAATCGGCTCGACTGTCGCCGCCAAAGGGCTGGGAGAGGTGATCATTGCCGGGCTGATTTCCGACAACACCGCCTTTATCCTGCAGGGTGGGCTGATCGTCGGGTTGATGGCCGTATTGATCTATGATGCGATGGCGCAGGTCGAGCGGCTGCTCGCCAGACGAACTGGCCTGCGTGCAGCATAAGGCTTACCCGTCGCTCGTAGATTTCGGCACATCAAAGGAGACCGCCATGGCGAAAATGATTCATTCGATGATCCGCGTGCTCGACGAGGCGCGGTCGGTCGAGTTCTACGAAAAAGCATTCGGCCTCGAAGTGGCCGATCGCATCGCCTTCGAGACATTCACGCTGGTCTATCTCAGCAATCGCGAGACCGGCTTCGAGCTGGAGCTGACAATCAACCTCCAGCGCGTCGAGCCCTATGCCATCGGCGAGGCCTACGGTCACCTGGCGGTGTCGGTCGACGACATCAAGGAGGAGCATGCACGTTTCACGGCACTTGGTCTCAATCCCGGCAAGATCACCGAGCTCAACCGCGACGGAACCTTGCTCGCGCTGTTTTTCTTCGTGACCGATCCAGACGGCTACAAGATCGAGGTGCTGCAGCGTCATGGCCGGTATCAGTAAAATGAAGTGCCCCTCAGCCGACCGATCCGGTCTGCTGTCGTTTCACGGCCAATGCGACGGCAGCGATTGACCCCCGGCGTGCAGTCGGCCTAGTTTCATGCGAGACATGCGTCGGCGTGGTGGCCAGCGGGAGGCTTCCACCACAACCACCGGCGAAATCACTGCAGCGGTTGGGCTGCGGGAGGAGAGTGGCATGAGCGAGGCGCCCACCTACACCGGACCGGCACAGGATCGGATCTGGCTTTCGTCCTACCCTGATTGCGTGCCGGCAGACCTGCCGCCACTTGAGCATCAGTCGCTGAGCGAACTTTTCGAGGATAGCTGCGCCCGCTACGCCACCCGTCCGGCCTTTACCAGCATGGGACGGGCCATGACCTATGGCGAGATGGAGCAGCAGACACGCAAGATCGCCGCCTGGCTTCAGAGCCGTGGGTTTGTCAAAGGCGACCGCGTCGCCGTGATGATGCCGAACGTGCTGCAGAACCCGGTCGCGACGTTCGGCATCCTGCGGGCAGGGCTTATCGTCGTCAACGTCAACCCACTCTACACACCTCGAGAACTCGAGCATCAGCTGCGCGACTGCGGCGCCAAGGCCATTTTTGTGCTGGAGAATTTCGCCCACACTGTGGAGCAAGTGCTCGATCGCACCGCGCTTCGCCATGTGGTCGTCAGCTCATTCGGAGAGATGATCGGCCTCAAGGGCCACATCGTCAATTTCATCGTCCGACATGTCAAGAAGCTGGTGCCGTCCTGGTCCATCCCGTCTCACATAGCGTTTTCGAAGGTGTTGGCCGAAGGCGAAGGTCTGAAGCTGGAACGGGTGGCACTGACGCAAGGCGACACCGCGTTCCTGCAATATACTGGCGGGACGACTGGCACTGCAAAGGCGGCGACGCTCACCCACGCCAATCTACTCGCCAACCAGCTCCAGCTGCAGCTGTGGCTGAACTCGGCGTATATTTCCAAGCCACGGCCGGAGATCCTGACCTTCGTCTGCGCCCTGCCCCTCTACCATATCTTCGCGCTGACGGTGAATTGCCTGATGGGCGTATCACTTGGCGCACACAACGTGCTGATCGCCAATCCAAGGGACATCCCGGGCTTCATCAAGGAACTGGGCAAGCATCGCGTCGACATCTTCCCGGCGTTGAACACGCTCCTGAATGCGCTGATGAACAATCCGGATTTCGGCAAGCTGGACCTTTCACAGGTGAGCACGCTTGCCGGCGGCATGGCCGTGCAGCGGCCGATCGCGGAGCGCTGGCATACGCTGACCGGCGCCTGGATCACCGAAGGCTACGGCCTCTCCGAGACCTCTCCGGTGGCCAGCGCCAACCGTTTCGACAGCACCGAATTTTCCGGCACCATAGGCCTGCCGCTGTCGTCGACCGATATCGATATTCGCGACGACGAGGGCCATTCGCTGCCGCTCGGCACCGTCGGCGAAATCTGCATCCGCGGACCGCAGGTGATGGCCGGCTACTGGATGCAGCCGGAAGAGACTGCGCGGGCTATGACGCCGGACGGCTATTTTCGCTCCGGCGACATGGGCTTCATGGATACTCGCGGCTATACCAAGATCGTCGATCGCAAGAAGGACATGATCCTCGTTTCGGGCTTTAACGTCTATCCCAACGAGATCGAGGAAGTCGCCGCGATGCATGCAGGGATCGTCGAGGCGGCTGCGGTCGGCGTAGCAGACGAGCATTCCGGCGAGGCCGTCAAGCTCTTCGTGGTCCGCCGCGATCCCGCACTCACCGAGGCTGACATCAAGGCCCACTGCGCCCGGTACCTCACCAACTACAAACGCCCACGCTTCATCGAATTCCGCAACGAACTGCCGAAATCGAATGTCGGCAAGATCTTGCGGAAGGAATTGCGTGGGTAGAAATACTTCAATTGAAAGCAACCAGAAAGAGTGATTGTAGCACCCTGTTTCAAGGCAGAAGCAGTAGGGGCCGCGACCAGCCGGCCCATCGGTGAGGATGGGCCGCACCGACTTTGGCAAGAGCCTTGCTTTTGAAACGGAGGTGCGGCACCTCTCCGCTTTTTTACGAATAGTTTGTGACCCAACTTGATTTAGGCATCACAAAGCGAATAGTTTCCGCGACCTTCTCCGAACCCCTAAGGAGCTTCCCATGCAAGCGATCGTCGAACAATTGAAGAGCACGGCTGCGGCCACCAATGCCACCGACATTCGCGCGGCATTCGCCGCCGATAGCGGCCGTTTCTCCCGCTACACCGCTTCGCTGGACGACCTGCTGATGGATTACTCCAAGACGGCGGTCAATGACGAGATCATGGCGCTGCTGCTGAAGCTTGCCACCGAGGGCGGGGTCGAGAAAAAGCGCGACGAGATGTTTTCCGGCGCCCCTATCAATTTCACCGAGGGGCGCGCTGTGCTCCATACCGCACTCCGCAACCGCTCGAACACGCCGGTGATGGTCGATGGCAAGGACGTCATGCCTGATGTCAACGGCGTGCTGGCAGCGATGGGCAAGTTTGCCGATGGTATCCGCTCCGGCACCATCAAGGGCGCCACGGGCAAGGCGATCACCGACGTCATAAACATCGGTATTGGCGGCTCAGATCTCGGCCCGGTTATGGCAACGCTGGCACTGGCGCCTTTCCACGATGGCCCGAAGTCGCATTTCGTCTCCAATATCGACAGCGCCCATATCGCCGATATCCTGAAACTGGTGCAGCCGGAAACCACCCTGTTCATCGTCGCCTCGAAGACGTTCACGACCATCGAGACGATGACCAATGCGCAGACGGCGCGCGACTTCATTTCCAAGGCACTAGGCGAAGCGGCCGTGCAACATCATTTCTGCGCCGTCTCGACAGCGCTCGACAAGGTCGCGACCTTCGGCATCGACAGCGCCCGCGTCTTCGGCTTCTGGGACTGGGTTGGCGGACGCTACTCGATCTGGTCGGCCATCGGCCTGCCGCTGATGATTGCCGTCGGTCCTGAAAATTTCGGCAAGTTCCTGGATGGCGCGCATGCGATGGACAACCATTTCCGCACGGCACCGATCGAGAAGAACCTGCCGGTGCTGCTGGGCCTCATCGGCTACTACGACCGCAACGTCCTCGGCTATGCGACGCGCGCCATCCTGCCCTATGACCAGCGCCTGTCGCGTTTTCCGGCCTACTTGCAGCAGCTTGACATGGAATCGAACGGCAAGGGCGTCACCATCGACGGCACCCCGGTCGAGGGCAATTCCGGCCCGGTCGTCTGGGGAGAGCCTGGGACCAACGGCCAGCACGCTTTCTACCAGCTGATTCATCAGGGCACGAGCGTCATCCCGGCGGAGTTCATGATTGCCGCCAACTCCTTTGAGCCTGAACTGCGCCACCAGCACCAGCTGCTGATCGCCAACGTTCTTGCCCAGTCGGAAGCGCTGATGAAGGGCCGTACGTTCGAGGAAGCCAAGAAGCAGCTGACCGACAAAGGCATGGAGGACAAGAAGGCCGACTTCATCGCGCCGCACCGCGTCTTTACCGGCAATCGTCCGTCGATCACCTTCGTCTACGACCAGCTGACGCCGTTTGCGCTCGGCCGCCTGATTGCCCTCTACGAACACCGCGTCTTCGTCGAAGGCGTGCTGTTCCGCATCAACTCCTTCGACCAGTGGGGCGTCGAACTCGGCAAGGAACTGGCGACCGGCCTGCTACCTGTCGTCGAAGGCAAGGAAAGTGCCGAGGGCCACGATTCCTCGACCATCGGTCTCGTCGCCGCGCTGAAAGCTCGCGCCAAGTCATGACCGTCCCTGTCCTGCGTGTCGCAAGACCGACGGACGACATCGCCCGGCTCCGCCCCTTCTACGAGGCGGGGCTGGGATTTGAGGTTCTCGTTGCCTTCGAGGGTCACAACGGCTTTGACGGGCTGGTCCTAGGTCACCCGCACTGGCCCTATCACCTGGAATTCACCCATCACCGCGGCCACACTGTCGGCCGGGCTCCGACGCAGGATAACCTGCTGGTGTTGTACCTGCCGGATGAGGCGGAGTGGCGGGCTGCCGTGGACCGCATAGAAGCCGCAGGATGCGCGACGGTCACGTCGTACAACGACTATTGGGACGTACAGGGAAAGACATTCGAGGATCCGGACGGCTACCGCGTCGTTCTGCAACAGGCCGCCTGGAGCCGATAAAGAGATTTCTTAAGCCGGGTAAATAACACCCTTGCGCAGGATGATATTGCCGTAGAGCCGAGGTTCGCTTGTCTGGATAAGGGCGTGGGCGCCTTTGACGCGAGCGTAGAAATCGGCGGGCAGCAATGGCACGACCTTGATGTCCGGCACGTGCCGGGCGCAGCATTCGACCATCTCCCGGTGGACTGGATCGAGGGTGTCGCGGTCCTGCTTGACGGTGGCGCGGAAGATGGCTTCGTCGACGAATTCGTCTATCGGCAGGACGCTCAGAACAGCATTCAGCACGGCAATCACGCCATGACCATCGAGGCGGATGAGGCGGCGCGCGTCGGTCAGGCCGGGATAATTCCCGTCCACCAGCGCGATTTCGTCGCCATGTCCCATGGCCCTGAGGGCGAAGAGAAGTTCCGGGCTCAGCAGCGGGTCAATGTGCTTCAGCATTGTCAATTTCCTTGAAGAGAATGTTCTGGTCTATGAGATAGCGGGCAAAGATCGGCAGACTGGCGCCACCGATGGCGCGTGCCTGGGTGCCGACCGACCCCTCGACGATTTCGGGCATCACGACGCCCTGCAAGTCGAGTTCGGCAGCAGCCTTGATGGTGGCCTGGACAACGCGCTGGCGGACCCAATCGGGGAACCCGCCGTCGATCACCGCAGCACTGAAATCGATGATCGATGCCGCGGCGACGATGGCCTGCGCCAGGGCTGCGGCCGTATCCTGGATCCAGATCTCGAGCGGCGGCCCGAAATCGATCCAGTCGTTGGCGGAATACCACAGCGGCTGCGGATCGATGCCATGCTCGCGCAGGAGATTTTCGAGCACGAAGATCGAAGCAATCTTCAGCAGCTGGCGCGTCTCACCGTGGCGATCGCGCACGGGCAGCGGTCCGATGGCGCCGGCTGTGCCGGTACGACCGACGAAGATCGACGAATTGAGGACGATGCCGCCGCCGATGAACGAGCCGATGAACATGTAGACGAAATCCGGATAGCGGGCGCCGGCGCCGAAAACCAGTTCCGCTCCACAGGCACTGGTGGCATCGTTCTGCAGATAGACCGGATGCGATACGCGCGCGCCGACCTCGATCTGCAGGTCGAAGCCGCGCCAGACCTCCATCGCACCATCGGGAGCCCCGACTTCTTCGGCCCAGCTCCAGAGTTCAAAGGGTGCGGCTATGCCGATCCCGGCAATATTGCCGCGTTCTTTGGCACTCATCTCGCCTTCGATCTGGCGAATACCGCGCGTGACGAACTCGATTATCTCGTGCGGCAACGGATAGGCGTAGGTCTGGTGGAGTTGCTTGCGGATGTTTCCGACGAAATCCATCAACACGAGATCGGCACTGCGCCGGCCGATCTTGACGCCGAAGGAGAGGACGGCATCGGCGTTGAGACGCATCGGCGTCGAGGGCTGGCCGACACGGCCGCGTACCGGCTCGTCACGCAAGAGCAAGCCTTCCTTTTCCAGCACCCGCATGATCACCGATACGGTCTGGGCCGACAAACCTGTCCGCCGGGCGATGTCGGCCTTCGAAAGTGCTCCGTGGCGGCGCACAAGCGACAGCACCAGCCGCTCATTGTAGGCGCGGACGCGAACCTGATTGGCTCCGCCGCTGGCTTCCAGATTGTATGACGACGGCAATGTGCTTGCCGGATCTTCCACGGATGACATCGGCCGACTCCTCCCGTAATGGCCATGCCTCATTTTTCAGCATCATGCCACAGTCGATTAATAATTCAATTGGATTTATTTATTGACAGGGCGCGACCTTTCCGCTTTAAATCGCCGATATGGAGGCGCGGCACGGCTTTGGAGGAAGCGTGCAGATCAAATTTAAAGCATTTGCCGCAACTGCATCCCGGACCCTGTTTGGGCCGGCCTGTTCACATCCTGGGAGGATCGCATGAAGAAATCCGTTATCACTGCAGCGCTCGCCGGACTTGCTCTTGGCGTCGTCTTCGCCATGCCGGCAAATGCCGCCGACACGACTGTCTGCCTCATCACCAAGACCGACACCAATCCGTTCTTCGTCAAGATGAAGGAAGGCGCCACGGCCAAGGCCAAGGAACTCGGCGTTACCCTGAAGGCTTATGCCGGCAAGATCGACGGCGACAGCGAAAGCCAGGTTGCGGCCATCGAGAGCTGCATTGCCAGCGGCGCAAAGGGCATCCTGATCACTGCATCGGACACCAAGGGCATCGTTTCCTCGGTCAAGAAGGCTCGCGACGCCGGGCTCGTTGTCATCGCGCTCGACACTCCGCTTGAGCCAGCCGATGCTGCCGACGCAACCTTTGCCACCGACAACCTGCTTGCCGGCAAGCTCGTCGGCGAATGGGCCAAGGGCACCATGGGCGACAAGGCCAAGACCGCAAAGGTCGGCTTCCTCGACCTGACGCCATCGCAGCCTTCCGTCGACGTCCTGCGCGACCAGGGCTTCATGATTGGCTTCGGCATCGATCCCAAGGACCCGAACAAGATCGGCGACGAAACCGATCCGCGCATCGTCGGTCACGACGTGACCAACGGCAATGAAGAAGGCGGCCGCAAAGCCATGGAAAACCTTCTCCAGAAGGATCCAGGGATCAACGTCATCCACACGATCAACGAGCCTGCTGCAGTCGGCGCCTACCAGGCACTGAAGGCTGTCGGCATGGAAAAAGACGTGCTGATCGTCTCCGTCGACGGCGGTTGCCCGGGCGTCAAGTCCGTCAAGGAAGGCGTCATCGGAGCGACATCGCAGCAGTACCCGCTGATGATGGCAGCCATGGGCGTCGAAGCCATCAAGAAGTTCGCCGACACGGGCGAAAAGCCGAAGCCGACACCTGGCAAGGCATTCTTCGACACTGGCGTCTCGCTCGTCACGGACAAGCCGGTTAACGGCGTACCGTCGATCGACGTCAAGGAAGGCACTGCGAAGTGCTGGGGCTGATATTCGTCTGACATCTTCATCCGGCCGGGGTCAGCCCCGGCCGGAATTTCGTAACTAGCCAACGAACGTTCGCCGCCTGCCGGCATCACGCCCGGAGACATTGGTGAGGCTTTCTGCGCCGTTTGGCGCGCAGAGGAGGAAATATGACCGGAGCACAGGAATTCGAACGTGTTCTCGACGACAGCGACAAGAATGTCGTCTCCTTCGAGAATGAAAAACTTTCCCTTTTGAAGCGCGCCCAGCACTTTTTGCATTCGACGCCTGCGGCCGTGCCGCTGATCGTTCTCGTGCTTGCCATCGTGGTTTTCGGACTGGCGATCGGCGGACGGTTCTTTTCGTCCTACACTCTGACGCTCATCCTGCAGCAGATTGCCATCGTCGGCATTCTCGGTGCCGCCCAGACGCTGGTGATCCTGACGGCGGGTATCGACCTGTCGATCGGCGTCATCATGGTCATCTCTTCAGTCATCATGGGTAATTTTGCCATTACCTATGGCTTGCCAACACCGATTGCGGTTGTGGCAGGCATGTTTGCCGGCGGCGTCTGCGGACTGCTCAACGGCCTCCTCGTCGCCTACATGAAGCTTCCGCCGTTTATCGTGACGCTCGGCACATGGAACATCGTGATGGCGACGAATTTCATCTATTCGGCCAACGAGACCATTCGCGACACGGATGTCCAGGACAAGGCGCCCCTGCTGCATCTCTTTGCCGTCAGCTTCAAGCTCGGCAGCGCGGTCCTGACGCTCGGCGTTGTTGCCATGGTGCTGCTGGTTATCCTGCTCTGGTATGTGCTGAACCACACGGCCTGGGGCCGCCATGTCTATGCGGTCGGCGATGATCCCGAGGCTGCGAAGCTTGCCGGCATCCAGACCAAGAAAGTTCTCCTCACAGTCTACGCAATCTCCGGCGTCATCGCAGGGCTTGCAGCATGGGTGTCGATCGGCCGCAATGGTTCGGTTTCCCCGTCTTCGGCCGTCACCGACTTCAACCTACAGGCCATCACGGCAACCGTTATCGGCGGTATCTCGCTGTTCGGCGGCCGTGGTTCCATCCTCGGAACGCTGTTTGGCGCAATGATCGTCGGCGTCGTATCGATGGGCCTCAACATGCTCGGCGCCGATCCGCAATGGAAAGTTCTGCTCACCGGCGTTCTCATCATCGCCGCTGTCGCCATCGATCAGTGGATCAGAAAGGTTTCGGTGTAACATGGCCGCTCAACCCATTCTCACCGCCCGTGGCCTCGTCAAGCGCTACGGCCGCGTAACCGCCCTCGACCATGCCGACTTCGACCTTTATCCGGGCGAGATCCTGGCGGTCATCGGCGATAACGGCGCCGGCAAGTCGTCGCTCATCAAGGCCATTTCCGGAGCTACTATCGTCGACGAAGGCGAGATCAAGCTGGAAGGCCGTGTGGTTCAGTTCAAGTCGCCGCTCGAGGCCCGCGAAGCCGGCATCGAGACGGTCTACCAGAACCTGGCTCTTTCGCCGGCGCTTTCGATCGCAGACAACATGTTCCTCGGTCGCGAGATCCGCAAGCCTGGCATTCTCGGCAGCGTGTTTCGCATGCTTGACCGGCCGGCCATGGAGACCAAGGCCCGCGACAAGCTTTCGGAACTCGGGCTCATGACGATCCAGAATATCAACCAGACCGTCGAAACCCTCTCCGGCGGCCAGCGCCAGGGCGTGGCCGTGGCGCGCGCTGCAGCTTTTGGATCAAAGGTCATCATCCTCGATGAACCGACGGCAGCGCTCGGCGTCAAGGAAAGTCGTCGCGTTCTCGAACTGATCCTCGACGTGCGGTCACGCGGCATTCCGATCGTTCTGATCTCCCACAACATGCCGCATGTCTTCGAAGTGGCCGATCGCATCCACATCCATAGGCTTGGCAAGCGCCTGACGGTCATCAACCCGAAGGACTACTCGATGTCCGACGCCGTTGCCTTCATGACAGGCGCCAAGGGCGTGCCCGCCGAGACCGTCGCTGCATGAGCCCGACTGTCGAGGACATGGCCGGCCAGATCATCGACAGGGCTGGATCGGTCAAGCGGTTCATGGTGGCGATTGCCGGTCCTCCCGGGGCCGGCAAATCGACGCTGGCCGATAACCTGGCCGATGCACTCAAAGCACGCGGCGAAAGCGCCGAAGTGCTGCCGATGGACGGTTTCCACATGGACAACGCCATCCTGATCGCCCGGGGCCAGCTTGCCCGCAAAGGCACGCCGGAAACTTTCGACGTGCGCGCCTTCCTCGACATCGTCAAGGCCGTACGGCCTGGCGACCAGGAAGTTCTCGTGCCGGTCTTCGACCGGTCGCGCGAACTGGCGATCGCCTCCGCCCGCGTTGTCTCGCCCGATCATCGCTTCATCATCGTCGAGGGCAACTATCTCCTGTTCAGCCAGGGAAAATGGGCTGAACTGGAGGGCATGTTCGATTTTTCGATCCTGATGGCGCCGCCGATGGAAGTGCTGGAGGAGCGCCTCTGGGCGCGCTGGCGCGGCTATAAGCTGAGCGAAGAGGAAGCCCACGCGAAGGTCTACGACAACGACCTGCCGAACGGCCGGCTGATCCTCGGCAACAGGCGCCCGGCAGACGTGACGCTGGAAATCGCCTGATACCTACTTGGCAGCACCTTGACGAAGACAGTTGTCATCGGCGGTGCATGAATGTTATCCCGGCGCGACGCCATAAGCCCGCCTCCGGGAGACATCGATGCAAAAGCTTACCATCCGCCGCCCCGACGACTGGCATCTGCACCTTCGCGACGGTGCAATGATGGAGGGCGTGATCGGAGACAGCAGCCGCCACTTCGCCCGCGCCATCATCATGCCCAATCTCGTACCGCCAGTGGTGACCACTGCCGATGCAATAGCCTACCGGGAACGGATCATGGCGGCGTTGCCGGAGGGCGACAGCTTCCAGCCACTGATGACGCTTTATCTCACCGAACACACCAGCCCCGACGATGTCGAGGAGGGCAAGAACAGCGGCCTGATCACTGCCGTAAAACTTTACCCGGCGGGCGCCACGACAAACTCGCATGGTGGAGTGCGCGATTTCAACAAGGCGATGCCGGTGCTGGAGCGTATGGCGAAGATTGGCCTGCCACTCTGCGTCCACGGTGAGGTAACGGCTGCCGACGTCGATATATTCGATCGTGAGGCGGTGTTCATCGAGACAGTTCTCGATCCGCTGCGCCAGCGCCTGCCCGAACTGAAGGTGACGATGGAGCATGTCACCACCTCCGACGGGATCGACTATATCAAGTCGGCAACCGCCAACCTGGCCGGGACGATCACCACCCACCACCTGATCATCAACCGCAACGCCATCCTCGTCGGCGGTATCCGGCCGCACTATTATTGTCTGCCGGTCGCCAAGCGCGAGAGCCATCGGCTGGCTTTGCGGGCGGCAGCGACAAGCGGCGACCATCGGTTTTTCCTTGGTACCGACTCCGCGCCCCATGTCGACCCGCTCAAGGAATGTGCCTGCGGCTGCGCCGGCATCTACACCTCGATCAACACGATGAGCTGCCTTGCGCATGTCTTCGAACAGGAAGGCGCACTCGACAAGCTGGAGGCCTTCGTGTCGCTGAACGGACCGGCATGGTATGGACTGCAGCCGAATACGGAGACGATGACGCTGGTCCGCCGGGTCGAATCGATTGCGTTTCCGGAGAAAATAGAGACGGGAGCGGGTCCAGTGACAGTTTTCGACCCGATGTTCCCGCTGCATTGGGCCGTCGAACCTTAGGCAGCTATAATGTCCGTCATTGGACATGCCTTCATGCGACAAAACCAGGCTTTTTGCGCATGATGGTAACCGATTGGATACCTATGTCAGAATAGTCTCGCGCTGATACCATGCATCGCGGAATGAACCCGTAGAGAGACGGCATGATGCTCGACTATAATTCTCTTCTGATCGCGCTGGGTGCATCGACGTTTTGCCTTGCGGTGACGTTGCTGGGTAGCTGGCTCAACCGCCGACCTGAAACATTCCTCCTAACCTGCGCCATTGGGTTGCTGTTGGTCGTCGCAGCGATCTGCTGTTACAGCTTCTATGTAGCTCATCCGACGATGAGCCTCGCGATCGTCTCCTTCACCATCGCTCTCTCCGGTTTCTCCGTCATCTGGGCGGCAGGCTACCAGTTCAGGAAGGATCGCCTGTCTCCCGTCAGGATCGTCGCCGGTACTGTCCTGGGGCTGGCCATAAGCGTGCCGCCGATGTTGCTCGGTTATGACGGGCTGGCCTTCATCGTCTACAATCTCGTCATCGCTGCGATGCTGTCAGCCACAGCTTATGAATATTGGCTCGGCCGCGCCGAGGCGCCCGCTCCGATCTACGGTATCACGACTCTCTACCTCCTGACCGCGTTCACCTTCGTGCTCTGCTCCGCCGTCCTCATCTCCGACGGCAAGATGGTGATTGGCAAGGCGCCTCAAAACTGGGCGGAAAACCTCAGCATCGCGGTTGCCATCGCTGCCATGACGGGAATCGGCGCCCTGTCGCTGGCCCTCCATCAGTGGCGCCAGGCGACCCGTCACCGGTCGGATGCCATGACGGACCAGCTGACGGGTCTGATGAACCGCAGGGCGCTGTTCGATCGTTGCGGAAACAGGAGCTTTTCGACTGTGATGGCCGCTGTTATCTTCGACATCGATCGGTTCAAGGCGGTCAATGACGAATTTGGCCATGCGGCAGGAGATGCCGTTCTCAAATTGTTCGCCGAAGAACTCGTCACCAATCTCAGGGCCTACGACGTCGTGGCCCGTCTCGGCGGCGAGGAATTCACGCTGGTGCTCGACAATGTCATGCCCGGCCGGGCCGAACAGATCGCCGACCGCATACGCGAGTGTTTTGCGGCACGCTCCTTTTCCTTCGAAGGCAAGACCGTCAAATGTACCGTCAGTGCCGGCATCGCCTTCGGCTCAAACGAGGGAGCCGATTTCGAAGGCGTCCTCCAGGCTGCCGACCGGGCGCTTTATGCCGCGAAACGTAACGGCCGAAACCGCGTGGAGACCGCTGAGTATCTTCATGTCGTCACGAGCGAGACGGAAAATCCACCGGAAACTGAATCCGCTACTGCCTGACTGCGACTTCCGCGACAGGCCTGGCGGTATCCCAGTGAACGGCATTACGTCCGCCGTTCTTAGCCGCATACAATTTGCGGTCGGCTGCCATCATCATCGTTTTCAGTGTCTCGGTGGTCGGATCGCCGCAGTAGACGCCGAAGCTAGCGGTAATCCGCCCGGCGGGCACGGGGCCGACCGCCCGGGTTGCCAGCTCCCTTCGCAAACGTTCGGCAATGGCAATCGCCTGCGCGGTGTCGGTGCGCGGCAAAAGGATGCAGAACTCTTCGCCGCCGATACGCGCTGCGATATCGTAAGGCCGCATGTTGTGCTGGATGATCGCGCCGGTCACGGTCAGCACCTGGTCGCCCACCTCGTGCCCATGCTCGTCGTTGATGGTCTTGAAGTGATCGAGATCGAAGACAATGACGCAAACCGGCTCATTTTCGCGTTCTGCGCGCTGGAGTTCCGAAGTGCCGATATCGCGCAGCCAGCGGCGGTTGCCGAGGCCGGTCAGCACATCGGTCGTCGCCTGGCGGCGTAGTTGGGATAGAGTCGCATGCAGTTCTGCAATCAGCGTCGACACCGCGTTGACGACGACGCCGATTTCATCGCGGCGCTGGCTGCGGATCGTCGATACCGCACCGGTTTCCCGGTAGGCCTGCACGGTTTTGGTCACAGCCTCCAGCGGCCGCAGCAACAGCCACACCGAGAGAAAACAGAGCCCCGTGCCCAGTAACGTCGCCAGCAGTGCAGTGGCGAGGATCGGCATCGCTGCCGCTTCATAGCCCGTCAGCAGATAGGCGATCAGCGCCAGCAGCGGCAGATGCGTCGCCAGGAAGCAGATCGAGAAGATCTTCAGCGTAAGCGACGAACCAAATTTCTTCAGTGCCGCAGATCGTGGCAGGCGCATTCCGGTCTCCTTGCATGCCCCATTTGGCGGGTGGAAACTAAGGGTAATTTAGAAACCTCAATCCTAAGCAAATACCAACCATTTTAATGAATTTTTCAACCGCAACCCACAATGGCAAGGAAACGACCAGGATATATATCTTATTAGTTATTACTTAATAACAAACTTCGCTGTGGATGAGGCGAAGCTGTCCATATGGCGCCGCATCACGGCTTGAACAGGTCTGAGCCTCCCCTGGTGGCCTCATTTTTAACAGGCGCTCCGCGTAATTTAAGCCCGTAAACGTGGTCGCCTTCTGGAAACCGCCGCGCCTTGCTGCTATGCCGCAGGCAACGTTCAAAGCCTGAGGAGAGCCGCATCATGCAGACGACATTTCCCGACCGCGCCGTGATGGCTGAACTTCTGGCAAAGATGCTCTGGGAAATCAAGGCTGTGCATTTCAACGCCGAGACGCCCTACAAATTTGCCTCGGGCATGGCCAGCCCCGTCTATATCGATTGCCGCAAACTGCTTTCCTATCCACGCGTCCGCTCGACGGTCATGGACTTTGCTGCCAGCGTGCTGTTGCGCGATGCCGGGTTCGAGCAGTTCGACTGCATCGCCGGCGGCGAGACGGCCGGGATCCCCTTTGCAGCGCTGCTCGCCGACCGCCTCGGCCTGCCGATGATCTATGTCCGCAAGAAGCCCAAGGGCCATGGCCGCAACGCCCAGATAGAGGGCGACATGCCGGCCGGCGCGCGCGTGCTGGTTATCGAGGACCTGACAACGGCCGGCGGCAGCATGTTCACGTTCATCGACGCGATCCGCGCTGCCGGCGGCATCGTCGACCACGCGATTGCTCTTTTTTACTACGGCATTTTTGACGAAGGGGCGTTGCGGTTTGCCGACGGCAAGGTGCACTTCCATCATATCGCCACGTGGCGCAACGTGCTTGCCGTCGCCAAGGCGCAGAAGCTTTTCGACGAGAAGACGCTGTCCGCCGTCGAGGCGTTTCTCGATGCACCGCTCGCCTGGTCGGGCGCGCACGGCGGCATCACCCAGCTTTCGGCGACGTGACGCTTTGCATTTCTTCGAAATCGCTCTAACCGTTTTTGACAGTGTACAAGATAGAGACACGCTCTCTGGGAGGCCGGAATGATATTGTGCTGCGGCGAAGCTTTGATCGACATGCTGCCCCGGGAAACGACGCTGGGTGAAAAGGCCTTTGCGCCCTATGCCGGCGGTGCGATCTTCAACACCGCTATCGCGCTCGGTCGCCTCGGCGTCGAGACTGCCTTCTTCACCGGCCTTGCCGACGATATGCTGGGCGAAATCCTGATCGAGACGCTGAAGGCGAGCAACGTCGATTCCAGCCCCTGCGCCATCGTTTCGCGGCCCAGCACCATCGCCTTCGTGAAGCTGGTCAACGGCCAGGCGACCTATGCCTTCTACGACGAAGGCACCGCCGGCCGGATGATCACCGAAGCCGATCTGCCGGACCTCGGCGACAGCTGCGAGGCGCTGCATTTCGGCGCCATCAGCCTCATCCCCAGCCCCTGCGGCGAGACCTACGAGGCATTGATGGCGCGCGAGCAGGCCCGCCGCGTCATCTCGCTCGATCCGAACATCCGGCCGGGCTTCATCAAGGACAAGCCGGCCCATATGGCGCGCATCAAGCGCATGGCGGCGATGTCGGACATCCTGAAATTCTCGGACGAGGATCTGGAATGGTTCGGCATGTCCGGCGACCATGACCAACTGGCCTCCCATTGGCTCGACCACGGCGCCAGGCTGGTTGTCATCACCAAGGGGGCGGAGGGCGCGACGGGATACACCAAGTCGCAGAAGGTCTCTGTGCCGAGCGAACGCGTCACTGTGGTCGATACAGTCGGCGCCGGCGACACATTCGACGCCGGCATCCTCGCATCGCTGAAGATGAACAATCTGCTGACGAAGGCGCAGGTCGCCTCGCTCGACGAGAAGGCGTTGCGCGATGCCCTCGGGCTCGGTGCCAAGGCTGCGGCCGTCACGGTGTCGCGCGCCGGCGCCAATCCGCCATGGGCCCGGGAAATCGGGCTTTAGAAGGCTAGATACCTTCATCGGCCCTTGGGGCACCTCCTCCCCGAGGGGAGAAGGGGAAGGTTATTTACCTGCGCCGATCTCGCCGGCGGAGGGGCCCCAGACGTCCGTCAGCGCGAAACCGGCTGCGAGAGGATCGAAGGGGTCCAGCGACACCTGCGACAGGCCGAAGGTGAAGCCTCGGCCGGTGATTGTCGGAATGATGGCGGGCTTGCCGGCTACCTCCGTGACGGCGGAGAGGCCTACTTCGAATTCCGACCCGATGATCGAGCGCGACTTGAAGACGTCGCCGACCTTCGCCTTGCCGCGCGCGTACAGCGTCGCGAGATTGGCGGAGTTGCCGGTACCGCAGGGCGAGCGGTCGACCCGGCCGGGCCACATCGTGGTGCAAGTGCGGATGGCACCGTCGGCATCGATATCGCGGAACATCACGTAGGCAACGCCCGAGATCGCCGGGATTTCCGGATGGACGATGGCCATCGTACGGTTGATACGATCGCGCAGGACCATGCCAGCTTTCACCAGCTCGGCCGCCTTCGACGTCTCGATGGTGAGGCCTACCTGTCCGACATCGACCAGGGCGTAGAAAATGCCGCCATAGCAGATGTCGACGCTGATCGCGCCCCATTCCGGCGTGTCGAGCAGCACGTCGAGTTCGTGGACGAAAGATGGCACCATGGTCAGCCGCACTTTCTCGCAGCGGCCATCGCGGCAGGTGGCAACCGCCCGAACGAGGCCTGCGGCGGTGTCGAGCGTGACTGTGGTTTCCGGCTCATGCATCTCGACGATACCGGATTCCAGCAGCGCCGTGGTGACGCAGATCGAGTTCGAGCCGGAGCTCGCATGGGCCTGGTCGGGCTGCAGGATGATGAAGCCGGCATCTGCATCCGGGTGCTTTGCCGGCAGCAGCAGGTTGACGGAGCCGATCGGCGCGCCGCGCGGTTCGAGCACCAGGAAGCGCCGGAGCTCTTCGCCTTTCGGATCGGTGTTCATCCAGTGCAATTGCTCGGCTATCGTATTGCCGGGGATCTTCGGCACGCCGCCGATCGCGACCCGGCCGATCTCACCCTCGCAATGAACATCCAGCAGCTGGATCGTCCGCTTCCATCTCATATCATCTTCTCCAATCAGACGTGCCGGGTGACGCCGCCGTCGACGCGGATATTCTGGCCGGTGATGTAGCCGGCACCGTCGGACAGCAGGAAGGCTGCGGTCTTGGCAACCTCCTGCATCTGGCCAATGCGCTTCATCGGGATCTTCTCGGCCGTCTCAGGCTTGTGGGCGAGGCTATCGATGTAGCCCGGCAACAGGCAATTCATGCGGATATTGTCCGCGGCGTAGCGATCGGCATAGAGCTTCGTGAAGGCACCGGCGGCTGCACGGTACGCGCAGGAGACCGGGAATACCAGCGAGGGCTCGTATGCGGCGAAGGTGGTGATGTTGACGAAGGCACCCTTGCCCTGGCGCAGCATCACCGGGGTGACCAACCGCGCCATGCGCACGACGCTGAGCACCATCATGTCGGAGCCGAGCGTCCAGTTTTCGTCGGAAATGTCGAGCAGATCGCCCTTCGGCGGATGGCCGGTATGGTTGACCACCGCATCGATGCGACCATAGGTCTTCATGGTCAGGTCGAAGATTGCCTGGATGTCTTCCGCCTTTTCCGCCACGCCGCGCGAGGCGACTCCGCCGAGTTCGGCAGCCAGCTTCTCGCAGCTTTCGGAGGGCGACATCAGCGCGACACGATAGCCGGTGGCCACCAGTTCGCGGGCGATCGCCTCGCCCATGCCCCGGCCGCCGCCGGTAATGAGAGCGACTGGCTTTTGGGTATCGGACATCGGCTTTCTCCTAATAACGGTTGATGCGGAACGGCGTCATATCGATCGACGGTTTCATGCCACCGATCATATCCGCCATCAGGCGGGCTGTCGTGGCGGAATAGGTGAGACCGAGATGACCGTGACCGGTTGCATACCAGACGCCCGGTAGTCGGGAGGACGCGGAAATGATGGGGATGGTATCCGGCAACGAGGGGCGATGGCCCATCCAGTCGGTGGCCTCCTCTACCTTGAGGCCGGGCAGCGCCCTCTGGGCATGGCGGACGAGGACGCGGGGACGGCGATAATCCGGCGGCGCATCGAGGCCTGCAAGCTCGACGTTGCCGCCGACGCGGATGCCGCCGGCGGTCGGCGTCACCATGAAGGCGCGGGCCGGCCAGATGATCGAGTGGCGCATGGAAATGCCGGGGGCCATGATCTGCGTGTGATAACCCCGTTCGGTCTCGAGCGGGATAGGCTCGCCCAAAGCCTTGGCGATCACCCGCGTCGGCACGCCGGCAGCAACCACCGCATCGTCGGCATCGAGCCTGCGGCCATCGGCGAGCATGACTGTGACACCGCCGCCCGCCCGGCGCTCCATCATGGTGGCTTCGCCAGAGACGAAGCCTGTACCGGCCGCTTTCGCAGCATCGACCAGCTTCAGAACCAGATGATAGGGATTGCGGATGGACTTGTTGTTCGGCAGCAGCACCGCCTTGGCAATGTGGGTAGAGAGGGCCGGTTCGAGAGCGCGGAGGTCGGCACCGCTGACGACCGAATGCTCGAAACCATTGCGTTGCATCATCTCCAGATGGCCGCGATCGCCCGCAAATTCAGCCTCGGTTTCGTAGATGGCAAGGCATCCGTCCTCGGTCATCAATTCGGGTGCGCCTATTGCATCCAGCATGGCGCGAAAATCGGCAAGTGCAGGAGCCGACAGGGCCATCCCGGCATCCTCGATCTGACGCAGACGCGATGGACGGCCGGCGGCGAGGAAACGCAGGAACCACGGCAATATCTTTGGCGCATAGGAAGGCCGTAGCCAGACGGGCCCTTCCGGATCGAGCAACCACCCCGGCATCTTGCGCCATGTCGAGGGGCCGGAGCCGGCGGCAAAATCGAGCGCGATGCTGGCCATGTTGCCAAACGACGTGCCCCTGCCAGGCTCGCCCTTGTCGACAAGCGTCACCCGGTGGCCACGTCGTTGCAGTTCGAAAGAGATGGCAGCGCCGACAATGCCGGCGCCGATGACGATGGTGGTTTTCCGGGTGTCTTCCGTCATGGGCCTGCATATCCGAACACGGCTGCGCTGCGCAGCAAATCAATCGCAGAGATATATCAGGCGCTGCCCTGGTGCCTATAGATTTTTGAAAGACTGGACCTCTCCATCACAGACGTCCGATGGAGCGAATGGCCGGTAGAAACGATGGCTTTGTCGGGAGATGGTGAAACCAAATTGGCGGCTGCGACGTAGATGGCTTTGTATCAACCGACCAGAGGTCAAAGATGAAGCCGTTGCTCCCTGCACTCCTTGCGCTCGCAGCGCTCCTTCCAGTCTCCGCCCGGGCCGAAGCTATGACGGACAACGATATCCGCAGCGATATCATTGGCCGCACGATCTATCTCGCAGCCCCGCTCGGTGGCGAAATGCCCCTTACCTACCACAAGTCCGGAACCGTCGACGGCAATGGCGAGGCGGTCGGCCTTGGCAAGTTCATCAAGCCGAACGACGTCGGGAAATGGTGGATCAAATCCGACCGGCTCTGCCAGCAATTCAAGACCTGGTACGACGGCGCGCCGATGTGCTTCGTGCTCGAACGGGACGGCGCCGGCAAGGTCAAATGGACGCGCGACAACGGCCAGACAGGCGTGGCGCGTATTGGAGACTGATATTGGCTGAGCTGGAAACTTAAAGAGCCCGACGCGGGAGGAGGATGCGTCGGGCTCTTAATAGAGATCGGCAACTGGGAGGAGGAGTGCTGCCGATCGAAGAAGGAAGCGCCGGGAGGAGGAGTGCGCTGCCTTCGAAACAATAGATACAGTCACTGCCCGCTTTTTAAAATGACTGACATTGCATTGCAGCAATGCGTTTGATGCATGAGTAAGTCAGGCTTATTGAGCCAGCGCCTGCATTAGAGCATGCCTCTGCGACAATTCGCCTAATTAGCAGCCGAGAAAGTGAGCGTTTGGGATATTGACAGAGCGACGGGCAAATGCTCGCGCGACCGTAAGTCCATGGGTTTCGTGAGATAATGCCGAAAGTGACGGCGTTGCTTTTGTCACTTTCGGCTGTTGTCACTTTCGGCTGCCGCTCTGGCTCAGGCGGCCTTGAAGACCTTCCTGCCTTCCGCGTCGAGGGCCTTGAACTCATCCTCGGACAGGGTGAAGTTGACCGCCGCCACGTTCTCTTCCAGATGCTTGACCTTTGACGTCCCGGGGATCGGCAGCATCACGGGACTGCGCTTCAACACCCAGTCAAGCGCGATCTGGCTCGGGGCTGCGTTGTGGCGCTTGGCGATGGTATCCAGCAGCGAACCGGGCTTGGCGAGATCGCCGGCGGCGAGCGGGTACCAGGGAATGAAGCCGATTCCGTGCTTCTCGCAGTAATCGAGCACGTCTTCGCTGGTGCGGTCGACGAGGTTATAGCGGTTCTGCACCGTCGATACCTTGAAGACCTTCGAGGCGGCTTCGATCTCGGCCACGGACACCTCGCTCAGGCCGGCGTGGCGGATGATCTTGTCGTCCAGCAACGACTTGATGGCATCGAACTGTTCCTTCGCCGGAACCTTTGGATCGATGCGGTGCAATTGCCAGAGGTCGATCTGTTCGACGCCGAGATTACGCAGGCTCTTGTGGGCTTGCTGGATGAGATATTCGGGGCGACCGACGGGTATCCAGACCTCAGGACCGGTGCGCGTCAGACCGCCCTTGGTGGCGATCACCATATTTCCGTAGGGGTGCAATGCCTCCTTGATCAGCTGCTCCGAGACATCAGGGCCGTAGGAATCGGCGGTATCGATGAAGTTGACGCCAAGCTCGGGCAGTCGCTTGAGGGTGCGGATGCTCTCCTCGCGATCGGCGGGGTCGCCCCAGATTCCCTTGCCTGTGATGCGCATGGCGCCGAAACCAAGACGGTTGACGGTGAGATCGCCGCCAATCTTGAAGGTCCCGGACTTGGATGCATTCAAAATTCGGTCATGATCGTCTCTTTCTCAATCTATCTTTCGGAAATTCTTCGAGGCCGGAGGCATTTTCTGCGCAAGGCCATTCGCTGCCCGGCGTAGAGGGAGATGGGTAGGCGGGACGAAGATACAACAAGCGACGCCGAAACGGCTGGTTCTGGCCCTCCGCGATCGTCGTCACTGACCGCTCCCCGGATGCAGTACCGTCGTCCCCTGCCGGACCGGCAGCGATGGTGTGAATTGGCCGGGGGCTTCTATGCCAAGCCGCTGGTCTTCTGCGGAAAAAAGGCTTCCAATGGTGTGAACGGCGGCATCAATGCCTATCTGTGATTCGATAGACCCGGGAAGCGCGCCGACGAGGTAGTTTCTGCCGGGCTAAATTCTTTACGAGACGGAGAAATCCATGAGTGGTGATCCCTACCAGCTTCTCGGCGTCAAGCGGGACGCGGCGCAGAAGGACATCCAGAGCGCCTACCGCAAGCTCGCCAAGAAGCTTCATCCGGACCTCAATCCGGGAAACAAGCAGGCAGAAGAAAAATTCAAGGAGGTTTCGGCCGCCTATGCGATCCTCGGCGACGAGGAACAGCGGGCGCGCTTCGATCGCGGAGAAATCGATGCCGGCGGCAGCGAAAAAGCTCAGCAGCGCCAGTATTACCGCGACTATGCCTCGAACGAAGGACGCGGCGGGCCTTACCAGAACAGCGGCGGTTTTGCCGACTTTGGCGGTGCTGACGATATATTCTCCAGTTTCTTTTCGCGCCGTGGGCAGGGAGCCCAGCAAATGAAGGGCCAGGATAGACGCTTTTCGATGGAGGTCGACTTTCTCGACGCCGTCAACGGCACCAAGACGCAAGTCAAATTGCCGAACGGCCCGTCGCTCGACGTGCAGATCCCGCCGGGCACTGCCGATGGCCAGACACTGCGACTGCGCGGCAAGGGCGATCCGGGCTTGAACGGCGCTCCGGCCGGCGACGCGATGATCGACATCAAGGTCCGGCCGCATAAATTTTATGTGCGGGACGGAGATGACATCCGCTTCGACATGCCGATCAGCCTGCGTGAGGCGGTGCTGGGCGGCAAGGTGCGAGTACCCACGCCATCGGGCGCGGTCGCCATCACGCTCGCCCCGAACTCGAACACGGGCAAAGTGATGCGCCTGAAAGGAAAAGGCGTTCCCAAGCGTGGCGGCGAACATGGCGACGCCTATGTCACATTAAAGATCGTGCTGCCCGAGACACCGGATGCCGAACTGACGGCCTTCGTGAAAGACTGGGCAGCCGGGGAGAAACACGAACCCAGAGCCAGCATGGGAGGCTGAACCATGGACGATCGTGAATTCCGCCAGTCGCTGCATATCGAAGTCTCGGTTCTTGACGTCTGGATCGAGCAGGGATGGCTTGTGCCCGATGCCACCGAAGGGGGAAGAGCGTTCCGCGAAGCCGATGTCGCGCGCGGCAGGCTGATACTCGACCTAATCGAGACGATGGGGCTCAACGAGGCCGGTGTCGATGTGGTGATGGAACTCGTCGATCAGGTGCACGGCCTGCGCGGCACGCTTCGCGATCTGGTCGATGGCATCAAGGCCCAAGGCGACGAGGTGCAACAGCGCCTCATCGCCGAGATCGAGCAGCGGAGAGATTTTCACAACAGCTGAGCTGAGGCTCGTCAACCTGCGCCGATTGACGGGCAAGCTCCGGGCAAGCCCTTTCGCCTAGCCTTGGGACAGTCGCGCTGCCGGCGCTGCGAGGGTTGTCCGGGGGTGCCACGCAGTGGCCCTTTCACAACGACCTCCTCGCAAGCGGCAGCGTTCACACGCCAGGCCGAGCACGCAAACGGGCGGGTTGGCATCGCCCAGGAAGGCCCCAGATGGTTACCGCCCTCTCCTCCACGCGACTGATCGCCGCCCAACTGGCCCTCAAGGTTTTGACCTCCGGAGATACCAGCAGCGACAGCAGCGGCAGCGGCACGTCCGACAGTTCGCTGCTCGACGGATCGAGCGTCGGAAAAAATGTCTCGAGCCTGCCGTCATCGGCTCAGGCATCGCTTGCCAGCATGCTCAACAGCCTCTCGAACAGCCAGTCCGACGAAACTGCGACGACATCCTCGACAGATAACTCGGACACGGCGAGCACCGACATCACCACGACCTCGTTCATGGCGCTGCTGAAGCAGAACCTTACCGCGACCGCAGCCGGCACCAGCGACGGCGCGAAACAGGCGAAAGCGATGCTCGACGCGCTCAGCGGCGGCACCCTCACCGTTTCCGATCCGACGCAGGGAGTATCAATCGCTGCCTGGGATCCGACATCGAAAACCAACAGCAGCGCTGACACGACCGCGACAGCTGACACCGCCAAAACCATCCCGACCAGCGACTGGAACGACTATCTGAAGGCGCATCTGCAGCGCAACGGCGACGGCACACTCAGTCGCGCCGCCGACAACAGCTTCATCGACAAAACCACCGGCAACGCCGCCTATTTCGGCCAGGTCGGCACGCAGTTCTACTATCTGAGCTGGACAGGCGCCAACATCACTTCCAGCACAGGTACTCCCGCGACAGACGCTGCTACCGCCTGACGGCCGCTCTTTCCACACGCATGCCAGATGCAAACCCGGCGGCACATCAAATTCCAGGGCGTCGCTTGCTTGGCACAATTGCTGGCGGCAATATTTCGAAGCGGCAACGCGCCCGCCTTCGAAATGTCCTAATGAAGGATGAACGCTGATCCTGGGCTCATGGGATCCGTTAATCAATTTTTGGCGAACACACCGGCTTCATCGTTCTGATCGGGAACCTGCTCGCGGCTCATCCGTTAGCAATCGCGATATTCATTAAAGACTATCCGGCGTTTGGCGCCGATACGACGATAAACAGGAGAGAAAAATGAAAAAGACAATTGCAATGGCGCTGGCCGCCGCATCGCTGACCTTCGCCGTTGCTCCGGCTGTGTCTGCTGCCGACATGGTCACCAACTACGAAGACCAGGACAACAGCAACGGCGTCAAGATCGGCTACCTGACCTGCGATATCGCTGGCGGCGTTGGCTACGTCCTCGGCTCGGCCAAGAGCGTCGATTGCACCTACACATCTGCAAACGGTAGCGGCCGCGTCGATCACTACACCGGCGCCATCCGCAAGTTCGGTGTCGACCTCGGCTTCACAACACGCAGCCGTCTGGTCTGGGCTGTTTTCGCACCGACCGCAGGCTATCACCACGGCGCACTTGCCGGCCTCTACCAGGGTGCCACTGCTGAAGCTACCGTCGGTGCCGGTGTCGGTGCTAACATGCTGTTCGGCGGCACAACGGGTGCAATCCACCTCCAGACCATCAGCGTAACCGGCCAGCTCGGCCTCAACATCGCTGCCACCGGCACATCGATGACGCTCGCATCCGCCAGCTAAGTCCTCAATACCGAAAAACGCCCGTTCTGCCGCCGCAGCACGGGCGTTTTTTTATGGTCGCCGTTGCGATCGTTGGCGCTATCTGCGTGTCCAGGTCTCCATATTGACCTTTTTAGCGCCACCATAAGTCCAGACGCCCTGCCACGTTCCGTCGGGCTGTTCGAAATACATGGCGATGCCAAAATTGTTCTTCGATGCGTATCCGACCGAGATTGCCGTGTCGTCTGACGATGCCGGCCCCATCTCAAAGCGGTCGCCGGTAAACTTCGCACCGATCCCCGTTCCGACAAATTTTTCGCCGGCAATGGTCCATTGCACATCGTAGGTACCGCCGGTGCGGCTGACTTTTACGGTCCCTGAATAAGCGCTCCCATCGCCGCTTCCGGTCACGTCGAACGTTCCGGTGGGGTCGGCGAGCGCCAGTGCAGGCAGAGCAAGCAATATGCAGGAAGTCATAAGCGTACGAAAAAGCATCTCGTCCTCCGGGATCACAGTGGCATTTACAGCCCTGAGAGTAGCTCAACCGGAGCTCGCTTTCGCGATGGTTCTATAGAGAGAGCCGGTTCATTTTCGGCTGTGTCGCGTGCGTGGAGATGCGCAGGAGTTCGACACAAACGACAGAGTTTCAGGAGCCTGGCGATCAAATATCGATCTTACGCGGCTTCTGTCACGACACTTGCATACACAAACATTAGGAGAAAATGGCGCACCCGGAGCGATTCGAACGCCCGACCCCCAGATTCGTAGTCTGGTGCTCTATCCAGCTGAGCTACGGGTGCGGAAGCAAGTGGCTGAGCCGCTTGCGTGGCGATCCTCTAAAACGTCCGCAGAGTGAAAGCAAGCGGATTTCTTGAAAATCTGCTGTTTTTCGGTTGGCGACTGTGGAAAGCGCCGAGCCTCCTCAGGTTTCGGTGGCGCTGCGGCCGCGATAGGCCTCGAGGGAAATCGGGCGGTCCGGGATCTCTATACGGAACTGGGTCCCAGGGGACGGCTTTTCGACAAGAGCGATGGTGCCGCCATGGGCAAGCACCAGCTCGCGGGCGATGGTCAGGCCGAGACCGGTGCCACCGGAGCGCGCCGAGCCACGGAACGCCGTGAACAGGTTTTCCCGCGCCTTCGGAGCCATACCCGGACCGGTGTCGTCGATGGTGATGCCGACGACACTGCCGATCCGGTGGGCCGCGACAGTGATGCGGCGAACGCTCTGCGGCTGCTGCTCTCCATAGGCGATGAGTGCCTGATGGGCGTTGCGGCAGAGATTGTGGATAACGCGGAAGAGTTGCTCGCTGTCGGCATCCACCTCGAGCTCATGGGACACCACCTCGACAAATTCGATCCCGCTTTCGGGATCGATCGCCATGATGTCCCTCACCTCGGCGGTGAGATCGTGGAGCTTAAGGCGACGGCGGCGTGGCGCCGATTCGGATGCCTGGCCATAGGATAGCACCTCGTTGGTATAACCGACGGCGCGGTCGATGGTGCGCAACAGCTTCGGCGCGAAACGCTTGACCATCGGGTCGTCGATGTCAGCAAGCCGGTCGGACATCAGCTGGGCGGAGGCGAGAATATTGCGCATGTCGTGGTTGATCTTCGACACCGCAAGACCGAGAGCGGCAAGGTTCTTCTGCTGCTTCAGCGTCTTCTGCAGCTGCGCCTGCATCGTCGCCAGATGGCGGCCGGCAACGGCGAGTTCGTCGCGCCCGTCATCCGGCACCAGAACCCGCGCAGGATCCTCCGGATCGTCGGAGTAGGATTGCATGCTGTCGGTCAGCTTGCGGATCGGCTTGATCATGATCCGGTTGATGGCGAAGAAAATCAGGGTTGCGGTGAAGAAGGAAAGCAATAGCGAAAGAAGCAGTACGTTTGTCGAATAGCGCAGCATGGCCTTGCGCAGGCTGGCGTCCTTGAGCACGACCTCGACGCCCATTTTCGTTTCCCCGACCGGGCCGTAGACGCGCATGATCCGCTCGCCGCCGAACAGCAGCGTATTCAGCGCATCGTGGACAGCCGTCGGCAGCGAAACGTCGGTCAGGTCGAACTGGTCGTCGACGGATGTGGGCATATCGGCGGTGGCAAGCAACCGCGAGGTGCCGTCCTTGCGCAAGATGATGGCCCTGGTGCCGGTCGCCATCAGAGTTTCCTTCTGCAGCGAGCGCGGCAGCTCGACGGGCTGCAGGCCGTCGATAACGATCGCCGCAGCCGCAGCTGTGTTGAGGCGGTCCTGCAGCCAACGCAGCCGCATATAAGCGACAGAGGGCACGAAGATCAGGATTTCCGCGACCATGACGAAAACGACGGTCAGCGACAGGAGCTTGCCGGACAGGCCGCCAAAAAGTCCGGTCGGTCGCGACGCGCATATCCTGTTACCCATGCCGGCTTTGGTACCCAGCGGAAATTTCATTTCCGGCCATCCCATTCAGCGGCAATGCAGATTGCCTTGGTCAATTAGGCAATACGATAAGAGTTTTTGCCGGTGTCTTCAATGCGCCATCGTAACGCGGCCGTCCTTATGAAGGTGGCAGACCGATGAAAAAAGGCGCGGCACCGGGTGCCGCGCCTGGGCGAACGTTAAAGCCTGCGTGCGATCAGAATTCTTCCCATTCCTGAGAAGCGGGCTGGGCCGCCGCACCGCCGCGTCCTCCGGACATCATGCGGGAACCTGATACAGCCATCTGGCGAGGCGGAGCGGCTGCCGGGCGGCGCGTGTCCAGACGCGCAACGGCCGGAGCGATATTGCGAGCGCCGGTGACCTTGAAGCCAGCAACGAGCCGCACGAGGCTGTCGGCTTCGGCGGTGAGCTTGTGGGTTGCCGCCGACGTTTCCTCGACCATGGCGGCATTCTGCTGCGTCACCTGGTCCATCTGGTTGACGGCGGTGTTGACCTCGGCAAGACCGGTTGCCTGTTCACGCGCCGAGGTGGCGATCGAATGGATATGGTCGTTGATCGCCAGCACGCGGGTTTCGATGTCGCCGAGTGCTTCACCGGTTTCCTGCACCAACTTGACGCCGGCCTGCACCTCGCTGCCCGATTTGGTGATCAACCCCTTGATGTCCTTGGCTGCCTTTGCGGAGCGCTGGGCCAGTTCGCGCACCTCCTGGGCGACGACGGCAAAGCCTTTGCCAGCCTCGCCTGCCCGGGCAGCTTCCACCCCTGCATTGAGCGCCAGCAGGTTGGTCTGGAAGGCAATCTCATCGATGACATTGATGATCTGGCTGATTTCGCGCGATGCCTGCTCGATGCGGCCCATCGCATCGACTGCATTGCGCACGACAATGCCGGATCTCGCAGTGTTGTCCTTGGCCTCGGTGGCCATGATGCTGGCCTCCTGGGCGCGGGTGGTCGAGTTCTGCACCACGGCAGTGATCTCGTCGAGCGCCGCCGAAGTTTCCTCGAGGGCTGCAGCCTGCTGCTCGGTGCGCTTGGCAAGATCGTCGCCGGCAACGCGCAGTTCGTTGGCATTGCCATGGATCGAACTCGTCGTGTCGCGAACCTCGCGCATGGTGTCCTGCAGTGTCGACAGGGTCGCGTTGACGTTTTGCTGGAGTTCGGCAAATGCACCCTGATAGGTGCCGCGCATGGTCTGCGTCAGGTCGCCGGCAGCGAGTTCGGCGATGACGCGTCGGGTCTCCGTGATCCCCGCATCGACGCTAGCGACAAGCTCGTTGACGTTGCGTGCGAAGCGATCGAGATTTTCGTCGTTGTAGGTCTTTTCGATCCGGCGGCTGAAATCCCCCGCAGCAGCCGAGGCCACCACATGCGACATGCCCGACTGCAGATCGTCGCTCTTGGCGCGCAGCACTGCCTCGTCGGAATGCATGCGCTGGACCGCAAGGCCGCTCTGCTTGAACACCTCGACGGCCGCTGCCATGTCGCCGATCTCATCGCCGCGACCGACATAGGGAACGTCGACGTTGAAATCGCCACCTGCCACCTGCTTGATGGTATCGGTGACCTTGTTGATCGGGCGCGTCAGATGGTTTGTGCCGATATAGAGGCCAAAGCCAATGCCGCTGACGATACCAAGGCCGGTGGCTGCGAGCACCACCCAGAAAATCATGTCGCCAAACGAATCGATGTCGGCACGGACAGCGGTCAGTTCCTGCGTGTCGGCCTTCACGACGGCGTCGATGTCGGCCTGAAAAGCTTTGCGATTGGCGCGATTGTCTTCGTTATTGCCTTGCTTGTTGGCTGCAGGCGGCCCCTCCGCCAAAAGCAACCGCACGGTCTCGCTACGGAACCCGTTGAACTCCTTGGACTTATCGAGCAGCTTAGCGAAATCGGCCTTCTGGCCTTCCGGCACCAGCGGCGCCCACTTGGCGATGATCTTGTCGATTTCGACGAGATCGGCAGTTAGTCCGTCGGCAAAGCCCTTGGCGGATTTGATATCGGGGGCGCCGTAGATGCCTCGACTTTCCATGACGACCGCCGTGACATAACGGTTGAGGCGCTCACCGAGATAAGCGCGGGTCGAAGCGCGTTCATATATCCTCAGTTGGCTGTCATACTGGTTTATGGCAAACAGCGCGGTCGCGCCTATAAGCATTGCTGCGCCTGCCATGACAGCAACGAGCAAATTGATCTTGCCACGGATTTTCAACTAAATACCCCCCAAAATATATGGGCTTCAAAACAGGAGAGCCCATTCATTTTGTATTATCGAGGCCAATCGTTAAGGTAGCCTTTCCTATATTGAAATATAAAATACGAGATAAACTTGCCTCTATTGGCGCCAATTGGTAAGTTAAGACATTATACATCAGCTTCACGCCGAACGGATTATATCAGCTCTTCGCGTGCGCAGCATTGGCGGAAAATCCGGGGCGCCTCCAAAGTATGGAGTGCGCGCGAAATCGACACTGGCGGCATGCGTTGCTGCAAACTGTGAATCCCGGGCCCGATAATTGACTTTTCCGGCCTTCATCCCTATAAGCCGCCGCACGTCCGGTTTCGGAGCCTGCCTAGCGGGCTACTTCCGTGCGTCCAACAACGCTCCTTGCACTATGCAAACCCAAGAAGGGCCGCACTCCGCGGTGTTAAAATAAATGAAGCGTACCTACCAACCATCGAAGCTCGTTCGCGCTCGTCGCCACGGTTTTCGTGCTCGTATGGCAACAAAGGGCGGCCGCAAGGTCATCATCGCCCGGCGTGGCCGCGGTCGCAAGCGTCTTTCGGCTTAATCGCCGAATAGGCCCTGTCGCGATGGCGGGCGAATGACGAATAAACGACCCAATACCAAAACTGTCGGGCGGCTGAAAAGCCGGCCGCAGTTTCTTGCCGTGCGCGTGGGAGAGAAACGACGGGGCAATTTCTTTCTGGTCGAGGCGCTCGATCGCGCCCTGCCTGATGAGCCGCCACGCGTCGGTTTCACTGTCACCAAAAAACATGGCAATGCCGTCGAGCGCAACCGCATGCGCCGCCGCCTGAAAGAAGCGGTACGGCTGAAGGCCGGGTTTGCAATGCAGCCGGGACACGACTATGTGGTTGTCGCGCGCCGCGATGTATTGACTGCGCCCTTCGAAGCGCTGGCCCGGGAGTTGTCAGCCCGCTTTGAAGCCATGCCGAAACACCGCCGGTCGCAACCGGACCGCTCCAGGAAAGAATGATGGAAAAGAACCGCAATTACTTCATCGCGATCGCCCTGTCGGTGGTGATCGTCCTCGGGTGGCAGTTCTTCTATATGAACCCGCGCATCGAAGCGCAGCGCAAGGCCGATGCGGCCCTCAAGGCGCAGCAGCAGACGACGCAGCAGGTTCAGCCGAACGGCACCGCAGCGGCACCGACCCCCGGCACCAACACCACCGCTGGCGCCCCCGTTTCCGGCCAGGCCGCCATCGGCACCATGACGCTGCAGCAGGCGCTGGCAAAAACGCCGCGTGTCGCCATCGAGACCACATCGCTTCTCGGCTCGATCAATCTGGCCGGCGGGCGCCTGGATGACCTTCGTCTCAAGTCGTACCATGAGACGGTCGACAACATGAGCCCGATCATCACGCTGTTCAGTCCGGCCGAAACAAAGGACGGCTACTTCGCCGAACTCGGCTACATCGGTGACGACAAGACCGGCGCTGTTCCTGGCCCTTCGACCGTCTGGACGGCACCTGAAGGTGCAAAGCTCACCGACAAGACGCCGGTGACGCTGACCTACACCAATGACAAGGGACTGACTTTCTCGCGTACGATCTCCGTCGACGACCACTACATGTTCACGGTTGCAGACAAGATCACCAATGCCAGCCAGCAGCCGGTCTCGGTTGCCAGTTACGGTCGCGTCATCCGCTACAGCTTGCCTACAACGCCGTCTGCCTACGTGCTGCACGAAGGCTTCATCGGCGTAATCGGCGACGACGGCCTGCTGGAAACCAAGTACACGGCTGTCGACAAGGAACCGACAACCCCGGCAAAGGCAACCACCGGCTGGCTCGGCTTTACCGACAAGTACTGGGCAGCCACCATCGTGCCGCCGCAGACGACCCCCTACGATGCCCGCTTCTCGCATTTTACCGATGGCCAGCCCCGCTACCAGGCTGACTACAAGCAGGATGCCATCAGCATCGCTGCCGGACAGTCCGTCGACCTCAAGAACCTCGTCTTTGCCGGCGCCAAGGAAGTGCCTGTCATCGACCGCTACGAGGAAAGCTACTCGATCCCGCGCTTCGACCGCCTGATCGACTGGGGCTGGTTCTACTTCCTGACCAAGCCGATGTTCAAGCTGATGGACTTCTTCTTCCGCTACTTCGGCAACTTCGGCGTCGCCATCCTCTGCACGACCATCGTCGTCAAGCTCCTGTTCTTCCCGCTGGCCAGCAAGCAATACGCGTCGATGGCCAACATGAAGAAGATGCAGCCACGCATGGCTGAGCTGAAGGAAAAGTTCGGCGACGACAAGATGGGCCTGCAGCAGGCCACGATGAAGCTCTACAAGGAAGAGAAGATCAACCCGGTCGCCGGCTGCTGGCCGATCGCCCTGCAGATCCCGATCTTCTTCTCGCTCTACAAGGTCATCTACATCACCATCGAGATGCGGCATGCACCGTTCTTCGGCTGGATTCGCGACCTGTCGGCGCCCGACCCGACGTCTATCGTCAACCTGTTCGGCCTGCTGCCGTTCGAGGCCCCGACCATCCTGCATCTTGGCGTCTGGCCGATGATCATGGGCGTGACCATGTTCCTGCAGATGCGCATGAACCCGACGCCGCCCGATCCGACGCAGGCAATGATCTTCAACTGGATGCCGCTGGTATTCATGTTCATGCTGTCGAGCTTCCCGGCCGGCCTGGTTATCTACTGGGCCTGGAACAACACGCTGTCCGTGATTCAGCAGGCGATCATCATGCGGCGCCACGGTGCCAAGGTCGAGCTGTTCGACAATATGCGCGGGTTGTTCAAGCGGAAGAAACCGGCGGAAACGAAATAGCCTTGAAAACCCCGGCTTAGTCCGGGGTTTTCTTTTTCAACGCGGGGGGCCTTTGTCCCAAGAGCGGCAAGTCTTGACATCGGCTGCCAAAACCGTGAAGCCAAACCATCAACAAACGATCGCGAGCCATGGCCGAAGCACCCGTACCCACCGAAAAGCCGTTGTTCGGCCGCCCCTGGATTTTCATTCGTGGCGTGCCCTCGATGAAGTTCCTGCCGCCGGAAGGCCCGCCGGAGATTGCCTTTGCGGGACGCTCGAATGTCGGCAAGTCGTCGCTGATCAATGCGCTCGTCGGCCACCATGGGCTTGCCCGGACATCAAACACGCCGGGCCGGACACAGGAACTCAACTATTTCGTGCCCGACGGCTATTCCGGGGAAGCCGGCGACCTGCCGCCGATGGCGCTGGTGGACATGCCTGGCTACGGCTATGCGAAGGCGCCGAAGGACAATGTCGATGCCTGGACAAGGCTGGTATTCGACTACCTGCGCGGCCGGGCGACGCTGAAGCGCGTCTACGTGCTGATCGATTCCCGCCATGGCATCAAGAAGAACGACGAAGACGTCATGGCCCTGCTCGACAAGGCTGCCGTTTCCTACCAGATCGTTCTCACTAAGACGGACAAGATCAAGGACGCCGGCGTGCCGAGGGTTGTTGCCGAGGCAGCCGAGATGACCCGCAAGCGCCCGGCCTGCTTCCCCGGCATCATACCGACCTCTTCCGAAGAGAACGAAGGTATGGATGACCTCCGCCAGGCAATCATCGAAACTGTCGGCTACGGCGCCTGACGTGACTGAACGCAAAAAGGCCGCCGCGCGGTGAATTACCGGAGCGACGGCCTTCGAAGTCGATGTTGATTACATCTTCGGCAGCAGAACTGCGTCGATGACGTGAATTTCGCCGTTGGACTGCTTGACGTCGGCGATGGTGACATGGGCCGTGCCGCCGGCTTCGTCGGTCAGCGTAACCTTGCTGCCCTTTGTCATGGCCTTGATCACGCAGCCGCCGACAGTCTTGATGTCGTATTCGCCACCGGCGTCCTTGACCATCTTCTTGACAGCGGATGCCATGATGTCGCCGGAGACGACGTGGCAGGTGAGGATCTTGACGAGCTTGGCCTTGTTTTCAGGCTTCAGCAGGGTTTCGACCGTGCCGGCCGGGAGTTTTGCAAATGCTTCATTGGTCGGGGCAAATACGGTGAAAGGGCCTTTGCCTTCCAGCGTTTCTACGAGGCCTGCAGCCTTTACAGCGGCAACAAGCGTCGTGTGGTCTTTCGAGTTGACGGCGTTTTCGATGATGTTCTTCGAGGCGTACATCTTTGCGCCGCCGACCATAGGGTCCTTGGCGTAAGCTGCGCCGGTGGCTGCGGACAATGCGACGGCCAGAGCGGCAATGCGAAGCGTGGTCTTCATCATGATCTGATTCCTCTTCCTCTTATATCCCCGATCCAACTCACCTGGGCTTGTGCCCTATCCGCCGGGGACACTGGTAGTACGGAACGCTCCTGAAAACAGTTTCAAACTGCTCGCTGATTTTTAACGAATTCAAATGAAACGTAAAAACCACGAAAAACGCCGCAAACACTGGAGTTCGCGGCGCATGGTGTCGACAATCTGGGGAAATGACTAAAGGCTACGGGTTTTACCCGCAGCGATAACGGGTCCGGTCGGCGCGCCGGATGGTGACCCACCGAAGGGCTCGACGCTGATGGCGATGGTGGCGCCTTCGCCAAACTGGCTGCGCATATTGGCTGGCACGGCGATTTCGCCCTCGCCGCTCTGGGGCAGAACGCCCAGTGCTTTTGCTGGGTCGCTGCCCTTGATCAACCATAGCTCCAGCGATTTCTTTTCGGTCTGCGCTGCTGCAACCGGCGTTATCTTCAGGCGTCCGCTTGAAGTGTCGTAGCTTGCAACAAGGTTGAGGGCACCGTTGACGCTGGCGGGGACCGCGAGGTCGGCCACCATCCGCCTGGAGCCGGACCCGACCTTCAGACCACCGTTTGCATCGTAGAAAATCGCACCGGCAGCCAGCACGAGCGAGGCAAGCGTCAGCCCGCGCCAGACCGGGAGCGAGTTCCAGACGCCGCCGCGGCGCTTTGGGCGTTCGCCGAAAATCCGTTTTTCGACCTTCGGAAACACCGATGCCGGCGGCAAGATCGCTTCGTATTCGTCGTTGAACGACGACAGGTTCTGTTCCCAGCGGTTGACGATCGCCGCAAAGGGGCGATCGCTGCGCATGCGCGTCTCGACCTTCTGCCGGTCTTCCAGCGACAGAACACCCAGCACGTATTCGCCGGCCAGTACCTCGTCGCGGGAGCGGCCTCCCTTGCTTTGATCGGGTGAACTCATCGGTCCATGCACTCTCTCAGTTTGATCAGGCTTCGGCGCAGCCATGTGCGCATGGTATTCAAAGGCACTGCGTATTGATCGGCGAGTTCCTGATAGCTCAGTCCCTCGACGTAGGCACTGCGAACTGCCTGGGCGCGGCCGTCCTCCAGGGTTTCCATGCAGAGATCGATGCGCCTGCCCTCGCCCTTGATGACAGCCTGCGTCTCCGGATCGGGCTCGTCGTCAGCCAGATCATACACCGCGTCGATCTCGTCCGCCACGGGCTTGCGAGCCCGGATGGCGTCGATGGACCGATTGCGGGCGATCGACGTCAGCCACCCCATTGCCGGGTTTTCCGACGCGACGAAACGATCTGCACGCTGCCATATCCGGACGAAGACTTCCTGAAGAACTTCTTCCGCATCTGTCCTGTCTTTCAGGATACGCAAACAAACGGCAAATAGTTTCGGGCTTGTCTTCTTATAAAGTTCGGAAAACGCACTCTGGTCACGCATTGCAACGCGGCTGACGAGGGTGGCTATATCGTCAGTGGCCATCCATGATCCCCGCTCCCGTTCCCAATACCGTCATATTAGGATGTTTGAGCGGCCGGGCAAGACGAATAACACTTCAGGCACCTTCCTCGCGGTGGATTTCCCGATCAAAACTTATCGCCTCGACGTTATTCCCTCTGTCAAAAACTTGAGATAAAACCCCTCGAACAATTTCAGCGGGGTGTGTCATGGCCGAATCCGAAAACGAACTGCAGGCACGCCTGCTGGCAAAAGCCCTGCCGTTCATGCAGCGCTACGAAAACAAGACGATCGTGGTAAAATATGGCGGCCATGCCATGGGCGATGCGGAACTCGGCAAGGCATTCGCGGCCGATATCGCCCTGCTCAAGCAGTCCGGCGTCAACCCGATCGTCGTACACGGCGGCGGCCCGCAGATCGGTGCGATGCTGACCAAGATGGGCATCGAATCGAAATTCGAAGGCGGCCTGCGCGTGACCGATCGCAAGACGGTCGAGATCGTCGAAATGGTACTCGCCGGTTCCATCAACAAGGAAATCGTCGCTCTCATCAACCAGACCGGCGAATGGGCAATCGGTCTTTGCGGCAAGGACGGCAACATGGTGTTTGCCGAAAAGGCCAAGAAGACCATCGTCGATCCGGACTCGCATATCGAGCGGGTGCTGGATTTGGGCTTCGTCGGCGAGGTCGTCGAAGTCGACCGTACGCTGCTCGACCTGCTCGCCAAGTCGGAGATGATCCCGGTCATCGCACCGGTCGCCCCCGGTCGCGATGGCGCCACCTACAACATCAACGCGGATACCTTTGCCGGCGCTATCGCCGGGGCGCTGAATGCGACGCGCCTGCTGTTCCTGACTGACGTTCCGGGCGTGCTGGACAAGAACAAGGAACTGATCAAGGAACTGACGGTGGCCCAGGCACAGGCGCTGATCAAGGACGGCACCATCTCCGGCGGCATGATTCCCAAGGTGGAGACCTGCATCGAGGCAATCCAGGCCGGCGTTCAGGGTGTCGTCATCCTCAATGGCAAGACCGCCCATTCGGTGCTGCTCGAAATCTTCACGGAGCATGGCGCGGGCACGCTGATCATTCCCTGATCACGATAAAATGCGGTTTGCCGGCAGGCTGGCGCATGGCATAAGGGCGGCCATGACACAGCCAAGAAACATGCCCGCCGCCGCCGATTTCGCTGATATCCGTGATTGGGTATTCGATCTCGACAACACGCTCTACCCGCACAATGTCGACCTGTTTTCGCAGGTCGATGTCAACATGACGAGCTATGTCGCGGATCTGCTAAAGACGGACAGGGCTTCGGCGCGCAAACTGCAGAAGCAGTATTATCTGGAACACGGCACCACGCTGCAGGGGCTGATGCTGCATCACGGCGTAGACCCCGACGACTTTCTCGAAAAGGCGCATGCGATCGACTATACCGGTCTTACGCCGCAGCCGGCGCTTGCCGCCGCCATCAAGGCGCTGCCTGGCCGCAAGTTCATCTTCACCAACGGCAGCGTCAAGCACGCGCAGGATACGGCCGGAGCGCTTGGCATCCTCGACCATTTCGACGACATCTTCGATATCGTCGCGGCAGACTATCTGCCGAAACCGGCTGCCGGCACCTATGACAAGTTTGCCGGCCTGCACAAGATCGACATGCAAAACGCTGCCATGTTCGAAGACCTGCCGCGCAACCTGACTGTACCTAAGGCACTGGGCATGAAAACCGTGCTGATGGTGCCTCAGAATGTCGAAGGCAGTTTCACCGAATGGTGGGAGCGCCACAGCGACGACGACCAGCACATCGACTACATCACAGACGATCTGACAGCGTTCCTGTCGGCGCTCGTCTGACGAAAACTGCTTTAATTACAAAAGTTTCATCCATCTTACCGATGTTTAACTGGGTGTTTCGGGTCCGCCGCCCTACCTTTGAGTAGTCACCACGGCAACCAAAGGAAACACCCAATGATCGGGAAGAAAATTCTCATTACGGCAATGTCCGCAACCCTCCTCCTTGGCGGCGCGGCGGCAACTTTTGCAGCCAACGGCCATCACATGGGTGGACGTCACGGCCCTCGTATTCCCCCTGAAGTCATCTTCGTGCGCATGCTGCAGCAGTTCGATACCAACGGCGACATGAAGATCTCCAAGGACGAGGCGACAGCCGGCGCCGACAAGCTGTTCGATGCCATCGACACCAACAAGGATGGCTCCATCACGCCCGGTGAATACCGCGAGTACCGCAAGACCCAGATGAAGGCGATGTGGGAAGAGCGCAAGAAGATGATGGAAGACAACAAGGACAAGGCAAAGCCTGACCAGGCGATGAACGACGATGAAGGCGGCAAGCCTCCGCGTGACGGCAAGGACGGCCCGCGCGGCGAAGGTCGCCACGGCAAGGGCATGCGCGGCGGCATGATGGGCGAGATGCTGTTCAAGCGCATCGACACCGACCAGAACGGCCAGATCAGCAAGGCCGAGGCCGAAGCCGCCATGGCCAAGCTCTTCGACCGGATGGACCGCAACCACGACGGCTTCATCGCGCTCGACGACATGCCGAAGATGCCGCTCCTGTAAGGAACGGCACGTCCTAGCAGGACAAACGGAAGCCCGCCTCGCAGTCTTGCGATGGCGGGCTTTTTGAATGGGGTCTGAGCTTAAACAACTGTGCAGAGATCGGCCCCGTCACACGCTCACACGGCTAAGGCAGCGCAACCAGTTATCAAGGCATTTACGGTTTGAGGACATCTTCAACGATGACGCTGTGCCCAGTGATATCCCAGTGCTCGATGTGCTTGTAGATGATGACTTTGCCCTTCAACATGCCTCCATGTGTCCGACAGAAATTTTCAAGTTCGTGACGATCTCCGATAAGCTCGACGCACATGGTGAGATCGGGGTTGGATATCTCAAATCCGTCGTCTGCCACCCTGCCGCCATTGCTGTATCCGAAGTGGGTGGAATGAGCGACGGCGTTCAGAATGCCCGCAGCCTTCGCCTGCAGGATCAGTTCGCGATAGAGCAGGGATCCACGAAGCCAGCCGCTTTTGCCAGGCACCTTTTCGCGAGGCTTCATGTAGATGCGCACCATACCGATTTCTTTCTGTGAGATGGAATGCCGGGTCATGGCTGGTCCTTCCTGGCTGAATGATCGGAGGCGCGGATATGTAATGAATCGCCGTTCATCCCGACCGGAGCGCGCTTTTGGAGGTCGCGAAGATGCCGAACCGCCGTGCCCGGAGGAATGTGGCTGCCGGCCGAGGTTTTAGGGATGGCAATCCGCTGGGACAGATAGATGCTCGAATGGCCGCTGCAGAGATAGGCGACGAAGCAGGCAATCGCGATGTAAACAGCATGGGTTGCGCCAAAGAGCTCGATGCCCATGATCATGCAGGCAAGCGGCGTGTTCGTCGCTCCAGCAAATACGGCAACGAAGCCCAAAGCGGCGAACAGGTCAACGGGAGCGCCCATCAGACCTGCCAGCGCATTTCCCAACGCTGCGCCGATGAAAAATAGCGGGGTGACTTCACCGCCCTTGAAACCGGCGCTCAACGTTATGATCGTGAAGACCATTTTCCAGAGCCAACTCCAGCTGTCGATGTGATCCGGGCGGAAAAAGCCGAGAATGGTCGCGTCGTCGTGATCAGGAGACCAGACGCCGAGGCCAAGGTATTCCCGCGTGCCAAGCAGGTGCACCAAGCCCAGGATGACCAGGCCTGCCAGCACCGGGCGCAGCGGCGCATAGGGTATCAGCCGCTTCAGGAGAGAGGAGAGGCGATGGGAGGCGTCAGCGAAGAGATGCGCAACAATGCCGAAGGCCGCGCTCGCCGCAACGGCTTTGAGGAGAAGAAGCGGCTCGAGATGGAAATTACCCGTGGTCCCCAAAGCCGACAGATAGGAAATTGCGTAGCGGACATGCGTGATCCCCCAGGCCTGGCATGTCCAATCGGCGATGACCGACGCCATCAGTGCTGGCAGCAGTGCCTCGTACTGCATCCGTCCTATCGTCAAGACCTCCAGCGCGAAGACGGCTCCGGCAATCGGCGTGCCGAAGACAGCTCCGAACCCGGCCGCAATACCTGCCATCAGCAGGATCCGGACATCGGCTCGGTCCAGCCGGAATGCCCTGCCGAAGGCGCTGGCAAGGCTACCCCCCATCTGGACTGCGGTGCCTTCGCGACCGGCGGAGCCGCCAACCAAGTGCGTGAGAACGGTGGAGACGAGGATGAAAGGCGTCATCCGCAACGGCACCCCGCCGCCTGGCTCGTGGATCTGGTCGACGATGAGGTTATTTCCACCCTCGGCAGAAACGCCGAAGCGACCATACGCGAAAACCATCGCGAAACCCGCAACCGGCAGAGCATAGATCAGCCATGGATAGGCAAACCGTGCCTCGGTCGCCCGGTCTAGGCTCCAAAGAAAGAGCGCGACCAGAGACCCGATTGTGATCGCCATCGGCGTGACAACAGCCATCCATTTCAAAAGGCTGCGAGCTAGCTGCAGGCGTATGCCAAGAATATCGGAGAAAACCATCACGCGGTCACTCCGGCAGGCACTACATGTGAGGATTGGTTCTGGATATCAGGCACGACTCTACTCCTTCGCATAAGCGCGTTGAGTAGGAGTCATCAGCTTCATCCGGGAAGCGGTTCGACCTTTTCTGGTCCGGCAGAATCCATTACCGTTCGCTGTGATAAGCGAACGGGTGATTGCGTGTCAACCGGGTTGGAACGACGCGATTGAGACTTTCGCGCATTCCTCAATGCTCATAGAAATCGCTGACAATCTTCCATGCGGCTTCGGCTGTATCGACGAAGCTGATCAGGTTGACGTCGTCGGGGGCGATTGTACCGAACTCGGCGAGTGCGTCGAAATTGATGATCTTGCGCCAGAAGGCTTCGCCGAAAAGGATCAGCGGCAGGCGGGCCATGCGGCCGGTCTGGATCAGGGTCAGGCATTCGAAAAATTCGTCGAGCGTGCCGAAACCGCCGGGAAAAACGGCGATGGCCTTGGCACGCAGCATGAAATGCATCTTCCGGATCGCAAAGTAGTGAAAATTGAAGCTCAGCTCCGGGGTGACATAGGCGTTCGGGGCCTGCTCGTGCGGCAGGACGATGTTGAGGCCGATCGACGGCGCACCCTCCTCCGAAGCGCCACGGTTTCCCGCTTCCATGACCCCCGGGCCGCCGCCGGTGACGACGACATATTCGTGAAAACCTGAGGCTGCGGAATAGCGAGCGCAGAGCCGGGCGAACTTGCGGGCTTCCTCGTAATAGACAGAGGCGGCCTCGAGATTGGCGCGCTGGACATCGTTGCGCGCGGCCCAGGCGCTCTGGCCGGGTGCTGGAATGCGTGCGCCGCCGAACATCACCACAGTCGACTTGATGCCGCGCTCGGTGAGCTCCATTTCCGTCTTCATCAGCTCCAGCTGCAGCCGGACTGGCCGTAATTCCTCGCGGCAGAGGAAATCCTCGTCGGCATAGGCAAGCCTGTAGGATGGCGACAGCGACTGCGGGGTCTTTGGAATGGCTTCGGCGCGGGTCTTGTCGGCGCCGCTGGTCTTCAGCGGATCCCAGACGCCGTCCTTGCGCCGCAGCTTGCCGTTCCTGCCTTTAGCCATTGTCCTGCCTTCCATAACTCAATGGGACCGCAGCCCGAATCGGCGCAGCCTCCGCATCTCCAGATATGCCGCGATCGGGCGCCCAATCCAGATGCAATGCGGCAGGAAAGATCATTCCATTTCCGGGACGGCTGTTGTAGAGCAGATCACCGGCCAAGCGATCACATCTGCGAATGATCCACCGGCCGGGACGAAATCCACAGATGTTCAAGGAATTGTCATGAGCGCCACCGATCTTGCCTCGCTTGAAAAGACCATCGAAGCGGCGTTCGACGCGCGCGACAGCGTCAACCTCTCGACGTCAGGCGAAATCCGCGATGCGGTCGACACGGCGCTGACCCTGCTCGACGGTGGCAAGGTGCGTGTTGCGGAACGCGGTGCCGATGGCGTCTGGACAGTCAATCAGTGGCTGAAGAAGGCGGTGCTGCTATCCTTCCGCCTCAACGACATGACGATCATCGAGGGCGGTGCTGGCGGATCGACCTGGTGGGACAAGGTCCCCTCGAAGTTCGAAGGCTGGGGCGAAAACCGCTTCCGCGAAGCGGGCATCCGCGCCGTACCGAACTGCGTCGTACGGCGCTCGGCCTATATAGCCCCAAATGCCATCCTGATGCCGTCCTTCGTCAATCTCGGCGCCTATGTCGGCGAAGGCACAATGGTCGACGCCTGGGCGACAGTCGGCTCCTGCGCCCAGATCGGCAAACATGTGCATCTTTCCGGCGGCGTCGGCATCGGCGGCGTACTGGAGCCCATGCAGGCCGGCCCGACGATCATCGAGGACAATTGCTTCATCGGCGCCCGCTCGGAAGTCGTCGAGGGCTGCATCGTCCGCGAAGGCTCGGTTCTCGGCATGGGCGTGTTCATCGGCAAGTCGACGAAGATCGTCGACCGCGCCACCGGCGATATCACCTATGGCGAAGTACCGCCCTACTCCGTCGTCGTCGCTGGATCGCTGCCGGCAGCCAAGCCGATGGCAAACGGCCAGCCCGGCCCCGGTCTCTACTGCGCCGTCATCGTCAAGCGCGTCGATGCGCAGACGCGTTCGAAGACCGGTATCAACGAACTTTTGCGCGACTGAGCGGCAATTGGATGGACGCTCCCGGCAACGGGAGCGTCCGGAACAGCAAAAGCTCCATTTCGAGCCTGAGTATTTATCGCCGTTCCGACATTTGCCATCGCTTTGCCATTTCCCGCCGGATACATCGTTGTCATGAACACCACCGATCCCGTCGCCAATCTCCAGACCCTGATCCGCTGCCCGTCGGTAACACCCGCCGACGCCGGTGCTCTTTCGGCACTGACCGACATGCTGTTGCCGCTCGGCTTCGTCGTCGAACGGATGACTGCCAGCGAACCTGGCATTCCCGACATCGACAATCTCTATGCCCGGCTCGGCCATGAGGGGCCGCATTTGATGTTTGCCGGCCATACAGACGTCGTGCCTGTTGGCGACGAAGCAAGCTGGAGCCATCCGCCCTTTGCCGCCGAAATCGCCGATGGCCAGATATTCGGACGCGGCGCGGTCGATATGAAAGGCGGTATCGCCTGCTTTGCTGCTGCTGTTGCCCGCTATATCGCCCGGCACGGCGCGCCAAAGGGCTCGATCTCGTTTCTGATTACCGGCGACGAGGAAGGGCCGGCGATCAACGGCACCACCAAGCTACTCAAATGGGCTGCCGAAAAGGGCGAGACATGGGACGCCTGCCTGGTGGGCGAACCGACCAATCCCGACAGGCTCGGCGACATGATCAAGATAGGTCGGCGCGGTTCACTGTCGGGCAGAATCACCGTCAACGGCGTCCAGGGCCACGCGGCCTATCCTGACCTCGCCGACAATCCGGTGCGCAGTATTCTCGCCCTGACGCAGGCGCTGATGCATCCGCCATTCGACGCGGGCACTGACAATTTCCAGCCATCCAACCTCGAAGTGACGACGCTCGACGTCGGCAACGGCGCTACCAACGTCATCCCGGCGAAGGCGACGGCAAGCTTCAATATCCGTTTCAACGACACATGGACGGCAGATACGCTGAAGGCCGAGATCGTCGCACGGCTCGACCGGGCGGCAGCCGACCAGACGCTGCGTCCGGGTCGTCCGCCGGCATCCTACGAGATCGCCTGGGCGGAGCGGCCGAGCCATGTGTTCCTCACCCGCAACAACGAGTTGATCGCCTCGCTTTCGTCAGCTGTGGAGACGGTGACCGGGCAGGCGCCCAGACTGTCCACGACCGGCGGCACGTCGGATGCGCGTTTCATCAAGGACTATTGTCCGGTCGTAGAATTCGGCCTCGTCGGCCAGACCATGCACATGGTCGACGAGCGCGTTGCGGTCGCCGATCTCGAAACGCTGACGGCAATCTACGAGACATTCCTCGAACGCTGGTTCCAGAATGCCGACGTATAGGGAAGTCCAGTACTATCTGGCCGGGCTCTGGCTGCTGGTGCGCAACGACGCGCGCGGTTTCAACTACCTCGACATCTCCGATCGGGGCCTGACACGGTCTTTCTGGGCCGTTCTCTGGTGCCTGCCACCGATCGGCATTTCCTGGCTTTGGTGGCAGCAGACCTATCTGTCGGCCATGCCGCCGGGCAGCGCCACCGGGCCAGCCTTCTTCTTCCGCCTCGGCCTCGTGGAGGCGGCAAACTGGCTGGTACCGCCCGTCATGGCAGGCTTGCTGCTGCTGCTTTTCAGGAGTGGCGAAAAATTCCAGCCTGTCGTCGTCGCCATGAACTGGCTGGGTCTGCCGCTTGCCTACCTGAACGCGTTGCTGATCGCGCTCATCGCCTTCGTGCCGGGATCGGCCGGCCTCACCGCCATCCTGTGGCTGGTGCTGATGATGGCGCTGATCTTCGCGCTTGCCCGCATCCTGCGGATGATCTGCGGACCGCATCCGCTGTTCGTCGCGGCGATGACACTGATGATGATGGTTCCGCCGATGCTGCTGACGGACTTCCTGCAGCATTTCCTCGGCATCTATCCGCCCGGCTCCTGACGCCTATTCCCGTGCCGGGCGCGGCTGCTCACTCTGGCGAATGCGGCGGGCATCGGGATCTGCGGGATAGTCGACCTGCAGGAAATATAGCCCCTCCGGCGGCGCTACCGGGCCGCAGGCCTTTCGATCCCGCGCCTCGAGCGCAGCGCGGACATCCTCGACCGACCATTTTCCCTCGCCGACCATCTTCAACGTGCCGGCAAAGGAGCGGATCTGATTGTGCAGGAAGCTCTGCGCCGTGGCGCGGATTTCAATCAGATCGCCATTGCGGGTGACATCCAGCCGGTCGAGGGTGCGCAGCGGACTGTTGGCCTGGCAATGGATCGAGCGGAAGGTGGTGAAGTCGTGATAGCCGATCAGCGTCTGGGCTGCCGCATGCATCGGAACATGGTCGAGATCCTTGGATACCCACCAGGCGCGCTTTGCCTCCAGCGCCAGCGGCGCCTTGCGGCTGATGATACGATAGAGATAGTGCCGGCGATGGGCGGAAAAGCGCGCGTCGAAGCGTTCATCGACCTCGGCGGCATCGATGATCGAGACACGCTCGCGGGCCTTGCCGAGATAGGCGTTCAGGGCATTGCGCAGGGTATGCGACGGCCACGTCTTCGACAGGTCGGCGTGGACCACCTGCCCCATCGCATGCACACCGGAATCGGTGCGGCCTGCGCCGCGCACCAGAACGGCCTCGCCCGTCAGCGCCAGGATAGCGTTCTCGATGGCCGACTGGACGGAATGGCCGTTGTCCTGCTTCTGCCAGCCGACATAGGGCGTGCCGTCATATTCGACAGTCATGCGGTATCGCGGCATCAGGCGAGCCTCGTGCCATGAGGTATCGGCGTGCCGCGCAGGAAATCTAAGGCAGCCAGCGGCTTGCCGCCAGCCTTCTGCAACCGCGTCAGCCGCACCGCGCCGGTCTCGCAGGCAATGGTAAGATCGTCAGACAGCACAGTGCCAGCAACGCCCTCGCCACCCGCCACCATCTCGGATGCCAGCACCTTGATGCGCTCCGGCTTGCCCGAGATCTCCATCTCGAACCAGGCGCCGGGCGCCGGCGACAGGCCGCGAATGTGGTTGTGCACATCGGCCGCGGATTTGTGGAAGTCGATCCGTGTCTCGGCCTTGTCGATCTTGGCGGCATAGACCGCGCCCTCGGCTGGCTGCGACGTCAGCGGCAGATCATTCATCTCCAGCCGGACCATGGCCTCGCCCATCGCCTTGGCTCCGACCTGGCTCAGCCTGTCGTGCAGTTCGCCCGCCGTCATCGTCTCTGAAATCGCGACCTCGCGGGTGAGCGCCAACGGGCCGGTATCGAGGCCCTTGTCCATCTTCATCACCATCATGCCGGTCTTGGTGTCGCCTGCCATGATCGCCCGCTGGATCGGCGCCGCCCCGCGCCAGCGCGGCAGCAGCGACGCATGGCCGTTGTAGCAGCCGAGCGCCGTGCCATCGAGGATCGCCTGCGGAAGCAGCAGCCCGTAGGCGACGACGACGGCGACATCTGCCTTGAGGTCGATAAAGCGCTGGCGCTCTTCGGGATCCTTGAAATTGACCGGCGTGTAGACGGGCAGGCCCAGAAGTTCGGCGGCTTGGTGAACGGGCGATTTCTGCAGTTCCAGCCCGCGCCTGCCGCCGGCGCGCGGCGGCTGCGTGTAGACAGCGACGATGCGATGACCGGCGTCGACCAGGGTGCGCAGGGTCGGCACCGAAAAGGCCGGTGTTCCCATGAAGATGATGCTGAGAGACATGCGATCGTCCGTCGTTGCGATTTAACCGCCTTCAAACGGCTTTATCGGCGCGAGATCAAGCCCCTCGAAGTCTTTTGTCTTGCGCGTCGCCAATGTCGCACCGTGTGAGAGGCATGTCCTGGCGATCGTCGCGTCCTTGGTTTGACGGAGGGGCCGGCATTTTTACCCTCCGAACTCCGCGCTTAGGTTTCCCCGTCGGGCAACCAGACTCTGAGTTCGCCGACCGCCCTGAAACCAAGCTTCGTCATTTCACCGAGCGCGTCGCCGCTGTCATATCCAACCAGCGGCGCATTGCGTGAAAACGCTGTCGCTGCCAGTGAAACTGCATCCCGGAATGCATCTGGCGTACCATTGAGGCTGAAGATGTTGGAGATGCCGACAGCCTTCGGCGATTGGTTCACGATGCATCCGGCATCAAAGCTGCCGCCGGCCAGTCGACCGTAGATATGTATGTCGGGATCCAGAAGCAGTGCGGGTGTGAAGACGTTGGCATCGGTCGGGCTACCTGAGTCTTTCCAGGATTGCTCCCAGCGAGCCAGCGCCGCCCCGTCGCCTATGCGTCCCCAGCCATGAGGTCTATCCGCCGGCAGGTCGTGGGGTTCAGCCCAAATCCATGAGGCGGAAAACAACATCTTGAACCCCCTGCTCACCAGATCGAGCCTGCAAAAGCCATCCTTCAAGCCGGGTCGTTTTCCCAGTCTCTCTGTCAGCCGAGCAATTTCAGACAGCTGCTCCTCGGTCGAATGAGGCTCAAGTGTTGTCATGTTGGAATAATACGGCGGCGCGACCGCATCGCTGGACCAGAATGCCGTGGTTCGCTGGTCGGCCAGTCCGTGGGAACGGAACATTGCCTGATAGAGGTCGGCATTGTTCGCGGCGCAAATACGGGCTTTTTCCAAGTCCGAGCGTGTCGTATCCGTTTGATAGTTGTTCCGAGACGAAATGCTCACCATGACAAAGCCTTTTTCTCGACACGTCCGAAACCTGTTCTGCACATCTCACGAAATGCGATTGTCCGTCGTTACGATTTAGCCACCTTGAAACGGGTTTATCAGAACTAGATCAAGCCCCTCGAAGTCTTTCGTGTTGCGCGTCGCCAGCGTCGCGCCATGCGAGAGGCAGATCGCGGCGATCATGGCGTCCTTGGTTTCGATGGAGCGTCCTGCATTTTTTCTTGCGGCACTGATAGTTGCATAAAGGTGCGCCGCACCCAGTGAAAAATCGAGAATACGTCCGGAGAATGCAGCTTCAATGCGATCAAAAGTCGATGCCAGTTGTTGGCGCCGCTTGCCTTCAGGTAGCAGCGCTATGCCGTACCGAACTTCTCCGACAGTAATCGTCGTCAGGAAAATCCGCTCGATCGCATAGTCATCCAGCCAGGCCAAGATCCCTTCGCTGTGCGTTCGCCCCTCCAACTCGGAAATCACGTTCGTGTCGAGGACGATCATCCGTCGAACCGGGGCGGCTCACGATCCGGTTGATGGCGGAAAGCTGAAATAGCTTCGATGTCGGCGTCGTCGAAACGCTCTTCGCCAAGTATAGCTCGCAAACGCCCACCGGCGGAGGTACCGGTATCGTCGGGAGTTGGCAATGCTCGTTGCAGTTGGTCGATGGCTTCTTCGGAAATGCTGCGTCCGTTGCGGCGAGCAATTTCCTCAAGCCTCATCTTCAAGGCTTGGTCTACGCCACGCAGCAGTAAGTTACCCATAGGCGCCTCCCTGATATCTCCCGTATCATAGAGGACGCTGCCAAGAGTTTCAATCTGGGCTTCAGCCCGCCTTGGTCTTGGCGGCCTTGGTGAACTTCTTGATGACCATTTCGCGCTTCAGTCGCGAGATGTGGTCGATGAAGAGGACGCCGTTCAGGTGGTCGATCTCGTGCTGCAGGCAGGTCGCGAGCAGGCCGTCGGCCTTGACGGTCTGCTTGACGCCTTCGACATCGAAATACTCGACCGTCACCTCTGCCGGGCGCTCGACTTCGGCGTAGTAGTCGGGGATGGAGAGACAGCCCTCCTCATAGACCGACCGCTCTTCCGACGACGCGACAATCTCGGGGTTAATGAACACCAGCGGCGTCTTCTCCTCTCCCTCGCGCGAAAGGTCGATGACCAGCATGCGCCGGTCGACACCCATTTGCACAGCAGCAAGGCCAATGCCCGGCGCGTCGTACATCGTGTCCAGCATATCGGTTGCCAGCCGCTTGGTCTCGGCGTCGAAGCGTTCGAACGGCTTCGAGACTACGCGCAGCAGCGGATCGGGGAGAATGATAAGAGGCTTGATCGTCATAAAGTCTCCCATAGCCCATCTTTGTTTGGGAGGGAATTATGAACATGGCCGCAAAACGGGTTTTTTGCGGCCATGTTTGATGGCCGCTCAGGCCGCGCGACGTTTCTCGCCCTGGATGTTGCCATTGCGGATATCGGCCTGCGTCTTGAAGCCGCTGAGAAGGGCGACGAGAGTATTCGCCTCATTGCGCAGATGCCGTGTCTCGGCGGATGTACGTTCGACCATCGCTGCGTTCTGCTGGGTTATCGTATCCATGTTGCGCACGGCGGCACTGACCTCGGCGACGCCGATTGCCTGATCCTTGGCAGCAGCGGCAATATCGCCGACAAACTTGTTGACGCCGTCGATCCGGCTGATCATGTCCGCAAGGGCGACGCCGGTGTTCGAAACGATGGTGACACCGGCGTTGACCTGGGTTGAGCTCTGCGAGATCAGATCCTTGATCTCCTTGGCGGCACTGGCAGAGCGCTGCGCCAGCTGCCGTACCTCCTGCGCCACCACGGCAAAGCCCTTTCCGGCATCGCCGGCCCGGGCTGCCTCGACGCCAGCGTTGAGCGCCAGAAGGTTGGTCTGGAAGGCGATCTCGTCGATGACGCCGATGATCTTCGAGATTTCGGTGGAGGATTTCTCGATCTCAGCCATGGCGGCAACGGCGCTGTTGACCAGATCGCCCGAGCTTTTCGCCTGCTGCTGGGTTTCGCCTACGGCAACGGAGGCCCTGGCCGCATTGGATGCCGTCTGGCCGACGCTGACAGCCAGCTGCTGCAGTGCTGCAGAACTCTGCTCGACGCCGGCGGCCTGCTGCGCCGTGCGCATGGAAAGGTCATCCGTCGCCTTCGACATAAGGTCCGTACCGCTCAACACCCCTTCGGACGTGGCGCGAACACCACCGATGGAATGGCGGAGAGCCGCTACCGCGTTGTTGTAGTCGCTGGCCATCTTCTGAAAGGCGCCCGGGAGGTTTTCCGGCAATACCGCCTCGAAGTCGCCCTTGGACAGAGATTCGAGGCCGCGGCTCAAATGCTCCATGGCTATGCGCTGATCGGCCTCGGCGCGGGTTCGATCCTGCTCCAGGACCTGGCGTTTCTCGTCCAGTTCGGCGAGGTAGACGGAGATCGCGTAGTCGATGTCGAGGAAAGTCGCCTTGACGACGGCCGCCAGCTTGTTCGACAGGCCCCGGGCGTGGCGTTTGCCGAAGCGCGACGGCCAGTGCTTCTCCATGATGCCATGCATCAGTTCCGTCAGCACCAGGGCGTAGCCGCCGATGTACCAGCTGGGATCGAGGCCGATGCGCGCATGGGTCTTGCCGACAGCAGTTACGCCAGCCACGTAGTTGGAATCGAATTGTCCATTCGACAGATGTCCCCAGTGGCTTTCCTGGCGCGCCTTGGCGCCGTCCATGTGGGCTTTGTCTCGGAAGAAATGGGAAATAGCGGGTGTCCGGCCCATCTTCGCATAAAGCTTGTCGAGCGCGCCGCCGAGGAGCTCCGAAAGCGTCGGGCGCATTTCGCGCAGGGTCTCGCGGGTGGCGTCGTCGATCTCGATGAAGTCCAGGCGTTGTCTGAGGGTGGATGTGTCGGGCGCAGCTTTCATCTTGATCTCGGTCTGAATGAGGCTTCCGCACGCCAAGCGTGCAGGTTAAAGGCAATCTGCCAGACTTGACCGATTTGCATTGACCATCCGTTAACTTTGTTACCCAGATTTCGCCCGGTATAGACAGTTTACATTGTTCACGTTTTGATCTGGCTTTTACCCTGACTGGCGTTATAGTCCGGCGATCTCCAACTATCGCCAGGATGCCATGACGATCTCCCTTTTTGGTTCCGACTTCCAGACGGTGCAGTTGCTGTACAGCGCGGTCGGCCTGCTCGTTCTTGTCATCGTGATCCTGCTGGTCCGCAGTGCCGGGAGAAGGCAGAGCGACGACGAGATGGATTTTCGCGCAGCAGAGGCGGAGCAGCGGATGGCGGAGATGCTGCGGCTTCAGGCCGAGATGCAGGGCCGTCTGGCGACGATGACCGAGGTGTTTGGCAGTCGCCAGGCGGAGTTCAACCACGCCGTCAACCAGCGTCTCGACGGGATGTCGCACCGGGTGACCAGCACGCTCAACGAACAGACGAAATCGACGCATGAAAACCTGCAGAAACTGCAGGAGCGGCTCGGCGTCATCGATGCCGCACAGACCAATATCCAGTCGCTTGCAAAGGATGTCGTCGGGCTGCAGGCGATCCTGTCCAACAAGCAGACGCGCGGCGCCTTCGGCCAGGCACGGATGGAGACCATAGTTGCCGACGGCCTGCCGTTCGGCGCCTATGCCTTCCAGCACACGCTGTCGAACGGGTCGCGGCCCGATTGCATCATCCATATGCCAAACGGACTGCCGCCGCTGGTGGTCGATGCAAAATTCCCGCTGGAAGCCTGGAACGCCATCCGCGCGGCCTCCAGCCCGGAAATGGTACGCATCGCCGGCCAACAGTTTCGCCGCGACATGGAAGTCCACATCCGCGATATCTCCGAGAAATATCTGATCCAGGGCGAGACCCAGGACACTGCCTTTCTCTTCGTACCATCGGAATCGATCTTTGCCGAGATTCACGAAAAGTTCGAGGGTGTTATCCAGAAAGCGCACCGCGCGCAGATCGTCATCGTCTCTCCGTCCCTGCTGATGCTATCGATCCAGGTGATCCAGTCTGTCCTGAAGGATCAGCGGATGCGTGAGCAGGCGCATCTCATCCAGGGCGAAGTGGCGCTGCTGATGGCCGATCTCGGTCGTCTCGATGAGCGTGTCACCAAACTCCAGGGACATTTCTCCGCTGCCCAGAAGGATGTCGAGATGATCGCCACGTCCTCCTCGAAGCTTGCGAGGCGCGGCCAGAAGATCGAGGCGCTGGACCTGACAGAGCACTCCGAGGCGGTACGCGAGCCGGCAGAACCATCACGCGGTGTCGAAAGCCGTACTGGACTTCTGAAGCTGAGGGTGGTTGACGAGGACTAAGCGCTTCGGCAGTGTCGCGCCGACATTCCAGCAGAGCAGGCATTCCCATGATCACAGTATTCGGCTCCATCAACATGGACCTCGTTGCAACCACGGACCGGCTGCCGAAGCCCGGGGAAACCGTTGCCGGCAACGGCTTTGCAACGGCTGCCGGCGGCAAGGGTGCAAACCAGGCGCTGGCCGCCCGGCGCGCCGGAGCAACGGTGCGCATGGCCGGAGCTGTCGGCACCGATGGCTTCGCCGAACCTGCGCTGGCGCTGCTGGCAGAAGCCAGCACCGATCTCGGCGCGGTAAAGCATGTCGAGGGCCCAACCGGGACAGCACTCATCCTCGTCGGCGGCGACGGTGAAAACGTCATTGTCGTGGTGCCCGCCGCGAATGGTGCCGTCACCGCCGAAGACGCCACTGCTGCGGTGGCCGGACTGAAGGCCGGCGATATCCTCATGCTGCAGCTCGAGGTGCCCGGGAATGCGGTGGAGGCGGCGCTAGGCGCTGCCAAGGCCGCCGGCGTCCAGACCATCCTCAACCTCGCGCCGCTAACATCAGATGCCAAGCGGCTTGGCCGGCTGGCCGACATCGTCATCGCCAACGAAACCGAATTCGAGCTTCTGGCAGGCCAGGACGGAATGACGGCTGCCGACCGTGAAGCGGCAATGACCCGACTGCATGGGGAAACCGGGCAGACGCTCATCGTCACACTCGGCGGCGACGGTGTGGTTGCCATAAGGGACGGCGTACTGTCGCGCGCCAAGGGCCTCGTTATCGAGCCCATCGACACGGTCGGTGCCGGCGACACGTTCTGCGGATATTTCGCCGCGAGCCTCGATCAGGGCCTGGATTTCGAGGCCGCACTCCGTCGCGCCGCCGTCGCCGGCTCCCTCGCCTGCCTTTCAGCCGGAGCTCAGCCATCGATACCCCTAGCCGAAGCGGTCGCCGCAAGGCTCTGATCGGTGTCTCACGGATAATCTGGTGTAGTTCTGCCCGGAATGTACGGCAAACTTAGCAGTGCTATAAAAAGCGGGAATTGACTGAAATAACAAAGGCCGCCGGGACAATCCGGCGGCCTTAAACCCTGTTCCGAATTCTCAGATCCGCGCAAAGCGCTCCGTAAGCAGCGCAAAAAATCCATCGGCGTCGACGGATCGCATGAACCGGGCGTTGCGCTTGCGATCTGTCACGTGCCACCAGTCGACGACCATCATGCCGATTGTGAGCTCCGAGTTGACCTCGATCTCGACATTGCAGGTGCGGCCGTCGAAAAGCTCTGGCTTCAGCAGGTAGGCAATGACGGTCGGATCGTGCAGCGGGCCGCCGTCTGAGCCGTATTTCTCGATATCGAAGCGCTCGAAGAACTCCAGCATCTCGGCCATGGCCTTCGCCGGCGGGGTGCCGATGTCGGCGATCTTGCGGACCCTGTCCTTGCGGGTCAGCAGCTGATGGGTGACATCGAGCGGCATGATGACCACCGGTACGCCCGACTGCATGACGATGTCGGCCGCCTCGGGATCAACGAAGATATTGAACTCGGCGGCCGGCGTAATGTTGCCGCCCTCAAAGAAGCCGCCGCCCATCATCACCAATTCCTGAACGCGCCCGACGATTTCCGGCGCCTTGCGGAACGCCGTGGCGATATTGGTGAGCGGGCCGAGGGTGCAAAGCGTCACCGTGCCCGCGGGCTCGCGCAACAGTGTCTCGATGATGAAGTCGACGCTGTGTTGCGGCTGCAGCGCCATCGTCGGCTCGGCAAGCTCCGGACCATCCAGCCCCGTCTTGCCGTGCACGTGCTCCGCAGTCACCAGCGGCCGGGCAATCGGCCGGTCGCAACCGGCAAAAACCTTGATATCGCGGCGATCGCAAAGCTCGCAGACGATCCGCGCATTGCGGCTGGTCATGGGCAGCGGCACGTTGCCGGCTACGGTGGTGATACCGAGAATTTCAAGCTCGTCCGGGCTGCCGAACGCCAGCATGATGGCTGCTGCGTCGTCCTGTCCCGGATCGGTATCGATGATGATCTTCCTTGCCAAACGAGCGTCCTCTTCCCTTGTCACTGCGGCGTCACTGCGCCTGTTCCACCCCTTTTTGACGCCATTCGAACTGCTTTTGTCAAGCAAGTGCTGCAACCATAGCGGCATCGAATATCCCGCTGGATTCCGATTGCGTCAGGCAGCGTGCTTGCGCCGAAAGCAGGCAATGCCCATATTGCGGCCATCCGGATGCTGAGATGCAGGTCCGGCAGGGTCGCTTGACAACCAAGGACTTGTAGAGATGAGCCGTATGACGCCTTTTGCCAGCCCTCTCCTGTTGGGCTTCGACGCCATGGAAAAGACCCTCGAGCGGATTTCCAAGATCAGCGATGGATACCCACCCTATAATATCGAGCGAATGCAGGCCGAACCGGCAACTGGCGAACCGGAGCGATTGCGCATCACGCTTGCCGTTGCCGGCTTCAGCGAGGACGAACTCGAAGTCACAACGGAAGAAAACCAGCTGATCATTCGCGGCCGGCAGATCGAGCAGGAGGCACGTGACTATCTCTACCGGGGCATCGCAGCCCGGCAGTTCCAGCGCGTCTTCGTACTGGCCGAAGGGATGCATGTCCTTGGCGCGGCATTGAAAAACGGTTTGCTTTCGGTCGATCTTATCAGACCGGAACCGCCGCGTGGGGTGAAGAAAATTAACATTTCGGTCCCAGAGTAAGGCAACGGCGAATCCGAGCCGTTGGTCCCCCACGCTGGAGGAACGGGAAATGTTACTCAAAGAAGCCACCGCACGCCTCACCGAAAACGAACTCGTATCGCTCGGCAGCGGCGAAGTCGCCTATGTCCGCAAGATCCGCCAGGAGGAAGTGTCCCGTTGCTTCCCGGAAGCTCCGGACATCGATCCCACAGTTGATCTGTGGGCTCTTTTCGGCGCCGACGGCACCCCCATCCTGTTGACCGACAACCGTTCCAGCACCTTCTTCAAGGCTGCCGAAGACGAGTTGAAAACCGTCAGCCTGCACTGAGTTTGCAGCTGGTCCAGGCGGCAAAAGGCCAACGGGCTTTTTCCGCCCAACGCAAAATATAAATAAGCCGTTCGCCAAATCCGACGTGCTCTTAAAGCGGTGCGGCGGCTATAGCGGCACCGGCGGATCTCCCGCTGCAGGTATTCTGCTACCGGGCGTCAGACACCGCTCGTGCTGCCTTGACGTTATCCGCGTTATGGCCGACCCAGTCGACCAGGCCTTGGAGCGCTGGCAACAGGCTCTGCCCCATGGGGGTCAGCTCATATTCCACCCGTGGCGGCACTTCCGCGAAAATCTCCCGGATAACCAGACCGTCCCGCTCCAAGTTGCGGAGCGTGAGTGCCAACATTCTCTCGGAAATAGTGGGTATCGATCTATTTAGCTCCGAAAACCGGGCCCGCTCACCCGGCAGCATGGAGAGCGCAAGCATCACGAAAATACTCCACTTGTCTCCGACCTTTGTGAGCAGCTCACGGAAGGCGATCGGGTCTTCATGGCCGCACAGGAGCCCGGGCGCCAGCTGCTTTTTCGCGATGATCTTCGCCATACTTACTTCCCTGTTCGTAGCAGCGGTGAACGTGCGTTCTTGTGGAGAAACAGCTATCGACGTACAACTTACTTACGAAAGGTTAGCTTAGCACCGAAAGGAAGACAACCGCACTGCGGTCGTCTGGATCAGAGGTAGTACAGCTTTTCGAACGTATAAATCCAGAAGACAGGACGTCATCATGCTTGACCACATCATCCTGACCGTCAGCGACATTAAGGCTTCGTTGGCGTTTTACGAAGCCGTATTGGAGCCGCTGAACATCAGATTTTTCGTGCCCTACAAAGGTGAAAACGGCCACCCTGATCTCTGGGGTTTTGGCGACGGTCAAAGCGCTATTTTCTGGCTGAAGCAAGGGAAACCCAATCCTGACGCTATTCACTGGGGTTTCAAAGCGGTCAGCAACGCCCTTGTGGATAGATTTTATGAAGTGGCCATCGCCGCCGGCGCGCGTGACAATATCTCTCCACGGGCGCGGCTTGAGTATTATCCCGGTTATTACGCCGCCGACGTCATCGATCCTGATGGCTATTCGTTCGAAGTTGTCCACAAGAGCTGATCCCGCCACTGCGGCATGCGGTTGTGCGTGCGGTGCCAGGTGCCGAGTTTGATTGCGCTGCTTGGAGCTGCGGATTGTCGGCATGAAAGGTTAAGGCGGTGGTCAAACCCGCTTAAACGTCAGATAGGCCGAGGAGCGGCCTTCGCGTTTGGCTTTGGCTTCGTAGCGCGTGCCGGGCCAGCCGTCATAAGGTGTGAGCCAGTCGGCGGCGTTTTTCGCCGTCCATTCGAAGCCGCCATGGGCCTTACAGTGCTGCAGCGTCCAGTTGATGTATGTGTCGATGTCGGATGCGAAGCAGAATATTGCGCCGGGCTTCAGGACTCGGTGAAAGCGGGCGAGATTGACCGCGGAGACGAAGCGGCGTTTCCAGTGGCGTGTTTTCGGCCAAGGATCCGGATAGAGCAGGTCGATCTGGTCGAGACAGGCGTCCGGCAGCCAATCGAGCAACTGCGTGGCATCGTCGTTGTAGACGCGGATGTTCTGCACACCCGCTTCCTCGACATGGGCAAGCAGCTTCTGCATCGAATTGACGAAGGGCTCGACACCGATGAAACCGGTCGTCGGGTTTTCCTTGGCCCGGTGGATCAGGTGCTCGCCGCCGCCGAATCCGATTTCGAGCCGCAGTCGTTCAACCTGAACTGGAAACAGCGCCTGGAGAGAAGCAGGCGCAGGCGTGTCGAGATCAACCATGAAGGCGGGCAGTAGGGTTTCCAGCCGCCCTGCCTGCTGGCCACGCAGGGGCTTGCCCTTGCGCCGACCGTAGAAGGCTTCCGTTGCCCGCGATCGGCGCTCGGTATCGTTCATGACATTCAGGCCTTGATGGCTTCCTTGAGCGGCTTCACGAGGTCGAGCTTCTCCCAGGAGAAGGAACCGTCGCGACCGGCCTTGCGGCCAAAGTGGCCATAGGCGGAGGTCTTGGCGTAGATCGGCTTGTTGAGGTCCAGATGGCGGCGGATACCGGTCGGCGACAGGTCCATCACCTTACGGATGGCAGCTTCGACCTGATCCTCGGTGTACTTGCCGGTCTGGTGCAGATCGACATAGATCGACAGCGGCTGGGCAATGCCGATCGCATAGGCGATCTGGATGGTGCAGCGGTCGGAGAGACCGGCGGCAACGACGTTCTTGGCGAGATAGCGGGCTGCATAGGCAGCAGAGCGGTCGACCTTGGTGGTGTCCTTGCCGGAGAAGGCGCCGCCGCCGTGCGGAGCAGCACCGCCGTAGGTGTCGACGATGATCTTGCGGCCTGTCAGGCCGGCGTCGCCATCGGGACCGCCGATGACGAACTTGCCGGTTGGATTGATGTACCAGGCGCAATCGGCAGCGACCGGCAGGTCGCCGAATGCTTCCATGATGTAGGGCTCGACGACCGAGCGGACCTTCTTCGAGTCCCAGCTTTCGTCGAGATGCTGGGTCGACAGAACGATCGAGGTGACTTCTGCAGGCTTGCCGTCGACGTAGCGGACGGTGACCTGGCTCTTTGCATCCGGGCCGAGCTTGCCGGCTTCGCCTTCATGCTTCTTGCGGGCGGTGGCAAGCAGCTGCAGGATCAGGTGCGAATAGTAGATCGGTGCCGGCATAAGGTCCGGCGTTTCGCGGCAGGCGTAACCAAACATGATGCCCTGGTCGCCAGCGCCTTCATCGCCCTGCTTGTCGGACGCGTTGTCGACGCCTTGCGCGATGTCGGCCGACTGCGAGTGCAGCAGGACATCGATCTTCGCCGTCTTCCAGTGAAAGCCTTCCTGCTCGTAGCCGATATCCTTGATCGCCTTGCGGGCAGCTGTCTTGAACTTGGCCGGATTGATGACGTCCTTGCCGTCCTTGTCCTTCTTCATCAGGCTCGGCGGCAGGCGGACCTCACCGGCGATAACCACCCGGTTGGTGGTCGCCAGGGTTTCGCAGGCAATGCGGACACTCCAGGGATCGATGCCGGTCTTTGCGGCTTCACGGTAGACCAGATCGACGATTTCGTCGGAGATGCGGTCACAGACCTTGTCCGGGTGACCTTCGGCAACAGACTCACTGGTAAAGAGGTAGTTGGCACGCATGCGGGAATTCCCCTCAAAGAATAAAGCTGGGTCTGTGTTAGTCAGTTCAAAGCCGAATGACAAGGCACAGAAGGACATGGATATATCTTTATATCCCACTTTCCGGTTAAGATTTTTGCGCCAAACATGCAAAAGGCGGCCAAAATGACCGCCTTTGCGTCTTCATGTATAGCCGGCGCTTACTCGGCGTCGGCTTCGGCAGCCAATGCCTTGACCAGTTCGACGACCTTGCGGCGAACCTTTGCATCGGAAATCTTGACGAAAGCACGATTGAGCTGCAGGCCTTCCGAGGACGACAGGAAGTCCACGACATAGTTGGAGCTCGAGGCTTCAGCCATGCCGCTGGCGGACGTCGAGTGATCGCCCGGTGCGTCTTCAAAGAAGAACGAGACCGGCACGTTGAGGATGCTGGAAATATTCTGAAGACGACTGGCGCCAACGCGGTTGGTGCCCTTTTCGTACTTCTGGATTTGCTGGAACGTGATGCCGAGGCTTTCGCCAAGTTTTTCCTGGCTCATGCCCAGCATGGTGCGACGGAGACGGATCCTGCTACCGACATGGATGTCGATTGGATTCGGCTTCTTCTTATTTTCGATCATTATAATGCCCTAACTAGCTCTGGTTGAATCGGCTTCTTCGCCCCCACTACCCCCGACCATGCTTATATAACGCCACGTTGCAGAGCTATATTCGCTTGATCGCCATCTTACGTACAGATTAGCGTCCTGGACCACTATGCATTTTTAGGGGTTTTAGGTCAATTCAGGGCTGAAATAAAACCCATGCGTGAAATCACTGCAATCAGGCCCATGCACGCAAGTGCCAACCAAAAGTACAGAACCCGCAGTTTTTCGCCTATTTTAGTTTGGTCTACGCTACCCAAGGTGGCGTCGACAAATCCCTGCTGGCCAAGATCGAGGCCGGCGACGAGACGTCCATGAGAATCGACCAGAGCAGAAATTCCGCTGTTGGCGCTGCGGATGAGCGGCAGGCCGTATTCGACGGCGCGGACACGGGCCTGCTGAAAATGCTGGTAGGGTCCGGGTGTATTGCCGAACCAGGCATCGTTGGTGACATTGACGATAGCGTCGGCCTTGGCGATATCGGGCGTCATCTCGTCGGGAAAGATGATCTCGTAGCAGAGCAACGGGTAGAGCCGGATGCTCGATGGCAGGGTCAACAGCGAGCGACGGGCGGCAGCGGAAAAACCGCCCGGCATCTCGACGATGTTGGCTATGCCGAAATTCTGGAGGATGCTCTCGAAGGGCACATACTCGCCGAACGGCACCAGGTGCACCTTGTCCGCAGCGCCGATGATCTGGCCGCGGCCATCGATCACGTAGATCGAATTGTAGTAGCGCGGCGGCGTCCCCGGCCCCATGTCCTCGGCCCGCACGGCGCCGGTGATGAGGATCTGGTCGTCGGCGAGGACATCGGCAATGCGGGTCAGGGCGTCCCGGTTGTCGGTCAGGAGAAAGGGGAGCGCCGTTTCCGGCCAGACGATGATGTCAGGCCGCTTGCCACCATCCTGCGGTGGCGCCGCTGACAACGCCAGATGCTTCTCGAAGATCGCGGTGCGATCGCCGTCAGTGTCCTGCTTGGCCTCTTGATCGATGTCGGGCTGGATGACGCGCACGACCGGCGCCTTTGCATCTGCACGGAAGGCAGACTCCGGCTGGTTTAGCGCGTAGTAGCCGTAGCCGAGATGGGCAGCGAACAGGAGAGCCGCGAGTGTAATTCCGGGGATGGCGCCGTTGCGGGTGCCTAACAGCGCCGGCGCCGCAAATACGAAGACGGACAGCACCGTCACCCCCAGCATGCCGATCATGTGGGCCGACTGCATCATCAGCGGCGTCGGCATCATGCCATAGCCGATGGCATTCCAGGGAAAGCCGGTGAAGACGAAACTGCGCAGCCATTCGATAAGCCCAAATGCGAAGGCCAGTGCCGCGATCCGTCCAAGACCGTCGGACCATACGAGCCTCGCCAGCGCGGCGGCGAGCCCGTAGAAGATCGCGAGAAATGCCGGCAGGCCGAGGATCGCCAGAGGCAGGGCCCACGCGAACTGCTCCGCATCGATCATCAGCGCATGGCCGAGCCACCAGAGGCCGGCGACGAAATAGCCGAAACCGAACAGCCAGCCGGTCACGAAAGCTGGCCACAGACGGCGGAGGATGCCGCTGCCTGGAGCGGCAGTGGCGCCGTCAAGCAGCCAGACAAGCAGGGTGAAGGAGACGAACATCGCGGCAAAAAAGCCGAAGGGCGGGAGCGCCAGCACGCCGATAGCGCCAGCACCTATGGCAAGCAGGGCACGCCTGAAACCCCAGACCAGAATGACCCTGTCCGCAAGCCATTCCATGCACGCTCTCCCTTGAAACACCACGAATCAAACCCGTTGCGCAGTGTTTCAAAAAAGGCGCGGTTTGTCCCTTGAAGGCTTACGACAGTAGCTTAGCCGGCTGCGTTGCGATTGACGGCACCGCCATCGGATGGCCCGTCGACAGCCGGATGGTCTTTGTCATTACCGGATGCCTCCACTTCACCCTTGACGGGGCGACGGCGGACCGGATGGCGCTTGCGGGTGATGCGGACGCGCTTGATGCGGCGCGGATCAGCCTCGAGGATCTGAAACTCGAACCCGGGAAGCCCCTGGACAAGCTCGCCGCGAACCGGAATGCGACCGAGCGCCGAGAAGATGAGGCCACCCAGCGTATCGACGTCGTCGACTTCCTCGCTGACATCGAAGTCTGAGCCGATAGCCCGGGCGATGTCTTCGAGTTCGACGCGGGCATCGGCGACGAAGACGTCTTCCGATACCTGCTTGAACATGACCTCTTCGTCGTCGTGCTCGTCGTCGATATCGCCAACGACCATCTCGACGATGTCCTCATGCGAGGCCAGACCGTCGGTTCCACCATATTCGTCGATGACCAACGCCATCTGGGTGCGGTTGACCTGCATGCGCCGAAGCAGGTCGGAGGCCAGCATCGACGGCGGCACGAACAGGATCTTCCTGATGATACCGGCTTCGGCAACGGTCTTGCGAAGATCGACCCGGGCGAGATCGAAGTTCGGCTTGGCGGAACGCGGTGCCTTTTCGGCCTTCTCGGCAGCAACAGCGGCGACCTGCGGATCGATTGCCGCAGCCTTGGCGCCGACCCGGCGCTTGTTGCGCGCCTGCTTGGCAACATAGGAAAGCAGGTCGCGGATGTGCACCATGCCGCGGGGATCGTCGAGCGTATCGCAATAGACGGGCATGCGCGAACGTCCGCTTTCCTCGAACAGGATCATCAGTTCCCCGATGGTCAGGCTCTGGTCGACAGCCTCGATATCGGCACGCGGCACCATGACGTCGGCAACGCGCACCTCCCGGAAGCGCAGGATATTGTGCAGCATCGCCCGTTCGTCGGCCGAAAAACCGTCATCGTCGGTGCCGTTCACCATTAGGGCGTCGGTGAGGTCCTCGCGCAGGCGCGAGCCCTGGGCCGGACGCAGCACGCGCGCCGCACGGCTCCAGAAGGTGGATTGGGATTTGTGCCCCGCCCTGCCGTTGCTACTCGCCGCCTCTTCGGAGGCTGCGTCCTGCTCTTTGGCGTCAGTGGCCGGTTTTGCTGTAAAGTCGCTCATGGTTCCAATCAGATCGGGTCTTGACCCGCATAGGGATCTGATAGGCCAAGTCTCGCCAAAATACGAGTCTCAAGGCCTTCCATCAGTTCGGCGTCTTCATCATTCATATGGTCGTAGCCAAACAGATGCAACAATCCATGCACCATCAGATGGGTGAGATGCTCGTCGACACCCTTGTCGAGATCAACCGCCTCGCGCTCCACCGTCTCGCGGGCGATGATGATATCGCCCAGCATGGGGCCGGGCATGCCGCCCGGAGCAAGCGGAAAAGCCGGGAACGACAGGACATTGGTCGGCTTGTCCTGCTTCCGCCATTCGGCGTTGATCGCCCGGATAGAGGCATCGTCGGTGAAAACCAACGAGAGTTCGGGCTCCATCGATGGAAAAGGCTGATGGACCTCCGTCTGCAGAAAATCTGCGGCATTGCCGAGCACGCGCTCGGCCATTGCCTGAAGTGTTTCCTCGGAGGGCCAGCGGCCCTCCTCGATGCTGATCTGTATGTCCAGTCGGGTCATGGCGTCATGCCGGCATCAGCTCTGCCGATCGGCCTCTTCGCTTTCGGGCGTCGCGTACATCGTATCGTAGGCGCGCACGATGCGGCCGACCAGCGGATGGCGGACGATGTCGGTGTCCTTGAAGCGGATCACCGAAATGCCCTCGACGCCGGTCAACAGCTGCAAAGCCTCGACCAGTCCGGATTTGACGCCGCGCGGCAGATCGATCTGGCTCGGGTCGCCGGTGACGATCATCCGCGAGTTTTCGCCGAGACGGGTAAGGAACATCTTCATCTGCATCGAGGTCGTATTCTGCGCCTCGTCGAGGATGACGGCGGAGTTGGCCAGCGTACGGCCGCGCATGAAGGCGAGCGGCGCGATTTCGATGACACCGGCGATGATCGCCCGCTCGACCTTGTCGCCCGGCATCATGTCGTAGAGCGCGTCATAGAGCGGCCGCAGATAGGGATCGACCTTCTCTTTCATGTCGCCGGGCAGGAAGCCCAGCCGTTCGCCAGCTTCCACAGCCGGGCGCGACAGGATGATCTTTTCGACCGCGCCGCGTTCCAGCAGCTGGCAGGCCTGCGCCACGGCAAGATAGGTCTTGCCCGTACCGGCCGGGCCGCAGCCGAATACCAGTTCCGAGCGTTCGAGTGCGCGGAGATAGGCATCCTGCGTCGGCGTGCGCGCGACGATGGTCTTCTTGCGGGTCGAAACCTGGGCCATGGTCAGCTTGGCCTTGCGCTCCATGGTCGGCAGGATCAGCTGGTCATCGGCCGCCAGCGCCATGCGGATGGCGCCCTCGACATCGGACGGCTCGACGCTGCCACCCTTCTGCAATTTTTCGTAGAGGTAATCGAGAGTGCGCCGGGCCTGGTTGGTGGCCAGCACATCGCCGGTGATGACGACGGAGTTGCCGCGAGCGCGGACGTTGATCTTCAGCCGCTCCTCGAGCAGCTTCAGGTTCTGCTCGAACTGACCGAACAGCTCGCTGGCGAACCTGTTGTTTTCGAAAGTCAGAACGAAGTGATTGGCGTCGGTCGCGGCAGGGGACTGGCGCGGAGTAGAGGAAACCAATTCTTGTGCGTTCAAGCGGTCAAGCTCCTTTGCCAATCTCGGACCTACACCTGCTCTGCAAAGAGACTGTTGGTGCTTGTCCCGGTGATTCGTACATTGATAATGTCACCGATTTGCGATGCCTTTGCATCAACATTCACCGATTGCAGCCACGGAGAGCGACCTATCAACTGTCCTGGCATGCGACCGGGCTTTTCGAGCAACACATCGACCACGCGGCCGACGCAGGCTTCGGCAAATTCCTGCTGCTGGCGCATCAGAAGCGCCTGCAACCGTTCCAGCCGTTCAGCCTTGATCTCTTCGGGCACCTGATCCTTCAAGTCCGCGCCGGGGGTGCCGGGACGCGTCGAATATTTGAACGAGTAGGCCTGTGCATAGCGCACGGCCTTGACGAGGGTGAGCGTATCCTCAAAATCCTCGTCTGTCTCCCCCGGAAAGCCGACGATGAAATCTCCGGACAGGGCAATATCCGGGCGCGCGGCCCGGATGCGCTCGACCAGGGCCAGGTAGTCGGCCGTGGTGTGGCGGCGGTTCATCGCTTTTAGGATGCGGTTGGAGCCTGCCTGCACCGGCAGATGCAGATAGGGCATCAGCATGCGCAGGTCGCGGTGGGCATTGATCAGCCTGTCATCCATGTCGCGCGGATGACTTGTGGTATAGCGCAGCCGCGCCAGACCCGGAATATCGGCAAGCCGATACAGCAGGTCGCCAAGGCTCCATTCCTCGCCATCCGGTCCCTTGCCGTGCCAGGCGTTGACGTTCTGGCCGAGCAGCGTCACTTCGCGCACGCCACCAGCGACCAGTTTCTCCGCCTCGTCGACGATCTGCGACACCGGCCGGGAAACCTCGGAACCGCGCGTGTAAGGCACGACACAGAAGGTGCAGAACTTGTCGCAGCCTTCCTGCACCGTCAGGAACGCCGTGACGCCACGGGCGCGGATTTTGGCGCTTTCGGCCATCGGCAGATGCAGGAACTTGTCTTCGATGGCATATTCCGTATCGACGACGCGCTGGCCTTGCTTGGCGCGACGTAGCGCCTCAGGCAGGCGATGATAGGTCTGCGGACCGATCACCACATCGACGGCGGGCGCCCGACGCAGGATTTCCTCGCCCTCGGCCTGGGCAACGCAGCCGGTGACGCCGATCATCATCTCGCGACCGTCTGCAGCCTTGCGCTTTTTCATGTCGCGAAGCCGGCCGAGCGCCGAATAGACCTTTTCGGCCGCCTTCTCGCGGATATGGCAGGTGTTGAGGAGGACGAGGTCGGCCTCTTCCATGTCGTCGGTCGGCTCGTAGCCGTCCTTGGCCAGCGCGTCGCTCATCCGGGTGGAGTCGTAGACGTTCATCTGGCAGCCGTAGGTCTTGATGAAGACCTTGCGGCTGTTGCTGCCATCACGGGGTTCCGGGGCGATCAGAAGGGCGCTGTCCTGGGTCATGGCGGCTATCTAGTGGTTTTTTGACGGTGTGAAAAGACAATCTTGAGTATCAGGTCTTGTGGCGACCGAGCAGCAGGCCCGAAAGCAGGGCACGAATGCGCTCGGTGACTTCCGCTGCGACCTGCTTGCGGTTGCTGTCGGCGCGATAATCGACCGTCTCGCCGAAATGCACGTCGACATCGATTGCGCCGCAGGCAAGCACGCCCTTCAGCGACGGCAGCATCTCGATGTCTCCCGGCCATGTGGCAACGGGCCGGTGATAACGCCCCATCGGCATGCCGTGGATGCCTGTATAAGCGACCGCGACCGGCTGGACGTGCACCACGCCTTCGGGTGCGGCCGGAAGTGCGGCGGCCGCCGCCCCGAACAGCGAGGACTTCACCTCCAGCAGGCGGTTGCCGTCCGACGTTGTGCCTTCCGGAAACAGAACGACGATCTCGCCGCCGGCCATGCGCTCGGCAATCTCGTTCACCTGCTCGCCCGTCTTGCGCTTCTGCTCGCGGACGACGAAGATCGTCTTCTGCAATCGCGCGAAAAGTCCGAAGATCGGCCAGTCGCGCACCTCGATCTTCGCAATAAAGGCGACATCGGCAACTGCCGACAGCACCAGGATATCCAGCCAGGACGAATGGTTCGATGCCAGCATCAGTGGCCTCCGACGATCCGGCACGCCATGAACGCGGATGTGCAGCCCGAAGGCATAGCAGACGAGGCGGTGCCAGAGGCGCGGCAGGTAGCGGCGCAGCCTCCAGTCAAAATAGAGGCAGACACATTGCAGCGGCAGCAGGAAAACGCTGGCGAGCACCACCAGCAACAGACCGAAGGCAAGGCGAAGCCGGTGGATCAAGGCCGTGCCTCATCAAGTGTTTTCGGATGCGTACCTACCACCTCACCGCAAAGCTGCGGTTTCCGAATGCATAAGCTTCGTCCGGCCCTGTCGCAGACATCAGGCACTCAGTGCTCGTCCTTCTTGATCGGCACGCCATAAAGCTCGAGCCGGTGGCCTACCAGGCGAAAGCCGTGCTCGCGCGCTATACGTTCCTGCAGGGCCTCGATTTCCGGCGAATGGAACTCGACGACGTCGCCGGTCTTCAGGTCGATCAGGTGGTCGTGGTGCTCTTCCGGAACCGTCTCGTAGCGCGAACGGCCGTCTCGAAAATCGTGGCGGGTGATAATGCCGGCGTCCTCGAACAGCTTTACCGTGCGGTAGACCGTCGAGATGGAGATTTTCGAATCGATCTTCACCGAACGGCGATGCAGTTCCTCCACATCGGGATGATCCTCGGCATCCGCAATGATTCGAGCGATGACGCGCCGCTGCTCGGTCATGCGCATGCCGCGTTCGGCACAGAGCTCCTCGAGCGATTTGGCAATATCTGTCATCGATGTCGTCTTCTGGCCCGTGGATCCGACCCTAGGGACTAGCGAAGATCGCGGCGCATGACAAGCGCCGTCGATTTTGTACCGGATGCATCCGTGTAATAGGCCTTACGCTCGCCAACCGTGGCGAAGCCCAGCTTGCGGTAGAGCCCGACTGCCGCAACATTGCCAGCATCGACCTCCAGAAACATGCTTTCACCGCCGCGCCGGTGCGCCTCGCGCATCGCCGCCTGCATCAACCGCCAGCCGAGACCGGCGCGACCGAGCTTCGGCTGCACCGCAACCGTGAGGATCTCCGCCTCGTCGGCGACATGGCGAGCCAGCACGAAACCGCAAAGTGCCGGCTTGCCGTTGGTCTGGCGGGCGACAAAGCCGAACACCGGCTCCTGCGACAGCAGGCTGTGGAATTCGCCTGTGCCCCAGGCTTTCGGAAAGCGGGCGCTGTGCAGCGCGGATACGTCGGCGCAATCGCGCGAGACCATGGCAACGATCTCGTAATCCGGCTTGCTTCTAAGGAATGACGGCAGCATCGCCTATTGCCTCGCGACGGCAAAGCCGAGCTGCGGCTTGGCATCGGGGCCGCGCAGATAAAGCGGCTTCGGCTTCTCGCCGACAAGCATTTTTGCACCCAGCCGCGCAACATGCGAGATCGGAAAGGCATTGCCAGCCGCGTCTGCCGGCGCATCCTCCGCCGTGGAGCTCAAAAGCGGCACGGCCGAGCCGGCCAACAGGCCATCGAACTCGGCGGCCAGCGCTCGAGCATCCTGCACTAGCACCGCCGCAGACTCGCTAAGAGGCATTCCGTCGGCACCGAATGTCTGCAGGTAGACTTCGCCCCGCTTGGCGTCCATTGCCACCAGCATCGGCCGGCCCGCAGCCTTCGGGCGATGGGCAGCCGCGATCACCTCGAGTGTCGTGACGCCGACAGCCGGGATGCCGAGCGCAAGGGCAAAGCCACGGGCCGCAGCGACGCCGACCCGGATGCCGGTGAAGGAGCCGGGACCGACAGTCACCGCGATCCGCTCGACTGCATCGAGCTTCAGGCCAGCCTTGTCGAGCACACGATCGACCAGCGCGATGAGATGCTCGGCATGGCCCTTACCGATGGTTTCGGTAATTTCGGCGAGCACGCGGTCGCCGTCGCTGTCATAGACGGCGGCGGCGCAATCGATGCCTGCGGTATCCAGCGCCAGTACGATCATTTTCGACGTTTCCGGAAAATCCCGATCAGACCGCTTCGACTTCCAGCACTTCGGGCACGAAATGGTGGAGGAGGTTCTGGACGCCGTGCTTCAGCGTGGCGGTGGACGAAGGGCAGCCGGCGCATGAGCCTTTCATGTTGAGAAAGACGGTGCCATCCCGGAAGCCGCGGAAAGTGATGTCGCCCCCATCCTGGGCGACGGCCGGACGGACACGGGTCTCCAGCAGTTCCTTGATCGTCAAGACGATGGACTCATCGCCCTCGGCGAAGAACTCGCCATCGGCATCCGTGACTTCCGACAATGCCGAGGACGTGCCCATGACGGGCTTGCCGGACATGAAATGCTCCATGATCGAGCCGAGGATAGCTGGCTTCAGATGCTGCCATTCCTGATCATCCTTGGAGACGCTGATGAAATCATAGCCGAAATAGACGCCGGTGACTCCGGGCACGGTGAACAGGCGGGCCGCGAGTGGCGAAACCTGCGCGTCGGCGGCGCTGCGGAACTCCGCCGTGCCATTTTCCATGACAACCTTGCCAGGCAGGAATTTCAGCGTTGCGGGGTTCGGCGTGGACTCGGTCTGAATGAACATCGTCATCTCCATGACGGCGGCATGAGCCTGTCCGTCGTTTAGAACTCTTCAAAAGAAAATAGGCCTTTTCGGCCAACCAATCAAGACCGCCACACTCAACAAATCGGCAACGGGATCAGCAAAGAGCGTCGATTTCCTCGTTTGTCAGCGAATCCGGCAGCACCGTGACCGGGATCGGGAAGGCTGCGGAGCGACCGGCGACGGACGATACCAGCGGCCCCGGACCTTCCTTGTTCGATCCCGCTGCCAGAACAAGAATGGCGACGTCGCGGTCCTCGTCGATCACTGCATTCAGCTGTTCCGCAACATCGCCCTCGCGGATGACCGTTTCGGGCTCGATGCCGATGGTTTCCCGCACAAGCTGGGCAGCCTTGGCGACAACAGCTTCGGCCTCCTCGCGCGCTTCCGCGCGCATGATTTCCTCGACCCCCAGCCACTGCTGGAAATCACCATCGGGAATGACGTAGAGCAGCAGCAGACCGCCATTGGAATTCTTCGCCCGCCGGCCAGCGTAGTGCACCGCACGCTGGCATTCCGGAGTGCCGTCGATCACCGCCATGAACTTGCGGCGATGGCCTTCTAGCCGTGAAAGTCGCTGTGATACCATGGCCGGACTCTGACACGTGATGGCCGATTTTTGCAAGCCCCCGTCTTCTCCTTCTCCCCAGCAGGGAGAAGGAGACTGGACACGTGACCTAGGAGATGAAGCCGACGATATCGCGGACCTGCTGCATGGTGACTTCGGCCCGGGCCCGGGCCCTTGCTCCACCATCGCGCAGCACGGCATCGATATGACCGGGGTCGGCCATCAGCCGGCGCATTTCGCCGGTGATCGGCGCCAGGGTAGCAACCGCGACATCGACCAGCGCCGGCTTGAAAACCGAGAACTGCTGGCCGCCGAATTCGGCGAGGACCTCCGCCTTGGTCTTGTCGGCAAGTGCTGCGTAGATGCCGACGAGATTGTCGGCTTCCGGGCGCCCGGCAAGTCCGGCGATCTCGCTCGGCAAGCCATCCGGATCGGTCTTCGCCTTGCGGATCTTCTTGGAGATGGTCTCCTCGTCGTCCATCAGGTTGATGCGCGACAGGTCCGATGGATCCGACTTCGACATCTTCTTGGAGCCATCCTTCAGCGACATGACACGCGGCGCAGGGCCATCGATCAGCGGTTCCACCAGCGGGAAGAAGGCATGCACCGGCTGTTCGCCAACGACGATATCAAGCCCGGTGCCAGCGCGGCGGATGTGCTCGGCGTAGTCGATGTTGAACTTCATGGCGATGTCGCGGGCAAGCTCCAGATGCTGCTTCTGGTCATCGCCGACGGGCACATGCGTGCCGCGATAGACGAGAATATCGGCCGCCATCAGGCTTGGATAGGCGTAGAGCCCGAGCGAGGCATTTTCACGATCCTTGCCAGCCTTGTCCTTGAACTGCGTCATGCGGTTCATCCAGCCGATGCGGGCAACGCAATTGAAGATCCAGGCGAGTTCGGCGTGCTGGGGCACGGACGACTGGGCGAAGACGATATGCTTTTCGGGGTCGATGCCGGCAGCGAGAAAAGCTGCGGTAATCGAGCGGATCTGGCCAGGCATGTCGTCGTGGACGAGTTGCGCAGTCAATGCGTGCATGTCGACGACGCAGTAGATGCAGTCGTTATTGTCCTGCAGCGCTACGAATTTCTTGATGGCGCCGAGATAATTACCGAGATGCAGGTTGCCGGTCGGCTGGACGCCGGAAAATACGAGTTTCTTGAATTCGGTCATGTCGTCCTCAATAGGCTTGTGGAAGGCCCCAGGGCTTTTCCGCCCATGTTGCAACATCGCGGCTTATGCACGGCGACAACCTGCCGAGCAAGAGGGATCTCAGGCAGAATGCTCGATCAGATCCCAGCGGTTGCCATAGGGATCGGCAAACACCGCGACCGTGCCATAGATTTCGCGCCGGGGCGCCTCCAGGAAGGTGACGCCCTTGTCCAGCATGGTGGCGTGATCGCGGGCGAAATCGCTGGTCTTCAGGAAAAAGCCGACGCGACCGCCGGTTTGGTTGCCGATTGCCGCACGCTGATCTTCACCCTCCGCCCTCGCCAGCAGCAACGCTGCCCCATCCTTGCCCGGAGGCCGCACCACGACCCAGCGCTTGCCATCGTCCTGCACCTCATCCTGCTGGCAATCAAATCCAAGCGCGTCGCAATAAAATGCCTTTGCAGCATCGTAATCGTCGACAACGAGGGTGACGAGAAAGACGGATCGGTCGGACATGTCGGGCTCTCTGTTATCTGGACGATGGTGTCGTGGGTTACTTAGGGCGGACGCCCACCGTCGAGTTAGGCAAAGGGTCGTCGGGATATCGACGGCCACCATACTTTACGGGCGTTGTCGGCGGAACTAAAGGAAGCATATGCCGAACATTCAAATCGATCGCGTCCATATTTCGGATGCTGAAGACCTCATCGAGGCAAACAGGAAGAGCAGAGCTTTTCATGCGCCCTGGATTGCTCCATTCACGGATATGGATGGCTTCGACGCGTGGTACGCCAGGACGATAACCGGACCCAACCTCGGCTTCGTCGCACGCGAGCGAGCAAGCGGTTCCATCGTCGGCGTGGTGAATATCAGCGAGATTGTTTGGGGCGCGTTCCGAAGCGGATACCTCAGCTATTACGGCATTTCCGGGCTTTCGCGGAAAGGCTTCATGACCGAGGCGGTCGATAGCGTCTGCAAACACGCTTTCGCGGAAATTGGTTTGCATCGGCTGGAAGCAAACATCCAGCCGGATAATGTTGCGTCACTGGCCCTGGTGCGGCGAGCCGGATTTCAGCGCGAAGGCTTTTCCGAAAGATACCTCAAGATCGCCGGCGAATGGCGCGACCATGAGCGGTGGGCGAGGCTATCCAGCTAGAGGGCACCGCACCATTGCAGTGCGGCGCCCCGAGTTTGCCTTAGCCAGCAGACACGCCGTCGAGGGCCCTGAGGACATCTTCGGTAAGCTGAAGGTCGGCAGCAGCCAGATTTTCCTTGAGATGCCCGACGGACGAGGTGCCAGGAATGAGCAGGATGTTGGGAGAGCGGCGGAGGAGCCAGGCAAGGGCAACCTGCATCGGCGTGGCGCCAAGGCTCGCAGCGACGCTGTCGAGAGCCGAGGACTGCAGCGGGCTGAAACCACCAAGCGGAAAGAACGGCACATAGGCGATGCCGTCGCGGGCGAGATCGTCGATCAGCGCGTCGTCGCTGCGGTGGGCGAGATTGTACATGTTCTGGATGCAGACGATGTCTGCGATACGCCGGCCTTCGGCAATCTGCGTCGGGGTGGCATTGCTGAGCCCGATGTGGCGTACGAGGCCCTGGCGCTGCAGGTCGGCCAATACGGTCATGGGCGCCTCGAGCGAGCCTTCGGCCGGCCCATGGGCGCTGAACATCAGGCGCAGGTTGACGACATCGAGCACATCGAGGCCAAGGTTGCGCAGATTGTCGTGCACGGCCTCGGTCAACTCGGCAGCAGAGAAGGCCGGGTTCCACGATGCGTCCGAGCCACGCTTGGCACCGATCTTGGTGACGATCACCAGATCGTCGGCATAGGGGTGAAGCGCCTCGCGGATCAATTGGTTGGTGATATGCGGACCGTAGAAGTCGCTGGTGTCGATGTGATCGACCCCGGCCTCGACAGCGGCGCGGAGCACAGCGATGGCGGCGTCACGATCACGGGGCGGCCCGAACACGCCGGGTCCGGCAAGCTGCATGGCGCCGTAGCCCATGCGTTTGACGCTGTGACTGCCGAGAGTGAATGTGTCTGGCTGATGGGTAGCGGACATGGCTTTCTCCTGTGAAGCAGGAGGTAGAAATAGGGCTCGCTGCCCCATCTGGAAATAACCGCAATCCGCACAGGCTGTGCGGCATCGTGAACAATGACGGCGCCCGCCCCCATGGCATGATGGAGTACCGAGCGCTGCACGAAAGCGGCAACATCAGCGTATCTGCAGGCTCACCCAATAGAGCATCAGCATGCTGAGGAGTGTCAGCGAGACCTGTTTAAACCGTCTTACCCTTTTTGTGCGGACACCTGTCCAATCGTACTGCATCAAGCAGCCCTCTCCTTATCGCGTCCTCAGCAATCATTGCCATGGAGCGCGGCAGCAGCGAGCCGCATCCTCGCCTGAGCTTGGTATATTACGAAACTTGCGTATAGCATTTGTACCGCTTTCAGCTTCGTGCAACGCCTATGAAGACTGAGACGGGGCGGCACGTTTACGCACGACCATCATCAGGTTTTCCTTGGGACGCAGCGTGACTTTCATGATGGCCTTCTTATCTGCCGCACCATGATTGCCGAGCCTCAGCGCTGGCAAGAGTACAGCGAGGATAGCGACGGCCTCCATGACGGCGAAAGCATTGCCGATACAGACCCGTGGCCCTGCCCCGAACGGCATGTAGGCGTAACGGTGGCGGGCCTTGGCGGCATCCGGGGCAAACCGAGCGGGATCGAATGTCTCGGGATCGGACCAGAGCGACGGATGACGATGGAGTGCGTAGATCGGCACGTAGATATCCGCACCTGCCGGGATCCTGAATTCGCCCAGTGCGAACTCACGCAAGGCCGTCCGGGTGATGATGGGAGCCGGCGGATAGAGCCGCATGGCCTCCGAGAAGACTTGCCTGGTGTAGCCGAGCCTCGCGACGTGTTCCGGGCGCAGCGGGCCTCCCCCGGTCACCGTTGCGATTTCCGCGAGGACAGCGGCCTCATATTCCGGGTGCTTTGCCAGGAGATGGAGTGTCCAGGCAAGGCCCAGCGCCGTCGTCTCGTGTCCAGCCGTAATGAAGGTCATGAGGTTATCAACGATTTCGCCGTCGCTCATGCTACGGCCGCTTTCCGGATCGGAGGCGGAGAGCAGCATCGATACGAGGTCGTAACGGGCATCGGGCGCAACCCGGCGCTCGGCGATGACCCTGGCGAGGCTCGAGCGCAAAAACGCCACTGCATCCCGCGCCTTGCCGCGACCGGGAAAGGGAACCCATTCCGGAGCGCCGAGCATGGCGAGTGCGAATGTCCAACCGCTAGGTTTCAGGTAGTCGGTGATCCCCTGCTCGACCCGCGCCACGTCGATTCCATGGCCGCCCGACATCATGGTCTCGACGATAATGTCGAAGGTGGTGCGCATCATTTCGTGGCCGATATCGACGGTGCTGCCCTCGGCTGCCAGAAGCCGGTCCCGGGTGGTTTCCGCCGCTGCGATCATGGCGGGTTGCAGTTCGACAAGCCGATCATGGCGAAATGCGCCGGCGACTGCCTGTCGCTGCCATTTCCAGTGCGACCCGTCGGCAGTGAGAAGCCCTTCGCCGAGGGCCGGACCCAGCGCCCTGCGCACATTCTCGCCCTTGCTCAGCGCATCCGCATTGCCAACGAGAGCTTCGTGAATGAGGACGGGATCGGTGAGATAGACATGAGTCTTGCCGGCGCGCTTGGCGAAAACCACGCGTTCCGTGAACACTTGCGGGGGCAAGGCCTGCAGCGGATTTCTGATCACCGCGACAATTGCTGCGGCGGTGGACCGGCGGGGAATAAACGGCAAGTTGGACGATGAGGGCACTGCGGTTGCGGCTTGCATGCCTGGCTCCTTGTTCGAACGCAGAAACTGCGATAGCGTCTACCTTAAGGTGATTACCTTAAAGAGAAATAAGGTGAATACCTTATATTTGCAAGGGGCGGATATGGTCGATGGTGATTTGCCGGCAGGAAAGTCGAAGAAACGCATGCCCACGCGCGACAGGATCCTGGTCGCAGCGCTTTCGCTGTTCAATGAAAAGAGCCCCGGTCGTGTGACTACAGCCGAGATTGCCGGCATGGTCGGGATCAACGAGGGAAACCTTTATTACCACTTCCGCACCAAGGAGTCGCTGATCACCAGCCTGTTTTCAGGGTTCGAGACGGCGGCGGCCGGCTTTGTCACGAGCGCGCACTCCGCTCCTGCCAACGATCCGGCGAGCTATCCCGGCCTTCTGCGCCAGTGGTTTTCGCTCGTTTGGGACTATCGCTTCCTGTTTCGCGACCTTGTCGACCTGCTTGCGGTTGCTCCATCGCTCGCCGAGGCAATCCGGAGTGTCAGCACGCTGATGGGCCACGCGCTGGACGAAATCCTGAAGCGTATGGAAAGCGAGGCCCTGATCACCGTACCAGCCGACGACAGGGCGCCTCTGCTGGCAAATGTGTGGATCGTCGCCACCTACTGGGCCGTGTATCTCAACCTGCAGCAGCGGGTATCGGCGCTCGGAGAGGAGCACCTGGACTGGGGTATCAACCAGGTATCCGCGCTTTTCCGCCCTTATCTCAGCCCCGCCGCAAGGCAGGCATTCGAAGAAATCCGCGAGACAACCCTGTCGCCCCAGGCAGTCGTCACGCTGTAGGCCCCTCATCCTTTGCCACCGGCTTGCGATTGAGGTTTCGGCGAATCATGCCAAGATTTGCGCCGCCGATGAGGAAGGCGGTGGCGAAATAGACAACCATCGAAATGGCGATCAACAAGCCGAGAGTGCCGAGCTTGGTCGGTAGCGATGCACTGGACGCCAGTTCGGGTGCCCAGCGCTGCTTCAGATAAAAGATGACGGCACCCATGACGCAGGCGGCCACGACCAGCAGCGCGGCACGGCGGGCCAGCGCCCATTCCCACACCAGGTGGCCGCGACGCAGGAGCGTGCCAAACAGCAGTACCGTGCTGATCCAGCCTGCCGTCGCCTCGGCCACTGCAATGCCGGGAGCGCCCATATGCGGGAATAGGGTCAGCGCCGTGGCGCAGTTCACAGCGACGGCGACAGCGGAAAAGCGCATCGGCGTTTTCGTATCCTCGCGGGCGTAAAAGCCCGGCTGCAGCGCCTTGATCATGACGAAGGCAGGCAGGCCGATGCCGTAGATGGCAAGGATAGCGCCGACGACGGCGGTGTTCTGCGCGTGGAAAGCGCCGCGCTCGTAGAGCAGCCGGATGATCTCGTCGGAGAGGATCCACAACGCGAAGGCGGCGGGAATGGTCATGAACAGCACGAATTCGATCGAGCGGTTCTGCAGGTTGCCGGCCTCGCGCAGGTTGCCGCCCTTCAGCGAACGGGCAAGTTCCGGCAGCAGCACGACGCCGACTGCGACGCCGACGACACCGAGCGGCAGCTGGTAGATGCGGTCGGCATATTGCAGGGCGGCGATGGCGCCTTCCTGGCTGGAGGCGATGGCCTGGCCGATCATCTGGTTGATCTGGGTAATGCCGCCGGTAATCGCGGCAGGAACTGCCAGAATAAGCAGCCGCTTGACGTTGGGCGTGATTTTCGGAAAGCGGATACCGATCGAGATGCCGGCATGCAGCACGCCGAAATAGACGACAGCCAGCTGCAGGATGCCGGCGACCAGCACACCCCAGGACATATACCAGGCAGTCGAAAGCGGTGGCGCGCCGACATAGAGCGCGTAGAGCAGCGCGCCGATCATCACCACGTTGAGGAAAACCGGCGCGATGGCGGCAGCGAAGAAATGATGCAGCGAATTCAGCATGCCGCTCATCATCGCCGTCAGCGACATGCACATCAGATACGGGAACATCACTGCCGCCATGCGCACCGTGATCGACATCTTGTCGGCATCGTCGGCAAAGCCCGGCGCGATGACAAATCGAACCAGCAGCGGCATGCAGAGTTCCATCACCACGGTGATGAGGAACAGCACGGAAAACAGCACGCCAAAGACTTCCTCGGAAAACCGCTTTGCGCCGTCGATGCCGTTCGCCTCGATCTCCTTGGCAAAAAGAGGCACGAAGGCGGCATTGAAAGCGCCCTCTGCAAAGAGCCGGCGAAACAGGTTGGGAAAACGGAAGGCGGCGTAGAAGACGTCGGCCATCGGCCCGGTACCGAGCGCTGCCGCCATCAGTGTTTCGCGGGCGAAACCAAACATGCGGCTGCCGAGCGTCGCGCCACCGACGGTCGCAAATTTACGTACGAGACTCATGCTGCGGAACCGGCCTTTTCTTCATGATCGTCGAGCGGCGTCTCCGAGGGGGCGATAATGCCCGACGGCATGCGCTGGCGCAGCTCGTCCTCCTCGCCAGCCATCACAGCCTTCAGCCGGGCGATGATGTTGCCGCGCTTGTTCTCGTTGGAAATCTTCTGGCCGACGAGATCGGTGACGTAGAACGTATCGATGACCTTTTCACCGAAGGTCGTGATGCGGGCCGACTGGATGTCCAGCGACAGATCGGAGAGGACCGCCGTCACCTCCGACAAAAGTCCGGTCCGGTCGAGACCCTCGACCTCGACGACGGTGAACTTGTTCGACAGGCTGTTGGAGATCGTTGCCGACGGTGAGACGACGAACGCCTTGCTCTTGCGCTTGAGCTTGGTGCGATTGGCGATCACCTCGGGAAGAAGCTTGCGACCGGACAAAACGTCCTCGATCATCTTGCCGATGGTGGCAGCACGACGCAACTCGTCGGCATCGTCCGGAAACTCGCGACTGACATGGATGGTGTCGAGCGCACGGCCGTCAGCCGTGGTGAAAATCTGCGCGTTGACGATGTTGGCGCCGGACGCCGCACAGGCACCGGCAATCACCGCCAGCAGGCGCGGATGGTCGGGCGACAGGACCGTGATCTCGGTAATGGCGTGGAAACTATCGGTCCGGACCATGGTCGCCAGCACCTGTCCGGCCTTGTCTGTCTGGCGAATGAACCCGGTATGGCGGATCTGGTCTTCCAGGGAGACGGACAGCAGATAGGGCTGGTAGTGCAGCTTGACGTAGGCTTCGCGGTCGTGCTCGCTCCAGTCGGACAGCGCATTGAACAACGCCTCGGCAGCGTATTTGGCGCGTTCGTTTCGCGACACTTCCGAAAAGCCGCCAGCCAGGAGCAGCTCTGTCTCGTAGTATAGCGTGCGCAGCAGCTGGCCCTTCCAGCCGTTCCAGACCCCGGGGCCAACGGCGCGGATGTCGCAGACGGTCAGGATGACCAGCATCTTCAACCGCTCGAGAGACTGCACACGGTCAGCAAAATCGATAATCGTCTTGCGGTCGTTGAGGTCGCGGGTCTGGGCTACCATCGACATCGTCAGATGTTCCTCGATCAGCCAGACGACAAGTTCGGTCTGCTTCGGCGACAGGCCGAAGCGCGCCGCCAGTTTGCGGGCGACCCTTGCGCCGGCAATCGAGTGATCCTCGAGCCGACCCTTGGCGACATCGTGCAGCAGCACGGCGACGTAGAGGGCCTCGCGATCCTCGACATGGGGCATCAGCTTGTTCACGAGCGGATGAATTTCCTCGGCCTTGCCCTTGTCGATCTCCGACAGGATGGCAACGGCGCGGATCAGGTGCTCGTCGACCGTGTAGTGGTGATACATGCTGAACTGCATCATCGCGACGATCTTGCCGAACTCGGGAATGAAGCGGCCGAGCACGCCGGCCTCGTTCATCCGGCGCAGGATCAGCGCCGGATCGCGGGGCGAGGTCAGGATCGACAGGAACAGCCGGTTGGCTTCCTCGTCCTCGCGCAGCCGGATATCGATCAGCGACAGCGAGCGTGTCACCAGCTTCAGCGCATCGGGGTGGAATTCCAAATTGTTGATGTCGGCGACATGAAACAGCCGGATCAGGCTGACAGGATCCCGCTTGAAAACATCGGGATTGGCGAGCGCGATGCGGCCGCGATCCTCGACGAACTCGATAGAGCCGGCGATCTTGCGCGAGCGGTGGGTGAAGCGGCTGAGCACGCCGGACAGCCCCGGCGTTGCCTTGGCCTGCTCGTCCTCCAGAGCGGCACAAAGGATGCGCGTGAGATCGCCGACATCCTTGGTCACCAGGAAATAGTGCTTCATGAAACGTTCGACAGCAGAAAGACCGGGACGGGCGTGATAGCCGAGCGCCTCGGCGATTTCGCGCTGGATGTCGAATGACAGCCGCTCCTCAGCCTTGTTGGTGAGGAAATGCATGTGGCAGCGCACCGCCCAGAGAAAATCGTCGGCCTTTTCGAACAGCCGGTATTCGCTCTTCGAGAGTACGCCAAGCTTGACGAGTTCGATCGTGTTGCGGACGTGATAATAGTATTTCGAGATCCAGAATAGCGTGTGCAGGTCGCGCAGACCGCCTTTGCCTTCCTTGACGTTGGGTTCAACCAGATAGCGGGTATCGCCGGCCTTGCGATGACGCTCGTCGCGCTCGGCCAGTTTGGCAGCAACGAATTCCGGCCCGGTGCCGATGACGATTTCCTTGTCGAAGCGCCCCTCGAGCTCGGTCGCCAGAGGCCGGTAACCGCAAATGAAGCGGGTTTCGAGAATGGCGGTGCGGATCGTCATGTCCGACTTCGACAGGCGAATGCACTCTTCGATGGTTCGGGTGGCGTGACCGACCTTGAAGCCCATGTCCCAGAGAACATAAAGCACGAACTCGACGGCCTTGTGGGTATCGTCCTCGGGCTTTGGCTGGAACAGGAACAGCAGGTCGATGTCGGATCCCGGCGCCAGCGTGTCGCGACCGTAGCCACCGACCGCGGCGACGGCGAACTTGTCCTTCTGGCCGGGGTAGACCTGCGTGACCGCGACATCATAGAGGATGGTGATCAGCTGGTCCTGCAGCCAGGAAATCTCGTGCGCGCAGTCGAGACCGCTGCCATGGGCAAAGAGCCGCAACCGGGCGCGCTCGCGTGCCTCCTGGCTGGCCCTTTTTAGAGGCGGCAAAAGCGCGTTGCGCAGGTCTATCCGGGTGCCCTTGTGTGCGGCGATGACGGCGTCGCATTCGGCCCTGACGGCGGTCACGTCCAGAATGCCGGGATAATCGATGACAGCCATCCTGCGCCGGCCAAGGTGCTTCTCGTTGTCGGCCATCCTCTGCTGGAGCGCCTCACTCTTCGTTGCCATGCGCTATAGCCCTTCTGACTCGCCGATGACAGGCATCATAAAAACCAGAGTGTTTATATTTGACGAAGGTGGACGAAGCCGGTCGCGGGGAGCATCCGTGCACACCTGATGTCCCGCCTAGGCTTCACTGCGGCCTTCAGCGATATTCTTTGCCTCGATAGCCTTCATGTCATTGATATGATAGAGGATCTGTCGAGACTGCGCACCGATTTGTGCCAGCAGTTCGCGGTCGCACTCCCAATAACCGGCAGCCGAAATGCGGGTGGAAATATCCGAGATGCGGCCGCAAGCAAGCACGATGTCAAGCAGGCCACGGGCGGAATGCCACTCGATGGTCGCTTCCGGCTTCGGTCGCGCTTCGGGCATGACGAAACGGTCGGAGAGATTTCGAACTTCGGTGAGCAGTTTTTCGATATGCATGACGCGATCCCGTTTCCGACTTCAGCCGGCCTCACTGAGCTTCTTCTTCAATTCGTAGAGCGCGTCAAGCGCCGCGCGCGGTGTCAGGTCATCGAGGTCGATGGCCCTCAACGCCTCTTCGACCTTGGACGTTCCCCGTGCGCGGGACGCCTCGTCGCGGCGAACCGCCACCTGGAACAGCGGCAGGTCGTCGATCAGCGAGGATGCCGGGTTCTTGCGGTCGGCGTCCTCAAGCCTCGTCAGGACATCGCGGGCGCGCTCCACGACGGAAGCCGGCAGACCGGCCAGTCGCGCCACCTGGATTCCGTAGGAGCGATCGGCGGCACCCGGTCCGACCTCGTGGAGGAAGATAACCTCGCCATCCCACTCCCGGACCCGCATCGTAGCGTTGGCCAGACGCCCGAGTTTTTCCGACAGTGCGGTCAATTCGTGAAAATGTGTGGCAAACAGGCCCCGGCAACGATTGCCTTCGTGCAGGTGCTCGACCGCTGCCCATGCGATCGACAAGCCATCGAAAGTCGCAGTGCCACGGCCGATTTCATCCAGGATGACCAGCGAACGGTCGCTGGCCTGGTTGAGGATGGCCGCTGTCTCGACCATTTCGACCATGAAGGTCGAGCGCCCGCGGGCAAGATCGTCAGATGCACCGACGCGCGAAAACAAGCGGTCGACGATGCCGATATGGGCCGACGTTGCCGGCACGAAGCAGCCCATCTGGGCGAGAATGGCAATCAGCGCATTCTGGCGCAGGAAGGTCGACTTGCCGCCCATGTTCGGGCCGGTCAGCAGCCAGATGGCGCCGTCCCGCGCCCCATCGCGCGGTGAGAGATCACAGTTGTTAGCGACGAAAGGACCTGCCGACTGGCGACGCAGGGCCTGCTCGACCACCGGATGGCGGCCGCCACCGATGGCAAACATTTTCGAATCGTCCACCGTTGGCCGGCAGTAGGCCTGCTCTTCGGCCAGCAACGCCAGGCCGGCGGCGACATCGATGACGGCGAGCGCCCGGGCACCTGCCTTGATCGCCTCGGCCTTGCGAACCACGGCTGCCACCATTTCGTCGAAAGCCTTCAGTTCGATCGCCAGCGCCTGGCCGCCGGCATTGGCAATACGGCTTTCGAGATCGGCCAGTTCCGGCGTCGTGAATCGCATGGCATTCGCCATCGACTGGCGATGGATGAAGCGTCCCTTGGCCTCTGGTGTATCGATCATCGGGCCGGCACTGCCGGCGGTGACTTCGATGAAATAGCCGAGCACATTGTTGTGCTTGATCTTCAGTGACTTGATGCCGGTTTCCTCGGCATATTGCAGCTGCAGCCCGGCGATCACCCGGCGCGACTGATCGCGCAGGGCCCGGACCGCATCGAGATCAGCATCGGCACCCTGTCGCAGAAAGCCGCCATCACGCTTCAACAGCGGCAGCTCATCGGCGAGCGTGCCGGTGAGCAGCGATTCGAGCTCTTTCGGCAGCGTCTTCAGCCCGGCAAGAGCATCGTCGAGTTCGCCCGGCAGCAGCGCTGCGCCCAGCATCTCGGCAATCGCGAAAGCCGCGCCCAGCCCCTTGGCAATCGCAAACAGGTCGCGTGGTCCGCCCCGGTCGAGCGCCAGTCGCGAGAGGGCGCGGGGCATATCCGGCACGTGCTTCAAGGCTGACCGCAGATCGCTGCAGAGGGAGGGCTCCTCGAGCAGGAAGCCTATCGAATCAAGCCGGGCATTGATACGCGCGGGATCCGTCAGCGGTGACATCAGCCGTTCGGCCAGCAACCGAGCACCGCCGCCTGTCACGGTGCGATCGACGGCTTTCAGCAGCGTGCCGTTGCGGTCTCCAGACTGGGTCCGTACCAGTTCCAGATTGGCGCGGGTGGCGGGATCGATGAACAGCGTCGAGGCGCCGCTTTCGCGCTCCGGCCGGCCGAGTGGCGGGCGCTCGGCGATCTGGGTCTTTTCGACATAGGCAACGGCTGCAGCAGCGGCGGCAAGCTCGGCGCGGGTAAAGCTGCCAAATCCGTCGAGCGTCGCGACGCCAAAATAGCGGGTGATACGTCCTTCGGCACTGGCGCTATCGAACAGCACCGATGGCTGCGGCACCGCCACGCGCCCCAGCACATCGAACACGGGCTTGAGCTCCGGATCGTGAAACATCGTGTCGGGCAGGATCAACTCGCGCGGATCGATGCGGATGATGTCGGAGAGCAGACGCGACTGATCGGTCTCGGCCAGCCGGAAAATGCCGGTCGAGATGTCGATCCAGGCGAGCGCCAGCTGCGGCTCGCTGCCGCCACGGATGCGGGTGAGTGCCATCAGATAATTGGATTCGGACGGCGAAAGCAGTTTTTCCTCGGTGATCGTGCCTGGCGTCACCAGCCGCACGACATCCCGCCTGACGACGGATTTGCCACCGCGCTTCTTTGCCTCGGCCGGGTCTTCGATCTGCTCGCAGACGGCGACACGGAAGCCCAACGAGATCAGCTTCTGCAGGTAATCGTCGGAGGCGTGAACCGGCACGCCGCACATCGGGATATCCTGCCCCATGTGCTGGCCGCGTTTCGTCAGCGTGATGCCCAGAGCGCGCGACGCCTCGACGGCATCCTCGAAGAACAACTCGTAGAAATCGCCCATGCGATAGAACAGCAGCGAACCGGGATTGTTCGCCTTGATCTCTATGTACTGCTCCATCATCGGCGTTGCCGACGCGCGGCTTGCGTCAGTGGCAAGCTCGCTTGCCGAGTAAGGCTCGATCCTGGGTGCGATGCGTTCGTTCACTGTGATTTTTCTGTCCCAAAACAAGCCGGCACCCTATCTGCGCGGAGGCGGGCAAGACAACAGCAATCGGGACGACACCACGTATCGCCCACAGGACGTTTTGCGGTTTGCAGCCCCGATGCCCTAGCCGACCGCCAGCACTGCGTCCGCAAAAGCCTCAGGCGCCTCCTGCGGCAGGTTGTGGCCGGCGCCGGGCAAGACCAATCGCTCGTACGGCCCGGTGAAATGAAGATGGACCGCGTCTGCCGGGCTCGGCGGGTCTACTCCATCGTCGCCGCCTTGCAGGACGATGGTCGGCGTCGCGATGGCCGGTTGGGCCGCGAGATGCCGCTCGATCTCCGCGTAGGCGGGGTCACCCGCAACGAGACCGAACCGGTGGCGATAGGAATGGATCACGGTAGCGACAAAATCGGGATTGTCGAAGGCGGAAGCGCTGCGGGCGAACGTCTCCTCGTCGAAGGACCAAGTCGGCGACCACAGACGCCAAAGCAGCCGGCAGAGACCTCGCCGGTCGGCGGCCAGCCCAATCCTGCCGCGTTCGCTGTGAAAGTAATACTGGTACCAGAACCGGTATTCCGCCTCCGGCGTGTCCGGTTCCACAGATCTGGCGATGTTCTGGATGTTGTATCCGGTCCCGCCGCTGACCAGTCCCCGCACCCGGTCAGGCCAAAGTGCTGCGACGATGCAGGCTGCGCGACCGCCCCAATCATAGCCCGCAAGAACTGCCGACGGGATCGACAGCGCATCCATCAGGGCCAGCAGATCGGCACCGAGCGCTGCCTGTTCGCCTGAGCGCGGCGTGTCCGGATCGAGAAAGCGGGTTGCGCCATAGCCGCGCAAAAAGGGTACGATACAGCGCTTTCCGGCTGCCGCCAGCCGCTCGGCTACAGCCTCATAGGCATGGGGGTCGTAGGGAAATCCGTGGAGGAGTATGACGGGCGCTCCGTCGACGCGGCCCGTTTCGTAGTAGGCGATGTCCAGAACGCCGGCGACTACAGTTCTCATGACGCTTGCGACCCTCCACTTCACCGCGACAATTCACGCGTGCATTGAAGTTTAGGATGCGTGGCCACCAAGGCAAGGCATTGCATCGATCAAGGTGATGATTTCGTCAAGACCGGCGGGCGTCTAGCTCAGGAAGCGATCCGCCTGCGCGCCGTAGTGGTTGACATAGCGATCGGAAATGCTGGCGATCGGCAGCACGATCAGCACATCGGTGGTATTGAAGGCATGATCGACAACGGCCTGCGTGCCCACCATCGCACCGAGGCGAAGATATCCCTTGATCAGCGGCGGCATCGCCATCAGCGCTTTGCGTGCATTGATCGCCTCGGCCGGCATCAGGTCCATTGTGCGGGCGAGCGAGGGAAGCGCGTCTGCCGCCCATTCACCTTGGGCACGCACGTTGTGGTAGAGGAAAGACAAAGCCAGCGCATGCTCTTCAGGCCGTATGCCTGGGAAGGAAGCGCAGCCGAACATGGCGCCCATGCCGTGTTTCAGCGCGTAGGCCCAATTGCCCTGCCACAAGAGCTCGACGATCCGTTTTGTGCGATAGGCCGGCAGCACGCAGGAGCGGCCGAGTTCCATGAACTGCTTGTCCGCATGACGGGCGATCAGGGCATCGGTGGCAAATTCCGAAGCGGAGTAGAAACCACCGTGGGCCATGGCGACTTCCTGCCGCAGTAGCCGGTACGTGCCGACAATCTGGTCCTCGGTATCGCCTTCGATGGAATGATCGAGCACCAGCAGATGATCGCAGATAGCATCCCAGCTATCGACGTCGCGCTTCAGGCGCATCGCCTCGGCTGGCAACTGGGCGTGCATCTCCTCGACGAATACGCGATAGCGCACCGCCTGGGCAGCGTCGATTTCGCGCTCGTTACGGGCAAGGCGCGTTTCCAGATTACCGATTCGGCCGAACACGTCCCCAGTCACTGGGGCGCTCGTTTTTTTGATATTTTGAACAGTGTCGCCCTGAACTTCGCGATTTAACATTTCGATGGACATGGCGTTTCCCGACTTTGGGTTGTTTGATCGCCATAAAGCAAATTCTTGCGACAAGAAAGTGACATGCTGCGTCGCCAAATGCAAGGCGACGCAGCACCATCGGAAGCGCTAATTGGCAGCTTTACGACAGTCGTGCGAAGTCGACCGTCATTGCAGCTAGCGTCTCGACCTCCTGGATCAGCCGCTGCGGATCGGCGGGCTTTGCAAGCACGATGCTGGCACCGTTCAAAAGCGCGGCGCGGCGGGTTTCATCGCGGCTATCAGCTGTCAGGACGATGACGGGCACCGGCGACAATCCCTGCCGGCGCTCGTGGGCGCGCAGCCGTCCCAGCATTTCGACCCCGTCGCCACCAGGCATCGACAGATCGGTGACGATAATGTCGGGGCGACTGTGGCCGGCATGCCAGGCTCGGTCGAGCAGGCTCTCGACATCCTGCACGACATCGACGGCATGCCCCGCCTTGGTGAGTACAGCGCGCACCAGCATGGCATTGACCGGATCGTCCTCGGCCAACACGATGGAAATTCCGGTACCCTCCGGCAGCTCGGGCAAGGTCATGAAACCGGGCTGGTTGTCATTGATGGCATCCCGTCGCTCCATACCGCGCATCCGGCCGCGCAAGACGTCGATCAGCGATTGCTCGCGCAACGGCCTGATCAGCCAGGCGTCGAACATGTCGAATTCCTCTGCGTTGCGCTGCTCCGGCGTCACCAAGAAAATGCGGCGCAGGCCGGGCGCAATGACACCGAGACGATCGGCGAACTGGGAAAGAAATTGCGGCGCCATGCGATTGTCGACGATGACGTCCGTCGGAGGCCCCTCGGCCTCCATCAGCGTATCCAGCGTGAAATTCCCGGCATCGCCGGCCTCGATCAGCCGGCAGGTGCCGCCAAGCATGCGGATGGTCTCTGCTGTGGCCGTGGCGGCGGGACCGTCCGGGGCAATCAGCAGCACGCGGGAGGATTTCAGCATCGTGGCACGATGGTTCCGACTGAGCTGGTTGGCGGGCAGCTCGACCGGGAACCGCACGATGAACTGGCTACCGACGCCTCTTTCGCTGACGACCGACATCCTGCCGCCAAATTCTTCGACTATGCGGGCGGAAATAGTCAAGCCGAGGCCCGTGCCGCCGCTCTTTTCCGAAGCGTCGCCGGCCTGCTCGAATGCGCCGAAAACGCGGGCTTGTTCTTCGGGCGTCATGCCCGGGCCGCTGTCCTGAACTGTAATGACCAAGTCTCCGTCGTCGTAGGCCGCGCGCACCAATACGCCGCCTCTCTGGGTAAATTTGACCGCATTGCCGATCACGTTGAACAAAACCTGGCGCAATCGTGCGGGGTCGAAGCTCATCAGCTCGGGAATGTCAGAATGAACGGTCGCGCCGATCTCGATGCCCTTCTCATGGGCACGGTGGGCAAGCATCTCGACGACACTCTCGATCAGCCGGCGCAGTGATTCGGCGCGCGGATGGATCTGGAAACGGCCGCTCTCGAGCGTGGAAAAATCCAGCAGGTCCTCGACCAGCTGGACCAGCGCCTGGCCCGATTGGCGTATTCCATCCAGGTAGCTTTCCTGCGCGGGGGTCAATCCCGTCTGGCCGATCAAGTGGCTCATGCCCATGATTCCCGACAGTGGCGTGCGGATTTCATGGCTGACGGTAGCGAGGAGCTGGGATTTTGCCGCGCTCTCATGCTCCGCCTTCAGGCGGGCCTGTTCGCGTTCGCGCGTGGCAAGGCGTTGGTCGGTGATGTCGCGAGCAATGCTCTCGATGCGCAACTGGCCGGAGGCGGGATCGCGCATCATCACATCGCGCCAGGCATAGATGCGCTGCCCCTGCGGCGTGGCGATCTCCACATCGTAATGATCGGGCCGGTCGTCCGGTCGGAAGGCAATACCGATCTCGTCGCAGGTCATGCCTTCGGGTCGCGCCTTGCCCGTCACCAGCCGGAACGTCGCATTGGCGTGGAGAATGCGGCGGTTCAGACCGCGCGTGACGGCGATATCACCGAGGGCGTCGTGGATATCCGACAAGAAATTTAGCGGCTGTGCAGGCTGGTCATTGATCGCAGTTGCGCTTGCGTGCGGTTCAGCTGACGCCAGCGGTGCTGATCTGGTGACCGACCGGCCGATGACGGCCGCAAACAGGACCGCGAGACCAAAGATACCGACGACACCCGCTAGGGCTGCCGCGCCTGCCACGTAGCCTGCGGCAAGCAACAGGCCACCGGCGACAACACCGGCGCCGCCGAGCCATAAGCGGCCTAAACGGCTTGAGGAGAGCCATGCGTCGGGGGCAGTGGATCCGGAATTCTCCACCGGCGTCACGGCAGGGTTACCCGGCGGCTCGCTCAGGCCCTGCCCGAAGGCCGAAGACAGACGTTTCTGGAGATCTGCCGGTGTGTTCATGGTCTCGAATTACCACGACCACCCTTCTCAACGCCTTCCGGAAACCTTTCAAATTTTAGGTTTTGGGCTTTTTCGGAAGCAGCAGTTCATCGAGAATCACGGCGCCTGCGCCGACCGTAATAAAACTGTCGGCCAGGTTGAAGACGGCAAAGGACCACGTTTCGGTGTGGAACAGGATGTAGTCGATGACGTGGCCGTAGAGAAAACGGTCGACCAGATTACCAAGCGCCCCCGATATGATCAGCGCGAAACCGAGATGGGCAAGCCAGCGATCCTTGGCGGCATGGCGCCAGAGATAGAGCACGAAGACCACGATGATCAACCGCATGCCGACGATCAGCCAGCCGTCCAGGCCCGAAAGCATGGAGAAGGCGACGCCGAGATTGTAGGTGCGATAGAGATCCAGCATCGGAATGACGGGGACGGCCTGCTGCAGCGGCAGGTAATGGTCTACGGCGATCTTGATCGCCTGATCGAGTATGACGGCGATGACGACGAAGATCAGGATCGGCAGCGGCCTGGAGAACAGTGCTTGCCGCTGCGGTGCGGTGGAGCTGACTTCGGTCATCTTGCCTCGCTGAGCGTCAGGACATGTCGGCGGGCCTCAAACAGCATCACGGCTGTCGCCACCGCAAGGTTGAGAGAATCGGCACGTCCCTGTTGAGGAATCCGCGCCAAGGCATCCGCCTGGGTCGCGAGAGCTTCCGGCAGGCCGGATTGCTCGTTGCCCATCAGCAACACGATTGGCCTCTTCTTGTAATCGATGGTGCGGTAGTCGACGGCGCCGGCCAGATGGGTGGCGACGACGGAAACGCCGGCGTTCTTCTTCCAGACGAGAAATTCGTCGACCGTCGCATGGGTGACGGGCACGGCGAACACCGAGCCCATGGTGGCGCGCACGGTTTCCAGCGAGAACGGGTCGGTCGTCTCGCCGACAAGGATGACACCGGCGGCGCCTGCAGCATCGGCTGTCCTGATGATCGTGCCGAGGTTGCCGGGATCGCGGACGCGGTCGAGCGCCACATAGGTCTCGCCCGCCTTAGGCCGGATGTCCTTCAGGGCCCGCCAGCGCTGATCGAAGATACCAACGACCATTTGCGGATTGTCGCGTCGGGTGATGCTAGACAGCACCTTTTCGTTGACCTCCAGCACGAGCCCGCCGGAGGCCACCGTGCGGGCTGCCATCTTGTCGACAAGCGGCTTGCCCTTGGCGGCCTTGGCATAAACCAGCGTGCGGATGGTCCAGCCGAGCTCGATGGCGTCGATCACCAGCTTCAGGCCTTCGGCCATGAAGGTACCGGTTTCCTGACGCGCCTTCTTGTCGGTCAGCGCCTTGATGTCCTTGATGATGGGATTGGCAAGCGAGGTCACTTCCTTGACCTGGCCGACCCGGCGCGCGCCCGTGTCGCGAAAATCGTCGTTCATTGCGGCACCCAGCGGCTGAAAAGAGAAGTGGAGAGTGCCCTGCCCGGCTGCTTGCCGTCGAGGCCGGTCTCGCGAATGACCAGTTCGCCGGATTCGACGACGCCAGCGGCACCGCGCATGGTTTCGCGCATCAGTTCATGGATCGAGTAGAAGCTGGCGCGGATCGAATAGGCGGTCAGCACGAGGCCGAGGGCGTCGGGCGACAGGATTTGCCGGCAGATATCCAGCATCATCGGCAGATGCTCGAAAAGGTGCCAGACTTCGCCGTTCGGGCCGCGGCCAAATTTCGGCGGATCGGTCAGAATGATATCGTAAGTATTGCCGCGCCGTTCCTCACGCAGGATGAACTTCATTGCATCCTCGCAGATCCAGCGGATCGGCAGCTTCTCCATATGACCGAGAGCCTGGTTCTCGCGACCCCAGCCGATTGCCTTCTTGGAGGCATCGACATGGGTGACCTCTGCACCGGCCCGGGCTGCCACCAGCGAGGCAACGCCGGTGTAGCCGAACAGGTTCAGCACCTTTAGCGGCCGTTTCGAGGCCTCGATCTGCTGTTTCATCCATTCCCAGTGAACGATCTGCTCGGGGAAGACGCCGACATGGCGGAACGACGTGAAGCGGCCATGAAAATCGACGTCGAGCAGTTGCAGCGGCCATGTTTCGCCGAGCGCTGCGCGGGGAAAGCGCCAGCGTCCCATGCCGTCCTCTTCCGTATCACCGGTAAAGATGGCATCGGCATTCTCCCAGACCGAAGCAGGCAAAGTCGGCGGCCAAAGCGCCTGGGCCTCGGGGCGAACGATCCGGTAGGGGCCGTATTGCTCGAGCTTCAGCCCGTTGCCCATGTCGATGAGGTGGAAATCGCCAGCGCCAGAGGATTCCAGGATGATCGGCACGCGCTCTGGCGGTCGCTCGCCGCTGCGCACCAACAAAGGACGCTCAGCAGCGGCGGGTCCACCTTGGGTTTCGGCGATGCGCTCACTGCGCGCGGCTTCCGCACGGGGTGTCGCCTCGCGGGGACGCTCTTCGCGCACCGGCCTCGTGTCGCGCGCAGGTTGGGCATAGGGCTTGGCGCGGCCGCTCGGGGCATCCGCGCGCGGGGCTTTGCCACCTGGGCCAGCGCTCGACCGTTGTCCAGGCCGGCGTTCCTTTTGTTTCACCATTGTTGTCTCGATATTGACGTCGGCGTGCAAATAGCATCTGGGCGGCTCTTGGCAAAGCGCTTTCCGATCTGCAATTGTCGGCCGAAGTGCAGGCATGAAGGGAGATGGACGATGGACATGACCGGCGAAGTGCGGATTTCCGCAACCAGAGATGCCGTGTGGGCCGCGCTCAACGACCCCCAGATCATCAAGCAGTGCATTCCACGCTGTGAAAGCTTCGAGCGGGTGTCGCCAACGGAGTTTGTCGCCCTGATCAAATTCCGCATCGGCCCGCTGTCTGCCTCGTTTCATGGGGATGTTAAGCTCTCCAACATCAATGCACCCGACAGCTACACCATCGAGGGCGAAGGCAGGGGCGGCATCGCCGGCTTTGCCAAGGGCGGCGCCGACGTGGTGCTCGAGGCAGACGGCGCGGAGACGATCCTGCACTATACAGCGCGCGGCGAGATCGGCGGCCGGATTGCCCATATGGGCTCGCGACTGATCGATTCCAGCGCCAAGAAGCTGGCCCAGCAATTCTTCGATGACTTCAACGCTGCAATCAATGGCAAGATCGAAGCTTAAAGACAGGCTCTATCCCAAGGCATCCGCTTGACGACACGACAATGGAATATCCGACCGGCGGTCGATGGCGATCAGCCGATGCTTTCAGATATCTATCTGAAGGCTCGGCGCGCGACATTTACCTGGGTCGATCCCGCCCGCTTCCTCCTCGAAGACTTCGCCACTCACTCGAAGGGCGAAATCATTTTCGTCTGTGAGGATGCTGATGGGACGATTGCAGGGTTTATCGCTATTCTCGATGCGGACGCGTTCATCCACATGCTCTACATCCGCGCGGAATGGCAGGGCGCCGGAGCGGGAACGGCCTTGCTGCAGGCATTGCCCGGATGGCCGCGGCGACGTTACCGCCTGAAATGCCTGGTGAAGAACAAGGCTGCCCGGAGCTTTTACGAGCAAAGAGGGTTTGTCGTGACCGGCCTCGGTACATCCGCCGAGGGCGACTACAACGACATGGTGTTCAGGCCGGTTACAGACTGGAATTTGTAATTCACTTTGCCGGCAGATGGCCGGCGATCTGTTCAGCGCGATTGCGATGGCGGTCAGCCTCGGCCTGCCAACGGACGGCCTCGCGGGCTTCCGTGCGGGCACGTTTACGATAACGCCCCTGCGTGAACCACGTCGCAGCCGAGCCGATCACCATACCGAGAATCAGTGTCACGAAAAGGAACACGAATAACGGTGCGCTGAGAGACAGGACCTGATCTTCGGGGCGAAACGGATTGAATGCCATCGTCACAAGCTGCCGGTTGGCGACGCAGAAGATGATGAGGATGATGCCGATCGGCAGCAGCACCAACAGGTTGACGATCTTCTTTGCCATTCACAGTCTCCTTGTCGACGACAGGCAATCTGGCGCTACCGTTATTAGGCACCATACCGGCTTTCTGACGTTCCTCTTCATCCCGGCGACAGGATAAGAACGATTGGGGCAACTTCAAGAGGCAACGGCTTGGATAGCGGTCTCAGCTGTCGTCGTCTTCGTCATGGCTGCCAGGATTGAGGCGCTCGCGGAGCTCCTTTCCAGTCTTGAAGAACGGTACCCATTTTTCCTCAACGAAGACCGTATCGCCGGTGCGCGGGTTGCGACCGGAGCGCGACGGGCGGTTTTTAACCGAAAAAGCACCGAAACCACGCAGCTCGACCCGGTTACCGCCAGCCAGGGCATCCGTGATCTCGTCGAGGACCGCATTGACGATATTCTCGACGTCACGGTGATAAAGATGCGGATTTCGCGCCGCAACGATCTGCACCAATTCCGATTTGATCACGGTGGCCCCCTAAATCATTGATTTATCAATGCGCATCACCCTGCCAAACAGAAAGCAGGCCGTCAAGAAACAACTTCTCAGACAACAGCTTCTGCGCGCCATCACCCTTAACAAAATCGCCATAACCGAGCAATGTGATGAGATCGGCCGCAGCGCCGGGCAGGAAGAATGGTGATGTGCGGCGTGGCGCATCCCAATCGACGACAGGCAAGTCCTTGGCGACCTTTCGCGTTTCGAGATAGGCGCGGATGTCATCGTCGCCGCCGAGACTGTCGACCAGCTTGTTTGCCAGCGCCTGACGACCGGTGAAGATGCTGCCATCGGCCAGCTTCAGGACCTGATCGCGCGGCAATTTACGGCGATCCGCAACGAGATCGACGAACCAGCCATAGCTGTCCATCACCATATTGTTGATCATCGCCTTGGCCTCGTCGCTCGGCGGATGAAACGGCGAAGGCTCGGCCTTCATCGGCGACGACTTGATCGCCTCCATGGAGACACCGAGTTTGTCGAGCAGATCCTTGACCTGAGGATATTGGAGGAGCACACCGATCGAGCCGGTGATCGACGTATCGCCGGCAACGATCGTGTCTCCGGCAGCGGCGACGAGGTAGCCAGCCGATGCGGCCATCGTCCGGATATCGGACACGACCGGCTTCTTGGTAGCCACCGCGCGGATAGCCTTGAATATGCGCTCACCGCCATAAGTGGTACCACCCGGCGATGAAATCGACACGATCAGTGCCTTGACTTGGTTGTCGTCCTCGATCGTCTTCAGGCGCTCCAGAAGTTCCTTATCATCCTGGATGACGCCGGTGATTGCGACGCGAGCGATCTGCGGCTTGCGGCCGGCACCGAGTTCGCCACCGGCAAAACGATATAGCGCAAAGCCGAGACCGACCAGCAGGAGGACTGCAACGATGCGCCAGAAGCTTAACTTGCGGCGTAATTGTCGACGGTCCGCAATTGCAGAACTCTCCATGAGGTCCTATTTCCTTTTATGACAATAACCAGATAATCGCCGAGAGCGCGGCGTTGTTAACTTAAAGCAGCATATGGTCGACGGACAGATGACGTCGTCGTTTGCATCCGATGCCTTTTGTTGCCGAAAAAAATGCGTATTGGCAAGCTAATGCAAGCGTGCGAAATGTGATTGCAAGCCTATAAGTGCGCTGCACAAACTGCGCTGCCGGAACCAGAGAGACGGACCGCCGATGTCAAACACTGCCGAATCAACCGGCCCGGGCCGCCAATTGACGCCCGAACTGCGCGCCTACGACGCCGCGGTCGCCAACTCGGGACGTGTCCGCCGACTGAAAATCCTGCTGCCGATCGCAGCCGTCATCATCTCGCTGATTTTCATTACCGTCTCGGTGGTGCGCGCCTACATGCCGGAAAACATCTCGATCCAGGGCGCATCCATCGAGGACGGCAAGATCGTCATGCAGAGACCGGCGATTGCCGGGCGCAACTCCGACGGCATCAACTACTCCATGCTTGCGGAAAAAGCGCTGCAGGACATCAAGAACCCGAACTTGATAACGCTGAAAAACATCAAGGCAGCCATGCCCGTCAGCGACGGTGTCGCGCATGTCACCGCCCTTAGCGGCGACTTCGACCGTGCTGCCGATACCATGAAGCTGACGGAGCCCTTTACCGTCACGCTCGACAACGGCCTGCGTGCGGAATTCAAGGGCGCCTTCCTCGATATCAAGGGCGGATCGCTCGTTACGCAACAGCCCGTCGCAATCTTCAAAGGCCTCGCGTCAATTGTTGCACAGTCGCTCAAGATGACGGATAAGGGAAATGTAATCGAATTCGACGGACAGGTGAAAATGCACATCGATGCTTCCACCATCCACAATACGGGCAGCTAACCGCCGGGCGGACCATGACAAACGATTGTCGCATGCACTTTTCCAACACTGGTCTCCGTCAAGCCGCTCTGGCCGGCGCGATTGGCATTTTCGCGTTGATGACAGCGGTAGGCGCCAGCGCCCAGCAGTCGACCACCACCAAGATGACTGGCCTGAATCTCAACAAGGACCAACCGATCCAGATCGAAAGCGACAAGCTGGAAATCCATGATTCGGAAAGCAACGCCGTGTTCACCGGCAAGGTCAACGTCGTCCAGGGCACGACGACGATGAAGGCCGGGAAAATGATCGTCTTCTACAAGAAGAAGCCGCAGCCGGATGCCAACGGCAAGCCGGCACCCGTGGCCGAAACGAAGAAGCCAGCTGCGGGTAACTCGGTCGTTTCCGGAGATACCGATATCGACCACATCCTGGTGTCCGAGAAGGTCTACCTGACCTCCGGCACCCAGACCGCGACGGCTGATAATGGATCCTTCGACATGGCAGCCCAGCTCGCCATCCTCAAGGGCGACAAGGTCATCCTGACGGACGGTCCCAATGTGTTCACCGGCTGCATGCTGACAGTTCACATGGACACCGGTGAAGCTCAGCTCGACAGCTGCGGCGGCCGCGTACAGATCCAGCTCGATCCGAAGTCAAAGCAGCCTGCCGCTGCCAAGACGAACTGATCGCGACCTTTGAGTGACAGCGCCAGACATGACCACTAACTTCGGCACCTCCGAGCCGTCAGCCTCGACGCAAGCCCCTTCCGGCGACAAGGCCCGCTATCAGGGCACGCTGATTGCCCGCGGACTGACCAAGACCTATCGGACGCGGCGTGTCGTCAACGGCGTTTCGCTCGTCGTCCGGCGCGGCGAGGCCGTTGGCCTGCTCGGCCCTAACGGGGCCGGCAAGACGACCTGTTTCTATATGATCACCGGACTGGTTCCGGTCGATGAAGGCACCATCGAAATCGATGGCAACGATGTGACGACGATGCCGATGTACCGCCGCTCGCGGCTGGGCGTCGGCTACCTGCCGCAGGAAGCCTCGATTTTTCGCGGGCTGAGCGTCGAGGAAAACATCCGCGCCGTTCTGGAAGTCCATATCAAGAGCAAGGACGAGCGCGAAAGCAAGCTCGATGACCTGCTCGAGGAATTCCACATCCGCAACCTACGCACCATGCCGGCCATAGCCCTTTCCGGGGGTGAGCGCAGGCGCCTGGAAATTGCCCGCGCTGTCGCCACCGACCCGACGTTCATGCTGCTCGACGAGCCTTTCGCAGGCGTCGATCCGATCTCGGTTTCGGACATTCAGAACCTGGTGCACCATCTGACAGCGCGTGGCATTGGCGTGCTGATCACCGACCATAATGTCCGCGAGACACTGGGACTTATCGACCGCGCCTACATCATTCATGCGGGAGAAGTGCTGACGCATGGGCGAGCCCACGACATCGTTAATAATCCTGAGGTTCGCCGGCTCTACCTTGGCGACAATTTCAGCCTCTGATAGATTATTCTGGCACAGAAATTAGCCTCTGCCCCCGACATGCCCTTGACCAAACCCAATAAAAAAGCAATTTTTGGGCCAGTTGGAAAAGGCTGACCGTTTTTAAGCGGTATCAGCGTTTTCCAGGAGGGATTGAAGGGGAGTTCTGCGTCCGTCATGGCCTTGTCCGCCAATCTTTTCCTGCGCCAGAGCCAAAGTCTGGTCATGACGCCGCAGCTGATGCAATCCATTCAGCTGCTCCAGATGACACATCTGGAGCTCAACCAGTTCATCGCACTGGAAGTCGAAAAGAATCCGCTGCTCGAATTTTCATCGAATGACGGCGAATTGGGCAGCGGCAACAGCCGCGAGCCTGAAGAAGAGGCACGCGGCGTTTCCGAGGATGGCCGAAGTGAAGAAGGTCCCGAGCGAAACTCAGGCGAGCTTGCAAGCGACTGGTACGAGAGCAGCAACACCGGCCATGCCGAGCGGCTGAACGACGAGCTCGACAGCAATTTCAGCAATGTCTTTCCAGACGACGGACAGCCGCAGCGCCTGGACGCGCCCGAGCTCGTCAGCCAGTGGAAGTCGATGCCCGGCAACACCGAGGCAGCCGAACGCTACGATCTCGACGACTTCGTCGCCGGCCAGATTTCGCTCCGCGACCATCTCAACCAGCAGATACCCTTCGCTTTGCCAGCCAGCGCCGACCGAATGCTGGCCGAACACCTGGTCGATCAACTGGACGATGCCGGTTATTTCCGCGGCGAAGTTGCCGAGACGGCTGCGCGCGTCGGAACTGCATGCGCGGAGGTCGAGCGCGTGCTTGCCTGCCTGCAGACTCTCGATCCGCCCGGCGTCTTTGCGCGGTCGCTCTCGGAATGCCTGGCGATACAGCTTCGCCAGAAGGACCGGCTGGATCCGGCCATGGATCAGCTCCTGCAGCATCTTGAGCTGCTCGGCCGACGAGACTTTGCGACGCTGAAACGGCTCTGCGGCGTGGACGAGGAAGATCTTCTCGACATGATGGGCGAGATCCGCCAGCTTAACCCGAAGCCCGGCAGCAGCTTCGAGACCGGCATGTCCGAAGCCATTACGCCCGACATCGTCGTTCGTGCAGCCCAAGACGGAAGCTGGCAGGTCGAGCTCAATCCGGACACCCTGCCACGGGTACTGGTCAACCAGTCCTACTTCGCCAAGATATCGAAGACCGGTGACGATTACTCCTTCCTGTCCGAGTGCCTGCAGACCGCCAACTGGCTGACGCGCAGCCTCGACCAGCGCGCCAAGACGATCATGAAGGTGGCGACGGAAATCGTCCGGCAGCAGGACGCATTTCTGGTGAACGGTGTCAGCCAGCTGCGGCCGCTGAACCTCAAGACCGTTGCGGATGCCATCAAGATGCACGAATCGACGGTGAGCCGCGTCACCTCCAACAAATACATGCTGACGCCGCGCGGACTGTTCGAGCTGAAATATTTCTTCACCGTCTCGATCAGCGCAGTCGAGGGCGGCGACAGCCATTCTGCGGAGGCCGTGCGCCATCGCATCCGGCAGTTGATTGTCCAGGAGGCTCCCGACAGCGTACTGTCGGACGACGACATTGTCGACAACCTCAAGAAGAATGGTGTCGAGCTTGCGCGGCGTACGGTGGCAAAATACCGGGAGGCCATGAACATCCCCTCCTCCGTTCAGCGTCGCCGCGAAAAGCGTGCACTGGCCAGGGTTGCAGGCTTCTAGAGCCTGGAATTTCAACCTTTAGGTGTTCATCTGCCTAGGTTCGCGGCGGGCCTGTTGACTCTTTCATGCGGCAGCGCTAGAAGCCCGCCGCAATCGGTGCAAGGCATCACCACACACAGGAATCTCGCTTTTCAGCGCATGTCGGCGATCCAGGCTTTTTGTCAAAGATCGTGCGAAGTGCTTGGATGAGAAGGACGCTTGGCGTAAGCTGACAGGCGCAACCACTACAAAAAGGGAAACTCCATGAGTGTGCGTGTATCCGGTAAACATATGGAAATCGGCGAATCCTTCCGTCAGCGGATCGAAGAGCAGATCGATATGGCAGTCACCAAATACTTTGACGGAGGGTATTCGGGGCAGGTCACGGTGCAAAAGTCCAGCTCGCGCTTCGCGGCGGATTGCAAGCTTCATCTCGACAGCGGCGTCATCCTGCACGCGGCCGGCGAAGCGATGGATCCGCAACTGGCCTTCGATGCCGCACAGCAGCGGATCGAGAAGCGCCTGCGCCGCTACAAGCGCCGCCTGAAGGATCACCACGCTACCAATCCGGCAGACGATGCTTTTGGTGAAGTCGCTTACACCGTGATGGACGGCATGCCGGATGAAGACCATGAGGTCGCCGAGGATTTCGCGCCCGCAATCATCGCCGAGAGCTCGAAGCAATTGAAGACGATGTCGGTTGCGTCGGCCGTTATGGCGCTCGATATGACCGACGAACCGGTGCTGATGTTTCGGAGCACCGGCAAGGAACTGAACATCGTCTATCGTCGTCATGACGGCAACATCGGCTGGATAGACGCAGCCAGCATCAAGGGCTGAGACAGCACGGAGAGCGGCGGTTCCGCCGCCGCTCTTCGGGAGCATCCCGGCACACGAGGAAAAAAGAATGGCTTTGGCAGATTTGCTGCAGCAAGATGCGATCATCCCTGCCTTGAAGGCAAATTCCAAGAAACAGTTGCTTCAGGAAATGGCGGCCAAGGCCGCCAAGCTGACGGGACTGTCGGAACGGGATATCTTCGAAGTAATCTTGCAGCGTGAACGTCTCGGTTCAACGGGCGTGGGCAATGGCATTGCCATCCCGCACGGCAAGCTGCCAAGCGTCAAGACCATCACCGGCGTCTTCGCGCGGCTGGATTCAGCCGTCGACTTCGAAGCGCTGGACGACCAGCCGGTCGATCTCGTCTTCCTGCTGCTTGCACCCGAGGGCGCCGGCGCCGACCATTTGAAGGCGCTTTCGCGCATCGCCCGCGTGCTGCGAGACCAGGATCTCGTCGCCAAGCTCAGGGCCACCGAATCAGCCTCGGCGATCTACGCGTTCCTCAACGAGGAACAGGCCTCTAACGCGGCGTGACGTTTCGGTTACCGCGCAAAACTGCGCGGGCCTGAACCAAAGGCTCGCGCCAATCCCTGCTACTTAGATTCATCTCGTTAGACATCCCGAGCTCACTCCTCCGCTTGCCGCAGGGCATCGGCAACCGCCACCTGCGCGGTTATAGAGCGCTGCGGTGAGCAAGAGATCCCGCGCCGTCTAAGCGGCGTTGTGGATCCCCGCCACGAGGGCGGGGATTAGAAGGAACGGGCAGCAGCCAATTGTCATTGAAATCTGGCTGCTGAAAAATCAGGCGTCTTTTTCGTCGAACGGGCTGTTGGCGCCGACTTCCACATCTACGGCCTTCGGACCGCCCTTGGCGACGCCTACCATTGCCGGGCGCAGGATGCGTTCGCCGATGCTGTAACCGTCCTGTACGACCTGCACGACAGTGTTGTTCGGCACTTCCGTGTTGGGGATCTCAAACATTGCCTGGTGGAAATTCGGATCGAACTTCTGGCCGACCGGCTCAAGCTTGCGGACGCCATGGCGCTCCAGGGTGGACAGCATCGAGCGTTCCGTCATCTCGACGCCTTCCATCAGCGTCGACAGACCTGCATCGGCATTTTCGCGGACGTCTGCCGGGATGGCATCGATAGCGCGGCGCAAGTTGTCCGAGACGGCCAGCATATCGCGCGCAAAGCCTGCGACGGAATAGGACTTGGCATCCTTGACTTCCCGCTCGGTGCGACGACGCAGGTTGTCCATTTCTGCAGCAAGCCGCAGGTAACGGTCACGAAGCTCGGCATTTTCGCCCTTCAGGACCTCGACGGGATCCGGCTCCGACGGCGCTGTCTCGGCAGCATCGTCCACATCAGGCGCGAACTCTTCGAGGTTCTCGTTGGGCGTTGCGTCGTGTGTATCATTGGTCGTGTCGACGATCATGACGGTCTCCGAATTGCGTGGTCTCTAGGATGTGCCCGATATCGAGGTTTGACTTCGAAAAATCAAGGCTTGCCGATGAAGAAGCGGCGATTTGCCGGCAATCGCCGCGATTGAATGGGGAGGCGCTACAATCCGTTGCGCGACAGGCGTGAAATCAGCTGGGCGGTATAATCGACCATCGGCACGATCTTGGCGTAGTTCAGTCGCGTCGGGCCGATAACGCCGACGGCACCAACGATCTTATCGTCGCCGTCGCGATATGGCGCAACGATCAGCGACGAGCCTGACAGCGAAAACAGCTTGTTTTCAGAACCGATGAAAATGCGCACGCCCGGGCCGGTTTCGGCGAGATCGAGCAGTTCGATCAGGCTGTCCTTCTTTTCGAGATCGTCGAAGAGCATGCGCAGCCGGTCGAGATCTGCGGCATCGGCAAGGCCATCCAGCAGATTGGCGCGGCCGCGGACGATCAGTTGTCCCGGCTTGCTGGCGTCGTCGTCGCCGGACCAGACAGCAATGCCACGCTCGACCAGATCCTGCGACAGCACGTCGAGTTCGTGGCGCACGTCGTTCTTCAGGGTCTGGAGCTGCTTGCGCAACGTCGGCAGCGTCTGGCCGGTCATGTGGGCGTTCAGAAAATTAGCCGCCTCCGTCAACTGCGACGACGTGATGCCGGCGGGTAGCTCGATGATCCGGTTTTCCACCTGATCGTGGTCTCCGACGAGCACGGCCAGCGCCTTGGTCGGCTCCAGGCGGATGAATTCGACATGCTTCAGGACCGGATCGCTCTTGTTGGTGATGACGATACCGGCACCGCGCGAAATGCCCGAGAGCATCTGGCTGGCTCCCGACATTACCGACTGCATCGGCTGGTCGCGGTTGCTGCCGCGGATCTGCCGGTCGATCGTGGCGCGGTCTTCGGCCGAGAGATCGCCGACCTGCATGAAACCGTCCACGAAGAACCGTAGGCCGATCTGGGTCGGCAGCCGGCCGGCGCTGATATGCGGCGAATAGATAAGGCCTAGCTCTTCGAGATCGCCCATCACGTTGCGGATGGAGGCTGGCGAGAGCGAAATCGGGAGCAGTTTCGACAGGCTGCGCGAACCGAGCGGCTCGCCATGTTCGAGGTAGCTTTCGACGATGCGACGAAAAACTTCCTTCGATCTTTCGTCGAGTGCCGAAACGGCGTCCGAAATCGACGATGTCAAAAATCCCATTTCGCCGTGGTGCCCCTGCATTGATCCTTTCCAAGTATAGCTGCTCATCCCGCAATGACAAAGGAAAATGCCATCATCGGCGGCCGGCCGGCGCAGGCCGCTTTTTCTTTGCAAAAGCGGGCCGTCAATCGTAGAAGCGGTGCAACACCATCAGGAGTATAACATGCGGCCTTCAGGCAGAAAAACCGACCAGATGCGCAAGGTCTCGTTCGAGCGCAACTTCTCCAAGCACGCCGAAGGCTCGTGCCTGGTCAAGTTCGGCGATACCCATGTTCTGGTGACGGCAAGTCTTGAAGAAAAGACACCGCCATGGCTGCGCAACAGTGGCAAGGGCTGGGTGACCGCCGAATACGGCATGCTGCCCCGCGCTACCGGCGAACGTATGAAGCGCGAGGCCGCCAGCGGCAAGCAGAGCGGTCGCACTCAGGAAATCCAGCGCCTCATCGGCCGCTCGCTGCGTGCCGTTGTCGATTTGCAGGCCCTCGGCGAACGCCAGATCAGCCTCGACTGCGATGTCATCCAGGCGGATGGCGGGACCCGTACCGCGTCGATCACCGGCGCCTGGATCGCGCTGCACGACTGTCTCAAGTGGATGGAAGGCCGCAGCATGATCAAGCTCGACCGGGTCCTCAAGGATCATGTCGCCGCCATTTCCTGCGGCATCTTTGCCAGCCAGCCGGTAATCGACCTCGACTATCTCGAGGATTCCTCGGCTGAGACGGACGCCAACTTCGTAATGACCGGCTCCGGCGGTATCGTCGAGATCCAGGGCACGGCCGAAGGCAAGCCGTTCTCGGAAGAAGAATTCCTGACGCTGCTCGGCCTCGCCAAGAATGGCTGCACCGAGCTCGTCGCGATGCAAAAGCAGGCGATCGGCTGATCGACGGAGATACCAGATGCCCGTTGCCATTGACGGCATTCTCGAAACGGCGCTCTACGTCGACGAGCTCGACGAGGCGGATAGCTTTTACGGGACGATCCTGGGATTGCCCAGGATTACCCGTCAGGGTGATCGGCATGTCTTCTTTCGCTGCGGACCCGGCGTGCTTTTGATCTTCAATCGCGCGGAAACGGTAAAGCCTGCGCCGGCGGGGGCCTTGCCGGTGCCATCCCACGGGACAGCGGGGAGCGGACATGCCTGTTTTCGCGTCGCTGCCGACCAGCTTGACGGGATGGTGCAAAGCCTGACAGCCGCTGGCGTCGCCATCGAAGCCGATTTTCTCTGGCCGAACGGAGCGCGGTCGATTTACTTCCGCGACCCCGCGGGCAACAGTCTGGAATGCGCCGAACCCGGCCTCTGGGCGATCTGACAGGAATAGTGCATGCGCAAGCTCGAAACAAAGACCATCGTCGTTGCCAGCCATAATGCCGGCAAGATCCGCGAAATCGCCGACCTGATCGGCCCGATGGGGTTTGTTGCCAAATCCGCTGCCGAACTGGGCTTCATCGAACCGGACGAAACCGGCACGACATTTGAGGAAAATGCCCGCATCAAGGCTCTGGCATCGGCTAAGACCTCTGGCCTTCCGGCGCTCTCCGACGACAGCGGGCTGGTGATCGATGCGCTCGGCGGCGATCCTGGTGTCTACACCGCCAACTGGGCGGAAACGGCCGACGGCAGCCGCGATTTTGCGATGGCAATGCAGAAGGTCGAGACGGCCCTGCAGAAGGCTGGCGCAACGACGACGGACAAGCGCAGCGCCCATTTCGTCAGCGTGCTCTGCCTCGCCTGGCCCGACGGGCATACCGAGCTTTTTCGCGGCGAAGTCGAGGGCACCATCGTCTGGCCGCCACGTGGCGAGGCCGGTTTCGGCTACGATCCGATCTTCCAGCCATCAGGCTATGAAGCGACTTTCGGCGAAATGACGGCACAGGAAAAGCACGGCTGGAAGCCCGGCGACCCGGAAGCACTGTCGCACCGGGCACGAGCCTTCAAGCGCTTTGTCGAAACCGGGCTGGAAGCGTAGGATCGTCCGGTGAACATTGTCGATTCGCATAGCGCGCTTTTGCGTGGCGCCCCTCTCCTGCCCGATACCGGCGAGCCCGGTTTTGGCGTCTACGTGCATTGGCCGTTCTGTGCTGCCAAATGCCCCTATTGCGATTTCAACAGCCATGTCCGTCATCAGGCGGTCGACCAGCCGCGCTTTACAGCCGCCTTTCTCAAAGAAATGGCATCGATGCGCCAGCTCAGCGGCGCGAAGACGGTCACCAGCATCTTTCTCGGCGGCGGCACGCCATCGCTGATGACGCCGGAAACGGTCGGCGCCATTCTCGACGGCATCGCCACGCATTGGCACGTGCCGGATGGGATCGAAATAACGCTTGAGGCCAATCCGTCCAGCGTCGAGGCAGACCGGTTTCGCGGCTATCGAGCGGCCGGTGTCAACCGTGTCTCGCTCGGTGTACAGGCGCTGAACGACCGTGACCTCAAATTTCTTGGCCGGCTGCACAACACCGAGAATGCGCTGAAGGCCATAGGCCTTGCCCGTGACATCTTTCCACGCATGTCGTTCGACCTCATCTACGCCCGTCCAGACCAGACGGTTGAGGAATGGGAGCGGGAACTCAAACAGGCGATGTCCTACGCGGTCGATCACCTGTCGCTCTACCAGCTGACGATAGAGGAAGGCACGCCGTTTTTTGGCCTGCACAAGGCCGGCAAACTGGTAGTGCCGGATGGCGACCAGTCAGCGCTGCTCTACGAGGCGACGCAGGAGATCACCGAGCGCGAGGGGATGCCGGCCTACGAGGTATCCAACCATGCCCGCCCCGGCGCCGAAAGCCGCCACAGCCTGACCTACTGGCGCTATGGCGACTATGCGGGCATAGGCCCCGGCGCCCATGGTCGCCTGACGCAAGGACGCGACAAGCTGGCAACGGCTACTGAGCGCAAGCCCGAGAGCTGGCTCGACATGGTCGAGCGCGACGGCCACGGCATCCTCGAGCAGGAAATGCTTGGCTACGACGAGCAGGCCGATGAACTGCTGCTGATGGGGCTCAGGCTGAAGGAAGGCATCGACCTCGTTCGATGGCGGCATTTTTCGGGCCGCGATCCCGATCCCAAGCGCGAAGAGTTCCTGCTCGAGCACGGCTTTATTGAGCGCATCGGCAATTCGCGCCTGCGCTGCACGCCGGCGGGCATGCTGATCCTTGATTCCGTGGTGGCCGATTTGGCGTGCTGAGGGGTAACCACGACCAGTCGGGAGAAGGAAACCCTTCGCCCCGATGGGTCGATACGCATCTCTCCACTCCTTGACATGAACGCTACGCGCCCGCGCTACCAAAGCTGCTGAAACGTCTGGTATCCCCGAGGGATGTCTCCAGACCTGCAAAGGAATTCCAGGATGAACCGCACCCTTCTCGTCATCGACATTCAAAATGATTATTTTTCGGGAGGTGCCCTGCCCCTGTGGCAAGCGGACGAAACCGAAAGCCACATTCTCTCGGCGATAGCGAAAGCCAGAGCGGCCGGCGACAAGGTGGTGCTGGTCCAGCACATTTCGGCAGCGAGCACCGGTCTCTTTGCGAAGGACGGGGCGGGAACAGCCATTCGCGACAATGTCCTGAAGGCTGCAGACAATGCGCCCGTCGTCATCAAAAGCAGTGCAGACGCCTTTCAGGATACCGACCTCGCCGAACATCTAAACGGGACTGAAGAGCTACTGATCTGCGGAATGATGACGCAGAACTGTGTCGTCTTCACCGCGATGTCGAGGGCTGCAGACGGAATGGTGGTGAAGGTGATCGGCGATCTCTGCACCGCGCCCACCGAAACCGTTCACCGTATCGCGCTCAATGCGCTCGGTTCAAAACTTCCGGTGCTGATCGCCGCGGACGTTTGGAAATGATCAATGGCGAACGCCTGCCAACGTCCAGGATGCCCACTTCCTGAGATGCAGCAACAGCGTATCTGACAACAGAACGGCCGGCTTTCGCCGGCCGTTTCGATTCATACCGCGTAGATGACTATTCGTTGATAAGACGTTTCAGCAGCTCGATTTCGTGCGACAGCTTGGTGTCGCCGGAGATCAGTTCCTCGATCTTGCGCACGGCGTGCAGCACGGTCGTGTGATCGCGTCCGCCGAAGCGACGGCCGATTTCCGGGAACGAGCGCGGTGTCAGGGTTTTTGCCAGATACATGGCGATCTGGCGCGGCTTGACGATGACGCGGGTGCGGCGGTTCGAAACCAGCTCCTGGCGCGACACATTGTAATGGCGGGCGACAACGCGCTGGATGTCTTCGATACGCACGCGACGCGGCTCGCCTGAGCCCACCAGGTGGGCAAGAAGCTCATCGACGCGCTCGACAGTCAGGTTCGGCTCGAAGGAGCGGCGGAAAACCAGCTGGTTGAAGGCGCCTTCCAGTTCGCGGCCGCTGGCGGTGACGCTGCGGGCAACGTGCGACAAAAGCTCGGCTGGGATTTCAAGTGACGGATCCTCGACCTGGGCTGCGGCCAGCCGGCGATTGAGGATCTCGAGGCGCATCTCGTAATCCGGCGCTTCCAGTTCGATGGCAACGCCACCCTGCAGGCGCGAGCGGACGCGGGGATCGAGCGATTCCAGTTCCCAAGGGGCGCGGTCGGCTGCGACGACAACCTGCTTGGCGCTGTCGAGAAGCATATTCAGCAGATGGCAAAATTCGTGCTGGATCATCTTGCCCTGCAGGAACTGCATGTCGTCGATGATCAGAAGGTCGATATTGCGCAGCGACTCCTTAAGGGTCAGCGCATCATTGTCGCGGATCGCGGTCGCAAAGCGCCACATGAAGTATTCGGCCGTCAGGTAAACGACCCGGAGGGCGCGCGGATTGCGCACGGCAGCGTTGGCGATCGCCTGCAGCATGTGGGTCTTGCCGAGACCGACGCTCGAATGCAGGAACAGCGGGTTGAAGCGCACGGCACCGGCACCGGCTTCCGCGATGGTTTCGGCTGCGGCCAGCGCGATCCGGTTGGAACCGCCTTCGACGAAGGTGTCAAACGTGTAGCGAGGATCGAGCGGCGAACCGAAGAGCGGTGTGCCGAAGCTCGGCGTGCGGGCAGCGCCAGCGGCATTGACAGCCTGGGCGACGGCCTGGCCTGCCGCCTGGGCGGTCTGGCGGCGCATCGGGGCCACGGCGCCCGTATCTGGCACGACGACCTGCTCGTCAGCCGCAGGGGCCTTTGTGCCATGCCGCTGGGCGGTACGGACAAGAATTTCGACCTTGAGGATTTCGGCATCTTCAGCCTGGAACAGGCTTGTGATCATATCCAGGTAGCGGTTGTTGATCCATGACTTCAGAAACGTGGTCGGTACCGTCAGGCGGACGACACTCTTCGACACCGAATGCAGCTTGAGACGGGCAAACCAGCTGGCATAAACGTCGGCACCGACCTGCGCCTTCAAACGTGCGCTCACACGCTCGAACAGTACACTATGCTTCATGTCTGCTTTGTCTCCCGCCACTTCAAGGCAAACCGAGCTCAACGCCTGCTGCGCACCGTCGCCGCTTTTCGCCAGTGCACCGGTCGTCATCGTATTCATCTGCATTTCGCCGCCTTCCAGAATCTCGTCATGTCGGGCGAAGGAACGCCGCCCGATATTATCTCGTCTGATGGCGGGGTCCGGCTCGCACTGAGTCATCGCATCGCGCAT